>NZ_CP038493.1:3345558-4014670 GCF_004752005.1 Thalassotalea sp. HSM 43 | reverse complement strand
CTTTAATGAACAAGACAGTACTTTAGTTGGCTTAACTTGGTTAACCTTGTTGGGCAGTGAAAGCGAATTGTCTAGCAACATATATTATCGAACCAGCGATAAATCGAGCTCTCAAGGTGAAGCGTATCCTGATCTTGTCCCTCTTGACACACCTTATCAAGACATTCCCGTTCGTCGTGATATTTTGATGATTGATGAAGAAGAAACCGAAATTGGACTTCGACTCGATCTAACCACCTTTAATGCCATTGGTGAAATCAACATGGGGTTAGAGGTGAGAGATTACGATTTAAGTTTTGACACGGTACTAGACGATGACTGGATACAGTTTACTTACGATCAAGACGATTTCAGACCGTCACCTGAGCAAAAATATATCGTTTTAATGCCAGAGTTTATCAACTCTTCATACGATATAACGGCAACCTCAATAGCGGGTTATGTTGAGCAAACCTATCGTTGGCATGAATACCAAATAAATGCAGGTGTGCGATACGATCGCGATGACTTGTCAGAGCAAGACCTTTTATCGCCACGTTTTAATTTTGCCTGGACGCCTTCGATAACAAGTCAATATACCTTTTCTACAGGCATTTTTTATCAAGCGCCCCGTTTTCTTGATAGGGCGTCGGATCCTGAAAATGAAGACTTAGAAAATGAAAAAATTACCCATGTATCAGTAGGTGGTAATTGGCTGTTAACGAAAGAGTACAACTTGTTAGTCGAACTTTATTATCAAGATTTGGACAAACTCGTTGTCGATAGTGCACGTACCGATGGCTTGTTGAGCAATAACGGTGAAGGGGATTCGTATGGTATGGATGCGGTGTTAACCCGCTACTTTACCGATGATTGGTCAGGGCAATTCACCTATTCCTATAACGAATCGACAAGGGACGATAATGACGGAGAAGGAGAATACGATGCCGATAATCACCGTCCTCATGTGGTAACGTTAGCGCTTAGTTGGGAAATAAACCAAAACTGGAAAATCGGCGCGCGTTGGAAATATTACACGGGCGAGCCAGACGATGACTTTATTATTAATGAAAACGTATTAGGTGATGGCAATCCACTGCGATATTCTCAGGAATACTTTACCAATAATACCGAGCGTAAAGACAACTTTCATCAACTTAACGTGCGTGTGGATTACTTCAAAACCTGGGGACCGGTTAATATCATCGCCTTTGTCGATGTGTTAAATGTATTGGCTACATCGACAGACGGTGAAGAAGAATTCAACAACATTACCGGTGAGTATAAGTCTGAAGATGGTGAGGTTATTCCATGGCTGGGGCTTAAGTTTGAAACCAGTTGGTAATTGTTGCTTACCTAAACATTCGTCAGCTTAGCATTTATAAAAATTGTCTTTTGTCGTATGCTTTAATTATCAACAACTTATTGTTTAGGACGGGTTATGGATTTTGTACGTCGACTGTGTTTGATTGGCTTATTAATTACATTGGCAGGCTGTCAATCTGCGTATTACTCGGCGATGGAATCGGTTGGTACACACAAGCGCGATATTATGGTCGATAGAGTTGAAGGCGCTAAAGAGTCTCAGCAAGATGCGCAAGAGCAGTTTAAATCGGCATTAGAGCAATTGAGCGAATTGATTGATTTTGAAGGCGGTGATTTGCAGCAACAATACGAGATCACCCTTGAAAATTATGAAGACTCACAAGATGCCGCCGATGACGTCAGTGATCGTATTGATTCAATCGAGGATGTCTCTGAAGCGTTATTTGATGAGTGGCAAGATGAAATTGGCCAGTACTCTAGTAAGAACCTGCAACGTCAAAGTCAGGCAAAATTAACCGAGACGCAACGTAACTACGACAAACTAATGAAAACCATGCGCCGTGCCGAAAAGTCGATGCAACCGGTGTTAGCGGCGTTAAAAGACAACATGTTGTACCTTAAACATAACTTGAATGCGAAAGCGGTAGGCCAGTTGCAAGGCGAATATGCATCAATAAAAGCGGATGTTGACGTGTTGATTAAGCATATGAATGATTCGATTATGCAATCACAAACTTTTATCGATCAAATAGAAAACCAATAATTACCGTGAACTTAAGCCTAAAATAGCCGGTCTACGTACTATATAACAAGGCACAGTAAAGACTGATACCGTGGAGATATTATGAATTTTAAATACCTGATGATACTCGTCGCAAGCACTATGATGGTTGCCTGCGCAACAAGCTATAAACCGGATATCGATTACAACCCAGAATATGATTTCAGCACAGTATCAACCTTTGCTGTCATTGACCCCTTTAAAGCAGATCAGACACAAAGCAAGCCGTTAAATAGGCAATTAAGCAGTTTAGACAATGATCGCATCATCAAAGCAATAGCGGTTGCGCTGCGCAATAAAGGTATGGCTGAAGTGGATGCCGAGGTCGCAGACACTTTGGTTCGCTTTCAGGTTGCAACCAAAGATAAAACCGAAATTCGCACTTACAATACTGGCGTTTATAATTGCTGGCGTTGTCGCGGTATCTACAGTTACCCTTACCCTGTGCAAGAAGTACAGGTTAAAGATTACACCGAGGGAACGCTTATCATTGATATGATTGACCCTAAGACACAGAAATCTGTATGGCGTTCTGTGGTCAGTCAAGCGGTCAAAAAGAATGTTCCGGTTAACGAAAAACAAGCGAAAATACAAGAATTAGTGAACGCCATGCTAGTAAATTACAAGGCGTCTTTAATACCTACTAGCTAAATAGAAACTCATCAAGGACTTAGTTATGGCTGAAGAGACCATTTTTTCAAAAATTATTCGTCAGGAAATCCCGACGCCATTGTTGTATCAAGACGATCTGGTAACCGCGTTTCGGGATATATCGCCGAAAGCGAAATCTCATATATTAATTATTCCCAATACATTAATTCCCACCATTAATGATGTCAGTGAGGATGACGAATTAGCGCTGGGTCGAATGATCACCGTCGCCCGTAACCTGGCGGCAGAAGAGGGCATCAGTGAGGATGGTTATCGATTAATCATGAACTGTAATGATCACGGTGGTCAAGAAGTCTACCATATCCATATGCACTTAGTCGGCGGCGAGCCTTTAGGGCCGATGTTAGCAATCTAGTGGTGCAATTAGCGCAATAGAATAACGAGGCTTCGGCCTCGTTTTTTATGGCTGGACGTTAATTTTTGGCTTGTTTATCAATATCTATTGTTAAATTGTGTAGTAAGTTGTTATCATGCGCGTCGAACCAGGGGGTGTTATGGGTGAAAACCGATAACTGAGATGCTAACGCAAACCCTTTGAACCTGAACCGGATAATACCGGCGTAGGAATGGTCGAACGATGTTGCTTAGCTTCCCTTTTTAGTAACATCGTGACAGGAATTACCTGAACATTTCTTGTGCCGGATCTCAACAGCAATAACATTAGAGAGATCTGTATGTCTTTTAAATCTAGTATGGTTTTTAATGCCGTAGCCATCGCATTGCTTTCGTCTAACTATAGCTTTGCACAATCCACAGAAAACGATGCCATTGAAACAATTACAATTACCGTTACCGGTGATTATCGTGATCAAAACTTACAAACAATGGCGTCAAGCCTATCGGTTATCGATGAAAGCGATATTGCTATTCGCAATGCGCAAAACCTTGAAGAAATTGTTTTAGCCACACCAAACGTTAACTTTTCCAGCGGTAGCAATCGTGCTCGCTATTATCAAATCCGCGGTATTGGCGAGCGTAGTCAATTTCAAGAACCGATTAATCCATCCGTGGGTATCATTATCGACGAAGTAGACTTTACCGGTATCGGCAGTGTGTCTTCTATGTTTGATATTGCTCAAGTCGAAGTGTTTCGTGGTCCACAAGGCACAAAATTTGGTGCCAACGCCTTAGCTGGTGTGATCAATATGGTCAGCAAGCAACCAACTGAAGAATTTGAAGGGCAAGTACGTGCCATGGCTGGAAACTACGATAGCTGGTCACTTGGCGCTGTATTTTCTGGTCCTGCTACCGATAAACTTGGCTATCGAATTGCTGTTGAACAATATGAAAGTGATGGCTTTGTCGATAATACATTTCTGGATGCCGACGATACCAATAATCGTGATGAGTTAACCGCACGCAGTAAGTTTGTCTATCAGGCAAGCACGGATCTGAGCATTGATGTTGCGTTATTCTATTTTGATTTTGACAATGGTTACGATACGTTTAGTTTGGACAATACGCGTGAAACGCTCTCTGATCAGCCTGGCTTTGATACCCAAGAGACCTATGCTGGTAGCGTAAAGGCGACTTATAGTGGCTCAAATACCGCAGATGTTATTACCATTTTTAGTCATGCTGATTCTGACATGGGCTATGGCTATGATGAGGATTGGTCTAATCCGACCTTGTGTCAGCAAAACGAATGTATCTATGGTGATTACTCGTCAACGGATCATTACTTTCGAGATAAGACAACCTCAACCGCTGAGTTACGTTTTGTCTCTGGTACTGAAGGTGGCATTTTTGCTAATTCTACGCAATGGGTAACCGGTCTTTATACACGTTTCGATGAACACGATTTACTGCGCCAGTATACCTACGCAGCCAGTGATTTTGATTCTAATTATGAAACCACAACCTATGCGGCGTTTTTACAACTTGATAGTAAACTTAGTGATAAGCTCACGTTGACGTCAGGCATACGTGTTGAGCAGTGGGAACTGGATTACAGTGACTCTGAACAACTGAGCTATGACGATGACGACACCATGGTTGGTGGTAAGTTAGTGTTGGGTTATCAAGCAAGCAGTGAAACCTTGTACTATGCCTCTGTAAATCGCGGTTTTAAAGCTGGTGGCATTAATACTGACGGTACCTTATCAGAGCAACAACGACGATTTGATCCAGAATACCTATGGAATTACGAGTTAGGCCTTAAAACCAACTTTCTGGATAACAGTGCTTACCTAAGGGCGGCGGTGTTTTATATGGATCGTGATGACATGCAGGTTAAAACCTACGAAGAATTGAAGCGCCCAGATGGTACGTCGGAGTTCTTAATCTATTTAGATAATGCGGCCTCTGGTGTAAACCAAGGTATTGAGTTGGACGCCGGTTGGCAAGTCACACAGGCACTCGAACTGTACGCAGCAATTGGTTATTTAGATACAGAATATAAAGATTTTATCAATGGCAACGGTGAAGACTTCTCTGGTCGTGAACAAGCACACGCGCCAAACTATCAATTTAACCTTGGTGTAAACTATTTCATTGGTGATGATTGGTTAGCGAATATCAATGTAGATGGCAAAGATGAATTCTTCTTTTCTGACTCACATGATGATAAATCCGATGCGGTGGAATTGGTTAATGCCTCTTTGACGTATTTCGCCAGCAACTGGAGTGTTAAGCTTTGGGGACGTAATCTGACCGATGAAGACTATCAAACTCGTGGCTTCTATTTTGGTAATGATCCTCGAGATGGATATACCGCGAAAGGGTATTATCAATACGGTGCGCCAAAAGAGTATGGCGTAACATTTGATTACTCATTCTAATCACGTTTGGTGCCAGTATACTGGCACCTTTTTTAATAGAGAGTATGTTATGCAAGCTTCTATAGATATCAGCCTGTACCCCCTCGCCGAAGCACAATTTAAAAAAGACATTTGGCAGTTCATTTTTTCCTTGCGAGAAGTAGAAGGGCTTAAGGTTGTTACTAACGGTATGAGTACCCAAGTATTCGGTGAGTACGATCTTGCGGTTAATGCCGTCATGCAACAGATTAAAATCGCTCATCAGCAACTCGGTAGTGCCGTATTTGTTTGTAAGTTTATCGCAGGTGAACGCAGTTTGGATGCGCCTGAAGCGGAACCTGAACTGTAGGTGGCGGTGTGTTAGAAAACAGTCTGCAATATTTTTTAAATGCACCATTTTGGGAATTGACGGCGGTATTATTATCCGTCGCCTATGTGGTGCTTGTGGCGCGCAATAATTCCTGGTGTTGGCCGGCGGCCTTCGTCAGTACGTTAATTTTTACGATTATTTTTTATGATGTCTCGCTGCTTATGGAGTCGTTATTAAATATCTATTATATGGCGATGGCGATATATGGTTGGTATCGTTGGCAAAACTCACATTTTTTAACCGCAGAAAACAGCTTGCCGGTGATTACCTGGCCATGGCAAAGACATTTACTGATTATCGTGTCGATGAGTCTGTTGAGCCTAGCTTTGGGTTGGTTTATGGACAATTATACCCAAGCAGATTTTGCTTATCTGGATACATTCACTACGGTTTTTGCGGTGATGACAACCTACCTAGTGACCATCAAATTACTGGAAAACTGGTTGTATTGGATCATTATAAACAGCGTCTCAGCCTACTTGTACTTACAAAAAGGCTTAGAGCCGACAGCGTTACTCGCACTGTTTAATATCGTTATGTGCTTTATTGGAATTTATAAGTGGTATAAAGACTATCAACAGCAACAGCAACAGCAACAGCTACCGACACCTATTGAAGCTGGTTAATGTTAATGTCTGATGCTATCTCGCAACAATTAGAAGACATCATTAAAGACTTACCTTGGCAGGTTGAGGCTGGCAGTATAGCCACGCTCAGCGCGGGTTTGACACAACAATGTTTTGTCGTGCGGGCGGCTGTTGTCGCACAATCAGAAACTCAGCCGCTTTTTCAACCTATTGTGATAAAGCTGTTTAGCGCCAAGCAAACAATACCTGGGCTAGAGTTATGGCATGCAGCGGATAAAGCTGGCTTAGCGGCAAAAGTCATACACGTCAGTGATGTTCATGGCTTTGTTGCATCGTCATTTATCAATGCGGCAAATCTCAATCAACTGAACATGTCCTATCGCGACAAAATCCAGTTAACGTGCAAGGCGCTGGCAAATCTACATCAGCTACCTTGTGATCTTAACGTACTTTGCCCGACCTCCATCATCGCTGATTTAGCGAACGCAGCAGAGCCGAAATTAAAGGCCAATAATATCCAACTCGCAGATGTTAATACGCTCATATCTGAGACACTAGATAGTTTATCCATTGATGCGAGTCGCTTTGTCAGTTGTCATGGTGATCTAAATTTCAATAATGTATTACACGGCGATGGCGTACATTTTGTTGATTTTGATTGTGCCGTATTAGCGGAGCCTGAGTGGGATATTGCGATGATGCTAGCCATCAATAACCTTGGCCAAGAGTACATTAATTGCGCGATTAGTGCCTATCAGCACAATATATCTTCATTTAGCACAAATTTATCCTCAGAAAAGGTAACGCGTTACCTTGATATCGCATTATTAATCAATATGTTATGGTTTCTATCTGCAGATATTGGCCACTTTGATAAAGCACAACATAGTTGGGCAGAGACGCAAATAAAGCACGGCAAAACCTTGATAGAAAGACGATTTTTGCGATAGATCACAGATTGGTTACGATTAATAACAGTGCGTTTACATCGCAGATGACTGATAATTAACGCTAAGTTGTTTATATAGTTTGTAATTTATTTTGAACTGGCAAGAATTTCTGGAAAACAGAAACCGTTTTTTCTGGTTTTTACACATTGGTGGATGGGTAGGCTTTGCGTTTGTCCATTACCTTGGCTCGTTGCTGCACGACTTACGTGACCTATTTACTTGGGTAACGTTGTTGAGTGCTTATGCAGGAGCGATTTTTTCGTATCCATTGCGTTACGTCTATCGACGCGCTTGGAATATGACACCGTTAAAAATCGCCCTTGTGGTTATTGTCTCTTCGTATATTTCCGGTTTGCTTTGGCAGGTCGTTAAAAACATCAGTTATTGGGAAATATACAAACACGGCTGGCGACCAGATTTTTGGTTGTATTACACCCAGTCCAGTTTGTGGTCCTTTTATATCATGCTGTCGTGGAGTGGCTTGTACTTCGTGATCAAGTACTATCAAATGCTGCAGACAGAAAAACAAAAAGTACTTAGCGCCAATAATATGGCCAATCAGGCGCAATTGAAAATGTTGCGTTATCAGTTAAACCCACACTTTTTGTTTAATACCCTTAATGCCATTTCTACGCTTGTGCTTATTGATGAAAATAAGAACGCTAACGCAATGGTAACCAAGCTCAGCGACTTTTTACGTTATTCATTAGATATGGATACGATGAAAAAAGTCACGCTGGCGCAAGAAATTAAAGCGTTGCAATTGTATTTGGATATTGAAAAAGTGCGGTTTGAAGACCGACTGCGCATAGAGTTTGAGATCCAGAAAAATTGTCAAAATGCCTTAGTACCGAGCTTGTTGTTCCAGCCTTTAGTTGAAAACGCCATTAAGTATGCGATTGCGGTGAAAGAGAATGGTGGCACCATTTCACTGAAAGTATCGCGTTTTGCCAATGATTTGCTATTAGAATTGTCAGATGATGGTCCAGGCGCTAAGATAGTTAAAGGTGAGTTAGCCAGAGAAAATGGTGTAGGCCTAGCAAACACCAGAGAGCGTTTGGCGACTCTTTATGATAAAAATTATTCAATGGTGATCAGTGATAATGTGCCGTCAGGCGTTAAAATCAATATTCGCATCCCATTTCAACAAGAACAGTAGCCGTTAATGACACAACTTCGAACACTCGTGGTAGATGATGAACCGTTAGCAAGAAAGGGCTTAATGGTTCGATTAAAAGATTGCAATGATATCGATATCATTGGTGAGTGTAGCAATGGCCAGCAAGCGATTGATGCCATCAAGCTGCAACGTCCCGATCTAGTGTTTCTTGATATTCAAATGCCTGGTTTAAATGGCTTTGATGTTGTGCAAAACCTTACCTCCGCAAACATAGACATGCCAATGGTGGTGTTCGTCACTGCGTTTGATCAGTACGCAATTAAAGCATTTGATGTGCGCGCTATTGATTACATGCTCAAGCCCGTCGATATGGAGCGTTTGCAGCAAGCGATTGATACCGTTAAATCGGCGTTGCAACAAAAGCAGGCCGGTGAACATAAGCAAAAACTCGCCGAGCTCGTCAGTGAAGTTACTGGCAACGATTGCCAACAAATTTTACAAGACTTGGCATCTAACACACCGGTGTCAATCAGCAACTACTCTGATGTATTAGCGATCAAAGATGTTGGTGAGACCACCTTAGTGCCGACCAAAGAAATCGTCTGTATCGATGCTGCAGGGGATTATATGTGTGTGCACACCCATGAGGGCACACATATATTAAGAAAGACAATGAAAGAGTTGGAAGAGTTGCTCGATCCCAAACACTTCCTACGTATACACCGCTCCAGTATTGTTAACCGTAACTTTATCGACAAGTTTGGCAATAACGTCAATGGCGAATATTACCTGATCCTTACCAATCAAAAAGAATTGAAAGTATCACGCAGTTACAAAGACAAAGTAAAACAAGCGGTACTTGGCAGCTAATTTCTCTGCTGGTTACAACAGACGTGTGATTCGAGCAGACTGTTGACGCTGTTACAGCACTTGTTGTTTCGCTAATGCGGCAATATCCAGCACCGATTCTTGTGCTTGCAATAAATCCTTATTTACCGTCTTGGTATGGCCCACAGCAATGGCTAAGCTCACTTCCTTAATATCTCGGTTGCATTCGGCAATCATTAACATGGTTTTACCATTATCTATGGCACGTATTGCGCCCACACCTAATTTGGTGGCGAGAATGCGATCTTTGGCGAGTGGGTTACCACCGCGTTGTATATAGCCAAGCACACAAGGCGTACATTTGATGTTGGCGTAATTGCCTAGGTCTTCGGCTAAACGATATACGCCGCCTGGCCATAGGTTTTCAGCTGCGACAATCAAATAACTGCTCATACCGCGTTGCTTTTTACACAACGATATATGTTCTGCAATTTTCTTTAATTCTTTGCCAGGATTTATGAAATTCTCAAAGGTGATGATTTGTTCGGCGCCACTGGCAATGCCAACATTAAGCGCTAAGAAGCCACTGTGTCGTCCCATTACTTCGACGATAAAAATGCGCTCAAAGGCGTCGGCGGTATCGCGAATCTTATCGACTGCTTCGATGGCGGTTTCTACTGCCGTGGCAAAGCCGATGGTATAGTCGGTGCCATCGATGTCATTGTCTATGGTACCGGGAAGACCAATTACTTGACCTTTATAATAACGACTTAATTGGATCAAGCCATTGAACGACCCGTCGCCACCAATAACGATAAGCGCTTTGACGTTTAGCTCTTCTAAGTTCTTAGCTGCTTGTTGTTGGCTTTCATCTTCCTTAAATTCAGGACAACGTGCACTTTTTAATATGGTGCCACCACAATGGATAATGTCGCGGACAACGTGTTCGTGAAGTTCGATATATTTGTTTTGTAGGATGCCATAGTATCCATGGGTAAACCCTATGACTTTATAGCCAGATTGCAGCGCTGCTAGGGTACAGCTTCTGATCGCTGCATTCATTCCCGGTGAATCTCCGCCACTGGTAAGTACCGCAAGCACTGGTTTCTGTGAACTCATAATGATTGACCTCCTAACGCACATCCTGTGCTTTATGATAGCACTTCATTCAGAAAAGAAAAAAGCCAGCAATGCTGGCTTTTTTAATCTTTTTTAATGACTATACGGTCAGGATTTTTATGGTGTTGGTTGCACCAACGGTTTCCATTAAATCACCGTGGGTCATAATTACTTGATCGCCTTCATTTAACTCAATAACACCGGCTGCTCGTATCGCTTTAATGACATTTTTCATTAACGATTCTTCGGTGGATTGGGTTGAATCAAATTCTACCGGATATACGCCACGATAGATGGCTGATTTCGATAACGTATTATGATGACGTGACAATGAAAATATCGGTAAACCAGAGGTTATACGCGACATAATCTTAGATGTCATTCCTGATTCAGTAAGGGCTATCAGCGCTTTTACACCTTTTAGATGATTCGCCGCATACATAGCCGTTAAAGGAATCGTTTCCGAAATATCATTAAACATAAGATCAAGTCTGTGTTTCGAGATATTTACCGAGCGTTGTTTTTCAGCGCCAATACACACCTGTGACATCGCTTTTACGGTTTCTACCGGGTATTTACCCGCTGCAGTTTCAGCACTTAACATAACCGCATCAGTACCATCGAGTACTGCGTTAGCAACATCCATAACCTCTGCACGAGTCGGCATAGGCTGGGTGATCATTGTTTCCATCATTTGCGTTGCCGTTATAACGACACGGTTTAATTGACGTGAGCGAGCGATGATGTGTTTTTGCTTACCAATTAACTCTGGATCGCCAATTTCAACACCTAAGTCACCACGAGCGACCATGACGACATCCGATGCTTTGATAATTTCATCGAGTACATCGTTGTCGTTAACGGCTTCTGCACGTTCAATTTTCGATACAAGACGGGCATCACAATTTGCTTCTTGTGCAAGCAAGCGTGCTTCACGCATATCCGCTGCGTCACGTGGAAATGATACCGCTAAGAAATCGGTTTCTAGTTTCGCAGCTAATTTAATGTCTTCTTTATCTTTGTCTGTTAATGCCGCTGCTGAAAGGCCACCACCTTGACGGTTAATACCTTTGTTGTTGGATAAAGGACCACCAACAGTCACTATGGTATGAACTTTATTGCCATCGATGGAGTCAACTTTTAGTTGTACGCGGCCATCATCAAGCAAAAGAACATCGCCAGAACGTACGTCATTTGGTAATTCTTTATAATCGATACCAACAGCGTGTTGATCACCTTCACCTTTTGGTAGTTCCGCATCAAGTGTGAACTTATCACCAATTGCCAAGGTAATAGGGCCATCCTTAAAGGTTGATACACGAATCTTAGGACCTTGTAAGTCACCTAAAATGGCGACATATACGCCAAGTTCTTTGGCAACTTTGCGCACATTTGTTGCGCGTTGTATATGATCTTCTGGGGTACCGTGTGAGAAATTAAGGCGTACGACATTTACACCTGCTTTGATAACGTCTGTTAATACATTAATATCGTCCGTTGCTGGCCCTAAGGTAGCAACAATTTTGGTTCTTCTGGGCATGATTAAACCTACTTTACTATTTGTCGTTTCGCTCAAAACGCGAGCTGCGAAGACTGTCTTTAACTTTTTTCAAGTTATCTCTAAATTTAGAACCACGTCGTAATGTGAAACCTGTGGCTAGAATATCGATTAGCGTAAGCTGTGCGATGCGTGATGACATCGGCATATATAAATCCGTATCTTCAGCAACCGTAGGGGATAAAACGATGTTACATTCCTTCGCTAACGGGCTGTGTTCATCGGTTATACCAATAACAATAGCATCATTTTCACGAGCCATACCGGCAACTTCAACTAAAGGCTTGGTTCGGCCGGTATGTGATATCACTACAACCACGTCACCTTGACGTGAATTTATGGAACTCATACGTTGCATTAATACATCATCGAAGTAGACGACGGGAACGTTGAAACGGAAAAATTTATTTTGTGCGTCATGGGCGACGATTGCTGATGCGCCTAAGCCGAAGAAAGAAATTTTATTCGCTTGAGTAAGCACGTCAACAGAACGATTGATCACCAGAGGATCAAGGTTCTTTCTTGCCATCTCAAGGTTGGCTAGGGTTGATTCAAAGATTTTGTTAGTATAATCCTCAGCGGTATCGTTTTCGTCGACATGGCGATTCACATACGGGGTACCATTAGCCAATGATTGTGCTAGGTGTAATTTAAAGTCTGGGTAGCCTTTGGTGTCCAAGCGGCGACAAAAACGGTTAACCGTTGGCTCGCTGATATTTGCTTGTTTTGCCAAAGACGCAATACTTGCATGTATAACCTGGGCAGGATTTGCTAAAATTACTTCTGCGACTTTACGTTCAGATTTACTAAATGAGTCAAACTCGTTGGTTATTTTTTCTAAAATGTTCATTCTAGACCTCACGGGTACTTTATTTGGAGCCTGGTAGACTCGTACCAAATCGACACTGACCCAGCAGGGAATTTTATCGCTGCTTTATTATAGGTCATAATTCGATAGTCAATTTTAAAATTACTGTAAAGTATTTTTACATAATAAAACAGTATTTTGTAAAAAAATTTCATAAACACTTTCAAAATACCAAGAAAACGCCATACTTTTGTAAGTTATTTTGAATATTGGTTTCAAAATAAGCGTTTAAACAGCAAAAGCGCGGGGCGGGCAGTGTAATTAAATTACAAATAGCTCTTTACCTGCCGCTAAAAAATGTTTAAATTAGTACGAAATGTAATTTAATTTCATTGAATTTAGAGATTCTATTCTATGACGCAATCTAACGTGATGTCTGCAGAGCAAATCGTATTGTTCGGTGCTGCAGGTGACCTGTCAAAACGCAAATTATTCGCTGCTCTTTATCATTTATATAAAGAAGGGCTATTAGTTGATAACGTAAACATCATCGGTGTTGCTCGTTTAGATATGAACGATGCAGGCTTCCAAGATTTTGTAAAAGAAAACTTGAACACCTTTATTGGTGATCAGCTAGACGCTGAAGTGGTAGATAAATTTATTACCCACTTTAGTTATGCAAAACTCGATTTTGCAGATACCAATGGCTACAAAGAACTTGCTAACGTAATCCGCGACAATAAATACGTTCTGTATTATTTAGCAACACCACCAAGTATTTACGGTCTTATTGCGGATGGACTCGAAGCACAGGGTCTGAACAATGAGTACGCTCGAGTGGTTATGGAAAAACCAATTGGCCATGATCTTGACTCATCTAAAGTGATCAATGATTTGGTTAGTCGTCACTTTGAAGAGCCACAAATTTATCGTATCGACCATTACCTGGGTAAAGAAACCGTTCTTAACCTTATATCACTTCGTTTTGCGAATTCATTATTCAGTACGAACTGGGATCATAACTGTATCGATCACGTGCAGATCACTGTCGCAGAAAGTGTGGGTATCGAAGGCCGTTGGGGGTTTTATGATAATACCGGGCAGATGCGAGATATGGTGCAAAACCATCTATTACAAATCCTAAGCTTGTTAGCGATGGAGCCACCAACAGATTTATCTTCTGAAAGTATTCGTGATGAAAAACTAAAAGTCATTAAAGCGTTGCGCAAGATTGATCGCAGTAATGTTCATGAAAAAACGGTACGTGGTCAGTACACCAAAGGTCATTTAAATGGCGTACCTAAACCGGGCTATCTTGAAGAAGAGGGTGCCAACGTAAACAGTAAGACAGAATCTTTTGTTGCGATCAAAGCAGAAATTGATAACTGGCGATGGGCTGGTGTGCCGTTTTACCTGCGCACTGGTAAACGCATGCCGTGTAAACACTCTGAAGTTGTTATCTACTTCAAACACCAACCTCATAATATCTTTGGTAGCAGTTTTGGCCAATTACCGCCGAATAAATTAACCATTCGTTTGCAACCAGATGAAGGTGTTGAATTGACGGTAATGAATAAAGTACCGGGAATTACCAATGAAATGGAAATTCGCGAAGCCAAACTTGATTTAAGCTTTTCTGATTTTAATGACGAAAGTCGTGTTGTTGATGCTTATGAAAGACTTGTGTTAAGTGCCATTAATGGTAACTCAGGCTTATTCATTCGTCGTGACGAAGTCGAAGCATCATGGCAGTGGGTAGACAGTATTATGGATGCATGGAATTCGTCTAACGATGCACCAAAAGGCTATGCAGCAGGTTCATGGGGACCGGTATCGTCTATTGCTTTAATTGCCCGTGACGACAGAAACTGGGATGAATAATGATTAATAAACATGTTTATAACTCGCGCAGTGAACTGGATCAGAGCTTTGCCGATCGTGTTGCTGAACAATTAGCCGACGGCATTGCCAAAAACGGCAAAGCCAGTATTGCCTTTTCAGGTGGCAGTACGCCAAAGGGCTTCTTTGCGGCGCTCTCTAATAAAGACATCGCGTGGGATAAAGTAACGGTGACGCTCGCTGACGATCGTTGGGTCGACACCGAGCATAAAGATTCAAACGACAAGTTATTGCGCGAGAATTTACTACAAAATAAAGCGCAAGCAGCGACGTTATTTTCCTTGGTTGAACAGGGCGATTTTAGCGAAGCAGTATTGGACAAAAAGAATGCAGAGCTTGTTAATGTGCTTCCCCTTGATGTGGTTGTACTTGGTATGGGAGAAGACGGTCATACGGCATCAATATTCCCTTGCTCTGCACAAGTTGAACAAGGCTTAGCAACCGATGTAGCGCCTGGGTTGATGAAAACAGAACCAACCACTGCGCCGTATCAAAGAATAACCTTTAATTTCCCGGCATTGATTAATGCCAAGCACTTGTATCTGCACGTTGTTGGTGAAAGCAAACAGACGGTATTGGATCAAGCGCTATCTTCACAGAACGCATTAGAAATGCCGATACGCGCATTTTTACAGCATTCTCAAAAAACAGTTGAGATCCTTTGGGCGGAATAATTATGGTAAAACCACAAATTCAAGCGGTAACCGACCGTATCATCGAGCGCAGTAAACAATCTCGTGCGCAATACTTAGAAAAGCTAAACAATGCAAAATCTGACAAAGTGCATCGTTCGGTTCTGTCCTGCGGTAACTTAGCGCACGGCTTTGCGGCATGTTCTAAGCAAGATAAAAACACACTGACAGGCTTAAACCACAGCGATATCGCCATCGTGTCGGCATATAACGATATGTTATCTGCGCACCAACCATACGAGACTTATCCTGCAGTCATTAAAAAAGCCGTTAGCGAAACGGGCGGTGTGGCGCAATTTGCTGGTGGTGTACCGGCTATGTGTGACGGGGTTACCCAAGGTCAACCAGGTATGGATTTGAGCTTGATGAGCCGTGACGTTATTGCTATGTCGAGTGCCGTTGGTCTTTCGCATAACATGTTTGACGGCACCTTGATGCTCGGTATCTGTGACAAAATCGTCCCGGGCTTAATGATTGCGGCAATGACGTTTGGTCATCTACCAACGGTATTTGTTCCAGCAGGTCCAATGCCATCGGGTCTGCCAAATAAAGAAAAAGCTCGAGTTCGTCAACAATTCGCCAAAGGTGAAGTAGGTAAAGACAAATTGCTTGAAGCAGAATCTGCCTCTTATCACAGCCCTGGTACATGTACGTTCTACGGTACGGCGAATTCTAACCAGTTGGTTGTTGAAGTGATGGGGTTACATTTGCCAGGCGCATCATTTGTGCCACCAAATGATAACCTGCGTGAAGAGTTGACTAAAGCTGCGGCGCGTCAAGTAACTCGTTTAACGCAACAATCGGGCAACTACATGCCGGTTGGTGAAATGATTGATGAGAAATCGATTGTCAATGCTATCGTTGCGTTATTGGCAACCGGTGGTTCAACCAACTTAACAATGCATATCATCGCCTTTGCTAAAGCCGCTGGTATTCTGGTTAATTGGGATGACTTTGCTGACTTATCTGATGCGGTACCGCTGCTAACGCGTATTTACCCTAACGGTTTCGCTGACATAAATCAGTTCCAAGAAGCTGGTGGTATGGCGTTACTGTTTAGAGAGCTTATCGATGGCAACTTGGTACACCAAGACGTGCAAACCATATGTGGTCCTGGTCTTGAGAAGTACACGCAAGTACCGGTAATGCAAAATGGTGAACTTGTTTGGATTGATGGCCCAACGACTTCTGGAGATGCAGAAGTTATTGCCACTACTGAGCAACCATTTAAAGCCGATGGTGGTTTACGACTGGTACAAGGTAACTTGGGTCGCGCCGTATTAAAAACATCGGCGCTACGTCCTGGTACCGAGATAGTTAAAGCCCCAGCGGTTGTTTTTGAAGATCAACATGATCTTGAAAAAGCATTTAAAGCGGGTGATTTAGATAAAGACTTCGTTGCCGTGGTACGTTTCCAAGGACCTAAAGGTCGCGGTATGCCTGAATTACATAAGCTAACGCCACCGCTTGGTGTTCTACAAGATAAAGGATATCACGTAGCCTTGCTTACCGATGGCCGTATGTCGGGTGCATCAGGTAAAGTGCCTGCGGCAATTCATTTAGTGCCAGAAGCGCTAGATGGTGGCTTGATTGCGAAAGTTGAAACTGGCGACATGATCTTGGTTGATGGTGTTACCGGCGAGCTAACCTTGTTGGTTGATGAACAAGAGTTGGCGAAGCGTGAAAACGCTAAGTTCACCGCACAAAATGAACACTCTGGTGTTGGTCGTGAAATCTTCGGTTTTATGCGTAAAAACTTAAGCAGCGCAGAAACTGGCGCCTGTTCTTTGTTTACAGAAGGTGATTAATATGTCGGCAGCAATCATTAACGTCGTCGCCGATATTGGCGGAACAAACTTACGAGTTGGTGTCGTAACCGAATCTGGTGATGTCAAAGACTTAACCTTGTATCAGTGTGGTGAGCACCCAAGTTTGCAAGCTGTATTAGAGCTGTATTTCAATGCACATGACATTGACAGCGCAAAAGTGAACGCTTGTTTGGCCATCGCTTGTCCCGTTGACCAAGACTTGATCAAAATGACAAATTTGCCTTGGCAATTTTCTAAGTCACAATTGAAAAACAACTTAAATCTAAATCGTTTGTATTTGATCAATGACTATACGGCGATTGCCTGGGCGGTACCAAAATTAAGTGACGATCAAAAAGTAAAAATCGGGGGTGGTGAAGCGGTCGATAAAAAGCCAATCGCAATTTGCGGCCCTGGCACTGGGCTCGGTGTTGCTAACGTTATTTGGGGCAATGACCAATGGGTTAGTGTGGGCGGCGAAGGTGGTCATGCTGATTTTGCGGCTGTTGATGAGACTGAAATTGAAATCTTACGCTTTCTACAAAACAAATACCCACGGGTATCGTATGAGCAATTGTTAAGTGGTTTGGGTATTGAACAAATTTATCAAGCGCTATGCCATATCAAAGGTGTATCGCCAGAAGATTATCAAGCAAAAGATATTTCAGCCCGAGCGTTAGACGCAAGTTGTGATATTTGTCAGCAAGCACTGTCTCAGTTTTGTAAAACGTTAGGTAGTTTTGCTGGTAATTTGGCGTTAACCACTGCGGCATTTGGCGGAACTTATATTGCTGGTGGCATCGTGCCACGGTTTATCGAATTTTTCCGTAGCAGTGAATTTAGAGAGCGCTTTGAAGCAAAAAATCGTTTTCGAGAATTTAACGCAGGCATACCAACTTACGTGATCACCGAATCTCAGCCTGGCATTTTAGGCGCGAGCGCATACTTAATTCAGCAAAACAATAATGAGGCCCTATGACTGTAACGACTAATTGGCAAACTCAGCCACAAGAAATCTTTGCCATGGGACCCATTGTTCCAGTGTTGGTTATTGAAAACATTGAAGACGCAGTACCTATTGCCAACGCATTGATTGCCGGTGGCATCAACGTTTTGGAAGTGACCCTGCGAACCGATAACGCTTTGCAGGTTATCTCAGAAATCGCCAGTAAAATACCGAGTGCGATGGTTGGCGCGGGCACCGTGACTAACCCTGAGACCTTTCAACAAGTTGTTGATGCTGGTGCAAAGTTTGCGATAAGCCCAGGTTTAACGAAAGAATTGTTAGAAGCGGCAAAAGCATCTACCGTGCCATTAATCCCAGGTATCGCATCGATTTCAGAGTTGATGACGGGTATCGATTGCGGTTATGATCACTTCAAATTCTTCCCTGCAGAAGCGATTGGTGGAGCTAAGGCGA
This sequence comes from Thalassotalea sp. HSM 43, assembly GCF_004752005.1. NCBI lineage: Bacteria > Pseudomonadati > Pseudomonadota > Gammaproteobacteria > Alteromonadales > Colwelliaceae > Thalassotalea > Thalassotalea sp. HSM 43. The sequence continues at coordinate 3,995,994 of NZ_CP038493.1, read as the reverse complement.
TCAAATCTATTTCTGGACCGTTTCCTAATATTACGTTTTGCCCAACAGGTGGCATTAATCAAGACAATATGGGCAATTACTTAAGCCTGAAAAATGTTGCTTGTATTGGTGGTTCTTGGTTGGTGCCAGACGATGCGGTAGCGAATAAAGATTGGCATCGTATTACCGAAATTACTAAAGCGGCTGTTGAAGCATCGAAGCAATTTGTTTAACAGCGCAGCGCTAGTTCGACATGAACAACCGGTGGTTTATTGTCACCGGTTTTTTTATGGCGAGAATTCACCTTAGTCCAAGGTATGTTGCTGCTCAGAGCTAATATCAACAATCATTTGTCGTAGCCAGCGATGATCATGGAAATGCTCGGTTCCCCAATACCAACACATATAAATGTCATAAGTGCGCTGTTGTCCAAATGGCGGTCTAAAAAATAGATAGTCCTGGCGATTGGTTGCACTCGCTAATATAAACTCAGGAACGACGCAAAGATAATCGGTGACGGCGACAATGCGCAATACGTCCTGCATATTCTCACTTTGGTAGCGAACCTTTCGGTTACCACTAAAATCATCGGTCAGAGCTGCCAAAGGGTAGATATTATCTTCCATCGGTAGCATAACCGCGTGCGACTCGGCTAAGTAGTCTTCTAGGGTAATGGCATCGAGTTGACTTAATCTTGGGTGATCCTTTCTTGCCACAACGACAATGTTATCAGCATAAATTGTTTTTGAATGACAACCGACATCTGCCATCTTAAACGGCTGAATGACGATATCCAGCTCTCTGTTTTTAAGCATCATGTCGGTATTCTTGGCGTTTGCCGTGGTAAGGGTAATGGTTACGTTTGGCGCCTGTTTTGACACGCGTTCAATCAGTTTGTTGGTAATTAGCGTATGACCAATAATTTGAATGTTAATGCGAAAGTGGGTGTTAAAGTCGGCAGGGTTAGGCGACGATGGGGTCGGTAAGGTGGTTTTTATTTCATTAATTATATATTCAATTCTAGGGCCTAATGCTTGCGCTTTTGCCGTCGGTTTCATTTTTCCAGACTTACGTTCAAACAAAGGATCATTGTATAGCGCACGTAAACGTTTTAGTGCATGGGAAACGGCTGACTGTGTCATGCCTAGGTTTTCTGCAGCACGTGTAAGGTTTTGTTCCTTTAACAAAACCGAAAGAATGCCTAAAAGATTTAAATCAACACGGCGTATATTGTCCATAGCGACTCCTATGCTGTTATTCCAAAGAGACTAATTTATTCAACACTATTAACCTAGTTAATTAAATATAACGGGTTATTGCTAATGCAGCGCAATTTATGGCGTTAAATAGCACTACTTATGCTATGGACAGAAGTTAGTATGAATTTGATTCATGCTCGTGTGCATTTCTTTCATTTCAAAAAAGCCTTTTATCTACCTAAAATAGCCAGCAAATTAATTGTTGTATTTATTTAGGCAAATTTACAAAAGGGTATTTTTATGTCGTTTAGTAAACAAGTAAGCAAGTTGGCGGTCGGATTTGGCTTATTGGCCATGTCCAGCGTTGCCATGGCAACCACGGACACCAGTCGTCCGAACATCCTCGCTATTTGGGGAGATGATATCGGAATGGACAACCTCAGTGCCTACAGTATGGGGCAAGCAGGGCATATGACGCCAAATATCGATAGAATCGCCAAAGAAGGCGCTATTTTTACTGATTACTATGGCGAAAATTCCTGTACGGCAGGCCGAGCAGCCTTTATAACCGGCCAACACCCTATGCGCACAGGCTTAACAAAAGTTGGTTTGCCTGGGGCGAAAGAGGGCATGCGCGAGCGTGATGCTACCATTGCAGCGATGTTAAAACCTATGGGCTATATGACCGGTCAATTTGGTAAAAATCACTTTGGTGATCAAGATGAGCATTTGCCGACCAATCATGGTTTTGATGAGTTCTTTGGTAATTTGTATCACCTAAATGCCGAAGAAGAGCCTGAAAATGTTGATTATGACAAGTTTATGTCAGCGGCTCAGAAAAAGCGTTTCTCGCCTCGAGGTGTTATTCATTCCTATGCAGACGGTAAGATTGAAGATACTGGCCCGTTAACCAAAAAACGCATGGAAACAGTAGATGAAGAGTTTCTAGCGGCAACGATGAAGTTTATTGATAAAGCGCATGCACAAAAGAAACCATTTTTTGTTTGGTTTAACGCTACACGTATGCACGTTTGGACACACTTAAAACCAGAATCTGTTGGTTTATCAAAGCGCGGTGGCCTATACGGTGACGGTTTGGTCGAGCATGATGGTCATGTAGGTCAATTACTGGATAAATTAGATGACTTAGGCATTGCTGACAATACTATCGTTATGTACTCAACCGATAATGGTGCGGAAAAACTAACTTGGCCTGATGGCGGTACAGTACGTTATCGTGGCGAGAAAAACACCACATGGGAAGGCGGTTTTAGGGTGCCCGCTATGGTTCGTTGGCCGGCTAAAATTCCAGCAGGACAAATAGTAAATGAAATGGCATCTCATAATGATTGGGCACCAACTCTATTAGCAGCGGCGGGTAACGCCAACATTAAAGAAGAGTTAAAACAGGGCAAAGAACTTATTGGTCGTAATTATCGCAATCACTTAGATGGTTATAATTTACTACCGGCATTAATCGAAGGTAAGAATACGGTTGCCGACAATAACCCTGACTGGCCACGTAAGAACTTTGTTTACGTTACCGATGGCGGTCAAGTTGCCGGTATTCGTGTCCACGATTGGAAGTTCTTATTCCTTGAACAAAAATGCCATGGTATGGATGTTTGGACCTGTCCGTTTATTGAGCGTCGTGCACCATTGATTGTGAATTTACGCCAAGACCCATATGAAAGTGCACCACATGATTCAGGCTTATATACCAAGTGGTGGGCTGAGCACATGTACATGATGGCTCCAGCAGCAACGGAAGTGATTCAATTCTTACAAACGTTCGAAGAATATCCACCGACGCAGGTACCAGGTGATTGGACCTTTAATACCGTGGTTGAAAAGATGCAAATTTGGCAAAACGCGTCATATAAGTAACGCGACAGCGACACAAGCGAGCACTTGTATTAGGCCCCTCTTATGGGGCCTTTTTTTGTATGTGCGATATTGTCTGAATCCTAAAAGCCTTTAAAAACGGGTGATTTGGCGTATTTAAGCTAAGCTTTAGCTGACTCCGTTCACGTTTAATTTTCACGGGGTGGTATTATGCATACAGGTCAACATGTTCCAAAAGTGAGTCTGCCAACCGTCAATGGCACCCAATTTAGTAATGACGTATTAGAAGGTAAAAAGTACTTATTAAGCTTTTTTCCATTTGCAAGTTGCCCGCTTGGCCACTTATATTTGGAAAAACTTACCAAGCTAAAAGAAGAGATGGGCAGTCGCGTCCATGTGGTCGCTGTGTTTGAGTCCGAACTCGATCATCTGCGCAAACAATCCCGTAAACACATGCAAGTGTTTCCTATCGTTGCTGACGAATTTCGCGTTTATTATCACTTGTTTGGTGTTAAAAAGTCTTGGCGCGGATTTTTTACTGCCTTTTTCCGGCGCTTTAAGAGCGTGGTATCTGGCATAGCCCACGGCTATTTTCCTGTTGAGTTGTCACGACGCATGTTATCTATGCCATTAGCGGTACTTATTGATGAAAAGGGCGATATCATCACCATGTATCATGGCAAGGATGAAGGTGATCATATGCCGGTAGAGCAAGTAAGGCGCTTTTTTGATGCATAAGCGGTTACCGTCAACGAACGGCTAAGCATAAGCCAATAATCCGGCACTTAAGTGGCAAAGGTAATATATCAAGCGACGTTAGCTCGGTTGAGGTAACAAATAGTCCTGAAAAGAGCCAACAGAGGAACATCATAAAAATGTATAAGAGACACAAAAAAAGGGTGATATAAATCACCCTTTTTGGTATTTGCGGTTTAGGTGATGCGTTTACCCAGTGGCGTCATCATAACTGGCGATATGTGCCGCTAAATCTAACACTTTGTGCGAATAACCCATTTCGTTATCGTACCAAGATACCAATTTAACAAAGGTATCACTCATGGCGATACCTGCTTTGGCGTCAAATACGCTGGTGCATGATTCACCAATAAAGTCATTAGAAACGACGGCATCTTCGGTATAGGCGAGAACGCCTTTCATGTCACCTTCAGCAGCTTCTTTGATCACCGAACAAATCTTTTCATAACTTGCCGGGGTTTTTAAATTAACGGTTAAATCGACGACTGATACGTTAGGCGTTGGCACGCGAAACGCCATACCGGTTAATTTACCGTTTAATTCAGGGATAACACGACCAACAGCTTTTGCTGCACCTGTTGAGCTTGGAATGATGTTTTGACCTGCACCACGACCACCGCGCCAGTCTTTCGAGCTTGGACCATCGACGGTTTTTTGTGTTGCTGTTGTCGCATGTACCGTTGTCATAAGACCTGTTTCGATACCAAAGTTATCGTTTAATACCTTGGCTAGTGGAGCGAGACAGTTGGTGGTACAAGATGCATTAGATACAATCGCTTCACCTTTGTAGTCATCAAAGTTTACGCCAGCAACAAACATCGGCGTCGCATCTTTAGATGGTGCTGACATAATGACTTTGCTAGCACCAGCGTCAATATGCTTTTGCGCTGTCTCTTCAGTTAGGAACAAACCGGTAGACTCAACCACGATTTCTGCACCTACTTCATCCCACTTAAGGTCAGCAGGGTTGCGTTCAGAGGTGATTCGAACGGTTTTACCATTAACAATTAGGTTGTCTCCGTCGATTTCTACGGTGCCGTTAAAACGACCATGAGTAGAATCATACTTTAACATGTACGCCATATAATCTATGTCGATAAGGTCATTGACAGCAACGACCTCAAAATCATTGCGCTCAAATGCAGCTCGAAATACTAAACGGCCAATGCGACCAAAACCATTAATTGCGATCTTTTTCATCTGGATAACCCTTTGAAATATATATAATGTAGTAAAATTACAACAAATCAGGAATTTTTCAACCCTTAAATGCAAATAAATGTAGTTTTATTAGATTTTATAAAAAGTTCTTTGTAATTATTACAAAGTGCTACGCTTTGTGGCACAATACGCGCCAATTTTACACGTCAATTGCGAAGGTTTGCTAAGCTACTAGTATAGTCGAACTATGACGTTATGAGAGATAACGTTTATTGACTTGTCGTTTGCGTAATTGAACGACGATCACAGCTTATATTCGCTTCATATATGGAAACTATCTATATGTCTGATAACACTCACAAGTGTGACATCGGTTTTGTTGGATTAGGTGTCATGGGTAAGAACCTGGTACTGAATCTTGCTGACAATGGTTACAAGATTGCTGCTTTTGATTTGGACTCTGAAAAAGTCGCCGCAGCTATGGCTCAAGACGTTGCAGAGAACAAAACAGGTGACCCTCGTGTAGTCGGCTGCTCTTCGTATACCGAATTGTTGTCTCAACTAAAATCCCCTCATTTGATTGTCTTATCAGTACCAGCGGGTGCGGTGGTTGATCAAGTGTGTCAAAACTTAATCGGAGCTGGCATTCACCCAGATGACATTGTTATCGATACGGGTAATAGTTTGTGGACAGACACCGTTGAACGAGAAACTAAATATAAAGAAAACTTTATATTCTTCTCTTCTGCCGTTTCAGGTGGCGAAGTGGGGGCTCGTTTCGGCCCGGCACTCATGCCAAGCGGTTCAGCCTATGCGTGGACTCGCGTTAAGCCTATTTGGAGCGCAATTGCCGCTAAAGTAGACGCCGAAACAGGTAAACCGCTTGAGCGAACTAAGCCAGGTGAGATTATTGAACACGGCGAACCGTGTGCCGATTACATTGGTCCTGCCGGTGCTGGTCACTACGTGAAAATGGTACATAACGGTATAGAATACGCCGATATGCAAATGATCTGTGAAGCTTATCACGTATTGCGTGAAGGTCTAGGGTTAGATTGTGAGCAAATTGCCGATATTTTTGCACAATGGAATGAAGGTGTACTGGATAGTTACCTGATGGAAATTTCCGTTGAAGTACTGCGTCATAAAGATGCCGAAACAGGCAAACACTTAGTTGATTTGATTTTAGATAAAGCCGGTCAAAAAGGAACGGGTTTGTGGACAGCAGTGAGCTCATTAGAAGTTGGTTGCCCAGCACCAACAATCTCACAAGCGGTTTATGCTCGATCTATTTCATCTTTTAAAGATTTGCGTGGTGAAACCTCACAAAAATTGTCACCGCCAGCAAGTGTGACAATCAGTGAAGACGAGAAACAAGACATTATTGTGCAACTGCATGATGCATTATATTGCGCCAAGATTTGTGCCTATGCACAAGGCTTCCAGTTAATGAAGTTAGCAAGTGTTGAACAAAACTGGGATCTGAACTTTGCCTCTATCGCCAAAATTTGGCGCTCAGGCTGTATTATCCGAGCAAGATTTTTACAATCGATCACCGATGCTTTTGAACGTAATCACAAACTAGAAAATGTACTGCTTGATGACTTTTTTGCTGAGCAATTGAGTAACTATCAACAAAATTGGCGTTTAGCTGTGGCTCGTGCCACTATGATAGGCATACCAATTGGTGCAATTTCTGCTTCATTAAGTTATTACGATTCAATGCGCAGTGCCGTGCTTCCAGCGAATTTATTGCAAGGCCAACGCGATTACTTCGGTGCGCATACGTTCCGTCGACTTGATAAGCCTGAAAATCATAAATTCCACGTAGAATGGACCGAAGCAGGGCGTCCAATTCGCAAAATCTAACGGGGTTAGGAGATAAACATGGCATCCGATGATAAGTACAAAGAGACTTTGTCAGACGATGCCTATCAGGTTTGTCGACTCGGGGCGACTGAAGCCCCTTATTCCGGTAAGTATTATGATCATTGGTTAGCTGGCAACTATCATTGTGCCTGCTGCCAATCGGCACTGTTTTCTTCTCAACATAAATTTCAATCACATTGTGGCTGGCCGAGTTTTTATCAGGCTATCGAAAACGCCATACTGTACAAAGACGATCATTCCCACAATATGGTTCGTGTTGAAATAAAATGTCAGCAATGCGATTCACATTTAGGCCATGTATTTGATGATGGCCCTGAACCTACTTTCCGTCGTTATTGCGTCAACTCACTAAGTCTTAGTTTTACACCGTCCAGTGACGATTAAAAAAACAGCGTGCTAGAACAACGTTCTATAACGACATTCCTTAACAACTAACCGCAACAACTAACCATAACACCCATTGCAACAACCTTTAAAACCAATATCGGTACTAGCGCTTGAGTGCTGCTGTTTGTTATTGTGTTTGTTAACTAACTAATTTTTATTATAAAAAATTGCTGTAAATTGATCTTTTCATTTTCTCTTTAAATAATTTTAATTTTCGTTTTGTAAGTGGTAGAGAAAAGTTTCAAGTTCAATTACAATAGCCGCGATTTTTAAAGCACTGCGTTCTAATAAATAACTCACGGGGTGCTGAATCCAACTTTATTACAACATTAAAAGGTAACGTAATGACTTCTCAACACGAGGAAATTTATCAAAAAAGCTGGCAAGAACGTCAGGATTTCGCTGAAAGAATGCAACCGATCATCGGTCAGTTGTACCGCAATTTCGGCGTTGAAGTATCAGTTTATGGTCGTCCTTTGGTAAATGCGTCAGCGATTGACATCATCAAGGCACACAAATCTGTGGGCATTCACGAAGAAAGCAAATTGCGTCTACGTGAAAGTTTGCCGTTCCTTGAAGCGTTAAGCAAAATGGATTTGCACCCAGCGAATATCGATATTGGTAAATTAGCGTATCGTTACCTGTTTCTAGGTGGTGCTAACGGTTTAACTGTTGAGCAGTATTTAGAAAAAGAGCTTGCACCACTAAAAGAGCAAGGCATTTCTCAACCTAGAGATGTGGTGTTATACGGTTTCGGTCGTATCGGTCGTATCCTAGCGCGTCTATTAATTGATCGCACTGGTCCTATGGCGAACTTACGTCTTCGTGCGATTGTTATTCGTCCAGGTAAAAAAGGTGATCTTGAAAAGCGTGCCTCGCTATTGCGTCGTGACTCAATTCACGGTGCGTTCAATGGCAGCATCTCTGTAGATGAAGAGCAAGGTGTTATCCGTGCTAACGGTGCATACATCAAAGTTATCTACGCAAAATCTCCAGCTGAGATTGATTACACTGAATTTGGTATTGAAAATGCCTTAGTTGTCGATAATACCGGTATTTGGACGGATGAAGCAGGTCTTGGCCAACATCTTGAGTCCAAAGGTGTTAGCAAAGTACTTCTTACTGCGCCGGCCAAAGGTGACATTAAGAACGTTGTTTACGGTGTTAACCACAACATGATCGCTGATGATGACACGATTATCTCTGCAGCATCGTGTACCACAAATGCGATTACACCGACGCTAAAAGCGCTAAACGATGAGTTTGGAATTAAGAATGGTCACGTTGAAACCGTACATTCATACACCAATGACCAAAATCTAATTGATAATTACCATAGTAAAGAACGCCGTGGTCGTAGTGCACCACTTAATATGGTTATTACCTCTACCGGTGCCGCGAAAGCTGTTTCAAAGGCCTTGCCTGAATTACACGGTAAGTTGACTGGTAATGCGATTCGCGTACCTACGCCAAATGTATCAATGGCGATCATGAACTTGAATCTAGACAAAGAGACGACACGCGAACAGTTAAATGACTACCTTCGTGGTGTATCACTAGATTCACCGTTGCGTGAGCAAATCGACTTTACCGCATCAACTGAAATCGTATCGTCTGACTTAGTTGGTTCTCGCTTTGCTGGTGTGGTTGACTCGCAAGCCACTATCGTTGATGGCGACCGTGCTGTTCTTTACGTATGGTACGACAACGAGTTCGGTTACAGCTGTCAGGTTGTAAAAGTAATGAACAAGATGTCTGGTGTAAATGTGTTAAATTTACCTAGAAAATAACCTTATATAATATGGTTATGCAAAAAAAGCTGGCGTATGCCGGCTTTTTTTATATGCATGGCCTGGATGTCGGTTTAGGGCGAGGGCATAGGGCCATTATTTAGCTACTAAGTTGTTGGCTATTTTCTCGTGAAGTTGAAAGCTTTTCTCGGTAGACTTGGTCTAAATCATTACAGAGCAACTCGTTTTTTAAGTGTAACTAGCATTGAAAAGTTTTATTTTACAGATCGTCATAGTCGTCCTCATCTTTAACATGGTTTCCTGTGTAAGAGAAAGCAGCATGTTATCTGCCGATAGCTCAGAGACACCTAATTTTCAGTTGCTTGATTTAAGTTATCAGCCAAGGGATTTGTTGGTCGCCGATACGAGCAATCCATCCATTATTTACTTTTTTGCGCCATGGTGTTCTGTTTGTCGCTTTAGTATGGATAACTTACAAAACCTTTATCAGCGTAATCCTGACGTCAATATTGTTGCTGTTGCTTTGGACTTTAAAGACAAACAAGAAGTACAACAGTTTGTCGAGCGTATGGGCCTAGAATTTCCCATATTGCTCGGTAATCAGCAAGTCAAACAGGCTTATAAGGTGTCTGCTTATCCAAGTTACTATGTGCTTGATGAGCAACAGCAAATACAGCACAAATCAATGGGCTACTCGACAGAATTGGGGCTCTATCTGCGCAGCTTGTAATCGGTTTTCACTATCTTTTCAGGATCTTTTCATTTAGCGTATTATTTTTCGTTAATTTTCTTCTTTAACGATGTCGAGTTGTGTAAACTTAGGCGACATTCATTTTAATGAAGACTAGAAAATACTATGCAAATCACATCAAATTTCGATAGCGGTAATATCCGCGTTATTAAAGCGGAACAGGCTGCAGATATTGAGCTTGAAATAAAACACGACAACCAATCTGAATTTTATCAATGGTTTCATTTTAAACTGCATAACAATGAACGATGCGAACATGTTATGACCATCAGTAACGCTGGTAAGTCGGCTTATGTTGAAGGTTGGCAGGATTATCAAGCAATGGCATCGTATGATCGTCATAATTGGTTTCGCGTTCCTACACAGTTTGACGGTCAAAACCTGACCATTACGGTAACACCAGAGCAAGACTCAATGTACTTTGCTTACTTTGTACCGTACAGCTTTGAACGTCATCAAGACTTAATTCATCAAGCGCAGCTTGACGAAGACTGTCAGTTACAAGTGCTAGGTCAAACCCTTGATGGCCGTGATATGAGTTTATTGCGTGTCGGTGAACCAGACAGTTCAAAGATGAATGTTTGGATAACTGCGCGTCAACATCCTGGCGAAACCATGGCTGAGTGGTTTATGGAAGGGCTTATTGATCGCTTACTTGATGAAGACGATGGTGTTGCACGCGCGTTATTAAGCAAAGCGGTATTCTATCTAGTGCCTAACATGAACCCGGATGGCAGTGTCCGTGGTCATCTGCGCACCAATGCCGCTGGTGTTAACCTAAACCGTGAATGGCAATCGCCATCATTAGAAAAAAGCCCTGAAGTATTTTTAGTCACCGAAAAAATGCATGAAGTGGGTGTTGATATGCATCTTGATATTCATGGTGATGAGGCTCTACCAGTGAACTTCGTCGCAGGTTGTGAAGGTGTACCATCGTACGATCAGCGTCATAAGGCACTAGAAGACAAATTTAAAGAGATATTGTTAAATATCACTCCTGAGTTCCAAGATACCCGAGGCTATCCAAAGGATGAGCCAGGTAAAGCCAACTTAACCGTTGGTTCTAATTGGGTCGGGGAAACCTTTAAATGTCTGGCTTACACGGTGGAAATGCCATTTAAAGATAATGATTTGCTACCGGATGCCATCGTTGGTTGGAACGACAGTCGATCAGCACTACTGGGTAGAGATTTTTTAACGGCTATCTATCACATTCTAGATGATTTAAGATAAAAGCAATTGAGGCGGTGAGGGGATCTCCACCGCCTTTTTAATATTATAAAAATAACAGATTAACAAAACTTTAGGGGTTATTGGTTTGCTTGAATTTGTAAATACGCTAAATAGCATTATTTGGAGCCCAGCGCTGATATATTTATGTCTTGGTGCCGGTCTCTTTTATACCGTTCTAACACGATTCGTTCAAATTCGTTACTTTAAAGAAATGTGGCGCTTGTTGCTTTCAGGTGAAAGCTCAAAGCAAGGTATTTCTTCGTTCCAAGCGCTATCGGTGTCATTATCGGGGCGCGTCGGTACAGGTAACATTGCCGGCGTTGCCGCAGCGATAGGTTTCGGTGGTCCAGGCGCTGTATTCTGGATGTGGGTTGTTGCCTTTTTTGGTGCAGCTACCGCTTATATCGAATCAACCTTGGCACAGATATATAAAGAAGAGCATGATGGTCAATATCGTGGTGGTCCAGCTTACTATATTGAAAAGGTGTTAGGTCAAAAATGGTATGCATGGATATTTGCTATCGCCACCATTATTGCCACCGGTGTGTTATTGCCAACAGTACAATCAAATAGTATTGGTAATGCGGTTGAGATGGCATTTGGTACCGGTCCAATGATCGATACCGCAATTGGTACACTAAGCTCAGCGAAAATCTTGTCTGGTGCAGGCATTGTATTGCTACTTGGCTTTATCATTTTCGGTGGTGTTAAACGTATTGCTCGTTTTACCGAAGTGGTTGTGCCATTCATGGCGTTGGCGTATATCATCATTGCCATGGTTATTATTGGTCTTAACATCAGCGAGTTACCAAGAATCTTTGGTTTAATTATTTCTGATGCGTTTACGCCGATGGCAGGCTTTGGTGCCGCAATTGGTTGGGGTGTTAAGCGTGGTGTATATTCAAATGAGGCTGGTCAAGGTACGGGTCCTCATGCAGCTGCTGCCGCAGAAGTTCAACATCCGGCACAGCAAGGTCTAGTACAAGCGTTTTCAGTATATATCGATACCTTATTTGTTTGTTCTGCGACGGCGTTTGTTATCTTAATTACCGGTACCTACAATGTTCACGGTGTCGGCGATGCCTTTATTGTGCAAAACGTCGCGGCTGATGTCGCTGCAAACAGTCCTGCCTTTACCCAAATGGCGGTTGAAAGTATGTTTGCTGGTGTTGGTAAACCATTTATTGCATTAGCCTTATTCTTTTTCGCATTCACTACAATTTTGGCTTATTACTTCATCGCTGAAAATAATGTTGCCTACATTAAACGTACGGTTAAAGTCCCTGGCTTAATGACCTTGCTTAAAATAGTCATTATGACGGCAACATTCTACGGTACGGTTCGTGCTGCTGATGTGGCATGGGGACTAGGTGATGTTGGTGTTGGTTTGATGGCTTGGTTAAATATCGTTGGTCTACTGATAATATTCTTTGTCGCAAAACCTGCCATTAAAGCGTTGCATGATTATGATCGCCAACGCAAAAATGGCATTGATAATATTAGTTTTGATCCTAAGAGCCTTGGCATTAAGAATGCCGACTTATGGGAAAACAAAAAATAAACCAATATTTTGTTAAAAAAGCGCCCCACGGGGCGCTTTTTTTAGGTAAAATCTAAAGTATTGAGGTAATGTTTAATCGGATAACAAACCATTAAACAATCGACGTATGAGGAATGCCTATGGCTCTTATTGATTGTCCAAGTTGTAGTAAACGAATTTCATCAAAAGCTGCGGTTTGTCAGCACTGTAATACAGTGGTGAGTGACATGAGTGACGAAAAGCGTCAATCCATGCAACAAATGGCACGTATTAAACAACAACAAACGTTAATGAACCATTCAATGATAGCCATGTTGTTATTTTGTGGTGGCTTCGGTTTTATGTTTTGGGGCAAGCCAGACCCACAATCTTGGCAATATATGATAGGTGGTGGTGCAACAGCCGGTGGCTTTTTGTGGTACCTCGCCAATCGCATTCGCATCATCATGTCTAAACGTAAATAGAGGTTAATAGTGGATCTCAATAATCTGGTTGCCAATATGACAACCGAAATGTACGAACGATTAAAACACGCAGCCGAAACCGGGCGTTGGCCTGACGGTACTGAAGTTGATGGTCCGCAACGCGATTCTGCGATGCAATTAACCATGGCTTATCAGGCTATGCACTTAGACAACGATCAAATGTTGACGATAGGTGCAGACGGAGAAATCGTGCAAAAATCGAAAGCTGAGTTGCGCTCGCAATTTAAAAAGCCTTCGGTTGAAAAAAAGTGTAAGAAAGACCCTGAGGATATCGCTAGGTTTACTGATTTATGATTTTTAAAAACTTGTTTAAAGCGAAATGGCAACATGCGGATGCCAACATAAGAATAACAGCGATTAAGGAATTAAATCCCCAAAACGCTGAAGACAAAGTGATCCTCGATAAGCTTGTACTCGACGATGACAATGATCTGGTTCGACGTACGGCACTTTTGCAGATTAATGATTTTGATACCTTTGTAAGCCAAGCGAGTTGTAACCCTTCGGATAAGATACAAAAGTTTTGCGTTCAACAAGCGCAAAATTTAATTCTCAATACGAGCACCGTTAGTAAAGCGCAAAAACAGCAATTTTTAGATTCTAAATTTGCTAGCCCGATCCTTGAACAGTGGTTGCATATCGAACATGAATCTGAGATTTTGCAGTCTTTACTGGCTAAAATAAATAAGCCTAATTTATTGCTGCAGTTCATTCTCGCTACCGATAATGAAGACTTGCAGCTGCAAGCACTTGAGCGCATAGAAGAGCAGAGTCAGCTCGAAAAGATTATTAAAAAGCTGTCTAACACTAAAGTACAAGACAAAGCACAACACAAGCTTGCGCAAATGATCGATGCCATAGAACGACCGAAAAAGGTTCACAAACATGTGCAATTGTTACTCGCCAAGCTTTTAGCGCTTAAAGAGCATCAAGATTTTGCCGATATGTTGCAGCGTAAGCAAGATATCGAATCACAATGGCAACAAAATGTTGCTGAATTTGACTGCATTTCTGAACAAGAACAGTCGACCTATAAAGAAAAGTACGCCCATATTAGCGCGCAGTTAGATGCCCATTTCGCTGAACGCGAACAAGCGTATGTAGTGCAGCAGCAAGAGCAGCAAGCACTTGAACTGCAACATAGCCAACTGCAAGAGTTTAGCCAAGCGATAAATAGCGTGTCGCAATTGATCAGCGACGCCGTCTTTGAAAATGCGCAACTTAATCAAGACGAAGTATCACATCAGCTAGACGACTATCTAGATAAAGTCAGTAAATCCACTGTCAAAGATAACGACAAACAGCGCCTGTTCAAACAAATAGAGCTACTTCATAACAAACTAAATCAGTTACCTATGGTCGCAGAAAGTGTTGCTAGAGCGACGTCGTTGATTTCTAAGCTCAGTAATGTTGCCCTGCCTAGTAACACAGAAGAGCTAAATGAGCGCAAACCAATGTACGACGAATGGTTGAAAAGTTGGCAACCGATTAATGATTTAGCGCATGATGTTTTACCTCAGTCGATAACCGCCGCTCGTGATGAAATCAATGCCAATTGGGCCGCTGCGATAAAGCCTCTGGTTGCGAAACAGCATCAACACTTTGATTTTGTTCGTAAGAAAATTTCCGAATTAAAACGTCTTATCGCCAGTGGTAAATACAAATCCGCATTTGGGCTGCATACCAAGCTGACTTACCAAATCAAAGAACTGTCGCCAAGTCAGCAACATCGTATTGAAAAAGATTTTCAAACGGTTAGTGAACGAATCAAAGAGTTACACGAACTGGAATACTTTGTTGTTACACCTCGAAAACAGGAATTATTGAATGAGGTACAACAGTTAGTTGAATCGCCATTAGACAGCCCATTACAACAAGCGGATAAAGTTAAAGAGTTTCGCAAGCATTGGAACGCGTTAGGCCATGCTGATGAAGACGTTGAGCAAGAATTAAATGAGGCGTTTAATCAAGCCTGTGAGCAAGCATTCGCGCCATGTCGAGAGTATTTCTCGCAGCAAAGTAAATTGCGCGAACAACATTTGGCGCAGAAAAAACAATTGTTGCAAGATCTTGTGCAATTGGCTGAGCAAGCAAAGCAAGAAGATAGTGATATCAAAGCAATTGACGCAAAGCTACATAAACTGAGTCAATTATGGCGCCAAGCAGGCGAGGTCGATCGCAAAGTTTATAATGAATTGTAGCAGCAATATGTTGATATAATTCAGCCGATTCGGGACAACATATATAGTTTTCATAACACCAATGCCGATGCCAAGAAGTTATTGATTAACAAAGCGAAAGCAGAATTAGATAATGATGACGTCGGTGCAGCAATTGACAACCTTAAGCGACTGCAGCAACAGTGGAAAGACGTTGGCTTTGCTGGACCAAAACATGATAACAGTCTTTGGAAGGCGTTTCGCAAAGTAAACGATAAAGTATTCGCCAAAAGGGCGTCATTGCAAAAACAAACGAAGGCTGAAACCGACGCCAAGTTTGCACAATTTAGTCAAACCTTTGACGCTATGATCAGCAAAGTGAACGACGATAACGCTGAGTCGAGTTTACTCAATGCAACTATAGCGGAGTTAGAGGCATTTATTGACCAATTAAATGATTTTACGCCAACGCCGAAAGCGATTATAGGCAAAGCACAGTCACGAATTAGTGCTTATCAGCAAGCCATCAAGGACAATAAATCTAAAGCAAAACAAGCCGAGTTTGTTGATTTGTTTGCCACACTTGAAGACTTAGCTGCAGAAAATGCGGTTATTGATGGTGCGAATGACCGTGTTAACGCAACTTGGTTTAAACTGTTACAAGAAGGTGCTAAAAAGCCAACAGCAGATCGTCGTCATCAAACCATTGAGCTAGAAATTGCTGGTGCCATTTCGTCACCGCAACAAGACAAGCAATTACGGATGCAGATTCAAGTGGAAATGATGTCCGCAAGTATGATGCAGGCAGACGCACAGAATATACTCAGTAAGCTAAAGCACTGGGTAGCGTTGGCGCCATTCACAAAGGATGACGTGGAGTTTATACAACGTATCAAACCATTGTTTGTCAAATAAACGGGTTGTTATTCCCGATCATCATATATGTTTTGCCATAACGCAGTATTGCGCGGCAACGTTAATGCGTTATAAATAAGGAGCTGAGAAGCTCCTTTTTTTATGCTCAACATATTGTGCTTACATCTGTGCTTAACGACTGCTCTTCACAACTGGGCTAATGCGTTGTCTACCACGATAGGGTTTCATTGCTATGCTATATATAAGAGGTGTTTGATAGATATTTCAGTAAGAGAGCAGGTTGTTAGTAATGACAAAGCGATGCATCATTCTTTTGTTTTCGGGTATCTGCGCCATAACCGGGTGCAGTAACAAAACCTGGTATCAAATAGGTCAACAAAATAGCATTCAAGAGTGCCGTAAATTACCCTATGAGCAAGCCATTGAGTGTGAGCAGGACTATAAAAAATCCTATAAAGAATACAAAGAAGAGCGTAAACAAATCATCAAATCTCCGCCAACTAAAAAAGAATCAACTAAGCCGCCAAAGCCACTGCATGAAATCGAAAACCAACAGGGTTAACGACAAGGGCGTACAGGCTTAAAGGGAAGTGCATGCACTCGATAATAAGCCTACGAAATACGGATATAAAAAAGGCTCCCTAAGGAGCCTTTTTTTAATGTTTGTGTCGATTAAAATTCTGCTTCACAGGTTAGACAGAATGAGTAAATGCCTCTTGGATCATTAAGCTGATTCATTTGTTCATACTCATTGATCATAGTCATGATACGTTGTTTCAACGACGGATTATTTGCTGCTTGCTCAAACTTCGACGTTGCTTCAGGTAACAATACTTGAGCGTTCTCAAAGAGGTTGCGAATAAACATTTGACGTGGTGATAGTTCTTTTTCAACCAACAATACGTCATAGTTTTTCAAACCCGCACGATCCGCAGCTGCGGCAATCGCGTCATCCAAACCACCTAACTTATCAACCAAGCCGAGTTCCTGTGCCTTGGCGCCAGTCCAAACACGACCTTGGGCAACGGCGTCTACTTGCTCCAATGTCATATTGCGATTCTCAGCAACTAAGGTTAAAAACTCTTTGTAACCACGTTCAATGCCTAATTGAATAATGTTACCAATATTCTCAGGTAGGGGACGTGAAACACCGAAGCCCGCGAATTCTGTGGTACCGATACCGTCGGTGTGTACGCCTACTTTATCGAGTGCTTTTTCAAAGGTCATAAACATACCAAAGATGCCGATAGAGCCGGTGATTGTATTTGGAGACGCCCAAATTTCATTAGCCGACGCAGAGATCCAGTAACCACCGGATGCAGCGTAGTTGGCCATTGAGGCAATCACAGGTTTACCTGCGGCTTTAATTAATTCAACTTCTTGACGAATAATCTCAGACGCGTAGGCGCTACCACCTGGGCTATCAACACGTAATACAACCGCTTTTACTTTATCATCAAGGCGCGCTTTACGTAGTAGTTTTGCGGTTGAGTCACCGCCAATGCTGCCGGCTTTTTGGTTACCATTTAAGATGGTGCCCTTAGCCACAATAACAGCAACTTTGTCTGACATAGGGTTTACCATAGCAACTGGTGGCTTAACGGTAGTAAGATATTCTTTAAAGCTTATTTGACTGAAACTGTCATGTTTTGATGCTTTACCTACTTTGGCAATCATATCGGTACGAATTTGTTCGCGATTACGCAACTCATCAATAAGACCGGTTTGTAGCGCGTATTCACCAAAACTGCCGTCTGCTTGCTGTAACTTAGTGTATAACTGCTCTGCGGTTTCATCGAAGTTTGCTAGGTCCAAGTTGCGGTTTTCAGCAATGTCCAACTTAAAGTTGTGCCAAAGTTGTTGCAACCATGCTTTATTGGCTTCTTTTGCCGCATCTGACATATCGTCACGAATGTATGGTTCAACAGCTGACTTGTAGGTACCGACTTTAAACACGTGCTGGGTAATGTTGAGCTTATCCAGAGCAGATTTAAAATACGTACGGTAACGACCAAAACCTTCAAGCATCACTGCACCTTCAGGGTTCATCCAAACCTTATCGGCATATGAGGCTAAGTAATATTGACCTTGGCTAAAGTAATCACCAAAAGCGACGACGTCTTTGCCAGACTCTTTAAAGTCGTTGATGGCGTCACCAATAACTTGTAAATGATGAAACCCAGCACGTTGCAAGTTTTGTGGATAGATAACCATGGTTTTGACACGGTCATCTGTTTTTGCATGCTCGATGACCATTAATAGGTCGCTTAACAAGATTTCAGGATTCTCTTCTTGCTGACCAAACGCTTGTTGCATAATTTGATCGGCAGGATCGATTTCACGTTTTTGCTCAACAATATCGCCTTTCGGATTTAACACCAGGGCAGTGGTATTGGCCACTTGCACCTGATCCGAGTCATCAGTAATTATACTGATCAAAAAGATCACAAAAATAAAAAAGACGAGGTTTAAAAAGACTTTGCGGGAGGTGTTTAAAAACACCCACAAACTCTTAAAAATGCGTTTTATTACACTTGGCTTCTCTGACATACTTCCTCACGTCTAGCTACAGAATAATTAGAATATACATGGTCTTATGATTATTAATATACATGTGGTAAGGAAAAAGATCTTTGCTTACATCCATATATTAAAGAATATTTACAAATAATAAGGTCTTTTGCCGCTTTTTCCACATTTATTTGCCATGCAGGAAATAAAAATTCGGCTAAACTGTTCTAATAAGTTGTTGATACTTAAACAAAGGACTATTAAAACAATGATAGCTACATACAACAAGGCCGTTGACTCAATCCTTAAACTTGATGCCATTCCTGCATTATTGATGCGCGTATTCTTAGCGCCCGTGTTTATTATCGCTGGTTACAATAAAATGCAATTTTCTAACCCTGATTTAGCCATTATTGAACAGATCATGGCAGATCCAAATGTTGTCGAATGGTTCGGTAACAGTGAATGGGGTTTAGGTCTACCGTATGCTGAGGTGTTAGCTAATGCTGCGGCGTGGACAGAGTTCTTTGGCGGTTGGTTATTATTGATAGGCCTAGCGACACGACTGGTTAGTATTCCGTTAATGTTTACCATGATAGTAGCGGCAACCACGGTGCATTTAGAACAGGGTTGGTACGCTGTCGCGCCAACCAATCCGGATACAAGCTCAGCTAAAGTATTTTCATGGTTGGGTTTCGAAAGTGCCGATGAATCTTTAGCTAACAGTGTCGAAGCATCAAAACGGTTAACCCGTATACGTGATATTGTTGAAGAAAATGGTAATACCGATTGGCTTTATGAAACCGGTAATGTGGTGGTGCTCAATAATGGCATTGAATTCGCGTCGACGTATTTCATTATGTTACTGGCCTTGTTTTTTGTCGGCCCTGGTCGCTACGTCAGCCTAGACTATTGGCTGTTTACCGACGACATAAAAAAACAACCTGATACACAAAGCTAAATCATAAGCAGTGCATGACTAAAGCATGAGCGGTGCACGCATAAAACCGTCGTTATTATTTTTAATTAATAAGTGATCTTATTTTAAAATGAACCCGTAGGTAATAATGACTTAGTTTTCAGACCCTAAAGTTGCCTGGCCATTTGGACAGGCTTTTTTTTATAAAAAATTTGTTCAGTAATGAGAATCAATTCGTTTTATGGTACCTTGCCGTTAAACCTCCAACAATCATGATCAAACAATGACAACAACCGCTATAGACTTCCTTATTAATCGTCAATCCAATGGCTTATTACAAGCGCCAGCACCAAATCAAGCGCAAATTGATAAGATGCTGCAAGCAGCACTCGCCGTACCTGACCACGGCAACTTAAATCCGTATCGAGTAGATATTATTCAAGGGCAGGGGTTAGATAAACTCACCGACATATTTGTTGATGTAATGATGCTACTCACCAGTGATGAATTCAAACTGCAAAAAGCTGCGAAAATGGCCTACAGAGCGCCAATGATCATGGTTGTATCAACTCAATATAAAAGCCACCCTAAAGTGCCTAAGCACGAACAGATGATCACCGCCGGTTGTGCAACTCATGCATTGCAAATGGCCGCAGTGGCGCAAGGTTTTAATGCTATGTGGCGCACCGGAGAGTTAGCTGAGCATCCTGTAGTAAAGCAAAAATTGGCCATTGATGCGGATCAGGACATCGTTGGATTTTTGTATGTTGGTACAGAGAGCAAACAATTGGCTAAAAAGCCACGCCGTATTGATAACATAGAAGTACGCCATTGGCGCTAAGTGGTCTAAAATTAATTATATGCTTGGTCATAAAGAAACCGCTAAGTCACTGAAATAATTACATTGTCACTTTCATGTCAGGTGTTTGTCGTCACGTATTAGCGTCATTGTTTGTTATAACGTAAGCGACATCACATTCGGCAAAGGGAGAAAACCGTGTTAATCAAAAAGTTGAGATTGCAAAAAGGCTGGTCACAACAACAATTGGCTGAATTTTCCGGGCTTAGTGTTCGTACCATTCAGCGAATTGAACGCGGGCATAAAGCGGGTAATGAATCGCTTAAATCTCTCGCCGCCGTGTTTGAAACAAACATCCAAACGCTGCGAGGGGACAAGGATATGACAAAAGATTATCAAGTAAGCGACGAAGAGCAACAGGTCTTTCAACAAGTTCAAGACATCAAAGATTTTTTCTCACATGTATTAACCTTCATGGTCGTGGTTCCATGTATGTACATCTTTAATATTATGCTGACACCCGAGGTGTTATGGATTAATTATCTGGTTATTGGTTGGACTATAGGCTTAGCCTTGCATGGTATTTGGGCATATGACGTTATTTCCTTTTTAAGTCCTGATTGGGAGAAAAAGGAAATCGAAAAACGGCTTGGCAGAAAGCTGTAAAAAAAGAGCGGCTAATAGCCGCTTTTATTTTGTCTGTTTCGAAATTTTCAACAATAATTAAAGTGAGTCTGGTTCAACGCTCTAAATAAATATAACTCTTCGGTCCAGGAGATTGCTTTGATCAAACGAATCTCACAAATGTTACTCATGCCCTTATTTTATTGTCAGGGCTGGCACGTGCGCCGTACTGTTCCCAAAATGGACGAACCCAATGGCAATAGGTACGGTGAAACTGGCATGGGCAAAAACCTTAAGCTGTTAGTGCTTGGTGATTCTTCCGCGGCTGGGGTTGGTGTAAAGCATCAAAAATTCGCCTTGTTAGGTCGTCTGGTAAATCAATTAAGCAAACAACGTCGCGTGCAATGGCGGTTACATGCCAAGTCCGGTGCAACAACGGAAGACGCGATATTGCAAATGGATCAACTCGCGAACGAGCAATATGACGTGGTTATCTCGGCATTAGGGGTTAATGATGTCACCGGGCTAGTTGAAGTCGATGAATGGCTCGACTTACAGCACATCTTACGCGATAAAATTCAACGCAAATTTGCACCTCGATTGATTTTACACACCGCCATCCCGCCAATAGATAGAATGACTGCGCTGCCTCAACCGTTAAAGTGGTTTATGGCCGATAGAGGCCGTGAATTTGACCGTGCCTTGAAATACAGTTGTGATCGTTACAGCCAACATTTTCGTCTGGCGCTACCGCCAAATAAATCTATGGTAGCGATGGATGGCTTCCATCCTGGCCGCATAATGTATCGTATATGGGCCAAGCAAGCAGCGAAACGCATTCTCACCAGCATTTAATGTTACAGCAGAGGTTTCTCTAACCGTAGCAATTCTTTTTAGAACTGGTTAACATACCGTTCCTACATAACAATAATTAACAAGGAACACCTCATGGAATGGGATTTTGTCTCTGCCAGCATTATTAATTTAGGTATCAACCTAGGCTACACGGTTATTGCCGTTGTCGTCGCCGTATTGGCATTACTTTGGGTCGATAAAATGCTGCTTAAAGGTGTCGATATCCAACAAGAGCTTAAGAATAACAACATGGCCGTAGCGATATTTGCCTCGTCAATTCTTATCTTCGTCGCTCTGATCATTTGTTTTGGTTTAAAAGCGTAGCGCTTTTTAACGCTTAGGTTAAAACTTATGATACGTACCTTAGCCGCGTTTATCTTTGCCTGTGTTGCTGTGGTTTATTTGCAATCAATCGCTCCTGCAAAAACGGCGGATACGAAATTATTGCAACACGCCCAACTCGCGGGGGATAGCATTGACCCCAATTTGCGATTAAACCGTCGCCAACGTGGTGAGGTTGTGATGCTCGCTGACAATAGACGCATGAAGGACAGTTACGTTAACTATCAACTCGATCGATACTACGCGAATGAAAAGTCGTACATCTATTATTGGCGTGACAGTTTGAAAAACTTTGCGACTGCAACGGCGCAAGGTGTCGACTATAAACACTATTTCGTCAACAGTTATCTGGTTGGCATTCACCCATTTAATGTCGAGAATAAATGGTTACCACTGTACGTATTGTCAAAACGAAAAGCCTATCAATTAGACGACGAGCAATATGGCGTAGCAGACATGTGGCAAAACTCGGCGCAAGCCTATCAATTGCCACGCGGCGATTGTGAAGATCATGCCATTGCATTAGCAGACTGGCTTATCTCTGAAGGTATTGATGCACGCGTCGTGGTTGGTAAATATAAAGATGGCGGCCATGCTTGGGTCGTGGCCAATCAAAATGAGCAAATGTACATTCTAGAAGCTACAGATAAGCGCGCCGGCAAGTCATGGAACCACTATCCGCTCGCGTCTTTAAGCCAACATTACTACCCGCAATATATGTTTAATCGCGAGTATTTTTGGGAAAATACCTCGACACCAATGACCAAGGACTATTTGGGAGAGCATTGGAAAAAACGCTCAAAGTATAACAATTCGACGTCCAGTAACAGCGATTAACTCGATTACTTCGATTATTTGAACACCGGCTGAGTTTTACAACATGGCGTAATCAAAGCGAATGATTACGCTTTAAAGTCTCGAGCCAAAGCATCAGGCTTATTTTGTCTGGTGTGGCTCTGAATGATTGATAACATCGCGGTATATTAACCATTTTTTATCGGCTTGTTGCTGCCATACCACCATATAATTACCATTAATCAGGATTTTATTGTCGCCATCGACAACGGTTACTAGCCAGGTTCCTGTTTCAAATGCGGTTGTGCCGTTAGCTTCTAAGTCTACTGTGGTAAGTTCAATGGTTGCTGGTCCTGCGGCCATTTCTAATTTGATCTGCGCAATAATGGCGTCTTTGCCGGTAACAATAGAAAAACCATCCATCGAATAAACGGCGTCATCGGTATACAAGTTGGCAAGACCCACCGCGTCACCGGCGTTAAACAGGGCCATATATTGTTGATTATTTTGCTTAATAATCGACGCTAAATCTTCTGCCGACACTGCTTTTGTCGCCGTAACTAATAGCAAAAGGCAAATCAAAGCCAACTTATTCATGTTATGTCCTTTGTTGAATTGATTGTGTAGAAGCAATCAAAGAAAAGTCCCTTATAGTGTAGCCAAAGCTTTTATATAAGGGACTTTTTATTAACCGGACACTTGATTAACACATTAAGCGCGAATTACGGCTAGTAGCTAACGACTAGTAGCTAACGGCTAGTAGGGAACGACTAAATAAGTCGATCCCTACGCCTTTATGTTAGGCGTTACTCGTATCGTAAGGCACTGATCGGGTTTGCTCTTGCAACCTTGATTGAATTACTTGCCACAGTAACCCAGGCGATAAGCAGGGCAAACACACCTGAGATTGCACACAAGAAAATGATAAGGCTGGTATCGATACGATAAACAAAGACTTCCAGCCAATCGACCATCAAGTAAAACGCAATTGGCCAAGCGACAAGACAAGCAATAAATACCGGCTTTGAAAAGCTCAATACCAACATTTTGACTATATCAAAGACGCTGGCACCCATAACCTTACGAATACCGATTTCCTTAGTACGACGCGTCGCAGTGAAACTAGCCAAACCAAATAAACCAAGACAGGCTACAAAGATGGCTAAGCCAGAAAACGCAGCAAATAATTTCGCTTCACCTTGTTCTTGTTGATACAGTTCAGCGATGTCGTCTTCGACGAAGGAATAAGCAAATGGAATGCTTGGTACTTGTTGTTGCCATAGGGCTTTAGCATCTTCTTTTAACGTTTCAGGAGAACCATTAAAGCGCATACTGATACTGCCACCAAAATTTGCTGAAAGAGGGTAAACTTCAGGGCGAATGGTAGAGCGTAAACTATCAAAATGAATGTCTTCAACCACGCCAATAACAACGAGTTCAACGTACAGGTCTTCACCGACATCACCTCGAGCGGTAATTAAGATTTTACCTAAGGCTTGTTCTGGTGTGCCAAGACCTAAACGTTTTAACGCTGACTCATTAACAACGATGGAGCCTTGGAATGCCTCACCTTCACGTAATTGTTCGGTTGTAGGACCAACATCGTTGCGATCTTTGTCGTAAGTGCGACCGGCTAATACATTGATTTGATAGGTTTCGAAAAAGTTATAACCGACATCGCGTTGGCCAATGATAAGCGCATCTTCAGCAGGAATATCTGGGGTACGCATCATAGTGTTATTTTCGTTGCTGTTACCTGGTGTTTCATTCGAATAGGTTACCGAGGTAACTTGCGGATGCTTTTCAAGTTCATTAATAAGCACTTCGCGTTTTTCACTGGCAGCCTCGCGACCAACACGGAACATCACCATAACGTTTTCTTTGTTATAACCAGCGTCCATTTTTAACGCGTATTGCATTTGTGAATAGACCACAGCAGTCGCTACAAATAAACCGATAGATACCGCAAACTGAACCACAACCAAGCTGGCACGCAGTTTTAAAGACGCTTTTGTTTCAGCAGACTTATTGGCTTTTAATACTTTCGCCGGACGGAAACTAGACAATATGAACGCAGGGTACAAACCACTTAGCACACCAACAACTAATGCCAAACCAGATAAGCGCAATAAATTCGACGCCGAGTAGTCAAGAGCTAGGTTTTTATTTAGTACCTCATTGTAAACAGGTAGGGTAAGCTCAACTAACGCGAATGCTAGGGTAAACGCAAACAAAGTTAACAGTACCGATTCGCCTAAAAACTGCAGGATCAAATCCGTTTTTGACGCACCCATAACCTTTCTTAAAGACACTTCTTTAGCTCGCTTACTTGCTTGCGCTGTCGATAGATTCATAAAGTTAATGGCGGCGATTAGCAATATCAACACAGCAATAGCGGAGAAGGTTACCACCATGGTTTGGTTACCTTGCGGGCGCATTTCACCAAAACCAATCGAGTTTAAATGCAGATCCTTAATGTTCATGGCGCTAAGTTTTAGAAAATCAGACGCTTTAGCATCATCGCCACCAATAGGCATTTTCGGGAAATTGTTATCCGCGAAGGTGTCGTATTCTGCGTTGATGGTATCTAAATCACTGGCCTGTTTGGTGGTGAAATAAAGCTGCGCATTGACAGAGAACCAGGCATGAAACATGTAGTTTTGATCTTGCCAGTCTTTTTCATCAATTAACACTAATATTGGTAAATCCAATTGACTGTTATCTGGGGTATCTTCAATAATCGCGGCAACTTTATAGTCACGTTGAAAATGATTGAAATCCAAGCTCAATACTTTACCTATGGCTTGTTCTTGGTCAAAGAATTTTTTCGCCATGGTTTCGCTTAAAACAATAGAGTGGTTGTCCGATAGGGCTGCTCGAATATCACCCGCAAGCACTTTAACGTCAAATATATTCACAAAGTCAGCATCGACCAGTTTTGCTTGCTCAATAAATACTTTGTCGCCATAACTCATTGTCGGGCGCCAGTTACCTATACGGGTTGCGTGTTCTATTTGCGCAAAATCCTTTTTCAAGGCATGAATCAAAGGACCAGGTGAGGTCACGGCATGCATAGGGTCTCGACCCGGTATATTAAAGGTAATATGCGAGCGATGGATGCGGTCTGCTTTTTGCCAAAACTCGTCATAATTGGTTTCGTGTTTAACGTAAAGCATGATCATTACACACGCCGCCAAACCAATGGCTAAGCCAAACACATTGATGGCACTAAACAACTTGTTGTTGACCATATTGCGCCATGCGGTGGTTAAGTAATTCGTTAATAACATAGTTATAATCCTTTATTGTTATACGACAGCTTTAAGCTCTTGAGGTAGGATCTTGCCATCAAGTAAATTAACGATACGACTGGCATATTCCGCATGAGATGGAGAGTGAGTCACCATAATGATGGTGGTACCTTCTTTATTAAGTTGTTGTAACATTTCCATCACTTCACGACCGTGCTCACTATCTAGGTTACCGGTTGGCTCATCGGCAAGGATGATGCTTTGGTCACCAACAACCGCTCTGGCTACAGCCACACGTTGTTGTTGACCACCAGATAACTGACTCGGCATGTGTTTGGCACGATGATCAATACCGACTTTCGCCAATACTTCACTGACGCGCTTTTTACGCTCTTGTTTTGAAATGTCATGATAAAGCAGGGCAAGTTCAACGTTTTCTTGCACGCTTAATTCATCAATTAAGTTAAAACTTTGAAAAATAAAGCCGACATGTTGTTTGCGTATATTGGCCAGTAAGCTTTCTGAGTACTTGGCAATATCTTCGCCATCAAAGAAATAGCTGCCATCGCTGGCGGTATCTAACATGCCAATGGTATTAAGTAGCGTTGATTTTCCACAACCACTTGGTCCCATAATGGCAACGAACTCACCGCGCTTTATTTCTAGGTTAATTTTATTTAGTGCGGTTGTTTCTACGTCTTCGGTTTGAAAGCGTTTGCTTAAGTTTTCTAGATGTAACATATTGATATCCCTTTTAATTTTTAGTCATTCGTTAATTTGATTAAGATTTAAGATTTAAGATTTAAGCGACTCATGTCGATAAAACTGGAGTAAGGAGAGGTGATGACTTGCTCGCCCACCTCAAGTCCTTCAATAACTTCAATAAAGCGGTTGTTGCGTCGACCTAACTTCACTGCGCGTTTAACCGCGTGCTCACCGTCTTGGCTGACAACAAATATCCATGAACCGCCGGTATCTTGATAAAAAGCACCATTAGGGATCAAAGCGACATGGCTTGGATCACCAAGGGTTAATTTGGTTTGCAAAGATTGACCGCGACGGATGCCGCTAGGTTGATGTTCATCAAAGGTTAAATCGATACGGAACTGCCCATTATTTACTTGCGGGTAAATCTTGGCGATAGTCAGGCCATAATTGGTGCCATTGCGGGTAATGGTTGCGATTTGCCCTAAATCAACACGTTCTAAGTAAAACTCATCAACCATAGCCTGCAGCTTAAACGACGATGGATCGTCGATTTGACCAATGCGCTCACCGCGTTGAATCGACTGACCGACTTCGATGTTAAAACCCGATAGCTTGCCGACAACAGGTGCTTTCATGTTTAGGTTGTCCATATTGGCTCGCGCAAATCGCAAACTTTCTTCAAGGCGATGGCCAGTCTCTTGTAGAAACTGTAATTGTTGTGCTTGCATTAACGCGTCGGTTTTTTGGCTCTCAAGCGTCACTTGACGACGATTGATGTAGTACTCTAGAAGATCTTCATTCTCACGCAGTGCGTTATCAGAAATGCTGCCTTTTTCAAATACCACGCGTTCACGTTCTACTTGACGGGTAAGGCGTTTTATTTGGTAATCAATCTCAATCAAGTTGCGTTTATGGCTAAGCTTGTTTTGCTCTAACGACAATTCGATACTGCGCATGTTATTGAGCTGCTCGGTAACCGCGGCTTCATTGCGCATAACATCAAGCTGCAATTGGGTATTTGATAATTGCACAATGGCTTGACCTTGCTCGACCATCGCGCCATCTTCAATCAACACTTTCTCAACGCGACCACCTTCGACCGCGTCAAGATAAACGGTTTTTAACGGGGTAACTTTTGAGCGGATTGGAATAAAGTCTTCAAAGGTGCCGTACGATACTTTCGAGACCGTAATATTTTGCTGCTCAATGGCAAGCGACTTACCCGACGTTTGCGCCGAATACAGTTTAGAAATCACCGCAACTGAGGCGATGGTTAGGACGATGAAGGCAATCTTGCCCCAAGGTTTTGCTTTTCTTTCTATTTTTCTATCCATGTCATTAACTTCTAGCTGTAGAGTAAAACTAATATTGGTGATTGCCTGTTGGCATAATTCACTAACCATTAGCTGTAGTTACTTACAATAGAGCAGATAACGTGCCAATATTTTAAATTGTTGATATTAAAGGGATAGAGAGAATGGCTAGGGTGAATTTTAATCAGGTCAATTACAAGCAGTTAACAAATATGACTAAGTGTTAGCGAAATTTACCAAATGTAATTTTAGGTTGAATGATCAAAGCGGTGCTGTAAGGTGCTGTGGTGTATAACAGCCTCATAATCGCTGAACTACCGATTTACAGATACAAAAAAGGCGGGTTAAACCCGCCTTAGTTTTTATGCTGACTAACAATTAGAACTCAGCGGTTTTTGGCGCGCGAGGGAACGGGATAGTATCACGTACATTACTGATACCAGTTGCGTAAGCAACCAAACGTTCAAAACCAAGACCAAAACCAGCATGAGGTACCGTGCCGTAGCGACGTAAATCGCGGTACCAACTGTAATCTTCTTTATCTAAGCCCATTTCTTCAAGGCGAGCATCAAGTACGTCTAAACGTTCTTCACGTTGAGAGCCACCAATGATTTCACCAATTCCTGGGGCAAGTACATCCATTGCTGCAACGGTTTTGCCGTCGTCATTCAAACGCATGTAGAAGGCTTTGATGTCTTTCGGGTAGTTTTGCAATACCACTGGACCGCCAACGTGCTCTTCAGACAAGTAACGCTCGTGCTCAGAGTTTAGGTCAACACCCCATTCAACTTTGTTTTCGAACTTCTTGCCTGAGTTAAGCAAAATATCGATGGCATCGGTATAGTCCATGCGTACAAAGTCAGAGTTGACCACAGAATTTAAGCGATCAACCACGGTTTTATCGACACGTTGTTGGAAGAAGGCGATGTCATCAGCACGTTCTTCAAGTACCGCTTTAAAGACATAACGCAGCATTTCTTCGGCTAATGTTGCCGCATCGCTTAGATCGGCAAACGCGATCTCCGGCTCAACCATCCAAAACTCTGCCAAATGACGAGAGGTGTTTGAGTTTTCCGCACGGAATGTTGGACCAAAGGTGTAAACCTTTGAAAGGGCACATGCGTAGGTTTCAACGTTCAGTTGCCCTGATACGGTTAAGAAGGTTTCTTTACCAAAAAAGTCTTCTTTATAATCGATGGCGCCTTTTTCGTCGCGAGGTAGGTTTTCCATGTCTAACGTTGAAACACGGAACATCTCACCAGCACCTTCGGTATCTGAACCGGTAATTAACGGCGTTGCAATCCAGTAGTAACCTTTTTGATGCATAAAGCGGTGAATCGCTTGTGCTAAACAGTTACGCACACGTGTTACTGCGCCACCAATATTGGTACGGGCACGGAGGTGTGCGTGTTCGCGAAGGAATTCAATCGAATGACGTTTGGCTGCCATTGGGTAAGTCTCAGGGTCATCTACCAAACCAAGCACCTTAACGTCGGTTGCTTGGATTTCGAAAGATTGACCTTTACCTTGAGACTCGACCAAGATACCCGATACTTCAACCGAACTACCTGTTGTTAGCTTTAATACTTCATTTTCATAATTATCAAGGTCATTTGGCACAACCGCCTGAATAGGATCGAAACACGATCCATCATGAATGGCTAGAAAAGAAATACCGGCTTTTGAATCACGACGAGTACGGATCCAGCCTTGGACTGTAACGGTTTCACCAACTGGTGATTTACCCGCTAACACATCAGTAATTGAAGCAACTGACATTATTGACCTCGTTAGAAAAATTTATGAAAATAGGTTTAATTTAGTTAAGAGTGAGTAGTTTACCTATGGTAGCCACTAACTCAAGTAAATGTTGCCGTTATAACGCGATTTTTTAGTAATTTGTTGTAAAAATCATCATTTTAACTGGCTTTATTGCGTTAGCCTTTGTTAAACACCGCATCATCATCGATCACCTGACATAACGCCTTGGTTAGCTGCGCCAATTGTTGCTCACTGATCACAAATGGCGGCATGATATATATTAATTTACCAAAAGGTCTTATCCAAACGCCATGTTCAATGAATTTTTGTTGAATAATCGCCATATCAACAGGGTAGTTGGCTTCAATAACACCAATCGCCCCTAATACCCGAGCATTAGCGACATTAACATGATCATTTAACGGCAATAGTGCCTGTTTTAATGACGCTTCAATGTGTTGTACCTTGGTTTGCCAATCCGTTGACATAAGAAGGTCTAGACTGGCATTTGCTGCTGCGCACGCCAAAGGGTTCCCCATAAAGGTCGGCCCATGCATAAACACACCGGCATCACCTTCACTGATGGTGTTGGCCACGTCCGCGCTGCAAAGCGTCGCGGCCAATGTCATATAGCCACCGGTGATGGCTTTGCCTAAACACATGATGTCCGGGCTAATGTTGGCGTGTTCACACGCAAACAGCTTCCCGGTTCTACCAAATCCGGTGGCAATTTCATCGGCAATAAGCAAGATACCGTATTGATCACACAAAGTGCGGCATTGGCGTAGGTATTCTGGATGATAAAAGCGCATTCCGCCTGCGCCTTGTACGACAGGCTCTAGTATAAGAGCCGCTATCGACTCGTGATGCTCATCTAACTGTTGTTTAAGCGAGGCGATATCACTGTCATCCCAGCGTTGGTCGAAGCCTATTTGCGGCGCATCGGCAAACACGTTTTCGGCAATAAAACCACTAAACAACTGGTGCATACCGTTTACTGGATCGCACACGGACATGGCGGCAAAGGTATCGCCATGATAGCCATTCTTAATCGTGATGAATTTGGCTTTGTTGGCTTTACCTAAACTGTGCTGATATTGAATCGCCATTTTCATTGCAACTTCGACCGCAACTGAGCCACTATCGGCGAGAAATACTTTATCCAGTCCGTCAGGGGTGATGTCAACCAACTTTTGACCGAGTTCGATAGCAGCTTCATGGGTTAAACCGCCAAACATAACGTGGGAAAATTTATCAACTTGTGCTTTGATGGCGTTATTGATGATCGGGTGATTATAACCGTGAACAACGGACCACCAAGACGACATACCGTCGATAACCTTAGTTGGTTTATCCAACCCCTGGCCGCAAAGCGTTAGATAGACGCCTTCGGCACTTTCTACCATATAAGAAGCTAAAGGTTGCGTCATCGATGTATAAGGATGCCACAAATGGTTTTGATCAAAACGTAATAATTCTGTATATTTTTTAGTCATTAGTAAACAAATGCCGAGCTTAATAGTTGACAGCTTAGGTAAGAGGGCTAGACTAGCGCCTTATAAAAGCAATTGCAATATTCTCAAACAAACACAGCTAAACGCGCTAGATACCGTGAATATGCGCATTGCATCACAACGATAAATTATTACCCAGGGGTACATTCCGCTATGTCCACACATTCTGAAATTCGCAACAACTGGACGCTTGCTCAAGTTAATGCATTGTTTGACATGCCTTTTAACGATTTAATGTTTCAAGCGCAAACGGTTCATCGTCAACACTTTAACCCTAATGAAGTGCAAGTTAGTACCTTGTTGTCGATAAAAACCGGTGCCTGCCCAGAAGATTGTAAATATTGTTCCCAAAGCGCGCGTTACAGTACCGATGTCGATAAAGAAAAACTCATGGAAGTCGAAAAGGTATTAGAAGCAGCGAAAAAAGCGAAAGCGCAAGGTTCGACACGTTTTTGTATGGGTGCCGGTTGGCGTAACCCTAAAAACCGCGATATGCCACATATCGTTAGCATGGTTAAAGGTGTGCGTGAGCTTGGTATGGAAACCTGTATGACGCTAGGTATGTTATCAAAAGAGCAGGCCGATACACTGCAAGAAGCCGGTTTAGATTATTACAACCATAACTTGGATACCTCGCCTGAGCATTATAACCAAATCATCACCACCAGAACCTATCAAGACCGACTTGATACCCTCGACAACGTTCGTAACAGCGGCATGAAAGTGTGTAGTGGTGGTATTGTTGGTCTAGGCGAAAACGCGGTTGATCGCGCCTCGTTATTGATGCAATTAGCAAACTTAGAAAAACACCCTGACAGTGTACCAATTAATATGTTAGTAAAAATCGAAGGCACGCCACTAGCGGACGTTGATGACTTAGATCATTTCGATTTTATCCGTTGTATCGCCGTCGCGCGTATTATGATGCCAAAATCCCATGTACGTCTATCGGCAGGTCGCGAAGCGATGAATGAACAAATGCAAGCCATGTGTTTTATGGCTGGTGCTAATTCAATCTTTTATGGTTGCAAGTTGCTTACCACGGGTAACCCTGAAGCCGACAGTGATATGGCGTTGTTTAAGAAACTTGGTATTAACACCGAACGCGTACAAGCAAGTACCGAAGCTGAGCAAGCGCAGCAAGAAATGGATATTCATACCGCCATTGTTGATCAGAAAAACAAGGACTTGTTTTACAACGCAGGCTAATTATGGCGTTTCATTTTATAGAAAATGCCTTACTGCAATTGCACAAACAAGGGCGTTATCGACAAACAACGACCGTTGCTAATAATGTAGGTCGATTGATCACGATTGATGATCAAGCCTTACTTAATTTTAGCAGTAACGATTACCTTGGCATTGCCAGCAACAGTGACGTTAAACAAGCGTTTATTGATGTTGTTAATAGCCACGGTAGCGGTTCTGGCTCCGCCAGTTTGATCAGTGGTTTTTCGTCGATTCACGCACAGCTGCAAGAACGTATCGCAGATTGGTTAGGGCATCCTAAGGCGTTGCTGTTCAACAGCGGTTTCGCAGCCAATAGCGGTGTGTTGCATGCACTCGGTCAGCCACAATGTGATTATTTTCTTGATAAATTAAGTCATGCGTCGTTAATTGATGGTGCCTTCTTGTCAAAAGCGCAAAGTAAGCGCTTTTTACACAATGATATCGAACGATTGCAAACCTTACTTAGCCGCTCCACAGCCGACAGCAAAACCGTTGTTGTTGAAGGGGTATACAGTATGGATGGTGACATCGCACCATGTACGGAGATCACAGCGTTATGTCAACAACATGGCGCCAACGTATATGTTGATGATGCGCACGGTATCGGTGTGTTAGGTCCACAAGGTAGTGGTACATTAAATCATTTAGGCGTGAACAAAACAGCCGATGTTATCGAGGTTATTACCTTTGGCAAAGCATTGGGCACTCAAGGTGCGGCTTTGGTTGCAAGCGAAGACGTTATCGACTTTGTCACCAATCATAGCCGCGAGTATATTTACTCAACCGCAATGCCAGCTGCATTAGCCGCAGCGACATTAAAAAGTATCGAGATTTGTCAGTCACAACATTGGCGACGAGAAAAGTTGCAGCAATTAACACGCGACTTTAAACAAAAACTAGATTCAGACATTACACTCACCGACAGTGATAGCGCCATTATTGGTGTATTATGCGGTAGTGAAGAAAACGCACTTTACTGTCAACAAGCGTTATTGGAGCGAGGTTTTTTTGTTAAAGCAATCCGCCCACCAACCGTCGAAAACGGCAAGTCAAGGTTACGCGTAACCATTAACGCAAACCATAATGATAATGATATCAATGAGTTAGCAAAACATATAAATGAGGTGTTGGGTTCATGCCTGACAAAGTAAAAAATTCAAAAATCGCTCGTTCGTTTGGTAAATCGAGTAATTCTTACGATAGTTCTGCGCGATTACAGCGTTACAGTGGCCAACAAATCTTGTCTTTTCTGCCGGAAGAAGAGCAATTAACTGTTGTTGATTTAGGCTCAGGTACAGGCTTCTTTAGCCATATAATGGTGCAGAAATTTGACGCGGTTTTCGCCGTTGATTTATCGGAAGACATGTTAGAGTTCGCGCGCCAACATCGCGATGAACGTATACGTTGGTTTCATGCTGATATGCACCATTTGCCATTTGATGATCACAGCGTCGATGTGGTTTACTCAAATTTAGCGGTGCAATGGAGCAGCAATTTTGCGGCGTTGCTTGAAGAAGTGCATAGGGTACTTAAGCCTGGTGGCCGATTTATTTTTACCACCTTGCTTGATGGTACCTTGAATGAACTTAAACAAGCCTGGTCGGTTGTCGATTGCGATAAGCATGTCAATGACTTTAAAAGCTTAGAACATATCGAATCTGACATAAACAATAGCTGTTTTAGCGTCAATTCACTGGTTCAACATCCTTTGCGACTCGATTATCACAGCGTTAAACATTTGGCGTGTGAATTAAAAGGGCTAGGTGCCAATCACGTCGCCGATAAATCTCGTAAAGGTTTATCAGGTCGACATGCATGGCTAAATATGGTCAACGCTTATGAAGCGATATGTGTCGATAATAGCAGTATTGTCGCGACCTACCAGTTATGTTTAGCTCACTTAACCAAACCGTTAACCAGTAAAGCTTAAAACAAAAGCCTTCAAACACTTAGCCCTAAACCATAGGGCTTAAAGAGTAGTAAGCGATGAATCAAAAGTTTTTTATTACCGCAACCGACACGGATGCCGGCAAGACGTTGTTTGCCACGGCATTGATCCAAGGCTTAGTGCAGCGCCAGAAAAAGGTTCAGGCATTTAAACCCGTATCTGCTGGCTGTGAGCGTGTTAATGGTGAGCTTGTTAATGGCGATGCCAAGAGTTTATTTTATGCCGCCAATATGGGGCAGAGCATACAGTCCATTAATCCCATAGCGTATCAAGAGCCTATTGCCCCACACATTGCCGCAGCCAGTTCTGGTGAGTCGATCACAGTAAGTAAAATCCAACAGCATTTTCAATCATTAACGTCGAAGCGTGCTGATTATATCGTTACCGAAGGGGCTGGTGGTTGGCGGTTACCACTCGGCAATGGCGAGTCATTGGCCGATTTTGCTATCGCCGAAAATATGCAAGTCATTATGGTTGTTGGCATGAAGCTTGGCTGTTTAAACCATGCGTTATTAACGTATCAAGCGATTAAAGCAGACGGCTTGAACGTTGTCGGTTGGGTAGCAAATCGGTTAACGCAACCGGCAATGCCCTATATTGAAGAGAATATCGCCGAGTTAGCCCGCTTAGTTGATGCACCTTTATTGGCTGATATTGGCTACGTAGAAAACGTAGCAGACGCGGTAAACTGTATTCAATATGAGTTACTCGATTTGAGAGTCGACACAAGCTCTTTGAATGTCAAAAACAGCTAGCGCTAAAGCCAATTTAAAAGCGAGCTTAAAGCCGCACAGCTGCCAATTTCAAAGGCAGTTGCTAGGTTTGATGTTACAAATTAGTCATATTTATCATCAGGCGTTTTGATTACAATAGCTTTACATATCCGTTACGAATTTCTGCGGAGTATTAAAATGAAGCTAACCATGTTTAAAAACAAAGTCCATTTAATCAGTAAGATCATTGTTATTTTAGGTTGCGTATCCTTGTATACGACCAGCCCAAACGATATCAGTCTTGCCCTTGTATTTGCTGCTGCCGGTGTCAGTCTATATACCGATTAACCTGACACCTAGCCGCGCAAGGTTATCTATCTTGCTAACGTTGTTGTTATAAATATCCCGTCATCTTTCTTTCTACCTACCTGTTCCAATGCAAATGCAGCGATGTTGTAAATCACCAAGCGCTGTTGTTATTACCATGTTTATCTCGTATTTAGTTGCCCTTAGCGACAAATTCATCTACAAATTAAAGGGTTAACGAATCTCTTGGAGTGGAGCACTTGGATGGGTATTGAATTTATCGACGGCATATTAGCATTTAATGGTTTTCATGCTGTTAGCTTTGGCATATTGGTGTTATTTGTTGGTAAACGCTTAAACCAAAAAGTTGGCTTTCTACGCGAATTTAGTATTCCAGAGCCGGTTACTGGCGGTATTCTATTTTCGGTTATTTTTACCTTAGTCTATTTAATAGCGGATATCGAAGTAACCTTTGACCTATATTCCAGAGATGTATTGCTGGTCTACTTCTTCACGACCATAGGCATTAACGCCAACCTCAGAGATTTGCTTAAAGGCGGCATACCTTTGCTGATTCTGTTAACCGTAACGGTTGGTTATATCTTTGTGCAAAACCTCACCGGTATTACCATTGCGAGGCTATTTGATATGGACTCAGCGGTTGGTGTGCTAGGCGGCAGTGTGTCGTTAATCGGTGGTCACGGTACGGCCATCGCTTGGTCACCAAGAATTGCCTCAGATTATGGCGTAGAAAGCGCCATGGAAATAGGTATTGCATGTGCTACATTCGGTTTGATTTTGGCAAGCTTGATGGGTGGTCCGATTGCTAAATACCTAATTAAAAAACACAATTTAACCCCAAATGAAGAAGATACTTCGCTTAGTAGCGACGATGATGCAAAGCACAATAATACTATCGATTCTCATGCCTTTCTTGATGCCATATTGGCCATTCATATTTGTGCTTTCTTAGGTATTATTCTAAATGAGGTTATCGAGCAAGCGGGCTTGCAGTTACCGTTATTTGTTACCTGTTTATTTGCCGGTATTATTGTGACTAACATTATGCCGAAGAAATACCCTCGTATTAGTGGTCTTGAATGGCCGAGTCGTTCACCGGCCATTCAATTAATTGCTGACATGTCATTAGGTACCTTCTTAGCGATGTCGTTAATGAGTATGCAATTGTGGGCATTGGTCGACTTAGCCGGTCCAATCATGTCGATTTTATTGGCACAATTTGTGGTGGCGATTTTAATCAATATCTTTATTGTCTTTAAGGTGATGGGCAAAAACTATGATGCCGCGGTGATATGTTCTGGTTTTGGCGGTATTTCGCTGGGCTCTACGCCAACGGCAATGGCAAATATGTCCGCCGTATCGAAACGTTACGGTACATCAACGCTGGCCTTTATCGTTGTTCCTTTGGTCTGTGCGTTCTTTATCGACTTAGCCAACGCACTTATCATACCGTTCTTTTTGAGTAGTTTTTAACGGCTTGGAGATTTTCCTGATTGTTTAAAAATGGTATAAAATTAAGATAGTTAGCGTATCTTATTAAAATAAATCGAGAAGTGTGTAGTTTCTCGAACCAATGATGTTCACTGGAGTGCTATGTATATGACGGGTAGAAGTGTGGCGCATAGTTTATGTGCCTTGTGGTTGTTTTTATCACCAGCTACTCAGGCTGCCGACTACGTTGGCACCCAGCAATGTGCAACCTGTCATGAACAGCAAACCAAAGCCTGGAAAGGGTCTCATCATGATCTTGCCATGCGCCATGCCAAACCCGATGCGGTGCTGGGTGATTTTAACGATGCCACGCTACGCTTTAATGGCAAGGAAAATCGCTTCTTCAAACGTGAGCAGCAATATTGGGTTCATATCGAAGGCGCGGATGGTAAGTTTCACGACTATCAGATCAAATACACCTTTGGCATTCACCCATTACAGCAATACATGGTTGAATTTGACGATGGCCGGGTACAACTCATTCCATTTGCATGGGATGCAAGAGACAAATCTGCCGGCGGTCAACGTTGGTTTCACCTATATCCACAATTTACCGATCATCGAGAAGAGTTTTTTTGGACCAATACCGGGCAAAATTGGAATTACATGTGTGCCGATTGCCACTCAACCAATGTAAAAAAGAACTTTGACGCAAAAACAAATACCTATAACACCACATTCGATGAAATAAACGTTGGTTGTGAAGCCTGCCACGGTCCAGCTAGCGAACATATTACCTGGAGCAAAACGCGAGATAAAAATACGCCATTAAAAGGCTTTGATCGCACGGTTGTCAAATCGGTAAGTGAGTGGATAAAACAGGATAACGTTAGCACCTTACAACCAAAATCGATTAATGAAACACAACAAACCCTAGTTTGCGCGCAATGTCATAGTCGTCATGTACAAATCAGCGGTGAAGACCATGTTAGTAATAAAGAGCTGGGGCAACGTTATATCCTAAGTTTAATTAACGCTGCGTTATATTACCCTGATGGGCAGATATATGATGAAAACTATGTCTATGGTTCATTTTTACAAAGTAAGATGAGTGCAAAAGGTGTGGTGTGCAGTAATTGTCACGATCCCCATAGCGCTAAGCTGATAATGCCGCAAGACGTTGTATGTCTGCAGTGTCATGAATCTCAAACATACAATGATACCGCGCATCACAAACACCCTGAGGACAGCGCTGGTAGCCAGTGTGTAAATTGCCACATGGCAGAGACCACCTATATGCAAATCGACCCCAGACGGGATCACGGTTGGCACATCCCAAGACCAGACTTTGCCGTAAACCTCGGCGTCAAAGATACCTGTCTTGGTTGTCATGACGATAAAAACAGTCAATGGTCGTTAGAGCAGGTCAATAATTGGTACCCCAATTCTGCCATCACCAGTGAACGCCACTTTGCCCCGGTATTTGCTGCCGCGGATGTAGGCATGCCGCAAGCGGCAGATGCCTTGTCTCATGTGTCGCAAAATAAACAAAATGCCAACATCATTCGTGCCTCCGCACTCGAGCGTATGGCAGCCTTTAATAATACCAATACCATGATAGCCATTGCGCGAGGGGTAAAAGATCCGGATAGTAACATTCGGTTTGGTGCCATTCGCGGTGCCGCTGGACTTGAGTTAAATAAGCTGTGGCGAATCATTGCGCCATTATTAGACGACAAGGTACTAGCAGTGCGCGCTGAAGCCGCCTACAGTTTGGTACGTTTTTGGTCGCAATTATCCAATGATCAACGACAACAAATGACCCCAGCACTTGATGACTACATTACCCTGCAAGAATATAATCGTGATCGCGGTTTTGCTTATTCAAATTTGGGCACCGTATATAGTTATCAAGGCGATATGGAAAAGTCTGAGCAGATGTTTTTGGCGGGCATTAAGCAAGAACCTGTTTTTGCCGGATCCTACATTAACTTAGCTGAATTATATCGTCGCCAAAATCCAAATGGCGCACATCAAAAGTCGATAGAGGTGTTAGAGCAAGGGCTTGCAGCGGTGCCACGCAATGCTGAGATACCCTATAACCTTGGACTGGCCAATATACGAGCGCAACAAAAAGCCAAAGCCAATCAATATTTTCAAATGGCGGTCGAACGAGAACCTAACAATGGTCAATACCTGTACGTATATGGTTTAAGTTTGGAGCAAACCGACATCAAACGTGCACAGAACATGCTGCGGCAAGCGTTTTTAAACAGTCGCAATCCAGAGCATCTGTATGCGTTGTGCGATATGCAAATTCGTTACAAAGCATTTGCTGCCGGGCAATGTATTGAAGAGCTAGCGCAATACGCGCCACAACAAGTTATTGAGCAATTACAGCAAAGACTGAATGCGCAGTAACACCATTTAATCGCATAAAACTCTTTATAAAAACGCAATTTTTGAACGTATTTATGTTTTTTTAGCGAACTCAGCCTTGCTTTGTCTATTATCTATCTATTCTTAATAGTGTTGTAACGTCGTAAATGACGGCTACAACAGTTTGCTATCCATCACAGGCGATACGTTATGTTGAACTCTAACAAGAATGAGGCCCTTTCATGTCAGACAGTTACCAAGCGATACTAGAGCTTAAGCGACAAATTCAGCAGTCCGTTATTGGTCAAGAACATGTAGTTGACGCATTACTATTAGCATTATTAACCAATGGTAATGTCTTATTAGAGGGATTACCGGGTACAGCGAAAACGCGCTCTATTAAAAGCCTCGCCAATACCTTAACGGTAACATTAGGGCGGGTACAATTTACCCCTGATTTATTGCCGTCTGATGTGACCGGTACTGAAGTATATCAAGAAGTGGATGGCAAACCGGTTTTGACCTTTCAGAAAGGGCCGGTATTCAATAACTTATTGTTAGCGGATGAAATAAACCGCTCACCTGCAAAAGTGCAAGCAGCCTTGTTAGAAGCCATGGAGGAAAGACAAATTACGGTGGCAGGTAAGACCTATAAATTACCTGACTTGTTTATGGTATTAGCCACACAAAACCCGATAGAGCAAGAAGGTACCTATCCGTTGCCGGAAGCGCAAATGGATCGCTTCATCATGAAGATCAATCTCGAATACCCTGATGACGAAGCCGAGGCGCAAATTATTAAGCTGGTTCGTTCAGAAGAAAGCAGCACCAACGATACAGCAACCACCATAAACCCCGAGCATATATTTAAAGCCAGAGAACAAATCCATAACATTCACATGAGCGATGCCATGGTCGATTATATCGTAGCCATTATTATGGCGACAAGAAAACCGCAACGCTATCAAGACTCACCATTAGCCAGTTGGATCCAAGTCGGCTCCAGTCCTCGCGCCAGTATTGCCTTAGATAAAGCGGCAAGGGCCCATGCATGGTTAAAAGGCAAAGAGTTTGTTGACCCCGATGATGTGCGCAGTATCGTCCATTCTGTTTTACGTCATCGCTTGAGTTTAAGTTACGACGCCATGGCCGATGGCATCAGCGCCGACAAGGTGATCGATGAAATCCTTAATCAAGTGTCTGTTGCCTAGAGGTTATTACCGTGACTTCTAAAATCCCGCAATCGATTGCAGAAGAAAACATCTATACCAGCATTGAGCAATTGCGGCGAATGCAATACCTCGCCAAAGGCTTCTCGTTGCTACCACAGCAACCGGTCAACAGCGTCTTAGCTGGTCACAATGCCTCAAAATTGCGCGGTAGAGGCTTAAATTTTGAAGAGCTACGGCATTATCGGCCAGGAGATGATATTCGCTCTATGGATTGGAAAGTCACTCGTCGTACCGGCAAGCCGCACATAAAAGTTTATACCGAAGAACGCGAACGTAATGTCTATTTGGCAATTGACCAACGCAGTTCGATGTTTTTTGGTAGTACTGGAAAAATGAAATCGGTAATAGCGGCAGAAATAGCTGCGTTGTTTGCCTGGCGTGTGGTTGATTCTGGAGATCGTGTTGGTGCC
This sequence comes from Thalassotalea sp. HSM 43, assembly GCF_004752005.1. Classification (NCBI taxonomy): domain Bacteria; kingdom Pseudomonadati; phylum Pseudomonadota; class Gammaproteobacteria; order Alteromonadales; family Colwelliaceae; genus Thalassotalea; species Thalassotalea sp. HSM 43. The sequence goes on along the minus strand of NZ_CP038493.1, from coordinate 3,954,920 downwards.
ATTGTTTATAACGACAATAAGCAAAGTTTTATTCCCGCTAAACGGGGAAGAGCGCACGTGGTTAATTTGTTATCTAGCGTGGTGAAACGCAATAACGAACTTAAAGTCGGTAAGTCCAGAGTCGAACCTCAGCAATCATTTGATCACATGTTAGCGAAACTCAGTCAAGTCTGTGGTCAAAATGCACTGGTGGTTTTTATCGGCGACGGCTACGGTTGGAGCGACAGTGCAGAAAGACGGGTTAAATCCATACGCCAGCATAACGAAATCATCTATTGCCATATCAGTGACCACTTAGAGCAACAATTACCTAGTATGTCGCAAATGGTGGTCAGTGATGGCGAAAAACAAATACAGTTTTCCAGCATGGATAAACAGATACAACATAAATACAAAGCGAGTTTGCAACAACAACTGAATGCTTACAGTCTGTTCGCGCGCAAATACCGCATTCCTTTGATTTCGATTGACACCTTGCAACCCGCTGAAAAGCAATTGTATAAGGCACTCGGGGGACAATAACTTGACCAGTTTTGATGCCCCGTGGGGCAATTACATGCTTAAAGAGCTTGTCGAAACATCATCCCCTGAGGCGATTAGTTGGTTACCGCAAACGCCCGGTTGGCTTGCCGTGGCACTATTATTGTTGCTTTTTTTGAGCAGAGCCGCTTACCGTAAACTTATCGACTATAAGCGCAATGCCTATCGACGGGATGCCTTAGCGTGGATTGAGCAATTGCCAACATATCAAGCGGATAACGTGGCGATAGGGTATCGGCAAATCCCCGCATTAATCAAAACCGCAGCGCTACATCACTTTTCTCGAGTAGAAGTAAACAACATCAAAGATGATGAGTGGGAAGTGTGGCTTGATAAACATTGCCAAAACAGTCGTTTTAAACAAACTTGTCCGCATTTATTGCGCCAACTCGCGCACGCGCCAAGTCTCGATATTAGTGAGCAGCAAATGCAAACCTTGCTGGCGCAAACCGAGCATTGGATCGCCAATCATGGACAACATCATGCTTGAATTTGCGTACCCATGGGCGTTTGTCTTGCTGGTGATTCCGGTAGTGATTTTCTGGTTAGCGCCGGCGCATAAAGAGCGCAAACATTCGGTGCAAATTCCCTATTTTGTGCGACTGGTTGATGTTACCGGCGAAACACCACAAACTGGCGCGGTCATCATCTCACGCAAAGTCTTACAACGTATTATCGTCGCATTAACCTGGCTTTGTTTGGTGGTTGCCATGGCCAAACCTGAAATCATCGGCGCGCCGATAACTCAGGAAAAATCCGCACGAGATTTAATGATAGCCGTCGATTTATCGGGGTCTATGTCGGTAGAAGATTTCACTAATGAGCAACAACAAACGGTCAATAGGCTTGCGGCGGTAAAACGGGTCTTACAGGAATTTGTTCAAAATAGAGAGGGTGATCGTTTAGGCTTGATCTTATTTGGCGATGCGCCTTATCTTCAAGCGCCGTTTACCGATGATATAGATACCTGGATGACCCTACTCAATGAGTCAGATATCGGTATGGCTGGGCCAAGCACGGCGTTTGGCGACGCCATAGGTTTGGCAATTTCGGTGTTTGAAAACTCTGCTACCGAAAATCGCGTGCTGATCGCGTTGACCGATGGCAATGATAACGGTTCCAAGGTGCCACCTGTCGATGCCGCTAAAGTCGCAGCGGCCTACAATATAAAAATATACGCCATTGCAATAGGCGACCCAAGTGCCGTCGGTGAAGAAAAAGTTGATATGGACGTCATCAACAACGTAGCTGACATTACGGGTGGTAAAAGCTATCAAGCCCTAAATCGCGCTGAACTTGAGCAGGTATATCAACAAATTGACGAGCTCGAACCGCAGTTATTTGATTCCTTATCTTATCGTCCACGCCGAAGCGTACATTTTTACCCCATCGCATTACTGGCCATAGTATATCTGTTGTCCTTGTCGGTGGTTGCGTTCAGAATAAAACGGACGCAAGTGGTCAATAAGGAGGTCAGTTAATATGGATCTCTACGCTGAACTGCTGCGCTTACAGTATTTTCATTTTTTACGTCCATTATGGCTATTGTTACTGTTGCCAATATTTTGGGTGATGCACAGTTTGTATCAACGTGACGACAGTCTCGGTGCTTGGCGCGGTTTGATGTCGACGCAAATCTTAGAGCATTTAACGGTTGCCGGTAATAATCAGCGTTGGTTTTCTCCTCAACGCGCGTCGTGGTTGGTCGCGGTGATCATTACCATAATTCTGGCGGGACCAAGTTGGACTCAGCAGCCATCACCCTTTACCGAAGATAAATCGGCATTAGTCATTGCCATCGACGTGTCCGAAACCATGCAACAAAGTGACGTACAACCGAGCAGGTTAGTCAGAGCCAAACAAAAGATCAGTGAACTATTAGCGCTAAGAGGCGATAGTAATACGGCATTAATCGCCTATTCAGGCAGCGCTCATATTGTTATGCCGGTAACCAATGACAAAGATATGATTTCGCATTTTCTTGATGCGCTCGACACAAACATGATGCCCGTTACTGGCAAGGCACCACAGCAAATTTTGCCCTTAGCTAAAGCATTACTCGGACCAACCGGCGTTCCGGGGACTATTTTACTTATCGGTGATGGTGCAAACGAGCAAGCAACGACCGCATTTGCGGATTTCTTTAGCAGCAATTCGCATCAACTGATTGTCTGGGCGATTGGGGATGCCAGTAAAATAGACAATGTTGAAAGTGGCTCAAGTTTAATACCCATGCAGCTTGAACAATTACAGCAATTATCGTCTGCCAAAGGCGCTAGGTTAATGATGATGAGTCATGATCAGTCCGACATCAAACAAGTCAATGGTTATATTAATAACAATTTGGTTATTGTCGATGATCAAACCACGCCTTGGTATGACTCGGGCTATCCTTTAGTGTTTATTGTTGCCTTTGTGTACTTGCTTTGGTTTCGACGAGGCTGGACATTGCAATGGTAAACCAGTTACTCAAACTAACCGATTATATTGAATCGATGCTCGGCCTCGCAGATAACTGGTGCAAGCGACATGCTTTGCTGCGTCGTGTACGTTCTCAGCGTAACAAGTTGGCTTGGTTAACTCTTGCGCTAGTGCTGGTTTATGCGGCGTTCAATCCTCATCAATTTAGCAGTTGGTGGTTAACCCGGGATCAACAAGGTCAGTTATTGTTTCAATTTAAACAATATCAGCTCGCCGCCAGTAAATTTAGTAACAGCCGTTGGCAGGCATACAGTTTATACGGTGCACAAGAGTTTGATAAAGCGGCGATAATATACAGTCAATATACTGACCTAGACGATATGTTGGCACGAGCCAATGCGATGGCACATGCGCAACGTTATGTGGAGGCGCGACAAGTATATACCGCGATATTAGAACAACAGGCAACGCATCAGGGCGCACAACATAACCTAAAAATCGTCCAGGATATTATTGATTCAATTAATTTGATGTCGGAATCTCAACAACCAGAAGAAGGTGATTCACCAAAAGAGTTGGGTGACGAACCACAACGAGCGGAAGGGGCTGAGAAAAAAGAGGCTAGGCAGGTGGAAATAGAAACGATGTCTGCTGAGCAATTGTTAAATGATGCCAAGCTAAATGAAATGTGGTTAAGACAAGTGCAAAAAAATCCTGCTCGTTTTTTATCGAATAAATTCCAATCGCAATTAACTAACCAACAAGTCGCAGACCCTAGCACTAGCAATGGCACAGGCACAAGCTCTGAAACAGAGGAGACCGAAAATGAATAACTGGTCTCGATGGCTTGTTGGTTTGTGCCTTTGTATATGTTGCTGGCAAACTATGGCTACAAGCATCGACGAATTGCTGCAGCAAGAAAAGCTTTTTGTCACCGCAACACTAAAAAATGAACAACCTATTATCGCTAAACAAGCGGTAACGATATTGATTGAGTATCAAACGGACAGATGGTTTGCCGGCGGTAATTCAATCGAAGACTTTGAAATGTCGGGTATTGTTAAGCTATCGCTAGACTCGCAGGCTACCAACAGTTCGGTACGAAAAAATGGCCAAACCTATGCCAGTCAAATCCGAGAGATCACATTATATCCAATGCAAGCGGGTATATATGAGCTACCGCCTATTATCGTCAATGTTGCTGTTAATAGCGAACAAGGCGTGGTTAAAGGTCAAGTAACGACCAAGCCAATCGAATTTGAAGTTATGTTGCCAAAGGCGCTTAACGGCATAGATGAGTATGTTGTCAGTGAGAATTTTGAGCTGCAGGTAAGTGGTGAGTTTGAGCAGGACAAAGCCTATAAAATAGGTGAAGCGGTTACTCAGCGTTATCAGTTTAAAGCCGCTGGCGTGCCGGCAATGATGTTACCTAAAATCAAAACAATATCGATACCAGGTGTGGGATTGTACCGTAATAAGCCAGTGTTAAAAGATGAAGACAATCGTAATATATTAACTGGATACCGTACTGAGCAAGTCAATTTTATCTTTGAAGAAAAAGGCCAATATACAATCCCTGAGCAAGTATTTTATTGGTGGAATCTAACCACCAACCGTCTTGAAACACAGGTTATTGAAGCACAAAGCTGGTCTGTATCATCAGAAGTCGTTGCCGGTCATAAACCGCAAACTAAATCGCTTAAACAATCCCTAATGGACGTCGATTTAATAACGCTTGTTACGCGTTTTCTGTTAGCGCTGTTCGTGCTCAGTGTTTTGTATTGGCTGTATTTGCGCCTGCATTGGTTACAGAGCAGTTATCAACGCATCACTCAGCTTGGTTACCGTCTACGTAAAGCTAAGTTTTTGACCGCCGTGACAGAAAAAAAGTATACGCTTGCCTGTGAGACGCTTTACCAAATCGTTAATCGCCTTACAGAATCTCGTCAACAGACCGTGAACTCTGCACCTATTGCCGCGATCAGCCGTGTTAGCAATCAAGATGAGATGGCGTCTGATGCGACAGACATAGAGGCTAACCTAGTACTCAGAGCGCACTTTCGTCAATATCACGATGAACACGCCTTACAGACAGTAGATGCATTATTGGCAAATGGTTTTGCGCAACCTATTGAAGAATACCCAGGTCAAGAACCCTCATATCAAGAACGTCTAGGTCAAGAACGCCAAAAACCACATACCATCAGCATCAGTGCCGCCAAACGTTTACTGGCATTGATAGACCGCCACAAAAAACGCAGGGCGTCGGCAAAGCCATCAGCACCTATCAACGTCAATCCGCGTTAGCCATTCGCTGATATTTTATACACCAAGCAACACTGCTTTTTTATCTTGGGTTTTTATCGGCAGTTTTTCATGATTAGCTTTTCATCGCTAGCTAAACACCGACAGAGCCGTCTCTCCCCCTTAAAAAACACACTTTATTAAGCCGTCATCTCGTAGCAAAACCGTGCGATTGAACTAAGCTTAAAGACATTCAGCGTTTTTGTTAATAAGAACAGAGTTTTAACGCCTAATGTTAACTAATCTCCCTATCCAAAAAACTTATCCAGTGAGTCACAACGATTGAGGGTTAAGCAGTGAAAACGACGAATTTACATCCCAGTATGCTGTGCATCATTGGTCTAGTGTTTTTAGTGGGCTGTGAGCAGCCTGTAGAAAAAAAACAGGTCATTAAAAAAGTAAAAGCGGTACAAATCGGCGCGTTAAGTGGTCTTGAAAAGCGTGCATTCCCAGGTAAAGCAAAAGCGGTTGATGAAGCAACCTTGTCTTTTCGAGTATCTGGCCAAGTTGAAACCCTTATCGTTAAATCAGGCGACATGGTCAAAAAAGGCGATGTTATGGCCACCCTTGATGGCACCGATTACCAAAATAGCGTGCGAGTGGCACAAGGATTGTTAGCTGAAGCCACAGCGGCAAACCAAGACGCTGCGCGAAACTACAAACGTTTATTAGAAATTCAAGAAAAAGAGCCAGGCGTCATTAGTCAGTCAATGGTGGATAGAGCCCAAGCTGAAGATGCCATCACCTATGCCGCTAAAAACAGCGCCGAAGCTTCACTACAGCTTGCCATGGACCAACTTTCATACGCGCAATTACTCGCTCCATTTGATGGCGAAGTCGTAGCGACATACGCGGAAGCGTTTGAAACAATTATTGCTAAGCAGGGCATTTTACGTCTGATAAATAGAGACTCAATGGAGTTTGAGTTTGAAGTTCCTGAACGCTTGATTGGCTATGCCAGTATGGTCGAAGAAGCGCGCGTGGTGTTTGATGTAAATCCTGATGCAAGTTTTGCTGCAACAGTAAAAGAAGTTGGCCGGGAAGCATCCCGCAGTACCAGAACCTACCCAGTAACGTTAACGTTAGAAGGTAACAACGCCATTGAGGTTTTACCTGGTATGGCTGGCAAGGCTTATATCAAAGCAACGTTGCCTGAAGAATCTGTCTATACCGGCATCGATATTCCGGCTACTGCGTTATTTTCAACTGGCGAGATGAAACAAAGCTATGTTTGGGTGGTAAACGAGAACGTTCTAGAAAAACGTCAGGTTGAGGTATTAAGACCGACTGACTTTGGCATCAAAATAGCCAGAGGTATTAACCAAGGTGACTGGATCGTTGTCGCTGGGGTTAATTCACTTAGTGAGAATCAACAAGTAAGAATCATGGATGCAACTGAGACTCACTAAGGCACTATTATGAATATCACCGCATTTGCAATTGAGCGCAAAAAGCTCACCATGTTTTTTTCAATGCTGCTGTTTATTGGCGGTATCTTTGCGTATCACAACCTAGGCCGTCTAGAAGATCCAAATTTTACCGTGAAAACTGCAGTGATCATGACACTGTATCCTGGTGCCAGTCCTACCGAGGTAGAGCAAGAAGTCACCAATATCATCGAAAAAGCGCTACAAGAAATGCCCCAGCTCGACAACATTTACTCTTTGTCAAAAGCTGGCATGTCTATTATCAAAGTCGATATGAAACAAACCTACTGGGCAGATCGTTTGCCACAAGTATGGGATGAGATGCGCAAAAAGATCCGCGATGTAAAAGGGCAGTTACCAGCAAATGCGCTACCTTCAGAAATTATGGATGATTTTAGCTTTGTCTATGGTTTCGTGTTATCGATTACGGGCGATGGCTACAGTTATGAAGAGCTTGAAGACTACGCAGATGTATTAAAGAAAGAGTTGGGTTTATTGCGGGAAATTTCTCGAGCAGAGCTTTGGGGCGTGCAGCCTAAAGTTATCTATGTCGATATTTCAGAGGCGCAAATTGCCGGATTAGGCATTACAGAGGAAGCGATATTAGCCACCTTGGCGAATCAAAACTTTGTCGTTAACGCTGGTGCCGTAAATTTACCTGAACGTCGTATGCGTATTGAAGTTAAAGGCGAGTTTGATTCTTATCAAGATATCGGTGACGTATTAATTAGGCGCTCATTCTTAGATCTTGGCGTCAATGTAGCGCGAGATTTAAGCGAAGATCGCGGTTATGGAAAAGTAACCGATACAGAGATGATTCGACTTGGTGACATTGCCAATATACGACTTGGTTACTTAGAGCCTGCATTCACGTTAATGCGTTTTAACGGCCAGCCGGCATTGGCGATTTCACTGGCTAATGACGTTGATAGCAATATCATCAACACCGGTAAGGCACTTAATGACAAGATTGATGAGTTAGTCGCCGAATTTCCAGCAGGCATTAATGTAACCAAATTTCAATGGCAATCAGATTTAGTTAAAGAGTCTATAGATGCGTTTGCGGTTAACCTCGCCGAAGCGGTACTTATCGTATTGGTGGTGCTCACTATTGCCATGGGCTGGCGCATGGGGGTGGTTATAGGCGCAGGTTTAGTACTGACGATTCTCGGTACCTTTATTGTCATGTTGATCATGAATATTGAACTGCATCGTGTGTCATTGGGGGCCTTGGTTGTTGCCCTCGGCATGATGGTTGATAACTCCATTGTTGTCGCCGATGGTGTGTCGGTGCGGCTCAGCAAGGGCATGACGGCGAAAAAAGCGGCAATAGAAAGTGCAACCATTCCAGCCATGCCATTACTCGGTGCGACAATTATTGCGTCAATGGCATTCTACCCAGTGTTTAGTGCCAAAACAGATGCGGGGGAATATGCCCAAACGCTGTTTTTAGTGGTAGCGATTTCCTTGATGCTAAGTTGGCTGATTTCGGTGACCATTACACCATTGCAATGTATTCGAATATTAAAAGCACCAGAGAACCAGCAAGATGATCCCTACGGCAGTGGTTTCTTTAGGCGCTTTAAAGCGATACTTGTTGGTTTAATTAAATATCGCTTGTTTACCCTGATTGCTCTAATTGTCATGTTGGCGGTGTCGGTATTTGGCTTTGGTAAAGTTCCGCAACAGTTTTTTCCAGACTCGACACGAGCGCAGTTTATTGTCGATTACTGGGCTCCTGAAGGTACACCAATAGAAAGTGTTTCAGAGGATCTGAAACGCATAGAAGCTAAACTGATAGACGATGAGAGAACCGGCGACATAGGCACGTTTATTGGTTCCGGCGGTCCACGCTTTTACTTACCTGTCGATCCGGAATTTCCATATCAATCATACGCACAAATCATCGTCAATACGCCAAGTTTTGCTCAAGTAAATCCGCTTGTTGATGAAATGGAACCTTGGTTAAATGAACAATTCCCCGATATTCTTACCCGGGTACGTAAATATACCGTAGGTCCTGGAGATACGTGGCCATTTGAATTGCGTATAACCGGTCCAGTTGATGCTGACCTTACTGTGTTACGAGAACTTGCCGGTCAGGTGACTGACATTTTACACAATAATCCGCATACCAAACATGTTCGCACCGACATGCGCCAACGCGTGCAAAAAATAACGATTGCTTATTCTCAAGACAGAGCCCGTTGGGCAGCGGTTACCCGAGCCAATATTGCGTCTGCAACTTCACGTGCTTACGATGGTATGCCAATTGGTATCTACCGAAAAGGCACCGATACCTACCCAATCATTGCCCGCAACATTGACGAAGAGCGTTCGCGAGCAGCGGGCTCTTTGGATGTTATCCAAGTCAAACCAACAATGTCATTAAAATCTATCCCAATTTCAGAAGTCACTGAAAGGATTGAATTAAAATGGGAAGAACCAATTGTCTCGCGTTGGAATCGACGTCGCCAAGTGGCTATTCAGGCACAACCCGATGGCGAAACATTTCAAGCATTACGGGCACAGGTTATTGACGATATTAATCAAATTACTTTACCACCGGGGTACCAGTTTGAATGGGATGGCGAATACAAAAGTACCTTTGATGCACAGATGTCGTTAGTACCCGGTATGGCACCGACGTTTGTGATTATCTTATTGATCATTGTTGCGCTGTTTAATGCTTACAGACCGCCTATTATTATGTTTTTGGCGATACCTTTTTCGTTGATTGGCATTACCGCACTGTTCTGGCCAACCGGGACGGCATTTGGCTTTATGGCATTGTTGGGTGCGATGAGTTTGGTGGGCATGATGATCAAAAACTCCATTGTTTTGCTCGATGAAATTAACCTTAATATCGCAGAGGGAATGGAACCCTATGACGCTGTGGTCATGGCCTCGGTGTCCAGACTTAGACCGGTGTTACTTGCGGCATTAACCACAGTGCTTGGTGTGATCCCACTACTGCAGGACGCATTTTGGGTATCTATGGCCATGTGTATTATGTCTGGTTTAACCGCTGGTACAGCGATAACCATGCTGCTGGTTCCGATACTTTATGTGACCTTATATAAGGTAAAGACGCCAGATTAGTATACTATTTAAGCTATGTGACTGACTTAATAGCAATTAAACACACAATAAAATTACCGATAAAACGGATGTCAGAAGATGGTCGGTGCTCAGATCTAAGAGGAAATTAGAATGAAAAAGCTAACAATAAGCGCATTACTGACGACGATGTTTTCCATAAATGCAAGCGCTACAGGTTTATACCTAACGGAGTTAAATGCAACTGATGTAGCACTGGCCGGAGCGGGTTGGGCGGCGAGAGCAAATGACGCGACAACGGCGTTTAACAACCCTGCAGGTATGACACGTCTTGATACAGCCCAATATGAAGCGGCAATTTTGCCGATATACATTAGCCAAGGCTTTAGCGCAAACTCAAATAATATGACAGAAGGTACGACAGCTAATGCCGATGCTTGGTTACCCTCAGCCAGTTTTTTCTATGTTCGTCCGATCGATGATAAATGGTCGTTTGGCTTATCCATGGCAGGTTATTTTGGATTAGGTCTCGAATATGACGATGACTGGATAGGCCGCTATTACAATACGAAAAGTATTTTGCAAACGGTGGGCATTCAACCGTCGGTTGGTTATAAGGTAAATGATAATTGGTCGGTGGGATTGGGCGTTATACTTGGCTATACCATATTTGAGCAAACCGTTGCAGTGAAAAATATTGCACCAGACAGCGGTGATGCTGAGTTGGAGTTAAAGGACGAGGATACTTCGATTCAATTTAGCTTAGGTGTATTATACGAATTTAATGAGCGTACTCGCATAGGATTACAATACTTAAGCGAAGCTGAATTAGACATGGAAGACGTAACCGGTTTAAAAGATGCTGGGCCAATATTAACCAATATATTAGAGCAGAATGGTCTAAATGATATCTCATATGATTTTGAGTTTACCTTACCACAAGCCGTATCGGTTAGCCTGTTCCATCAAATAAACGATCGTTGGAACTTTTTGGCTAATGCGACATGGCAAGAGTGGTCTGAATTTGGTCAAATTGGCTTATTTGTCGATACCGAGGACAATATCAATGTTGATATCGATAAAAACTTTAATGATACCCATGGTGCATCCATAGGTGTGCAATACCAATTAAATGATCAGTGGATGCTAAATTCTGGCGTTGGTTATCACAGTGCTATGGTGGATACTAAATACCGCACCCCTGACTTACCGATGACCGAAAGCTACCGCTTTGGTTTTGGCGGTGTCAAAACGTTGAGCGAATCATCGACTCTTAAGCTTTCAGCGGAAATCTTGTGGTTTGGTGACTTTGAGGTTGAGCGTAATCGTGGCCCGGTTACTGGTCAATTTCACGCAGACTATGAAGATATTAGTATGACTTTCTTAGCGTTAAGTTACGCTAAAACGTTTTAAAACAAAGTCGTTTAGAGATGTAAAAAGCTCGTTTTCAAAGCGAGCTTTTTATTATTCGTTAAAACTTTAATGAGAATATAGTAGATAAAGCATCAAAAGACTGCTTCGATTACACTCTATTTAAGCTTAGCTAATTCGTTCATTGCCGCGGTTGCTAAAAATCCAGAACGGGTATGATAAGCTGGTTCGGTTGATACGGTATCATCAATTTTTTTGATCAGCAACTCAGGCAAGGTAACGTTTATTTTGTGACTTTTTCCTAAATAGGGGGTTACATCAATATCAACAACCGCCCAAACACCACCTCTAAATTCCATTTTACTTACGTGTGATTCAAACGACGAAGCAACTGGAATATCTTCATTATATTCAGCCAAGATGGATAAATGAGACTCAATAACACTGATCACTTTATCTAAAGCGTCATCCATTGTTGACGCTCTACATTCACAGCCAGGCATGTCAGCAACGACCACTTTATAGTCATTTTTCTCAGGGTTAAATAACAAAACAATAGGGAAGCGCATCAGCAGTATAACTCTTATTTAAGGGGAATTACTGATAACTCTAACAACTCTACATCAATAATTCAAGATAACCCCTATAACTCCTTAGATTTTTTTGTATACAACCCTGATAACTCTCGAGCGCTGACGGTGAGTAACCCCTATAACCCCACCTATCTGGTTGGTGATTAATCACATACAGCGAAGTTGTTAACAAGTAAGGGCATTTAGTTTGGAGTAGATAGCTATTGGTTTTTACTTGAATTGATAACGGCTTATCTACTGTGTTATCCACAGGGGCATTGCTCTTGTTATATGGCGGGGTTATTGGATGGCTGTAGAGTGAGTACCAAAAAATAACGTTGTGAATTCGCTTGGCTATTTAATACTATGAGGAACAAAACTTTTCTTACTTTGGATGGGTATATGAATCTTGTTTACTTGAACTTGATGACGTTAATGATGATGGTCGTGTCACTGTCTACAAACGCACAAACAGATGAAAATCAAACTACGGAAATGGTACAGAACGATAAAACAAAAATTGAATTAACCGACTCTATTGAGTCCGTAACTTCTGGGCAATTGAAAACCATAACCAAGTTTCCATCTAAATTTGTGACGAGTCGTCGTGTTCAAGTATGGTTACCCGATGGCTATTCTAAAAAATTAAAATACGCTGTTTTATATATGCACGATGGTCAAATGTTATTCGATGCATCTGTTACCTGGAACAAACAAGAATGGCAGGTCGATGAAGTCGCATCGTCATTAATCGCCAAACAGAAAACAAAACCGTTTATTGTTGTCGCGATTGACAATGGAGGCGATGATCATCGTCACAGCGATTACTTTCCAGAAAAGCCGTTTTTAAGTTTAACGAAACAGCAACAACAGATTGCGTATAACCAACGCCGAAATAGTCAGCAAAAAGTATTCGAGAATTCGGTAGCATCTGATAACTATTTAAAGTTTTTGGTAGAGGAATTAAAACCCTACATCGATGCCCATTTTTCAGTGTTAACCGACAAACAAAATACCGCCATTATGGGATCGAGCATGGGTGGGTTGATATCCATGTACGCGATGTTTGAATATCCACATGTATTTGGCGCAGCCGCGTGTCTATCCACGCATTGGCCCGGTGTGTTTTTCAGCGACAACAATCCGATCCCAGACGCCTTTAATCAATACATGGCAAAAGGTTTAGCTAATTTATCTGGCAATCGTATTTACTTTGATTATGGCGATCAAACATTAGATGCGATGTATCCACCATTGCAAAAACGCGTAGATGAAATTTTTAGTCAGTACGATAATACGCTATGGGTAAGTAAGTTTTTTCCAGGTGAAGAGCACAGTGAACGGTCTTGGGCAAAACGCTTAGATATTCCCATGCAGTTTGTATTTTCAAGTGAGGCTCGCTAAACAAAATCTACTAAATAAAGTCCACTAGACAAAAGTCGACTAAACTTTGTTTATTGAAGATGACAAAATAACAATTTAAACAATGATTTACCTAAAAATAAGTAAGGAAAGTTAATGCGACATGATAAATGGCATTGCCCAAAATGTGGTCATAAGGAATTTGAAACAGGTGAGATGCGTGTATCCGGAGGCTTTTGGTCTCGAATATTTGACGTACAAAACAAACGTTACTTTGCGGTTAGTTGTGAACACTGTCGCTACACCGAATTTTACAAAGGCAGTGCGTCAACCGTTGGCAACGTATTTGACTTTTTCACTGGCTAACAACCTGACTCGCTAACGACCTGACTCGCTAACAACGTTACTCGATGACAGTATAAAGAAGGTAAACAGAATGATGAAAAGTCTGATCGTCGCTTTGATGACATCTATCACCTCGGCGTGCATGGTCTTGCCAGAAACAGATAAATCCGCGGTATACCATTGTGCTGTGTCGACGGAGTTAAAAGTATTAAAAGTGGTTAATATCACCGAAGGCGATACAAGTTTTTATGAGTGGCAAGATGAGATGATATCGGTTATCACTATGCCAGCGAGCGCCATCATTTCGGCATCGTATGTGGCAATAAATAACGTTATCCATATTGGCGAGCGCGCTATTGTCTGCAGTTAAGAGGTAAGAGCTAATACGTAAGAGCTATGAGCTAGCACCTAACTTCTAAGGCCTTAACGACGGGCCTTTAACCGCAATGGCCATACATAACTCCCAGATAGTAGGTGAAAAATGATGCCTATTACGGCATCATTTTCATAAAGTCTTGATAGCCTTTCTGACTTTTAATAAACCATTTTGAGCTGCCGTCACCAACACCTTCAGTCACTAACGCCGGGTGCATGGTTACAACGTCTTGCAGAGCTGATTGTTGTTGCTCATTCGCGTCAATCATCAAGATGTGTTTACCCTGACGCAATAAGCCTTTGAAACGCTCAAATCGTTTATTAGGCATTTGGATACCAATAAATCCACCTTCCCAAGTACAAAAGCCAAGCACTACGATGGCAAGAAAGACAAACGGTAACCAGCCAGCTGCTGATTCAGTCCAGCCCATTAGATAAGCCGCTGTTAGCACTAATATTGCACCTATCGCCCCAACTAATGCGCCAATCTCGGTAGAGTGAACAACATCTTTCTTTAATACCGACTCGACTTCGTTTAGTTGATAACGTTGCACTGCGGCATCGTCTTCTGTTAATACATGCACTTGTGGCAAACTAAAGCCGTGCTCAATGAGGTCACTTTCGACGTCTTTGAGACTTTTAAGGTTTGTGGTTGAAAAGTAATGGCGGATCATAAAGCCTCCCGTGAAACACTTATTCCGTATTCGTAGTATGGTTACTGCCTTGAATATGGGTATCTATACGAAGCTGCGATTACAATAGTTCAATTATAGCACTTTGTTGTTTGCTAGGACTTATAACAACGTGCCTTAGACGGTTAACTTGCTAACATGAGCTAGCATAGCAATAACATGAGGCAACAGAAGGGGACGATGCAGAGAACCAAACGATACAACAAACAATACAAAACAATAAAGGGCAGAGAAAAAACAAAATCCGCTTAACCTAATATTAAGCGGATCTTAGCGTATTAATTTTTAGCGACCTAAACCGGTATTACTCGGTATAGATAACCACTACAGGGTGTTTAAATACGACTTATACGAATGCAGTCGTACCGTAGCGGCGCCAATCACATCGATAAAACCCAAAAATGGGTGCGGCTTTGTCGCACAAATCCAAGCACTACCGGTAGCACCAATAGGGATTGTTTTTCCTTCAGGCTCGAAAATCTCAAGAACCACAGTACGACCATGGGCGGTGGTATTTTTACCAACATGCTGTTTTACACTTTGCTGTTGATTAATTGGTGAAACTGCTGCTTCACCAGTACCAGCATTAAAGCTATGCACGCGGGCTCTAAATACTTCACCAGGGTAAGCATCAACATAAAACTCAGCAAATTGACCTTTTTTAACATAGCGAAATGTTTGGTCAGGGACACGGATTTCCATGAATTTGCGAGAAATATCATACAGCTTCATATTACCGACACGTGAACCATTGGCAATATTGACGATGGCGACTTGTCCATCAAACGGTGCTTTGACCGTTTTTAGCTCCTGTTCAAATGACGCTTTATCAAGATCGGCTTGCAATGATTCTAATTGTGCCAGTGCGATACGTTTGTCCGACTTGGCTTTTTCAATAGCTCGCTGATTAAAGATTTCTGGTTGTTCTTCTGAACGTTGTATATCCCGAGTCATTTGTTTAACAGATTCTTGCTGCTTAATAATCTCCGCTTCAATTGCGGCAACTTCAGACTCACTTTCAGTATCAACTAAGGTGTAAATGACATCACCTTTTTTAACTAACTGGTTATGGTCAACGTGAATTTCGTTAATCTGTTCACCAATTAACGGTGATACCACAGAGTGGGGCGCTTTAATGGTACTTGAGTTGGTCATATCAACCGGCGCCCATAAGCGCGACATATAAAACAAAAGCGCTAATATAAATGCACCAACGGAGACTATCCAAAAGGCGTTGCGCATGGTCCATTTAATGGCACCTGTCGATATCAATATCCACATCAATAAAACATAAGGGATCATTATTTCTTTCATTGCCGTGCTCCTTAATTATTTGCCGTTGCTTTAGCGTCGTCACTGCGACGAGCAGCGCTGAAATCGGAAAGACCATTACGGATAATGCGAGCGATTGAATCAGTAATGTGACTCCAATTTGCAAAGGCAATAATAATCGCCACTACCCACCAGGCTTTATGTAAGAACAAGCCACACAGCGACAACGCAAATACCAATTGAATTTGCGTGCTTTTTTGCTCCTGTGCTTTATGAACAGCGACTTCATGAATCTGCCAGAACAGGTAGGCAACAAACAATATAAAGGCAATGGTAACGGCAAATAAATAACCGCTAAACATTTCATGTTGGAAAAACATCATCATTGCATCATTCGGCGTACTGCTAAACAACGACATATCGATGTCTTTGGAGTTAATCTTGCCTAAAGGCGCAAGAAAATAGGCTCCAACGAGCATAATGGCGATAAACATCAGAAATTTAATTAATACCTTACCGATAATAAAAATAACAGATGCTATTTTTTTCAGTAGTTTCATTTACTTACTCTCTCATTAAAAACAAAACTGTTTTAACTCTAGGTTTTTCACTGTCTGAAATGATGCGTTTATATTTTAGTTTTCGCCGCTAGTGTAAAAAAACCGAGAGTGTTCTCGAGTAATTGGTATTTAATTCGTCATTTTGTAGCAAATAATGACCGATTAACTAACATTATTGTTAGGGCTTAGGACGTTGACGCGGCTTATAACGATGAAGACTCCATGTTACTTTTATCGAAGTGTCTTAATTAAAAACCTCTATGAAATGGCTATTTTAGAGTTTGACCTTAAAAAGTCATACTTTGATATACCTTACGATGTGATAAGCAAACCACATAAGTTGGTGCCTTTGCCCGACATTGAACATTTCTATCGTCAACTTGCTGACTGTAAAAAAGCCGACAAACAAGATCCCATGCTGATGTTGGCACAAAAATATAACGTCATTCCACTTGGGCATTTAAAAAATTGGTTACTCAGTGGTCAAGACGTGTCAATGAGCATTATGCGCCTGGCCAATATGCTCAAACTTATTCAATCCAATGCACAATCGCAAGTAGTGATTGTTAAAGACCAAATCGGTTGGCGTATTCACATCAAAGGCGTCGCCATTGACGTTATTCAATATGAATCGGTGCGTGCTGCCATTGGCATGCTTAATATACTTAGGTATTTTTTCGGCGAAAGTTTTACCCCAAACAAACTCTGTTTATCCGGTTATTGTCATGAACGAGACGAGAAGCAATACAGAGATTTATTTCAGTGTGATATTCAATGGCATCAACCCAGAACCGAAATATGGTTTAACCGAGCAATGGCATTTTCAAAGTCATCGGTTGTTTTCGAGGACAGCTATAGAAATTACCAGATGGGAGTTGACGACTTAGATAGGTATTTTAATATGCCAGACCCACTCAACAAGGTGCAGGGGATCATCTCAACCATAGCTTACCAACGTCACTATCGCTTGCCTCGATTGGTCGATGTCGCGCAAAAATGGGGATGGTCAGATCAACAACTAAGCCGATTTTTACGTGATAAACAAGTTTCTTTTACCCAATTACGTTCGCTTGTTTTAGCTAATGAGGCTATTACCATGCTGCAAAAAGGCATAGACATCGAGCAAGTTCGTCATCGTTTAGGCTATGAAAATCAAGTCAGTTTTACCAATATGTTTAAAAGCATGAAGGGCATGACGCCAAAACAATATCAACAGCGCTTTGTTAGCGAGCGCTAAAACAATGTCTCTAAAATAAGTAGCTTATCAGCAGTCCATTCGCGGTGTATTCATTAGGGGTAGGCTTAGGTTTGGTTTTGGGCTTAGGTTTGGGTTTGGGTTTGGTTTTGGAGTTTAAGGCTCAAGGCTTACTATTCAGGGCTTAGCGTTCAAGGTAAAAACTAAACATAAAAAAGCCCGGTGTATTCACCAGGCTTTAATAATTTGGTCGGGATAACAAGATTCGAACTTGTGACCTCACGTCCCCCAGACGCACGCGCTACCAGACTGCGCTATACCCCGAACTGCATCGTTAGCGAACTAACCAATTCAATGTTAATCAAACCAAACGGTTTTGCAACCGCTTTTTAATGAGCCACGGCTTAACCGGCTAATAATTATACTAATTGCCTTGCTGCTGCGGTTCGACCTTGTTCATTTCACTAAACAGGTTTAATTGGTTTACGCCATCGATCAACATCGGAAAATCACTGTCTTCACTGATGATGGTATCTAGGGTTGTCGAATAACTTTCAAAGTTTCCTTGTTGATCGACAATGATGTTTTTGTCTTTCTTAACGACCAATAAGCCGTCATCGACGGTATTAGCAAACACCCGATCATCTCGAACACGAAAGACGTTGGTGCCGTTGCCGTATTGCTTATACGGTGTGCGACACTGGAACCAGTAGCGCAGTAACGTTGTTGGTATATCCATATTGGCGGTTAAACCAGTGATCGTGTCAGCGGACATTCTTGGCCAAATTAGCAAAGACGGCTTGGCAGAGACCACTTGCGTTTCTTTTTGATTACCCAATGATGTGATCCAAATAACGTCTTTTTGCTGTTTTTGTTTTTGCGCTAACAATAGGGCATTCACAAACAACTCATATTGATAGTCACTGGTTTCTTGAAAGTAAAACACATGCAGGCCTTTATCGAGGCCATTTAATCTTTCAGCAAACACAAACGGGGATATATCGCTGTGCTCTTCGGTGTTATCAAACTTGTCGCGCAACCATTGCGGTATGGTGTTGGGTTCACTTGAGTCATTTATTAACGTTAATGACGACAAAATCTCACTAGCCTGCAATTGTTGCATCAGCATTGGCGTCGCATCTTGTTCTTGCATGTCATTTAAATATAAGGTTGGTAAGCTAAATAACATATTAAACCAAGCGTCATGTTGGTTGGCGTTATCGACATGATTTAGCAGACGCGCACCGCGCATTGAAGACAGTTCATCGAACTGATTGATTTGTCTACTCGATAAATTTGAGTCGTTTAGTATCAGAAATACCGAATAATCCCGCGGTTGCAGCGCCTTACATTGTTGCTCAAGCATTGGGTAGCTAGGTGCACCATTAGCCAACTTAAATGGGCTATTTTTGCGTTGCACGTAATCACCGCGATTAAACAGTCCATATTTGGTTAATAACGTTTTCGCTGTCGACGGATACGACAATGGCAGCATATTATCTTGGCGCAACACGTTATAATCGAGTTTGGCATCCGCATAAATATGGATAACATGGCTGGTGACAAAACATGCTAATAAGACGCTGATAATCACCTTCGGGTAACGTCGTTGCTGCAGTTCACGTAAATGCTTCCATGCATAGTTACTCATAATCAATTCAAACGCTAATATCGCCACAAACGCTGAGATGGCGATACCACTAAACGATAAGGTCTTTTCAGTAAATCGGTCTTTCACCAATTCAATGATCTGCGAACTCGATGAAAAGTTAAGGTGATAGCCTAACTGTTGATAGGTAAAACCATCGAGTAATAACAAGGTTAATACAATGGTAAAAATAACCGAGGCTGCGCCGCGAATAAATCGCGTGACCGGATATAACAAGGTCAGCGGAAAAACCGTAAGTACAAAGGTGATAAAGGTTAAGAACGCCATATGACTCACCCAAGTGGTGATCATATAAAGCTTGCTTATACCGGTTTCAGGAACTCCTTCGGCATCAAGAAAAATAAAGGCAATCAAGATGGCTGCAGCAATATTAAAAAACGTAAACCAATGCGCCCAGCTAATTAGGTGCAATAATCGCTTACTGTATGGGGATTTTTGTTTGTTAACCATATAATTGATTGCCGATTTTTGTTATTTTACTGCTTGGTCGATTGTTCTAGCGCTTTGCTGAAGTTTTTCGCGATAGCGAGGCGTTGCTGTTCAGGAATTTGATTGTTGATAATAGTTGATAGCGCATTGCCTAAGCACATAAGTGCTAAATCGGTAGACGCTTCTTCTTTAACAAGAACATCAATGAGATTTTGAACAATTTTTTCTACACGTTCATTAGAATATTTCGATACAATAGGCATTATTTTAAAAGAATCCTGTTATTTGGCGTTAAGGCAAAGTTTAGCAGCGTAAATTGCCAATACTTCACTTTGGCCAAATTAGCTAAAAATGAATTAGTTTTTAGTTTATCAAAAGCTTACGGAAGATAAAACAAACCAAACATTATGAGTTTAATTATAACCAATATTGATCTGCATTACCTGACTAAAGCAGAAAACTCAGCAGAAGTAAAAATTACTTCCAATAAAGGCCTCATTGAAGTTAATGAGAAGATTAACGCCTTTATGGAAAATCTGCATTCGACCTACAACAGCAAAGGCAGTAAATCCTTTGGTGGTTTCAAACAAGGGCCAGAGGTTGATAATGCGCAATCATTTATGAAATTGCTGCAAGATTATCTCGATGACCAGGAACAGTTTGTGCCGTTTTCTAACCAAGCGGTAATGCGTTTAAAGTTAGAATTAGAGAAGTATGAACTTGCTGAAACTGGCTATTTAGTGACATGTCATTATGAAATGCTCGGTGGACGTTATTTGTTTGTCTGTCTATTGCCTGTGTCAGAGCACTATTACGTTGACGGTGAATTGAATATCTCAGCCGATACCCACGTAGACACCTCAAAGATGACCTTAGCCGCTCGTATCGACTTATTTGAATATGAGCAGAACCCACAAGGTAATCGCTATATATCCTTTATTAAGGGACGTGCAGGCCGTAAAGTGGCGGATTTCTTTTTAGACTTTTTAGGCTGTGAAGAAGGCATTGATGCTAAACAGCAATCTCATAACTTGGTCCAAGCGGTTGAAGATTTTGTTAACGTCAATCAATTAAACCCTGAAGAGAAGCAAAATACCCGTAAAGAATTGCTGTCTTATTGTAAAGAACAGAATCAATTAGGCCAGGAAGTAAAACTTAAAGAGCTATCAGAGGTTATCCCTGTAGAGGATAACGGTGAAAAGTTCTTCGAATTTTGCCAGCAAAATGATTATGAACTTGAAGAAAGCTTTCCGCACGAACAAGCCGTGATTAATAAAGTCACAAAATACTCAGGCTATGGCGCTGGTATCAGTGTCAGCTTTGAACGTTCTCACTTTGGTAGCGACGTTCGTTATAATCCCGAAAAAGGTACACTTACAATTTATAAAGTACCACCAAATCTCAAAGAACAACTGCTAAAATTAATCGAAGATCACAATAAAGCACAAGATGCTGTCTCAGATGACAGTAATACAGCCGCTACTGCGCCATCTGATAGTGCTCCATTTTAGTGGTAACAACTCGAACATCGTAAATTATTTTGTCAACTAATGAGACCTTTATGACCCAGACATTAACCATTACTCGCCCAGACGATTGGCACGTTCACCTAAGAGATGGTGAAGCGTTAAAAGATACCGTACGCGATATTAGTCGCTATTTTGGCCGTGCTATCATCATGCCAAACTTGGTACCTCCAGTAATGAATGCTGAACAAGCGCAAGCGTACTACGATAGAATCCAAGCGCAAAATCACTCGGCTCAGTTCGAACCACTAATGGTTCTGTATCTAACAGACAACACCACAGCTGATGACATTAAACAAGCCAAAGCAAGTGGTATTGTACATGCTGCTAAGCTATACCCAGCCGGGGCTACAACGAATTCATCATCCGGTGTAACCGATGTGAAAAACATTTACTCTGTCATCGAAGCCATGCAAGAAGTCGACATGCCGTTGTTGATTCATGGTGAAGTGACCGATAACCACATCGATATCTTTGACCGTGAGAAAGAGTATATTGATACCATTTTAACGCCGTTGGTAAGCGACTTCCCTAATTTGAGAGTCGTGTTAGAGCACATTACCACCAAAGATGCAGTCGAGTTTGTACAAGCTGCTGGTACTAACATTGCTGCGACCATCACCGCGCACCATTTATTGTATAATCGCAATCACATGTTGGCTGGTGGCATTCGCCCACACTTTTACTGCTTACCTATTTTAAAAAGAAACATTCACCAGGATGCATTAGTTCGCGCGGCAACCAGTGGTAGTGCTAAGTTCTTTTTAGGTACGGATTCTGCGCCACACACTAAAGATAAAAAAGAAGCCGCCTGTGGTTGTGCCGGTGCGTATACCGCACACGCCGCTGTCGAACTTTACGCAGAAGTATTTGACGCCGAAGGGGCGTTAGATAAGCTTGAAGCGTTTGCCAGCTTCAACGGCCCAGACTTTTATAAAATGCCACGCCATAGCGATACCATCACCTTAGTTAAAGAAGATTGGTCCGTTCCAGAAACGATGCCATTTGGCGGCGATAAGGTTGTACCTATTCGCGGTGGTGAAACCATTCAGTGGCAAGTGAAATAGGGCACCTAGATGAAAAATATGCAACTGTTCGTCAATGATCTTACGGTAATCGACTTTTCTTATCTGTGTGAATCACGCGGTGTTGTCGGCGAAAGCTGGATTGTTGACGTATTGTTGTCCGGTGATCTTAATGCCGAAAGCATGGTGTTAGACTTTGGCATCGTCAAAAAGCAAATTAAAGCGATTATTGACGAGAGTGTTGACCACAAATTGGTGCTACCTGGCGAGAGTAAGCAATTAAGCATTAGCAAATCGCCACGGAGCGGCCACTTGTATGTGGATTTCAATCTCACTGACAATGCCATGTTCTTACAATCACCGGCACAGGCTTTTGCGGTAATAGATACCCCTAAAATTGATGAGGAGTCAGTTACGCGTTACCTAGAAGGAGTTATAAAACAACAGCTTCCAGAGAACGTTCAGGGTATTCAATTAACCTTGCGAGCAGAGCATATTGATGGTGATTACTATCATTACACCCATGGTTTGAAGAAACATGACGGTAATTGTCAACGAATTGCCCATGGTCATCGTTCAAAAATAACCATTTTTCAGGACGGTCAACACAGTAAAGATCTTGAGCAATATTGGAGTCAGCGATGGCATGATATTTATTTGGCGAGTGACTCCGATCAGGTTGCTGTTGAGCAAATCGAACTATCTGATTTTGCTAAACAAAATTTAAGACCCGATCATCAATATTTTTGTTACTACGCGCCGCAAGGAAGATTTGACATTGCTGTCAGAAAAGGCACACTGGAAATAGTAGATTGTGATTCAACGGTTGAGTTACTAGCAGATTACATCGCCAGACAGTTAAAACAGCAAGCACCAGAGCATTCATTTAAAGTAGTCGCGTACGAAGGTGTCGGAAAAGGAGCAATAGCAAGTGCGTAAAACAACATTTAACAAGTTACTTGGTAAAACCATTGTAGCCAGTGTCCTGTCATTAGCGTTTGCAGGCAGTGTCGCAGCCAAAGTAGATTTACGATTGGAAGGCGACATTATTCAAGGTGGTCTGATCGTCGGTCAAACCAGTGAAGGTAATCAAGTTTTTATTGATAATGACCCATTGAAGGTGTCTCGTCATGGCTTGTTTGCCTTTGGCTTTTCACGTGACGATAGCAAAACCCATGAGTTAAAGGTTGTTGCTGCAGATGGTGAAGAGTATAAACAGTACCTTACGCCGAAAAAGCGCGAATATAATATTCAAAAAATCGAAGGCATCGATAAGAAAATCATGGAGCCTAGTGCGGATGCGTTAAAGCGTATTAAACAAGACGGCATTAAGATTCGCGCCGCTCGTGCGATAGCCTCAGATAATATTGATTTTGCCCACGGTTTTAAAGCGCCAGCGACAGGTCAAATTACCGGTGTATATGGTAGCCAACGTATCTACAATGGCGTCCCTAAAAACCCACACTATGGTTTAGATTATGCGGGCCCTAAAGGTACGGCAGTACAAGCACCCGCGGCAGGTATCGTCACCTTATGGGTGCCGGATATGTTTTACTCTGGTGGCACTTTAGTTATCGATCATGGTCACGGCATTACCTCAACATTCTTGCATTTAAGTGCCAGTAAAGTCGATATTGGTGATAGGGTGAAACAAGGTCAGGATGTTGCAGAGATTGGTTCAACAGGGCGCTCAACTGGGCCGCACCTAGATTGGCGTGTAAACTGGCATAATGTCAGACTCGATCCTGCATTAGCGTTAAAAATACCAAACTTTGAGACGTTTAAAGCGAAAAGCGAAGAAACCACTGAATAAGGTTTATTCATCGCAAGTTGAATGTAAAAAAGCCGGTTTATGCCGGCTTTTTATATTTTATACATCGCGTATTTGCTTTATTTACTCTCGATAACCCGCTTCTTACCAGATTTAGCACGTTCTTGATGATCCGATTGAACATAGACTCTATCCGTGGTGCCCATGCTGGCATGGCCAAGCTCATCAGCCATATGTTTTAACGGTCTCGAATCGATGTCCATCGACGCACCAGTGTGACGCAGCCAGTGAGTAGTGGCTTCTTTGAGTGTTTGTGCTTCCTCTTTAAAACCATTACGAATCATATCGTTATAAGCATTATCAAAGGCTTGTTGAACAATACGGCGTAACTGCCGTGAGGTCATGCCACCAGAGCCTTTAAGTTTATGAACGAGGGGATCTGTTTCACTTGATAACGGATAACCGCTCAGTCCACGGGTTGCACGATAACGCTCGAGATAAGGCAAAAATGAATCTGGAACGGTCACATCGCGTTGTTTAGCACCTTTACCAAACACCTTGAACCAATGGTTTTTATCACTATCTTGCCAAAAATGGCCCATAACAGGTACCCAATTATTGCGTTCTGATAACTCGGAAACCCGTAAATACAGGGTCTTTAAACAGGCAATAATAAATAGGGTGCGTTCGTGATCAACGTTTTCACTGGCCATTTTAATGGTGCTTTCGAGGATAAAATCCCATTGCAATGAAGACAATCGTTTTACTTCGGTAAATGAGCTGTTTTTGATCACATAGGGACAGTCTTTTTTTACCGAGGCGATGGCATTGCCAAAGGCGTAATCTTCGGTAACCAGGTAGTCATAATAAACGTTTAACGTTGAAAAGGTTGCTTTAAGAGCGTCCTGTGAACACTGATAATTCTGCTTTTTCTTTTTGAAATCAATGTCATCATTGCGCTGTGACTTAGGGATTTTAATGGTAAATGGGCGCCAGCTGTCATTTGTCGAACGAACACCGTTACGATTATCAAAACGGCGATAAACGTTATCTGAAATCCAATCAACAGGTGGCTTGTGAATAAAATCAATGTAAGACTCTAAGTCGCGACGCTTAAGTTGCACCACAGATTTTTTCGCAATCAACCAGGACCACAAGAGAAATTTTTCAGTCTCTCCGCGAAACAAGTTATAGGTTGCTTCATTACGACGTCCTTTAGATTGCAAAAATTCTTTTGTGTACTTGTAATCGTCAATGGCATCATCAACAGGTACAGAGCGAACGAACAATTCAACACTTGGGTTGTCATCACTGAACAATTGATTTTTATGAAGCTGCTGAAAATAACGATGCGAATCAAACAAAGGTTCGGCAACGAAGTTAGTTGAGGGCTTATTCGCGCTGGTTTTGGCAGGCGTTGTTTTTGTATTTGCCATAGTATTTAACTTTTGCGTTTAACTTATTCTTATGAGTAACTTAGCTAATAGCATTTTATGACCAAGCGGTGCGCTACGTGAAAAGTATTCGCCAATGAGTAACTGAGTAAGCGAAAACTAAATCTCACGCATAGTATTATCTATCGCAATTTATCAAAGTGCATTTCATTACAGCGTTAAGATAAACACTAAATGAATACAGTCACTAACTTAGTCACTGGCATGATAACGTGCATAAGGAAACAAGGTCTAAATAGCATCAACCAATAACAAACTGGTTATACGCCATGATATAAGGCTTTACCTTATATGTCCACTAATTAACATTAACGGACATTTGATAAGGTAAGCGTTGCCCCTGTTTATGTCCTTATATAAGTTCTTGAACAAGACTTTATCTTAGCCATAGCCTATTTGTGTATATAACGAGTACGCTATTCTTAGAAAATGACTTAACACTAACTGACATTGTGATTTGCTATTAACTTAGTCGTTTGGCCTAATTATATCTATATCTCTAACTCTATCTGTGTGTTCGCTACGTTAATTTCTCGGGTAATGACAAGCAAAACCGCTCTATTTTTTACGTAGCGCATACAAAAAAACGCGTTATTTTAAGTCGAAAGCCACGGAAACTCTGGGCTCTGAGCCGGTAAATGGTATGGTTGAATGCCACACATAAGATGGAAATAACGTCAAAATCCCTACTTCTGGCTGCAAATAGCGTTCAAAATCGAGTTTTTGTTGCATATCGCTGTTTAATTGCAATCCAGGCTTACCAACCGCGAAACAACCTTGATGATCATTTGCGTCGTTCACCGATTCAGGTACCGCCACATAATAAGCACTTGAGTACCATCCTTTAGGATGAACATGACTACGGTGAAATCCACCTTGTTCAATCCAAATTGACCACGCCGTGGCAAAATCAAAATCTTGACGATAAAATTGTCTAACCGGATGTGATGCCGCTAACGAGTCAATGAGCGTTGTATTTAATACGGATTTTGCGGTGTTTTTTAAATAACGACGTAAATCGGCTATGATTGGCTGATCATGTTGAAACAAAAAACCTGGCGTTTGTATGCCTTGATAAACAGACTGCGCCAACGGCTGGTGTTTCATTTGATGGATGTCTTCTAACACCGCCATTAACTCTTGGTTAAAGCTGTCTAGGTTGGCATACTTTGTTTTGTCTATTTCAAGTTCACGTCGAAACACCAATTTATCGTAATCACATAATTGCTGATACGCTGATGAATCTGTCAATCGTAAACAACTGGATTTCAATGCCCAGTAATATTGGTTATTCGGTTGCCAGCTTAATAGCTGTTCAATATGTTTCAGTGCATCCGCTGGCTTATCTGTTGCTAGCAAACTGTCACTGTACAGCTCTTTAATTGCAAGGGATTGCGGATTATTTAGATCAACTCTAGCATCGTTTACGCATTTTAAAACGTCAGCAAATCTGCCTTGGTTCTTATGTATCTGGCACTCACTGTACAATAACTGCGAGGCAAATGACGTGGTCTTTTTATAGTGCTGTAATTGTTGTTCTGCTGCGTTTAAATGACCGCTATTAACGAGTTTATTTAAATGCTCAGCTGCCAGACTGGCGGTAAGTTGGCTTTTCGGTATATTGACGTACGGCAAAAATGGTTGCTCAGCGCCACTTTCAAACGCTAATGACGCATATAAACCTAACAATTTTGCGCTATTCGGTATTACAGACAAGCCTTGTTTGAATACCGCTAATGCTTGCTGATTTAGGCCGTGGTGTAAAAGCCCCAATGCATAGGTTTCGTAGATAAACTCAGCATTCGGTTGCAGTTTTACCGCTTGGTTAAAGGTGTCTAATGCGCTGTCCAACTGGCTATTTCGTAGCAATACGTCACAATATCTATTTAGATAGTAAATGTCGTTTTTATTGAGCACTTTGGATAAAATAGATAACGATTGTTGAACGTCATTTAGCTGTAAATAGCAATCTGCGAGTGCCATCCTGGCTTTATCAAAATCCGATTTTAACGCTAAAACCCGTTGCAAAGCATCAATAGCAGCACGCCAATTAGTATCTTGTTTAAGACATAAGCCCATATTGAAGTGGTATTGAAATACCTTATCGTTAAGGGCAATGGCTTTTTCAAAATGCTGCTTAGCAAGTTGCAACTGCCCTTCTTTCTTATACAAATCGCCGACGATATTGTGAACTGCATCAGCATTATCATTTAATGCTAGGGCGTCGAGTAGTCGAGATTTCGCAGCTGTTTCATCACCATGTTGCAACAACGCAATGCCATGCGCTTTTATCAATTCAAAGTGTTGAACATTAAGTGTTTGCAGTTGTGAGAAAAGTTGCAGTGCCTGAGGAATCTGTCCCTGACGCATTGCTTGGATGGCTTGGTTAGCTATGTTTTTGATATTATTATTCATTTTAAATTAACGCTCGGTTACCCGAGCGCTATACTGCTAGTAAAATAATGACGTTTTTTGGCTGTTCTACTGGCGTCAATTGTTGCCGCTATATCTAGTATTTAGTGTCTACGGTTTAGTGCTTATGGCTTAGTATTTAAGGTTTAGTCAGGGCTGGTCGCCACTGTAACCAGTCTGGATCTACCGTTTCATTAAGCTTAAACGCCTGCCCAGACTCCACTGTGCCATTACCATTGTCGTCTGACTCTGGTGTCGCAAAACCTATACCACCTGATAGTATCGTATCTACGCTCTCTGTGGTAACTTTTACCCCAGAAAAAACACCAGCATCAATATCAATACCACTGGCATTGTAAAACTTAGAACCGCGGCGTACTAAGTGGGAAAAATCATCGGCAATATTAGCATAGATCACCACCCCTGTAGCGTCTTGATTAAGCTCGATACCCAATACTTTACCAACTTGCATTTGTCGATAATAAACGGGGTTACCTGGGTTTAACGAACCGCGTCTACTTGCCGTTAAGGTTAGGTTTAATCCTGACGGCAAGTTTGTTATCGCAGGTTCATAGGTCAGGCCGGCAAAGTTAGTTTGCTTGTCACCTGAGCCCGGTATGACTTTAATGAAGTTACCAATGAAATAAGCGATTGGATCTTTAACATTAGCGACACTGACAGACGGTTCCGCAAACCAAAATTTGGCACCCGATTGAGTTAAGCTTGGGTATTCACTTTTGATCATGGCAGTGACTATTGTCTTGCTTAAATCCTCATTGAGTTCAACATCGGTAACTCGACCAACGACATAGCCGTTAAACTTAACATGGGCGTCGGGCAGTAAATCAATGGCTTGGTCGAATTCAATTTCAACTTCATTGCCCGCGATTGTCATTTCATCGCGTGTTGCATAAAGCGGAAACTGATCTAACTCCTCGGCTTTATCGGTTAAGTCGGCATAATCATTTGAAAAGGCTAAACCGCCTCTTAATATGGCATCCAGACTTTCAGTTTTCATTTTAAGGCCACGCAGATTAGCCGTAGCATTTATGCCACTGGCATTGAAAAAGCGCGTTTTCTTACCAATAAATTTACGATACTTTTCTTCAATGGTAATTGACACTTTAACGCCCAATCCATCGTCACTGTATTCAACCACGTCGACCTGCCCAACAGGCATGGCTTTATAGAAAATCGATGTGCCTCGCTCTATACCAAAGGACTTACTGGCGTATAACTCCAGTTGCAGACCCGGATCTGACGGATCGTTTGCAGGGGCTTCGTGCAACAAGTTATAGTGGGTTTTTGCTTCGCCGTGCCCGGGTTTTACTTGTAAAAAACTACCTTGTAGCAACGCAGAAACGCCCGCTAAATTACCACTCGATAACTTAGGTTCAACAATCCAGATTTTTGTCGACTCTTTAAATAACTCTTTATAGTCACTTTGATAACCTATGGTAAGAACGCTTGAATATAAATCTTTGCCCGGCTGAATTGTTCTGACCTGACCAATTTCCTTATCACCATACTTAATCTTGGTAATGCCTTCGACAAACTCGTACTGATTTGACGCATCAATTGTGATGCTCTCAATGTTTAACGCCTCGGTTAAGTTGCGATTTAGATTAAAATGGTGGCCGTCTTCAACACTTGTACCATTTTCAAAGTTAACGGTATGAAAGGCTACACCACCAGCTAAAATGGCCTGTAATGGCGCCGAACGTATGGTAAATGAGCGCAAAGATCCGTTTACTTCAAAACCACCTTGTTCGTAAAAAACGGATGTCGAATTAACTAAGTGCTCGTATTCTGGTTCTATATGCAAATGCACATTAAAGGTACGTTGGTCATCGTTTAGATAGTGATTTTGGACGGTACCGACTTTAAGGTTTTTATAAAACACCGGCGAGCCAAATGACATTGAATCGACTTTCTCTGCTTTGATGTTAAGGTGCAAGCCTTCTTCATCAAAACTGAGCGGAGGTTCAGTCGGTAGCACGTCAAATTCTCTTGTTGGGTGACCACCGCCTAATCTAAAGGCGACAAATGAGCCGCTAAGTAACCTATCGACATTGGTCACGCCACTTAAACTAATATTGGGCTTAACCAGCCAAAACTGCATTTCAGACAATAAATACGGCTCTAATCGTGGATCCATAATGACTGATGCGGTAACGCCGCCTTGCTCAGAATTGTGAACAAAGTCTTCGACCAGACCAACTTCAACACCTTCGAAAATGACTTTAGTAATACCGGCTTTAATGCCGCTTTCCCGTGGAAAGTTCATAACAACTTTGACGCCAGCACGGGCTGCGTCAAAATCTTCAAACAAAGGATATTCCGTAAAATCGGTAGCGGTAGTTTCTCTATCGCCTGTTTCTGGCGTGTAAAATGCGATACCGCCGCCAACAATTGATGCTAATGATTGGGTTCGAATTTTAAAGCCTGATAAATCACCGGTCATCTCAATACCACTGGCGTTCCAAAATCGAGTATTTAATTTAACAAGGTGCTCATAGTCTTCATCAATCAATACATTTATCTTCAAATACTCTGCATCGTCAGCCAGTTCAAAGCCATACACCTCACCAACTTGGATCTGTTTATAAAATACAGCGCTGCCGTGACCAATAGAGCCTAATTCTTTGGCATGCAATACCACATGTAAGCCTGGGGCATCTTCAGACTCTGGTGGCGGTTCTTTTAATGCTTCGTATACTCTGAGTTGTTTTTCGCCTTCAACGGGCAAAAATTCAAAATAATTACCGGTAATAACCGTATCTAAACCTGAAACACCAGACAGACTGATATCGGGCTTAACCAACCAAAACATGCTATTTTCAGACAGGTAGCGTTTTGCCGTGTTGTTCATTTCAATAGTCACTAACACGGTATTTAAGTCTTCAAGGTCCAGCTCTTTCACTAAACCGACAACAAAGCCTTTGTATCGAACTTCAGTTTTATTGGCGACGATGCCCTCGGCACTGTCGACTTTGACGGTAATATCGACACCGCCTTCTGAAATAGATTTGAACAACAACCAAATACCGATCAAAGCAGCAATAACCGGCAGCAACCATATCGAGGATATGGGCGATTTATTTGAAACTATGGCATTATCTTCGGTCATATCGATTTTTCTTCTTTTGTTGCCTGAGATTCCGGCTTTTCTTGATCCCATAACAGCCTAGGATCAAAACTGTGTGCAGCAAACATGGTCAACACAACCATGATGCCAAACGCTGTTGCACCGGCCCCAGCATTGATTTCTATTACATTACCTATTTCGACTAAGGTCACCATTAAAGACACAACGAATACATCAAGCATAGACCACTTCCCCAATAACTCGATATATCGATATAAATCAGTACGTTGTTGCTTGGTTAAATTGGTTCGATATTTAAGAGAATACAACAAATAAAACAGCCCACCAATTTTAGCTAAAGGCACGATGAAACTGGCAATAAAAACGATCGCGGCAATAGGATACATGCCAAATTTAAGCAGTAAGATAATACCGGACAAAATTGTATCTGGCTGGCCTTTACCGAAATACAGTACAGTCATTATTGGAAAGGTATTGGCTGGTATCGCAGCTATCATTGAACAAATGGTCCACGCCCAACATTTTTGAATCGACTCATTAATACGTTGTTCGACAAAGCTGTCGCAACGGGGACAATAATTGGCGTGCTCAGGTTTGTATTGAAAAACCAAATGACACATTTTGCATTGCGCCATGCCTTTTTCTTTTGCGGTAACTATCTCCGTACTCATCGCACTTGATCCCAAATAAGTTGTTTATCAAGTGTCACTTTTAATGAAATAACACACAGCACCAGTAAGCAATAACACAACAGCCCTAAGTCATACTCTAATTCGGCCATATCTTTTAACTTAAATATCGATACCAAAATGCCAATCAGAAAAACTTCGAGCATCTCCCACGAGTCAGCGTGATTGTAATAGACTAAAAAATGCCGATACCATTCTCGATGCGCCTGATTAAACTTAAATCCTAGGGTAACGATCATAGCCGCCGTTAATTTTACCAACGGCGTTAAAATGCAAAACAGAAAGACAAATATTGCAACGATATGCAGCTCACTTTGCCATAGCGCTTGAATACCGCTCAATAAGCTCGCAGAACTTTCCACAGACAACACTTTCATCGACAATAATGGGTAGGCGGTGGCGGGAATAAAAAGCATCAATCCAGCGAGGCAAATCGCTAAGGTGCTGTTTATTGGATTATGCTTTCTTTCGATAATGGTATGCTTGCACCGCGGGCATTTGGCAACATGACCCTCCTCCAATTCAGTCACCTGAATTAGCGCGTCACATTCTATGCATGCATATTGGGTTTGTCTCATTCAGTTGAATAACATTAAAAAACTGATAATTTCATTGTTAGAAAAAAGTGCCAAATAAGCAAGTTTCGGCTATTAAATAAATTGAAAAAAATACTTATAAAGCAATGAATTGCTCATTTTTCGACTAGGTATGTAATTATCGACAATGGAATCGGATCAAAATTGTTAAGTATCTTACTTAAATTCTTGATAAGTCTAATAAAGGTGCTAATACTTAAGCTAATGGTTTAAATAATAAGAGCCGTGTATAACTCTGTCCCTGGGTTAAATTGTTTTAAGGACTACAAAAATGAAAAAACTTCTATTAGCGTCATTGCTCGTTTCAGGCCCTACTCTTGCCGCTGGTTCTGGTGTTGTAGGTAGCACCGCTGACATTCCTGCGTCTCACCATGCCGACGATTCTTCAGGTTGGCAAGTATCACTTGGTGCGGGTGCCGTTAATGCACCAGAATTTGACGGTGTGGATGATACAGAAACTAATGCGGTGCCACTTATCAAAGTTAACTACAATCATCGTTTTTATATCGAATTTAACAAAATTGGTTGGTGGGCATGGAAACCAGATGATACTGGTTTCAGTTTAGGTTTAGTTGCTCAGTCTCGTAAGGGTTACGACAAAGGTGACGGCCCTATTCCAAACTTTGAAGTTGACGATACAGCACTTGCTGGTATTCGTGCTCGATGGATTAACGGACGCTTTGCGATTCACGGTGCCGTATTAGGCTCGTCAGAAAGTGACAGTGGTGGCGAAGCGCACATTACCGCAAGTTACACCTTCATTGCCTCACCTAAAGGTACCTTATCAGCTATGGTTCAAGCCGAAACATTATCGGAAGATGCAGTAGATTATTTCTACTACGCAGAGACTGATGCGGGTGCTGACAGTGCCACAAACCTTTCATTAGGTGTTATTGGTACCTACAACTTTAGTAAAAAATGGACAATGATCGGTGGTGTTAAAGTGACATCGTTAGATGATCCTATCTCAGATGCACCAGGCGTTACGGAAGACTCTAGTACCAAAGCCGTACTGGGTTTGATGTACAACTTCTAAATGCAACTCTGACGTTAACACGTTAACTAAATAAGGCTCTTTCGGGAGCCTTTTTTGATCTCTGAACAGCATTAATCCAAAAAACGACAAACAGGTGATTTGATGCTGCTAATGTTGCTGTACCGTTGCTGTCGATAACTTACCTACGACGACTCAATCGCATCTAGTCTGTTAAAGGCGATATATGCTTAGCAGCAACGTTTAATGTGACTTGGCTACCGTATTGAATCTCTTTGATAAATGGCGCGATTACTTCAACGACATGAGCTCTTTGAAAGTGATCTGGCTTTGTTTCTGGGTGCGGGTAGTAAATTAAGCCTGCATAAGTCTGCTCGTTAACGTTCAATTGGCAATGGCAAAAGCTAAAGGTTTCTGGGGCAATAGCATCGCACCATGGCAAATCAATAATTTGATGATCGGGTTCCACAATGCTTAATTGGTACGGCGCGATATCGAGATTAATCGTGGCTTTATACATGTGGTCTATATTGACACCGTGTTGCTTAAACAAAGGTGCTTGTATGACGATAGAGCCGTCTTTATAGGGCGTGTTAGGGTTTTGCCCTGACGCAATTTGATGGCCTTTAACGACCGTTGCCTTAAGGGATTTGATGTTACAAGGCTGTTTGGAAAACGTTTTGATGTTTTGAGATGTTGGCCGGTTTTTCATCCATTAACCTTTTACTGCGGTGAATAACCTGTCTTTAAGCTTAGAGAATAAATTGAAAAAACAACCATTTCAAAACTAGAAAAACAATATAACGGAGCAATATAGCAGAGCGATTTAACAGAGCAATAAAAAAGGGAGCCAAGCCCCCTTTCAATCAATCATTAACAATCTTCATAAAGAATATCGAGAATATTACTCACGTCTGACTTACCCGCTTCAATTTCTTCACGAGTCAATCCAGACAACTCATGCGGAAACACTAACCACTCGTCAGACGTATGCACATGATAATCTGGTACCAAATCTACTTTGCTATTTTGTGGCTTGTACCAAGGCGTCGCTACGCGAATGTCGGTTGGCGTATTAAGTCGCATCAGTGATTGAATTTGCTCAATCAAGGCAACCACGCTGCGTCCAGAATCAAAAACGTCATCTACAATCAACAATGAATCGTCAGCATTGGCGTTTTCAACCAAGTAATGCAAACCATGCACGCGAATCTCTTTTGCTTGTTGGTTAATGCCGTAATATGACGACGTGCGAACGGCGATATGGTCGGTATCAACTTTTCTAAAGTCAAAATACTCTTGCACGGCAATACCGATAGGTGCACCACCGCGCCAAATACCTACGATAAAATTAGGACGAAATCCGTCTTTATAAACTTGGTGTGCTACGCGAAAGGAATCTTCTAGTAATTCCTGAGCCGTGATAAATCGTTTTTCCATTATTTCAGACCTGAATAGTAAAAAGTCGGTTAATTTGATGATTATAACCCATTACCACTAAATTTTACTCGCTAGATGGTAATTAAAAACTGATCCAGAGCAACGACAAGCCTGTTTACGCTATTGTTTGCTTTCTCAAAAAACATAGGGTCAATTTTATCGGCTTTGTCCTTGTCAGTATGATAACGGTGATGATTTTCACCGGTAACCATTAAAAAAGGAATGTCTTGTAAATAGAATGGATAATGATCACTCGAGCGTAATAATTGTATGCGCTGTTTTTTGGTAGAAACCACATTACTTTGAACGGTTTCTTGAAATCGAAAAGGCACCGGCACGGATTTATTGGCGCTATTGACGATGGGTTTTAAAAACGGAAAAGGCTTTGTACCGGCAATAATTAATTCACGTTGCTTCTTACCATAACCAAGCATATCTAAATTAACGTTTAATACGATTTGATTAGGATCTATTACCGCATCATTTAAAAATGCCTTAGCGCCATGCATGCCCTTTTCTTCAGCGTCTGTAGCCAAAAACACCATGGAGTAACGTGTGTATTGATGCGCAAAGTAATGTGCTAACTCTAACAGTACCGATACGCCGGAGGCGTTATCATCAGCGCCATAATATACTTTGCCACCTTTAGTGCCTAAATGATCATAATGGGCAGTGATAACAATAAATTTATCGGCAAACACATTGCCTTTTTTAACGGCATAGATGTTTTGGCCAACATGTTCTGAAAAGCCATAATCAAAGCTGAAGTGGTGGTTAAATGTCGGTAGGTCGTTTTCCAAAGCGGCAAATATATACTGTTGCGCCTTACGATAGCCGTCACTATCGGCTTTTCGTCCTGCAAATTCTTTTGAGGCTAAAATATTTAAATGCTGAACGACACTCGAGACTTGTTTGGCTTCAGCCACTGTGAATGATGCGAGCACCACCCATAAAGCGACCACTATCCATAAAATAAGACGCGTTATTGTCACGTTTATAATTTACTCAGTAATTTTAACTTGCTCTGATATTGCTCTTTGATGTCTTTATAAGCCGCATGTTTTTTAGCTTTTGAAAGATAAAACTCAGCCAGTTCATAATCACCCATCATGTAAAACGAACGAGACAAGCCAAAATAAAACTCATGCTGATCATCTAACATCGATTTAGCGCGTTTATAGTAACGAATAGACTCTTCGTAATTGCCATTATGATAGGCTTCATCACCTAACAGTGCATAGTAATATGGGTTTTGGCGACGTTCCTTTTCAATAAAGCGATAAATTTTCGCGGCTTCAACGCTACGCCCTTGCTCACCGACCAAAATAGCTAGGTTATTCCATGCATTGTAATTTTTACCATCTAAGGTTACGGACGCCAAGTACGCTTGCTCTGCATGACTCTCATAGCCAACCTTCTTATATAACAAGCCTAAGTTGCCCCACACTGGCGCGAATGATTTATCTGCTTCAATGGATTTTTTAAAATAGGCATAAGACAAGTCATAGTCACCGCTAACCAGTGCTTGCGCGCCTTTGTTGTTGTAGAACATTGATGTCACTCTTTTGCGACCGATGACATCTTTAGGGAAATGTTTTTTAACAACGTACGGGTCAAAATCTATGGTGGTGGTTTTACCGCCCCACACCACACGGTAGCCATTATGGCTATCTCCTACGACCTTAAGGTTGACGTGCCCAGTCAGTAAGTTGAAATCGCCTTCTCGGATCCAATACTCGGGTATCTCTATCTCTTGAAATTGTATCTGTAAATGCGCTTCTCTGGCCAAGGCATAGGCCAAAATAGTTAATGATAAGCAATTAGCGGTGTTTTGATGAAACGCTTCTCTGGCAGTTAAATTGGCGCCATTCATGTAGCGTAAATCTGTTGGAGAGCTGTGAAACAGTTTTTTTAATAGTTTTCTAGAACGAGCAAACGGATCTTGTTCAGCCATTAAACTGCCGTGAACAAAATTGATCATGTCTTGATCTAAGGCATAGATATCTTTTTCTGACTCAATTTGATAAGTCTGGTAATTCGCAAAGGGTTGGTCATTCAGTAGCTTTGCTACCTCGATGTCGTTAACTTTGTCATCGTTAAAGGCACAGGCCGTTAATAAAATCGTGGATAGAACAATAATAACTTTCGTATACATAGCTTCCCCATATTTAAACGCTCCCTCATTTAAGCATAATCTGAATTCACGTATATTTCACATATATCGGTCTGATAGACATAGAATTTTACAAATTACTGATGTATTCGCTTGTTTAACAAAAGTGCATTACGTCGATAGGTAGAAGATACTGAGAATTACTGCGATTTAAGGCGTTAAACTCTTCAGTGTAAAGTAAGCCAATGGCATGCTTAAGCTTGCGAGCCAAAGCAGCAAATTCCAGACAAGAAAAAGCCCAGCGTAATGCTGGGCTTATCTTATATGTCTTTTTTAAGGATTTAATTCGCTTACGTCCGTGTAAACGACCTGACACTTAATGTCAGGCGCTAGGCGATTCAAATTGTTCCAAACAATTTGTGTACCAAATCCCAAAAAAGAAAAAGCCCAGCATAATGCTGGGCTTATCTTATATGTCTTTTTTAAGGATTTAATTCGCTTACGTCCGTGTAAACGACCTGACACCTAATGTCAGGCGCTAGGCGATTCAAATTCTTCCAAATAATTTGTGTACCAAATCCCAAAAAAGAAAAAGCCCAGCATAATGCTGGGCTTATCTTATATGGCGGTGAGATAGGGATTTGAACCCTAGATGGGCTACAAACCCATGCCGGTTTTCAAGACCGGTGCTTTCGACCACTCAGCCATCTCACCTGAAGTGGTGCGAATATTAAATACAGATGCCCTTGTTGTAAAGGGCTAAATGAAAAAAAATGGAATTTTTTACAATTAATTGCACTGTTCGAATGTTTTTTATTCAATTTGTTTAAACAAACGTCGTTAACTTGATGGCAAAACATTTTCTTACCACCATGATAAGGCAAATAATCTTTGTCATAGCGACTTT
This sequence comes from Thalassotalea sp. HSM 43, assembly GCF_004752005.1. Taxonomy (NCBI): domain Bacteria; kingdom Pseudomonadati; phylum Pseudomonadota; class Gammaproteobacteria; order Alteromonadales; family Colwelliaceae; genus Thalassotalea; species Thalassotalea sp. HSM 43. Next base: position 3,917,290 of record NZ_CP038493.1, on the reverse strand, counting down.
GTCATAAAGATGCTGTTGTCATCTAGTGTGTAATCAGCAAACGGATCACACTCTTTAAAGCCCTTGTTTAAATACAAGCGTCTAGCAGGCGCAAAAAACGCCATGGAACCGGTTTCAAGCCATAACTGTTTAATACCCTTTTGCATCGCTTGTGCTTCTATGTGCTCTAACATCAAGGCCGCTAAACCTTGTCCCCGATAAAGGTTGTCAATACGCATCGATTTTATCTCAGCATCGGTCGCTGATAATAGTTTAAAGGCACCACAGCCAATCAAGCGATTCTCGCTCTGATGTTTTTCACCTTGCTCGCTCTGTTTGCCAGCCCCCCGCTTTGCAGAACACTGTTTATCAGTCCACATAGTATAAAAATAAACTCCTTGTTGACGTAAACCATCAAGGTCTAACGCATGCTTACTTTCAGGCGGTGATACTGAGCGCATGTCATCGAGATGTTGTTGTAAAAAGTCAGCAATAGCCTGTGAACGTAAATCATCTAAACGAACATCAATGTGTGGTGGGTATGAATTCAAGGTCATATAAATCACAAAATAAACAAAAGCGATATTTTTGTTATAGATTAACAATTGCGGCGCCAATATAAAACGTCCGCAATAGCTTTGATACTAGCGGCGAGTCTAGCGTTCAACCACGACATTAAAACTGCCAAAAATCATGCGATTACCATCGAACGGCATTGGATTTACATCAGGCTGCAATCTAGGATCTGCCATCAGTTTTTCCATTGCCTCATCTCTAAATGATTTAGAGGGCCAAGTAACCCAAGAAAAACATACCGTTTCATTTGGTTGGCATTTTACCGCCATCGGGAACGAGGTTAACTGACCTTCTGGCACGTCATCACCCCAACATTCAACAAGTGAAAGCGCACCGTACTCCATAAACACATCCGCTGCGTCACTGACATGTTTTATATAATCTTGCTTTTTATCACTTGGCACCGCTAAAACAAAACCGTCTACATACTTCATATTTAACACCTCTCACACCTCTATGGATAAAACAGTAACTTAAATAACCACCCACTATTGCGTTATCCATCTCGCCGCATTACTGATCGTTTTTTGAAAACCACTCATAGGCTCAACAATAAAGTCGTTGAATATGATCTTAGTCGGTTCTTTATACATCTGTAATTGCTGGTTCAAGTTATTCATGCTCTGCACACTTAAATCAAGTTGTGTTTCATTTGGCTGATACGTTGCGCCAATCGGATAATACTCACCAGGCAATTGTTTCATTTCTATGTGAGCGCCCATAATTGCTGACACCGCATGATTATTTGCAAAGGTCACCAGTTTGGCAATGCTGTTACGATACGATTGCCAGTTTTTTACGTAGATATAACCGGGATATAAAGTATCACCGGTAAGCAACCATTTTGTGTGCTCATCATATACCGTGATAGCCTCTTCCTGATGACCAGGTGTCGGCAGTACAGTTATTTTTCGATCGCCCAAATCAATGGTTTTCTCGCCATCGGGCCAATTGGTGAACTCAAAAGCTTGTTGCACATCAGAGGCTGACGGTTTGACAATATGAACGTTTGATAGCGTCGCTAATGACGAATCACCTTGGTAATGATCGCTGTGACTGTGGCTATGCACAACCAGCAACTCTCTATCGGATAATACATCTTTGCCAACAATATCAGTAATTTGTTGTTGAAAAGAAAACTCGGAATTATCGCTTAACGCGCCAGTATCTAGCAGTAAGATCTTTTCCTTCCCGACCAGAATATACATAAACGGGGCTTCGAAATTCAGGCATTTATTTTGACGAACAATAAATGTTGTCGCGTTATGCTTATATACGTCTTGGGATGGGTCTGTATTGTCGTCACAATTAACTGAACCGTGCATCCAGTTTTGTTTCGTGAGCACTGATTCAAGCTGCATAGCTCCTGTTTGTTCGCTTACATCAATGGCCGGTTGGCTTGCACAAGCGGATACCACAAACAGTAACGCTATTGTTATATGAGACTTCATTGCAACTGCAATTGTCATTGGTATTCCCTTTTATCTAAGTGAATCTCGTTTTTCCAACCAATCATGCGCTCAATTTGCACCATATTGCTTATTAAATATTTTCACAATACGGCTATTTATGATTTGCGATAAGTTCCAATTAAGTAACTCAGAATCGGTCGTACTGTAAAATTGAATAACCACGGTATCTTGCTCTTGGTGATAGGTTGCAAAACTTTGATACCCAGGAACCCAACCCGTATGTTCGTATTCATACAAGCCCGAGTAAATCTCTCGTTCGTTGCCTTCAAACACCGAGCCATCATTTAGTGCCCGAATGAAAATACCAACATCTTCAGCTGTAGCAACCATACCACGGTCTTCAGTTTTTAAATCATAAGGATGACCTACATGATAACCACTCATAACATCGTTTAAATCAACGTCTTTAATAGAGCTGAAGGTATTCTTAAGGGCCAAAGGCGCTAAGATTCGTTGCTGAATAAATTGAAAATTTTGATACCCCAATACCTTATCCATGATCTGATTTAGCAGCAGGTAATTGGTATTACTGTATTCGTAGTCTTTACCAGGGGCAAAGCTGGCAGGTTTATCTAAGATCAATGACAGATTGTCTGTATAGTCTTCTGCAGAGCTGTCTGTAGGCTTTGCCCAAAAATTATCTGTGTCTGTAAAATTTGGGATACCACTGCGATGCTGAATCATCATGCGCAGCGTAATTTGCTTAGCATGCTCTATCCTCCCAACCAACTCTGGAAAATAATCAGCAAGGGTATTATCCAAAGATAGTCGACCATCACTGACCAATTTGGTTATAGCGACGGCATCGTAGAGCTTATTTATACTGGCGATTTTGAACAGAGCGTTTGTTTTAGCAGGCGTTTTACTGTCTCGATCGTGCCAGCCTGATGCAAACGACTGAGGGGGTATTCCTGCTTGGTCAATATAGACGACAACGCCATCAAAGCCCTGCTCTACAGCATCATTTAATTGCTGTTGAACGGTCTGTGGTAAAGGTAAAATCCAAGCTTTAACTAAACGCCATGGCACAAAATATAAAGAAATAACGGTACCAACCAACAACACAAATTGTAGAATTCGTTTTTTGGTGGTAGTTTTCATGTTATTCACTGCCTGCGCACATAGTCATTAACAAAATCCAGCTATAAACAATTTATTAAAACACTCTTAAACCTAGATGAACGAGTCATGCTTAAGTTAGGCTTAGTTAGGTTAAGTAATCTGCTAGTAAATGCCTTAACAACTGAACAATCCCTGCAAAAACGATTATTGAACCAATAATCAATATTGATTTGTTGCTTTCAATAGATTGTTGTTCATAGGCACTTGGTGCAAATCTACCTGTAGCAAAAAAACATATTAAACCACCACATACTATTAATACGATGGCGTCAGTGAGTAAACTAAAATCCATATATCTGTGATATCCTTTTTATCATTACTTGATCGGTAAGCTAGTTAGAGTTGTTCACAATTTGTTGTTCTTTTCGAGTAATTCTTCGAGTAACTGTTTTTGTTTTTACTTTTACAATTGTTTCGTTGATAAACATACGAATAACTTGCCCCAACAGTACAAACATCAGTGCTAACTTTAGCCATACTTATTTTGTGATTGCCTTGCTATATAAGTTTTACACTAATTTTATCGAGCGCTACTTTTGCAGACTCTATTACGTGTTGCCATTGATAAGTCTTTAACAATTCACTGATGCTTTGGACTTCACTTGAAATATTCTGAGTAAAAATATTAGTGAACTCACACAGCGTAAGCTTTTCAGATTTTGAAAAACTCTGATTGATTAAGTCTGTTCCTTTCGGTAATGATTCCATAGCTAAATCATCAAACCACCAACTAACAAATTCGCATTTATAGTCTGTGTACTCAACGTGTGACGCAAACTGTACTTGCTCTATAGGAGATGACAAAAATTTCAAGATTTCTAAACATGAATATCGAAATTCTATTGCTGTACTTTCCATAGCGACTTACCACTTAACACGTTAGCTTTTACGGCTTTTTAGCATGGCTGTTCCCAACCAACAAAACCATACAATTTGGCTTATCCCAAAAATCTCTGTGAGAACATCAGCTGGGTAAATCGTGAGAATACCAACCATACCAACGAAAAGGCCAAAGCCGTTGAGTATTTTAGGAAGCTCTTTCCCCTTTAAAGCAGCAACACTTAGCAACGCAACCCAGAGACCACCAACAACTTCGTTGCCACCTCCTAGCCCTTCAACGACAGAGTAGATAGCGCGCCAGACTGTCATCGCTTGGTCAGGATCTTTAACCGATAACTCCAGGGCTGCAGCTAAACCAATATTTGCAATCATGCCACTGGCAATAACTAAACCCACCCAAATAACCCCAAAAATAGCTGCGATTTGAGAAAGGATCGGGCTATTCACCTTTAAACGTTCATGCAGTGCCAGTACCAATACAGCCAAAAGAATGCCAAATAGTACGTACATGACAAGGTTTACGATGGACAGGATAACTTGATTCTCTGCTAAATAAGCAAATTGTCCGACAGAATCAGCATCTGCCGGGTAATTCCAGAACGCACCAAAAAACACGAAAGCTGATATGTAAATAACGGCCTGTAAAAGAGATGAGACACCCGCTATTTTTTGTAAATGATTCACGATATAAATTCCATGTTTATTAAATCCTCAAAAAGACACGACCCTAATTATGGGTTTACATTTTTTTCAAAAAACACTCGGACAAAACCAAATTCAGGATCTGCTTCTTTTTTACTGATCACCCAATTATTTTTTAAATAAAAATTAATTGCTTGTGTATTTCCCTCAAAAGTTTCTAATTTTATGATTGAATTACCAGACCGAGTTAATTCAGCTTCTGAAAATGTAAGTAACAATTTTCCTAAACCTGAACGATGAAACTTTTCGTCAATCATCATAAGATGAATAAAATTGTCGAAAACAATAGAAAAACCGAGTAGCTGTGTATCTTGCTCTAAAACAAAGGAATTTGATAAGTGCTTTTCAAGCTCTTTATCTGACTCTCCGCTATTGATATACCAATCCACACCACCATCTCCTAAAAAAGAACGATAGCATTTATCTATTGTTCTACGTGCTATAGATTGGATTTCACGTAAATCGCCAATAACAGCTTTTCTAATATTATGATTACTCATAGGAAATGGATTTTCTGACGTATAACGCTCTAATAATAGACTAAAAACAATTTGTTAAAATGTGAAGAAAAGCGGACTCAGACAACGGTTAAAAATCCTGCTTGATTGTCTTGTTATAGCTCATCGCTCAATCATCCAATAAACTAAAGCTGAACATGGAACTACTAATACGCAAAACGTCAATATACCAATGCTAGTTTGAATAATGGAATCAATATCGGAGACACCATGGATAAAGTAATTAAACAATAGAGCGAAACCTAAAACGGAAACAACACAAGATCCCGCACCAGCTATAAACAACTTGGAAATAGCTGATAATTTAAGCTTTTTAAATACATAACGAAACGTCGGATATCCAACAATCGATGATACTAGTGTTACGCCGACAGCGATAAAAAGTGAAAAAAATAAAATTGGTATTAACGCCAAAACCATTTCACTATCAAAGATAGAAACTAGTATCGCAGCTCCAACGAACGCTAACCAATATCCTGCAAATGATGAAACAATGTATGTTACGAATCTAGGCTCAATATTCATGTGGTCCATAACGCCCTACAGATTTTCTGGTTATATTTGCGATACACGAGCACCAGCCAGCGAGTATAGTTCCGGTTGAATGGTTTGTTATACGTCATTTTGTTAAACCTTGAAAGAAGCCCAAAACGTACTTTTTGTATATTGCTGCGCCTTGAGATAACCCCTCATCGTGCGAATTTAGAGAGGCCAATATGTATTCTCTTAATTCAGGAATATGATCCATTCGACCATTGGAGATAAGTTCTTTCTCGGCTGTAAGACCGTCGGAGTTATACCCTTTATAACCACCTTGCTCCCAAGCCTGTAAAATACGACAAGATATTTTGATAGCAGAACCATGATGGAGTAATTCATAATCTATAGGGTAACCCGTTTCACATTCACCACAGTCAATGAAATAATATGGGTCGAAATTTCCATCTTCGGTTCCCATGTCAGTGAACAAGGAGCTGTAATCAAAGCACGTGTAATACATATACAGAATATCTTTCAATGCTTCCTCAGTTTTTAAAAATCTCCGAAGCTTCTCATTGTCGTCCATTAAATCCCTCTTTGACGTATAACGCCCCAATAAGAGGCTGATAATGCTTGGCTAAAATGTGTAACGAAGTGGAACTGAGCCAAGCTTTAGCAGTCCCGCACTTAATTGGCTTGTTATAAGCCCTTTTTAATATTACAACTCATTAAATTGTTTTTAGGGGTGTTTTTGCATTGAGAGATAGGGTACTTAATAAAAAAATCATCAATAGCCATATTGGTTTTAATGGCATGGTGATTTGTTCCTAAGTATTCGTTAAACACCGATTTTAATCGAACATCATCTTCGTAAGTTAAAATTAAAGCTAACTTTATGTTCTTTTTAGCTAATTCTGGATCTTCTTCAATATTTTCATAAATTGCACTAAGTAAGCGAACTTTAGGTTGTTGATCATACATAAGCGATTGCATTGTTATGATCGCGCCTAAATTTTCATTTTGTTTATTGATAACTGCCTGTGAGTTGCCGAATTTGTAACTTACAAAACAGCTTAATAATAAGACAAGAACAATTAGTACATTTCGCAAGACCAGAATCCTTATGGGCTTATAACGCCTCAATAAGAGGCTTTTAATAGTTGGTTATAATGTGAAGCGAAGCGGAACCCTACCAACTGTTAAAATTCCTGCTTAATTGCCTTGTTAGGTGTTTTTACCCGCAACCATTTGTTCTTTAACGTTGTTTGGAATATTAACCCAAATAGTTTCACTATTTAAACTTAAATTAATACTGCAATTTTTTGCGACTTTGACAATATGATGAAACCAATCAGAATGACTCCACTCTCGTGGTGGTGGAGAAGTAAATGCTTTTAGATTAGTATCCCATTTTACTTCTGCGGCTTCGCGATAAATATGTTCATAACTAGGACTTCCACCACTAGCTAAAACTAATATCAATTGACCGTTTTCAAGTATTTCTACACTCTCGATTACTTCCATGTTCGATAAACACCTAACGCCCCAATAAGGGGAAATTTGTAGTTGGCTAAAATGTTGAGCGGAGCGAAAACAGCCAACTGTAAATTTTCCCGCTTGATTGACTTGTTATGTGTTGTTCGCGGGTAACTCACCCAAGACGGTTCCGGTTTTTATAAGCACAAATTGCCTAATTCCTGACTCAAGCTTAACTATTTCAACTAACTCATCACAATCATGCTTTTCTAATGCTTGAACAAAACTCGAAGTGAATTCTTTAACTTGCTCAGAAGGATTTGTGATTCCATCTTCTTGCATTGATTTTCTTAGCTGATAAATGTCTAAAAAATGTTGAACAGTTTGTGGCACTAGTTATCCCTAAACACATAACGCCCTGTTAACAGGCAAAATATAGTTGGCTAAAATAAGCGACCAAGGAGCAAAAGCCAACTGTATTTTGTCCTTGTTTAACAGCTTGTTATATGCACTTTTCAATTTTTAATCGGTGCTTTTTACAAGCCTGACCTAATTTACAAACTTTACTTGGCCAATCCCAGCCTTCAAAAGACTCTAGATAAAGATCCCCAAAAGCTTTCACATGACACAAGCCTTCGATCTCATTTAAAGCATTAATTTGATTGTCAGCTTGGTCAAGCAAATCTATTTGAGACTCAAGCATTAAAGCTTGTTCTAATAGATCATGCGTTCGCAAGTCTAAAGCAATTTCTGTGGCTAGTGATTTAATAGATTCGAGCATACTTTCCATGTGCATATAACGCCTCAATAAGAGGTTTTTAATAGTTGGTTATAATGTGAAGCGAAGCGGAACCTTACCAACTGTTAAAATTCCTGCTTGATTGACTTGTTATATTTTAAGCCCAGCTTTCTATACTAAATTTTTTATACTTAACAACAAACTCTTTGGCCTGCTCTAACGTTTTCGGGAAAGGAACCGTGTCATAATAATTGTCCGGGTTATTACGAATTTTTTGGAATCTAAAACCATGTTTGAACAAGAAACGAATCTTGTCCCATTGTTTTTTATCACTCTTTTTCGGTGGCTTAAAATGGCGTCCAAAGTTATAGCTATGGTTTCCACAATCAGGACACGTCATGGTTTCTGGATTTCTCTCTGGTTTAGGTAATTGACGCATAAAAGATTTGCAGCATTCAAAGCAAACATATGACATTGCGTATTCGTTAATCACCTATCCTCCTGAAAATATAACGCCTCAATAAGAGGCTTTTAATAGTTGGTTAAAATGTGAAGCGAAGCGGAACTCTACCAACTCTTAAAATTCCTGCTTGATTGTCTTGTTAGCTGTACTTTATAAACCCCAGGCTAAATAGGCCATGTCTTTAACTTCAGCTTTAAATTCTATTGCACCAATTTCAAATGGTGGTTCTGGGTTTAGCTCAAAAGCATCGCAACTAGTAAATATACGATCCAATATTCGAGTTACTACAGGATCAGAACCGCTTAGAGCACCTGAATCTCGACTTTCATTCCACAATTTAATAAAACTTGTCATGAATTCAGTTTCAGTTAACTGCTCTTTAAGAAAACTTATAACTAATGATTTGAAGTCATCTTCCATAGTCGAGAGGTATCCTTGTACAGCTAACGCCCTGTTAACAGGCAAAATATAGTTGGCTAAAATAAGCGACCAAGGAGCAAAAGCCAACTGTATTTTGTCCTTGTTTAACAGCTTGTTATATGCACTTTTCAATTTTTAATCGGTGCTTTTTACAAGCCTGACCTAATTTACAAACTTTACTTGGCCAATCCCAGCCTTCAAAAGACTCTAGATAAAGATCCCCAAAAGCTTTCACATGACACAAGCCTTCGATCTCATTTAAAGCATTAATTTGATTGTCAGCTTGGTCAAGCAAATCTATTTGAGACTCAAGCATTAAAGCTTGTTCTAATAGATCATGCGTTCGCAAGTCTAAAGCAATTTCTGTGGCTAGTGATTTAATAGATTCGAGCATACTTTCCATGTGCATATAACGCCCCGCTAAGGGGAAATTTATAAGTTGGCTAAAATAACGAACGGAGTGAGAAAAAGCCAACTGTAAATTTTCCCACTTGAGCGACTTGTTATATGCCTTTTTGCCAAACTTTTAACGTATACGGCTCCGCAACATCTGAAGTTTCAAAGTTAATATTTTTAATTAACTCATTAAGTTTGACATCGTGAATGATGCAACCAAACGGAAGCTTTCCATGGGACTCACTTACCGCCGATATCCTAATCTGCCCAGCCATATCATCGAACCACGAGTAAAAGATCATGGTTTTTTTCGTATTTTTTGAATTAAACAGTTCGGCACATTTACCAATGAAATCTTCAAGAGAGCCACGCCCCCATTCTTTAAGCAAGCTTTCGTTAATTCCAAAGGTTACTAAATTTGAATTAGCTTCTTCATTAATGTCAGTTGACTGGACTATTTCTGTTTCAACCTCTAGTTCATTGAGCCATTGATTTAGAGTGGTATGCATAATTCCTCAAGGCATATAACGCCCAAATAAGGGGCTGATTAACTGTTGGCTAAAATGTGAAGCGAAGCGAAACCGAGCCAACTGTTAGCAGTCCCGCTTAATTTACTTGTTATGTGTAATTTACTCTAAAGCCTCTGCAATCATTTGATTACGCCACTCTTTTGTATTTTGCCACATTTCATCAGTTAAGCCATTATGTGACCAAAAGACTACTTGCCCTGATTTATTCAGGCAGTAGTAATCAGAGTTGTCTTCACAAATTGGAAGCAATTCATCGGGAAGTTTATAGAATTTTTTAGCATCCGCAATTGCGGAATAGATATCAAGGTGACTTGAAGCGTTATTGATTTCTAGAGCTTCCATTGGAGCGTTTCCAAGGTCATAACCAGATTTGATAAAGTCGATATAATCGTTTGGAAACGTAAAACCTAATTTCTGTTGTGCCTCAGAAATTTCTATATCGCTTGGTGGTTTAAACTCAACCCTTTCCATTCACACCGAACCCTTGATTACACATAACGCCTCAATAAGAGGCTTTTAATAGTTGGTTATAATGTGAAGCGAAGCGGAACCTACCAACTTTAAAATTCCTGCTTGATTGTCTTGTTAGGTGTTACCACCACTGCATTACTTGACCCACTGAAGTTAAAACCACTATCACAATAGGAAAATAAGCCATTGCCGCTAAGATCTTCTTCTGTTTGCGATGTAACCAGCCTGCAATTAATAGAGGAATAGCCAAAGTTAAAATATAAGTTCCCACTAATGGCTCAACCATTCCACACGAATCTTTATTAAAGAAACAAAAATACGAATTTATAAAAAGAGCTACAGCAATAACTATAAGCATGCCGCTAATATAAAATTCTAATGTAGATAATGTGCGAGAATTCATTAACACCTAACGCCCTAATAATGGGCAAAAAATTGTTGGCTAAAATGTTGAGGAACGAAAACAGCCAACTGTTTTTTGTCCTTATTAATTAGCTTGTTATGTGCCGATATTACGCTTTAAACCGAAAAAAGCAAAGAGCGACATTATGCTAAATATAACACCTGAACCGAATTGCATTAAAGCCCACTTACTGTAAATATTTAGCCAGCCTTGAAAATTAAAGCCTGACTCAAATAAATATGAAATGGCTTGCCCAAATGGAACGAGGATACCAACAAACATTGCACTGTACATTGAATATGTAAGCATAATTTTAAAAGCTGCGATTTTATAATTCCGCTTTGAGGTTAACAAAGACAATAGAAATATAAAAATTAGCGCTAATGGAACGATATAAAGCGATAAAGACAATTCATGTTTTGACGGCAGATATGCGAAATCTATTGCCGTAATTCCAGCGGATAAAGTTATTATAAATTGATTAACCGAGCTTAGATTCATACTTTAGGCACATAACAGTTTATTAGAAGGAAAAATTCCATGTTTGCACAGGGCTAATTTCCATCTATTCAGTAAAAGAAAATAGGATAACTGTTTTAGTACAACTAAATCAACATGATAGAGGGTCTTGGAATGATCGGTAATGGGCAAAGGCGGAAAAATGCCGTATTTCACGCATTATTGATAAATGAGGTGTTTTTTTGGTCGGTTACAAAATAAATTTGCTGAAACTAATTCGAATGCTTGTGTTTCTGCTGAGTAAAATATAAATCTAGGACTCTTCTAGATTATTTTTTAAATAGAAAAAGAAAAAGCCCAGCGTAATGCTGGGCTTATCTTATATGGCGGTGAGATAGGGATTTGAACCCTAGATGGGCTACAAACCCATGCCGGTTTTCAAGACCGGTGCTTTCGACCACTCAGCCATCTCACCTGAAGTTGATGCGCATATTAAGGAGTCTTATTACGCTTGTAAAGCATTAATTTGAAAAAATAAATTGATTGCAAATAATTTGCGCACATCGTTTATTATTTCTGCTAAATTAACACTTAAATACATAAACTTAGCGGTATAAGGTGATTTTATGAGCGATGCCATTTGTCGTTGCCCCTGGCTCGATTTAAGCAAACCCGACTATGTTGAATACCACGACAAAGAATGGGGCGTGCCAGTATATGACGATCAAACAATGTTTGAGTACTTAACCTTAGAATCCGCGCAAGCGGGATTAAGTTGGTATACGGTATTAAAAAAGCGTGACAATTACCGTCGTTTGTTCGCCAACTTTGACGTCCAAGCTGTAGCAAAGTTTGATCAGCACAAAATTGAGCAACTGTTGACAGATCCTGGCATCATTCGCAATCGTTTAAAAGTACAAGCGGCGGTTAATAATGCGCAGCGCTTTATTGAAGTGCAGCAGGAGTTTGGTAGCTTTTGTGATTATATATGGGGCTTTGTTGATCATAAGCCTATCGTCAATACGTTAAACAGCGTCGACGACTACCCTGCTACCTCAGATATTTCAGATGCGCTAAGCAAAGATTTAAAAAAGCGCGGCTTTAAGTTTGTCGGTTCAACCATTGTTTATGCCCACATGCAGGCGTGCGGTATGGTTAATGACCACAGCGAAGATTGTTTTCGTCGACAACCTATCATCGAGCAATATTCGTAACAAAATGCGACCAACTCTACCTTTTTGGTGAGAGTATGTCATAATATGTCAAGGTTAGATGTTTACGCCATAGCAAATTTACGCTATAAAACGGTAAGTCAGGTTGGATTTAACAGCAATAATAACAATTGTCATTGAATTTTTTCGATTCAACCCCATCTAATAATTAGTAATTTACAAGTACGAAGGAAACTTTATGCAATCACAAATGGGTTTTTCAACAGCGACTCAAAGCTCTGCTATTGAAATTAACAAAGTATTACGTAACACCTATACACTACTGGGCATGACCTTGGTGTTTAGTGCGGCTGTTGCCATGCTTACCATCATGTTAAACCTACCTAGCCCTGGTTTAATCGTTACGCTTATCGGTGTATATGGTTTGATGTTCTTAACCTACAAAACCGCTAACTCAAGCATGGGTATTTTGTCGGTATTCGCCTTTACTGGCTTTTTGGGTTACACCATTGCGCCACTTGTAGGTTATGCCGTCGGCGCAGGCGCTGGTGACTTGGTTGTATTTTCTTTAGGTGCGACGGGTCTTATCTTCTTTGGTTTGTCAGCGTACGTATTGACCACCAAAAAAGACATGTCATTCTTAACAGGTATGCTTAACGTTGGTTTTTGGTTCTTATTAATCGCTATTGTTGCGAATTTATTCTTCCAAATCCCAGCAATGTCGCTAGCTATTAGCGCCCTGTTCATCCTATTTTCGTCAGCGATTATCTTGTACCAAACCAGTGAAATCATTCACGGTGGTGAGCGCAACTACATTCTAGCGACTGTGACGTTATTTGTGTCTCTTTACAATATTTTCAGTAGCTTACTGCACATCTTGTTAGCATTTGCTGGCGGAGACGATTAATTTTTTAAGCAAAATATTTTATACTATAAAGGCTCCGTATCTCGGAGCCTTTTTTATTTGTCAGTTTTTATGTGTTAGAGGTTGCATTGAGTACATTTGCTTTGGTTGTCAGTACCGGCCCCACGGATAATAAAACCGTGAGCGCTCTGAATTTTGCCCGAACCTTGTTGACCATGGGTCATCAAGTCAATGGCATATTCTTTTATCAAGATGGTGTGTTGAACGCCAATACCTTTGTGCAAACGCCGAGTGATGAAACAAACCTAACCAAAGAATGGCAACTGTTTAACCAGCAAACCGCAACGCCGTTGCACTTATGTATCTCTGCTGCCGAACGCCGTGGCTTAACCGACAGTAACGATGAGGACTTCTACCATAACATTGTTGCCGAATTTACCATTTCAGGATTAGGCGAGTTGGCGGTATTAACGGCAAAAGCCGATAAGGTCGTGCAATTATGAGCCATGCCAAAAAGCGCTATCTGATCATCAATACCAGCGCCAGTTTCGATCAATTGCATGCCCGTGAGTCATTAGATGCGGCACTGATTTTAGCCAGCTATGATCTGCCCGTGAGCCTTTGTTTTATCGGTGATGGCGTATATCAGACCCAAGCGGCACAAAATCCCGAATTAATTCACGCAAAAGATTTCATTGCATCGTTTAAAGCGGTACACTTCTACGATATAGAAGATATCTATGTAAGCGAGCCTTGCCTTGCCGAACGTAGCTTATCGGATAATTTTGCCTTTGCCGATGTCTCGGTTATATCGCAACAAAAAATATCGCAGCTAATTGCAGCTGCTGACGTCGTCCTTACTTTCTAAATAGATTTATGGCTGTATTACATATCGTGCGCAACAGCGCATTTAATGACAATAAATTGAACTTATGTTTGAGTTTATTAAGCGCAAAAGACACCTTGTTTCTAATGGACGATGGTGTGTATAACGTAGCGCACCCAAAACTCATCAGACGACTTCATGAATTTAAAGTGTTCGCGGTACAAGATCACCTTGCCGCTCGTGGTGTGCGCAGCGAAGAGCAAGCCATCGTCATGGCCGAGCTTAAAGACTTGGTTGAGCAGTCTGAAAAAGCAGACAAAGTGATCACATGGCAATAGAGTTTAATAATCAAACCTTTGAAACCGACAAAGAAGGTTACTTGCTCGATTTTACCCTGTGGTCTGAAGAATTAGCGCCAGAGCTTGCCAAGTTCGATAACATCGAGCTCACAGACGATCATTGGGATGTGGTGCGGTTTGTGCGCAACTTCTATTTAACCTATAAAACCTCCCCTGCTATTCGTGCGCTTATCAAAGCGATGAAAGACGAGTTCGGCGAGGAAAAAGCCAACAGTCGTTATCTGCATCGTTTATTCCCTAAAGGCGCGGCCAAGCAAGCAACTAAAATCGCTGGGTTACCTAAACCTAAGCGTTGCTTATAGTCTTGGCGGCTATTTGTCTATCCATAGCCGTATAACTTAACCAGGTAAACGAGCTAGCCTGACATTTGGTTATATTTTCTTACAGTTTTTTGATACCTGCCAATCGCTTACTGTCAATTTTAAGTGCGTTTTAACGCCCATCATGTATATTATTTGTTAACAACAATCATTGTGATGGGATACTTATGGCCAAATCCATAACAATCAACGGCGAAAAAATTGCCATTGATGTCGATGAAAACATGCCACTATTGTGGTTTCTACGTGACCGTTTAGAGTTTACTGGTACCAAGTTTGGTTGCGGTAGCGGTTTGTGCGGCGCCTGTACCGTTCATGTTGACGGCAATGCAACACGCTCTTGTATTACGCCTGTAGGCAGCCTTGAAGGCAAACAGATAACCACCATTGAAGGGTTGTCGGCAAACGGCGATCATGCCTTACAAAAAGCCTGGGTTGATAATAAAGTACCGCAATGCGGCTACTGCCAAGCGGGTCAAATCATGAATGCGGCAAGCTTGTTAAAAGCCAACCCTACACCAAGTGATGATGACATAGTCAATGCCATGCAAGGCAACATCTGTCGTTGTGGTACCTATCAGCGCATCAAAAAAGCGATTCGCCAAGCCGCAGACGATCTTGCCAAGGAGGTGTCATAATGCATCCTCATATTAAAAAAGAGCTCGAGCAGTTCTACCAATCGCAACAAGCGTCAACAACACCGACAAAAGATAGCAATTCAGGCATCAGTCGACGTAGTTTTTTAAAACTATCAAGTGTCGCCGGTGGCGGTTTATTAATTGGCGTAAATGTGCCGGCATTGGCATTCGCTGACAGCAAAACAGACACCTTTAACCCAAACGCATTCATTCATTTACATAGTAATGGTGACTTAACCATTTACTGTGGTCGTTGTGAAATGGGACAAGGTATTTCTACTGCATTACCGTCAGCCGTTGCCGATGAAATGGAGGCAGATTGGTCACGCGTAACCGTCAAGCAAGCCGACGGAGACCAGGATAAATACGGCCCTCAGGCCACCGGTGGGTCTGCCAGTATTCGAGTGATGTATGAACCGATGCGTAAAGCCGGTGCCGCAGCAAAAGAAATGTTAATGCTTGCTGCTGCGAAAGTTTGGTCAACCGATGTCGCCAATGTTGAAGCCGATAACCACTTTATCGTTAACAAAGACAATGGTAAAACACTTGCCTATGGCGATTTAGTCGACGTAGCGCAAAATATTGAAGTACCGCAAGAGCCAACCTTAAAAAGTAAAGATCAGTACCGTTATATTGGCAGTGACTTACAACGCCACGACTTAGACATGGTAGTGACCGGTCAACGCACTTACGGCGCTGATACTAAGGTTGCAGGTTTAAAATATGCGGCTATCGTTCACTGCCCCGTATTGGGCGGCAAACTCAAACGATTAGATAAAAGCAAAGCCATGGCGGTTAAAGGGGTTGTCGATGTTGTCGAGATAACACCTATTCAACACCCGTACAGCTCTGTCGGTGGTGTCGCCGTTGTAGCTGATAATTCATGGACCGCTCAACAAGCGGTTAAACAACTGGATATTGAATGGGAACTGGGCCCTAATAAAGTCTATAACACCGAACAATACCGCCAAGATCTGGTGAGTAACGTTGAAAAAACCGCCGAAAAAATGGGTGAGCGTGGCGATTTGCAAACCGCATTCAACAACGCTGAGACCATGGTTAAAGCAACGTACACTGGCGGTCATCTAAGTCATGCACCAATGGAGCCGAACGCGAGTGTGGTATCGGTCACCGATAATAGCTGTGAAGTATGGGCATCTACCCAAGCACCGGACGATATTCAAACAGTACTTGCCAGTGTATTAGGTAGAGAGAAAAAAGACATTATCGTTCATGTCATGATCAGCGGTGGTGCATTCGGGCGTAAATTTAAATGTGATTACGTTCATGAAGCAGCGGTGATCTCAAACAAAGTCAAAGCACCTGTGCAGCTGATCTGGAGCCGTGAAGAAGACATGCGTACCGGTTTTTATCATTCGATAAGTGCGCAACACCTTGAAGCGTCTATCAATAAAGACGGTGATGTCGACGGTTGGTTACAACGTGTCGCCTTCCCTTCAATAAGCTCATTGTTCCAACCAGGGCTTGAACGAGCACCAGAGCGCGCCTTTGGCGATGTAAATAGTCATCCATTCAATATCAGTAATTTTCGCAGTGAATCGGGCTTGGCGCCTGCGCACACGCGCATTGGCTGGTATCGCGCCGTGTATGCGATATTTTATGGTTTTGCTTATGGCAGTTTTGCTGATGAGCTGGCGATAACCAAAGGCATCGATACCGTTGCGATGTTGCATCAATTATACGATGCCAACAAAAACCCAGAGCAAGAGGAGCAGGTAAAACGCTCTAAAGACGTATTAGATCTGGTCGCTAAACAAGCTGGCTGGGGCAAAGAACTGCCAGAAGGCGAAGGTTTGGGTATTGCGGTGCATTACAGCTTCCAAAGTTATGTTGCTATGGCAGTACATGTCAAAGTCGATGGCGATAACATCAAGGTCTTGAATGTCGACTGCGCCATTGATTGTGGTCAAATTCTAAATACCGATGGCGCCACGGCACAAATGGAAGGTGCCGTGGTAATGGGTATGTCATTGTCGTTATATACCGAGATAAGCTTTAAAGATGGCGCGGTGGTTAACTCAAATTTCCACGACTACCCGGTACTGCGCATTAACGAAATGCCAAATGTGCGTGTGCATATTGTCGACTCAGATGCGAGTCCAACCGGTTTAGGTGAGCCAGGTGTAGCACCATTTGCACCGGCATTAACCAACGCCATTTACGCAGCCTCTGGTAAACGCTACCGTGATTTACCAATTAAGCCAATAAATGCCTAGACGTTAAACGCTTAGCCAGTGAATAATGTAATCTGGTTAATAACCTAGTCTCGTTAACAACACGACAAACCGTAAAACGCCCTGATGAATTAACATACAGGGCGTTTTTTATGGTTGTTGCAATGGTCATTCTAATGGCTATGCTGGAGCTCGTGCTTTGACGTTGTTAGTTGTTATTTGTTATTTGTTAGTTGTTATTTTAGGTTTTTAGCTCTCGTGTTAGCCAGCGATGCTACGCGTTATTACAAATCAGTGTCTGTCGCTTGTTGTGTGTCGGCGATATCCTTGCCAGCCTTATCTCGGTCTGCCTCAACCAACCATGCATACGTAAGCGATAAAATGCACAGTTCGATTACCGAAAATACCAAACCTAAGGCACTACCAACAAGGTGTGTTAGCGTCGGCGAGACGATAAAACTTAACATAAACTTGGTGAGCAGTGCTAAACCTACTGGCACAATACCAATCAAAAAAAACACCGATAACGCATGATGCTGTGTTAACGCCCACGCCCAGCCGCTACCACGTTTTTCGCCTACTGCCGCATCGGGTAAAATCATCGCCCAACGCGAAGAAAAATAAGCGACTGGCAGCATCATAATATAAAACAAGTAATTGCCCTGCTCTAAAGGCTCATGCATAGCGCGAGCATGACCATCGCCCAAGGCCGCGCCACTGATCATAATAAAGGGTACGCTTAACAAACCTGACATAATGGCAAACACCAGCGCTGCATAAGCGAATTTAACATGGCTTTTATTCAGTGAAAACGGCGATAAGCTATCTCGTTGTTGATCTGACAGTAGAAACACCTTATGACAATTAACCGCTGCCAACAGCAATAGCACCACGGAAATGGCGATATATAACATCATATTTGCTGAATAAGACTGAGACACTAAATCATCAATAAAAAGTGGCGCGACAAAGGAAAACGCAATGTATGGTGCACACAGGGTTAATAGCAATTTAAAATGAAACAACGGAAGAAGAATCGATTTCGCCAGAATATTGCCTAGCGGCAGTGTTCGAAATGTCATGTTCTGTGCGCCTTTATTATTATTGGATTGGGGTTCAGCGATGAAGCATTAATATACTGAAAAGCCTGACCAGGTACAATATGGTTCAGCTTAGATCGTGCCTTTTAAATAGCCTTGGCGTAGATCTTCATCAAACTTTTCGATTGCATAGCGCAACATGGTTCGTGGCATAGATTGGTAATGGTTGTTTAGAAATTCTATTTCTGTTTGCCTATCGCGATTGCCAATTTCTCTTAGCATCCAACCTACCGCCTTTTGGATCAGATCATGCTTGTCGTGTAACAGCAACTCACAGATTTCTAACGCGATAGTAAATTGCCCTTGGCGAATAAAATGATAACAGCTAACCATGGCAATTCGACGTTGCCACAAGTGCCCGGTCTTCGCCCAATAAAGCAAAGGTTGGCAATCGCTGTCTTGTAAATATGGTCCTACGATCCAATAGGCTGAACAATCCACCAGATCCCAATTGTTGATGTGATCGCAGTATTGCATGTAGGCCGAATAAATCGCTTGTCGCTGCTGTTGATTAAAGTGGCGTTTACCGCTGGCACGTTTAAATTGCTGAACCATCGCCAGCAAGGCAAACATGCGTACTTCATGATACGAATTGGCTAACAAGCAACACAAATCGTCTAAACTGACCGCATTAAAATGTTTCACTTGTTGTCGCAATATCGGCATAGAAATGCCAAGAAACTTATCCCCTTCACCGTATTCACCCTTGGCGGTTTTAAAAAAACGCATTGCCTGCTGGGCTTTTTGATGATCGGACAAATTAATTAGGCTTGTTAAAATAACATCAGCATTCATCACCATAGTATATGCTCATAAAGCGACAAGATGTAAGTATGCGACGGCTAAATTATATAAGACGAACGTAATCGAACTGCACAGTCCAAAAACAAAAAGGCCGGTATCAATACCAGCCTTTTTAATAACATCTTCGTTAACAGAACGGTTCGTTAAGAGAGCGCAGAGCAAGAGTTTTGCTCGACTGAGTTAACCAATCTTGGTTAAGCCACCCATATACGGTTGCAACACCTTTGGTACCTCAACAGTGCCATCGGCTTGTTGATAGTTCTCTAAGATAGCCACTAAGGTACGACCAACCGCCAAACCTGAACCATTAAGCGTGTGTAATAATTCTGGTTTCTTGCTGCCTGCAGGACGGAAACGACCTTGCATACGACGCGCCTGGAAATCGCCCATATTTGAACATGACGAAATTTCACGGTATGTGTCTTGTGCTGGTAACCAAACTTCTAAATCGTAAGTCTTAGTTGCACTAAAGCCCATATCGCCAGTACACAGAGTTACTTTACGGTATGGCAATTCTAATAACTGCAATACTTTTTCGGCGTGACCGGTTAACTCTTCCAACGCCGCAAATGACTTCTCTGGATGAACCAACTGTACTAACTCAACCTTGTCGAATTGGTGTTGACGGATCAAACCGCGAATATCACGACCAGAAGAACCGGCTTCTGAGCGGAAACAGCTCGATAGCGCGGTTAATTTTATTGGCAATGCATCTTCATCAAGAATTTCATCGCGCGCTAAGTTCGTCAGCGGCACTTCAGCGGTTGGGATCAAAGAAAACTTTTTGCTACCTAAATCGGTATGAAATAAGTCTTCACCAAACTTAGGAAGTTGGCCGGTGCCGTATAGCGAGTCGTGGTTAACCAATAATGGAACATTAGCTTCGGTGTAGCCATGTTGATCGGCGTGCAGATCCATCATGAATTGGCCAATCGCACGGTTAAGTCGCGCCATTTGGCCTTTAATAACGACAAAACGTGTACCACTTAATTTGGCGCCGCTTTCAAAGTCCAAACCTTTGTCTAAGGCGGTAGCGATATCAACGTGATCTTTTACTTCAAAGTCAAACTGACGAGGCGTACCCCAACGAGTGACTTCAACGTTATCATCTTCATCGTTACCACTTGGCACATCGTCTGCTGGTAAGTTTGGAATGGCCGAAACGATATGGTCAATTTTTGCCAATAACGTCGTCAACTCTTCTTTCGCTAAATCCAGTCGAGCGCCTAGTTGGCTAACTTCGTCCAGTAAAGGCTTGATGTCTTCACCACGTGCTTTAGCCTGGCCAATTGATTTCGAACGAACGTTACGCTCGTTTTGAAGTTCTTGTGTGCGAACTTGTAGTTCTTTACGCTCTTCTTCGAGCGCATTAAAGGTAGCGACATCCAGTTTAAAGCCACGCTCAGCCAATTTAGCGGCTACAGCGTTGATGTCGGCTCTTAACAATTTTGAATCTAGCATGAGTTATCACGTACTATTTATTGGTTACCAAAATAAGACCAATGGCGGCTGCACTTACGCATAACACAACGTTAAGTAATACATTTGCCATGGCTTTCACCAGAAATCCTTGCTGCAATAACAACACAGTATCCAGCGAGAATGTTGAAAAGGTCGTAAAAGCACCTAAAAAGCCTATGCCTACCAAGGTTCGGTAGATAGCCACTTCAATTACGCCCTGTTCTATTAATCCGTACAACACGCCCATGATGAGCGAGCCCGTTATATTAACGATCAAGGTCGCAAAAGGGAATCCCTTTCCAAGCCAAATTAACACTATTTCTGAAATAAAGAAGCGCATACTGGCACCAAGTGCGCCACCAGCGGCGACAAATAAGTACATTTGCACACTACTCATAGCGTCTTCTCACGGCCATTAAGTCTAAGCTGTGTAAATAATCTTGTTTTTCTTTCAGTTTTTTCTCTAACCCTCTGTCTGAAGGCTGATAAAAATTGGCGTGTTGGATCTCTTCAGGAAAATAATTTTCGCCAGCCGCATAGGCGCCGGCTTCGTCGTGAGCATAACGATACTCAGCACCGTGTCCAAGCGACTCGGTCAGTTTTGATGTGGCGTTTCTTAAATGCAATGGCACCGGTAATTGTCCGGTATCTTTTGCCATCTGCCTAGCCGCTTTAAACGCGCTATACACGGCGTTGCTTTTTGGTGCTAAGGCCATATAAACCGTCGCTTGAGCTATGGCGCGTTCGCCTTCGGTAGGACCAATTTTATGGTATGTGTCAAAGGCATTGACCGCCAATTGCATGGCGCGCGGGTCCGCATTACCGATATCTTCACTGGCTATAGCCAACAGTCGTCGAGCCACATACAGCGGTTCGCCACCACCTTCGAGAATTCGGCAATACCAGTACAGCGCCGCGTCGGCATTAGAGCCGCGCACCGATTTATGAAAGGCGCTGATCAAATCGTAAAAATGATCGCCGCTTTTATCGTACAGCGCTTGTTTTTCACCAGCGACCATATTAACGATATCAAGGCTGATCCGTGTTCCGGTGTCGTCGCCATCAGCAATATCAACGCAATTTTCCAGCAAATTCAATAAACGTCTGGCATCACCGTTGGCCAATGTTAACAATGATTCGCGGGCTTTATCGGCAAAGGTTATGTTGGCGCTGGCCAAACCATACTCGGTATCCGTTAGTGCGCGGTCTAAAACCTGCTGCAGTTCTTGTTCGCTATGGTTTTTTAGTAAATAAACACGGGCTCGCGATAACAACGCCTGATTTAATTCAAACGCGGGGTTTTCGGTGGTTGCGCCAATAAAGGTGATGGTGCCATCTTCAATATGCGGTAAAAAAGCATCTTGCTGAGATTTGTTAAAGCGATGCACCTCATCGACAAATAAGATGGTACGGCGATTGTGTGCTTGACTGGTTAACTTAGCTTGATCAATGGCTGCGCGAATGTCTTTAACCCCTGAGGTCACCGCAGAAATGCGCTGGATGTCAGCATCGGCATAGGTGGCAATTAATTCAGCTAAGGTCGTTTTAC
The DNA here is from genome assembly GCF_004752005.1 of Thalassotalea sp. HSM 43. NCBI lineage: Bacteria > Pseudomonadati > Pseudomonadota > Gammaproteobacteria > Alteromonadales > Colwelliaceae > Thalassotalea > Thalassotalea sp. HSM 43. The sequence continues at coordinate 3,894,955 of NZ_CP038493.1, read as the reverse complement.
CGGTTCCAGGCGGGCCCCAAAATATCAATGAATGACACAAGCCTTGCTCGATTGCCAGGCGCAATGGTTTGCCCTTGGCAAGCAAGTGTTGCTGGCCAATGTATTGTTCTAATGTCTTTGGTCGCAATCTCGCCGCAAGCGGCGCAAATTGTTGCTGATGCTCAAAATCGAGCGACAAAGAACCGTTATCTTTGGTCATCTAAATCAACACCGTCCGGCAAGGTAAATTGAAACAAACTGGCATCTGGTAATGGTGACGTGGTGACATCATCAAGATCAAAGTGACTTAGCTGTCCGGTCGCATCCAATACGGTAAATTTTTCAATGTTATCGCCGTCAAACAACAAATGCAGTGATTTCACCTGCGCATCTTGCTGTTTGGCAACAATGGTATAATCGCTGTCGCTGGCTTTGTTAACGGTATAGTCTTGCCACGCCTGTTTATTTAAGCCGCTAAGCAACAAAATTGGCGTATTGGCAACGGCATTGTCAACACGAAACGCCGAGACTTGCTCTACGAATGGGTTGTAAAACCATAAGGTGTCACCATCACTGACCACTAAGGTTTCATCCGGCGCTAAGGTTTGCCAATGGATATAATTAGGACGTTTTACCGCTAAATTACCCGATGACTCCTGAATTTTATTGCCATCTGCGTCTATAACGTCTTGCTTAAAGCTGGCTTTAAATCCGGCTACTTTAGCCAATTTCGCCTGTAACTCTAGGCTGTTTTGCGGATTAGCATGGGCCAAATTGGCACTTGCTATAAAGGATAACGCCAGCATGGATGCTGGCATTAGTGTTTTATTAACGAGTTTTTTAATCATAATCCTATCAAACTTTTACTGGAGGTGGTGCCAGTACCTCGCGCTGACCGTTATGTGCCGGTGAGCTAACAATACCCGCCATTTCCATATCCTCTACGATACGTGCTGAGCGGTTATACCCTATTCTAAACTTTCGTTGTACACTTGAAATTGATACCCGTCTGCTTTCTGTGACAAACGCAACAACCTCATCGAATAACGGGTCGGACTCCGTTTCTTCTGAATCAGATGCTTCACCCGGTAACATATTATCTTCGGTGGTTTCACCTGATAAGATGTCTTCAACGTAATTTGGTTCCCCGCGAGATTTCCAGTCAGCCACCACGGCATGTACTTCATGGTCGTCAATAAACGCCCCTTGTGCACGTAGTGGAATACTTGTGCCCTGAGGTAAGTAAAGCATATCACCGTGGCCAAGCAACTGCTCCGCACCTTGTTGATCTAAGATGGTACGTGAGTCAATGCGTGATTGCACCGTCAATGCCATACGGGTTGGAATATTGGCTTTAATTAAACCGGTGATCACATCCACAGACGGTCGTTGTGTTGCTAATATCAAATGGATACCAGCAGCACGGGCTTTTTGTGCAATACGGGCAATAAGCTCTTCAACCTTTTTACCGACGATCATCATCATGTCAGCAAATTCATCGACGACAACCACAATCGACGGCAGTTTTTCTAATAATGGTGGTGTTTGGTCTAAACCATCTGTTGGCTGCCATAATGGGTCAATCAACGGCTCACCTTCTTCAATGGCCTTGCACACCTTTTGGTTGTAGCCTTTTAAGTTACGCACGCCAACCGCCGACATCAATTTATAACGACGCTCCATCTCACCAACACACCAACGCAATGCATTGGCGGCATCTTTCATGTCCGTCACAACTTCCGATAATAAATGCGGAATACCTTCATAGATTGAAAGCTCCAACATTTTCGGGTCAATCATAATAAAGCGCACATCTTCTGGTGTTGATTTATACAACATAGAGACGATCATCACGTTAACCACAACCGACTTACCTGAGCCCGTGGTACCGGCAACAAGAATATGTGGCATTTTGCCCAAATCTGCGACCACAGGATCACCGGCGATATCTTTACCGATAACCATGGCTAATGACGACTTGGCTTTATTAAACTCTTCACAGCTGATGATTTCAGACAAACGCACCATTTCGCGGTGCTTATTTGGAATTTCTAAACCAATAACCGACTTACCTGGGATCACTTCCACTACGCGGACACTCGCTGCCGACAACGCACGCGCTAAATCTTTAGATAAGTTACTGATTTTGCTTACCTTAACGCCAGGTGCCAGATCCAATTCAAAACGCGTGATAACCGGTCCAGGGAACACATCAGTAACCTGTACTTCAACGCCGTAGTCTAACAAACGCGCTTCAACTAAGCGGCTGACTTGATCGAGCTCTTCCTGACTGATTGGATTTTTTGCTTTATCGGCTCTGTCCAACAATTCAATGGTTGGCATACTCTCGTATTTTTCAGCTAATAATTCCGATGGCAATTTGTCTTTTGCAGGTTTGGCTGCAGCACTTGATAAAGGTACGGACTGTGAAGGCGCATCAAAATCGATAACATTGTCATCGCTTAGCTCTGGATTTAGATCTGGGTTTAGCTGTGGATTTAGCTCTGGGTTTAAATCAGAATCATTAAAATCACCAAACACAGGTTCATCGATATCATCGTCTATGGACGCTAAACCATGGTTAAATTCATCGTCAGCTTGGTCATCGCTTTGTGAGTTAGCATCGCTGGCATCACTGTGTTTTTTGCCGCTAAACATGCCAAACAAGCTGCTTACCAAATCCGCCTCTTTATCAGATTTAGATTTAGCGACAATGCCATCAGTGGCGTCTTCGCGGTGCATTTCATCGCCAACATCATCATGAATGGCTACATCCACATCGTCTACATCAACACTGCTCAGTACCGGTTGTTTAATCGCTTTTGCTCGTTTGCTGGTTTTTTTCGAATCATCAGCAACGCTATCGACATCGTTTTGAGCAATATCTGTTCCTACATCTTTGTAGTGCGATGTTGCCTTAGAGAACATACTCTTGACCAACAAATAGGCATTAATTGCCTGCTCACCTATGCTATCGATGATGCGAAACAGTGATACGCCACTGGTAAGCACAAAGCCTGTGCTCGCCATTATAATGTACAACAAAGAACTGCCGGTGTAGTTCAAATACGGCATCAAGCTGTAGGAGACATAATTACCAATCAAGCCACCAGATGAAAAACCGTAAAGGTCATCAACATTCATGCTAAAGATGGCGGTAAAACCAACCACCATCAACACCGCGCCGACCAACTTTAATGCTAAGGTGAAAAAGTCGATGTCGAGCAAAAGATGGACGCGTTGAAACAATAACCAACCGGTAAAGGCTAGACCAAACGGCAACGCATACGCTACTAAGCCGAAGGTAAACAATAAAATATCTGACAGGTACGCACCTAACGCGCCGGCTTTATTATTGACTGTGGCGTGATAAGCGGTTTGTGACCAACCGGGATCCGATGCATCAAACGAAAATAAGGCAACGATTAGGTATAAGGAAAAAATGCTGGTAAAGATTAACCCGGCTTCCAACAAACGTTGGCTGCCTGTCAATTTATGACCAGTTACTGGTGAAGACTCTTTAGCGCTCAAACTCGAATCCATTATTATTATCTTGGTGTTAACTAAATTTTAAATTAGTTTTATTGAGTTAATGTCGTTATCGACATTCTCTTTATATTATATACGATTTAAATTAGCAGAAATACCGGCGCGGTTAAACCATTTGTCGGGCTTTAACTGCGTTAATCAAACTGAATGGGTAATTTATTATCAGTTTTCACTTCTTCCATCACCACATAGGTACGACTTTCCGCTACCGCCGGTAACTTTAATAAGGTATCACCCAATAAGTTGCGATAGGCTTGCATATCTGACACGCGGGTTTTTAATAAGAAATCAAAATTACCAGACACCAGATGACATTCTTGGATGACATCGACCTTCATCACCGCTTTAGAAAACTCTTCAAACACATCGGGCGAGGTACGAGTAAGCGTTATCTCAACAAATACCAATAACGCAGCGTCTAGAAATTTAGGGTCAAGATTGGCACTGTAGCCCGTGATCACCCCTTCCGTCTCGAGTTTTTTAACCCGTTCTAAACACGGTGTCGGGCTTAAGCCAACACGCTTTGACAACTCAACGTTAGACAGTCGGCCATTAATTTGTAACTCCTTTAGGATGTTTCTATCGATACGATCAAGTTTTTTTTCTTGGTTCCACATGTCAAAGAATATTTATCTGTTTTAATGGGCTGTAACGATATTTTCTACTAGCTATCGACAAAATACAACAAGTAACTCTAATAAAAGCCAACTATAATTGGCACAAAATAAAAAACAGTATCGGTTTGAATCATCTTATCCATCATACCGACTTACTAACCTTAACCATTTCGAGAGATAAATTATGATTATTGGTGTACCTAAAGAAATTAAAAACCACGAGTACCGCGTTGGTATGGTTCCAGCAAGTGTTCGTGAGTTAATTAACCACGGTCACGAAGTATTTGTTGAAACAAACGCTGGTATTGGTATCGGTTTTACCGACCAAGACTACGTTGAAGCAGGCGCGGAAATCCTAACTACCGCGGCAGAAGTTTTTGCTAAAGCAGAAATGATCGTTAAGGTTAAAGAGCCGCAAGCCGTTGAACGTGCCATGTTACGTGAAGGTCAAATCCTATTCACTTACCTTCACCTTGCCCCAGACCTGCCACAAACTGAAGACCTAGTTAAATCAAAAGCTATCTGTATTGCCTACGAAACCGTTACTGACCGTACCGGTGGCTTACCATTATTAGCGCCTATGTCTGAAGTTGCTGGTCGTATGTCAATTCAAGCCGGTGCACAGGCACTTGAAAAATCAAACGCAGGTCGCGGTATGTTACTTGGTGGCGTACCAGGTGTTGAGCCAGCGAAAGTGGTTGTTATCGGTGGTGGTATGGTTGGTAACAACGCCGCACAAATGGCCGTTGGCATGGGTGCAGATGTTGTCATCCTAGACCGCAACATTAATGTATTACGTAAGCTAGACGCGCAGTTTGGTAACAAGGTTAAAGCGATTTACTCAACCGCTGATGCCCTAGAGAAACACGTTCTTGATGCTGACTTGGTTATCGGTGGTGTCTTGATCCCAGGTGCTGCTGCGCCAAAACTTGTTACTGCAGAGCACATCAAAAACATGAAGCCTGGTTCAGCAATCGTTGATGTTGCCATTGACCAAGGTGGTTGTATCGCAACATCTAAGGCGACAACCCACGCAGAGCCAACCTTTATTGTTGATGACGTTGTTCATTACTGTGTTGCTAACATGCCTGGTGCTGTGCCACGCACATCAACGTTCGCTCTAAATAACGCGACATTGCCGTTTATCATTAACCTTGCGAACAAAGGTTACAAAGATGCGTTGTTATCAGATGATAACTTCCTTAACGGTTTGAACGTGATTAATGGTCAGGTAACCGTACGTGAAGTTGCTGAAAACCTAGGTTTTGATTACGTTGACCCGAAACAAGCTTTAGCCAACGCATAAGCGTCAGTATAAGTTAGTTTACAAATCCTCCTTTTTTAAGAACGCAGTCGCATAAGACTGCGTTTTTTTATTCTTGTTACCCTTGTTTTATTGCCTTATCATCCCAATCATTGTTTTTAACGTAATCAATTGGTATTGATGCAATCATTTAAGCGCTTGAACGGTCTGAACTGACACCATGCTTTCGATTGCCATTATTAATATTTTTGGAGTAATTCATGAGTGATGTAAGACACTGCCCTCTTCTTATCCTTGGCTCAGGCCCGGCAGGCTACACCGCAGCAGTATATGCTGCACGCGCAAACCTAAAACCAGTTCTCATTACCGGTATGCAACAAGGTGGTCAATTAACCACAACGACGGAAGTTGAAAACTGGCCTGGTGATGCCAATGACTTAACCGGTCCAGACCTTATGGTTCGTATGCAACAGCACGCGGAGAAATTTGATACTGAGATTGTATTCGATCACATTGACGACGTTGACTTCTCACAAAAGCCATACCGCTTAAAAGGCAGCTCTGGTGAGTACACATGTGATGCGTTGATCATTTGTACCGGTGCATCAGCACAATACCTAGGCCTAGAATCTGAAACCGCATTTATGGGTAAAGGTATCTCGGCTTGTGCAACCTGTGACGGTTTCTTTTATCGTAACCAAAAAGTTGCGGTTGTTGGTGGTGGTAACACCGCTGTTGAAGAAGCCTTGTACTTGGCGAACATCGCCTCAGAAGTGCACCTAATTCACCGTCGTGATACGTTCCGTAGTGAAAAGATCCTAACCAAGCGCCTAATGGATAAAGTTGAAAACGGTAATATCGTTTTACACCTTGATCGTACCCTAGACGAAGTACTTGGTGACAACATGGGTGTGACCGGTTTACGTCTTAAAGACGCGAAATCTGATGCCACAGAAGAAATCGATGTTGCTGGTTGTTTCATCGCCATCGGTCACAAGCCAAACACTGACCTATTCAAAGACCAGTTGGATATGAAAGATGGTTACTTGACCATCAATAGCGGTACCAACGGTAACGCAACACAAACCAGCAAAGAAGGTGTTTTTGCTGCTGGTGATGTGGCTGACCATATCTACCGCCAAGCGATCACTTCAGCTGGCTCAGGTTGTATGGCCGCGCTAGACGCTGAACGTTACCTTGATGCCTTGCCATCGAGCAAGTAAGCAGCCCAGGTAAGTAAACATATGAGCCAGCAACTGTATGCATTAGACGACAGCTTGCTGGCTTTTCCTCCTACTGAATTTGCCTTAACCGATCCAAACGGTTTACTCGCTGTCGGCGGCGACTTAAGCCCAGAACGCCTAGTGGTTGCCTACCAAAATGGCATATTCCCTTGGTATAGCGAACACGATCCTATTCTATGGTGGTCCCCTAACCCACGCGCTATCATCAAAACCGATGCGGTTAAAATCAATCGTAGCTTGGCAAAGTTTATCCGCAAATGTGACTATCAAGTTACCGTCAATCATGCCTTTGAAGAAGTCATCGACTTTTGTGCTGACGCGCCGTTTCGTGACGACGACACCTGGATACTGCCTGAGATGTTAGAGGCATACGTCAGGTTGCATCATCAAGGGCATGCGCATTCGGTAGAAGTATGGCAACACGGCGAACTTATTGGTGGTTTGTATGGTGTGGCTGTTAATGGTTTTTTCAGCGGTGAATCGATGTTCTACCGCAAAGACAACGCCTCTAAAATTGCGCTTATTGCCTTAGCCAACAAACTGCGTTCAATAGGGGTTGGCTTGATTGACTGTCAGATCCAAAATCCGTTTTTGCAATCCATGGGCGCGGTAGAAATATCTCGCGAGCGTTTTATGCAAATGAAACACAGCGCATTAAACATTATTCCTGATCATAAATTTTGGCTTGCAACCGAGATAGCTGTTTCGTAAGCTGAAATGGCGAGCGTCACAATGACGACGAGCAGCAAGAAACCAACTCTTCTAAAAAAACCTAATAAGGCAGGCACTATACTTAAGCTATGACCGAGTCCAAGAAGTATTTCCAATTTGGCTTAACCCGCTCGTTCGATTGTAATTATTTAGCTGAACAGCAAGAGCGTTTAATCGTTATCACCAACAGTGAAGACGTTAATGCCGAAAACTACCAACGTTTGATGATGGCAGGTTTTAGACGCAGTGGCGATCAAGTCTATCGCCCTCATTGTGAAACGTGCCAAGCCTGTGAGTCATTGCGCATTCCGGTGCGGTTATTTAAATCCAGTAAGAGTCAAAAGCGACTGCTTAATGCCAATAAAGACTTAACGGTACGCATTGCTCAGACCGAAAAAGCAGAGTACTTTGCCTTATATCAAAAATACATCGACACCAATCATCATGATGGTTCAATGTATCCAGCAAACCAAGAGCAATACCGCGCGTTTATATTTTCTAAACAGGTACCGCAACTGTTTCTTGAGCTCTATGACAAGGATAAACTGATATCGGTGGCGGTGTGCGATAACCTGCCGCGAGCCCTATCGGCGCTGTATACCTTCTACGATCCGGATTATCAAAAACGTTCGTTAGGACGCTATTCAATCTTGCAGCAAATAGAGTTAGCAATGAAGCTAAATAAGCATTACTTATATTTGGGATATCAAATAGATGCTTGTAAGAAAATGAACTATAAGAGTCAATATTACCCGCATGAGCGTCTGGTAAACGATAATTGGCAACGAATCGAAAGAAAAAGCTAAAATTGCTTAAATAAATCACGCATTTTCTTTACAAAGCCAACCGTTTTCGGCATTATCTCGTCAGCAAATTTTTATCACTTGCCAAATTGACTAAACGATAGCAAACACTATCATATGATTTGGTACTTTAATTAATGTTTAGAGGTTTAACAGCCAAATGGCGAAAGAAGAAAATATTGAAATGCAAGGTACGGTGTTGGATACGTTACCAAACACCATGTTCCGCGTAGAGTTAGAAAACGGTCACGTTGTTACGGCTCACATCTCAGGTAAAATGCGTAAAAACTACATCCGTATCCTTACTGGTGATAAAGTAACTGTAGAACTAACGCCATACGACTTGTCTAAAGGTCGCATTATTTTCCGCGCCAGATAATCTATTAAATGGCTGTTTGGTGATTGCCAGACAGGTTCCAGTCTTATTAAGCCTCGTTATGACGAGGCTTTTTTGTGTCTGTTATTTATGTTGGGTATTTGTGCCTGGTATTTGTGTCGGGAATTTGTGCTGTTATTGGTATCGGGCATTTGTATCTATTTGAACAGAGACGCTATCTGAATATAGCGCCTTTCTAAACGTGGCTATTAGGCTTCAGCAACGGCACGCAATTTTGAGCCAGGCCAAAACCAAATCAGCGCAAACACCACAAACGACAACATCAACAACGCCACTTGTATAGGTACCGACACAGGGATCTGTTGAACAATTCCCACCAACACCGCACTACCTGCCATCTGCAAAAAGCCCAATAGTGCCGAGGCTGTACCTGCTTTTTCACCAAACGGCGCTAACGCTTGACCGGCGCAGGTCCCCATCAATAAAGAAAAACCTATCGAGCTGAGCATAATTGGCAGCATAAACGCCACGGGTGTGTGTAACGCTTGCATAGCTACCATAAGCACGCCACCGGCGAACAAGGTAATAAAGCCAGCACTGATGGTATTGGCGACACCAAACACTTTTAAACACTTTGGTGCCAACACGCATGCGGCGATATTAAAAATGGCATTCAAGCTAAACCAAAAAATGAACATTTGGCTGCTTAGACCAAGTTCAACCATTAGCCATGCAGGTGCACTGCTGACATAAGCGATGATCACCGCCATTGCGACCAATACCGCTAACGAATGAAATTGAAACACACGATTTAAGGCAATACTGGTGTAACGATTAAAATGCAGTAATTTCACCGAGCTGGCATCTTTGGTTGTATTGGTTTCTTTTAAAAACACCGCCACTAACGTACCTGCACCAACGGCGTACGCTGCCATAAACATAAAAGTACTTTGCCAACCGTACTCGCTGGCTAACCAACCGCCCAAAATAGGCGCTAGCGCAGGGATACAGCAAATCACCCCATTAAGGTAGCTGTACATCATACCGCTTTGTCTCGCATCATACTTGTCGCGCACAATGGCAAATGCACTGACCACAATGGCGCAGGTTCCCAAGCCGTGTATAAAGCGAGAAAGCAAGTGCAACTCTATGGTGTTGGCAACGACACAGGCTAAACAGGCGAGAAAATAAATGACGATGCCGAACAACGCCACAGGTTTACGGCCATATTTATCAGCAACTGGACCTGCAAATAACTGCCCTATACCCATGGCTAAAAGGAAACCGCTAATTGACCATTGCAATAACGTCAGATCGGATTGAAAGTCATTTGCCATGTCGGGTAAAGACGGCAAAAAGATGTCGATGGCCAGTGGACTAAACACCACCATTAACATCAAAATTGGTAAAAATGACCACATCGTATAATCAACTACTCGGTTAAAAAAGGGTCGCACATTCTACAGGGCTTTCAGCGCTTAACAAAGACATTAAATGTTATCTAAATGTAATCATCGAGTTAGCATACGCCCTAGCAAAGCCTATTTTCATGCCGTTAAGGTAATAGCTGATTTTGCTTACTCGGTGCATTTTCGAGTCACTGCTAACGCATTTCTAACGCATTCCTAAAGACTTCCTAACGCATTCTCTCGACATTCTTTAAGCATTATTAACGCAATAGTATGGCATACGTTTTGCGCAACTCTGATGCGTCTATGACAACAATCTTGGCTGAAATCTTATGTTTTTTTACACGTTTTTGGCAAAAAGTTGGCAATTTATTGCTGTCTGCCAAGGCACTATCACTGACAACCTTTGTCCTTAATTTTATCAAACAGTTATTGCAGTATCGCGGTGCAATTTCATCTATTTTAGTGGCCTGCAGCTCCGCTTTATTGCACTTCAGACCAACTAGGAAATTGCGATAACGGCAATCGCTTACTACAATATTTTGAACTGCTTATAATATGGTGGGTAACAATGACACTTATACTTAAGGGATTAACATTGGGTACGGTAACTGTTTTAACAGTCACTGGATTCAATGTATTTCAAGACAATGAAACACAACAAGCAGAAATCTGTTTAGAACAAGCTAAGCGCTTAATTAAACATCCAGAGTCAGTTCATTTTCAAGAGCATAAAGCCGTTGATGTTAAAGATGGTAGCTTGCGTATCCAGGTGATCTACACCGTAAAAAAAGACAATGGTAAACGCTATAAAGAAAATTCGGTGTGTGGTTTTATAAATCGCGACTCACTTGAACTGAACCCTAATGACAAATTTAATCAATCAAGAGAATTAGCGTTAGCTGAGCGCTGAGCATATTATTCTCTCTAAGAGCTAAGGGCTAAGTGCTAAGGTCTAAGTGCTAGGAGCTAAGAGTTAAGGGCTTAAGGCTAAGGGCTTTAAGCCAATAAAAAACGGAGCCTAAGCTCCGTTTTATCTGAATTGCGAATATAAACGCTAAGCGGGCACTAAGTGCTAAGTACTAAGACACCAACTCTTCTTTCTCTTCGTAGCAGAACGTCAATTGCTCACTGTCTTCATCCAAATCAACTCGGGCAATACCGCCTTGCATTAACTCACCAAACAATAGCTCGTTGGCCAACTGCTTTTTCACTTGCTCTTGAATCAAGCGCGCCATTGGTCTTGCGCCCATGGTTTTATCATATCCACGACTCGCCAACCATTTACGGGCTTTTTCACTGATTTCCAGAGACACGCCTTTGCTGTCGAGTTGCGCTTGAAGTTCAACGATGAACTTATCAACCACTTGTTCGATAACCTCTTCAGGTAGGTGGTTAAACCAAATAATCGAATCAAGGCGGTTTCTAAACTCCGGTGAAAACACGCGGTTAATTTCTGACATCGCATCATGCGAATGATCTTGCTGCTTGAAACCAATCGATTTACGGGTAGTTTCCTGTACACCCGCATTGGTTGTTAGCACCAGAATAATGTTACGGAAATCCGCTTTACGTCCATTATTATCGGTTAGTGTACCGTGGTCCATAACCTGCAATAAGATGTTGTAAATATCACTGTGAGCTTTTTCGATCTCATCCAGTAACACCACTGAATGCGGGTGTTTAATAACCGAATCGGTCAGCAAACCACCCTGCTCATAACCTACATAACCAGGAGGCGCACCAATTAGACGACTTACCGCATGTTTCTCCATGTATTCCGACATATCAAAACGCAGTAATTCTACGCCCAATTGATTGGCTAACTGCTTGGTTACCTCGGTTTTACCGACGCCGGTAGGACCAGAGAATAAGAAAGAGCCAACTGGCTTCTCTTCCTGACCAAGGCCTGCGCGAGACAAACGAATCACTGAAGTTAAACTATCGATAGCCTCATCTTGGCCGAACACCACCATTTTTAAATTGCGGTCAATGTTCATTAAGTTGTCTTTCTCAGTAGACGATACCGATTTCTCAGGAATACGAGCGATATTGGCTACCACAGATTCAATATCGCCAATGTTGATCACCTTTTTACGTTTCGACGGCACAACTAACTGTTGTTTCGCACCGGCTTCGTCAATGACATCAATCGCCTTATCTGGCAAAAATCGATCATTGATGTATTTGCTTGATAGCTCCGCCGCCGCTCTTAACGCTTTATTGGTGTATTTAACACTGTGATGTTCTTCGTACTTATCTTTCAAGCCGATAAGAATCTTGGTGGTCTCATCAATCGTCGGCTCTTTAATGTCTATTTTTTGGAAACGACGCGCTAGTGCGCGATCTTTCTCGAAAATGGTTGAAAATTCTTGATACGTGGTCGAGCCCATGCAACGTAATTTGCCAGACGATAACAAAGGTTTAATTAGGTTCGACGCATCCATCATACCGCCGGATGCTGCACCAGCACCAATGATGGTATGAATTTCATCAATAAATAAAATCGCGTGTTTGTCTTTTTCCAAATCTTTAAGCAGTGATTTAAAGCGTTTCTCAAAATCACCACGGTATTTGGTACCGGCCAGTAACGCGCCCATATCTAAAGAGTAAATGGTTGCATCCGATAAAACCTCTGGCGCATCACCATCAACAATTTTCTTCGCTAAGCCTTCAGCAATAGCGGTTTTACCTACCCCGGCTTCACCGACAAACAAAGGATTGTTTTTACGACGACGGGATAGTACTTGAACGGTTCGTTCTAATTCGCGGGTTCGACCTATCATAGGGTCGATTTCACCTTTTTGCGCCAATACATTTAAATTGGTGGCATAGGTATCGACGGTTTTTGCCTCTTCTGGGGCAACGGTTTGTTGCTCTAAACCAGCCGGCGCATCATTTTGTGAGCCCGTTTTGGCAATACCATGAGAAATATAATTAACAATATCAAGACGGGTGATGTCTGATTTTTTCAGAAAATAGGCTGCCTGAGATTCTTGCTCAGAAAATATCGCAACCAATACATTGGCACCGTTGACTTCGGTTTTACCTGACGACTGCACATGAAATACCGCGCGTTGTAATACGCGTTGAAACCCTAAGGTCGGTTGTGTTTCACGTTCCTCATCGCCCTGAGGGATAACTGGCGTTGTTTCGCCAATAAAGTTTAGTAATTCCATTTTTAACTTTGGAATATCGCCGCCACAGGCATTGATCGCTTCCACAGCTTCTGGATTTTCCAGTAGTGCGAGCAACAAATGTTCGACCGTCATAAATTCATGACGCGAATCTTTCGCCTGACGAAACGCCAAATTTAACGAAATTTCTAAATCTTTATTCAACATAGGCGTACTCCTGATACTACTTACTTATAATTCTGAGAACTGTTATTTCTCATTCTTGTATCGAAAACTCTATACCTTTTCCATGGTACACATGAGTGGGTGTTGATGTTTGCGCGCATATTTGCAAACTTGATCAACCTTGGTTTCTGCAACATCGACGGTAAAAATTCCACAACTGCCTTTACCCTTATAATGTATTGTAAGCATAATCTGCGTTGCTTGATCACTATCCATGTTAAAAAATCGAGATAATATTTCTACCACAAAGTCCATTGGGGTGTAATCGTCGTTTAAAAGAATAACACGGTACATCGGCGGACGTTTGACCTTTTCCTTGTCCTCTTTTAGGGCTTCTTGACCAGTTCCGATCTCTTCTTTTACCTTACCCATAAAGTAATAATAGCCTCATAGTTGATTAATGGAGAACTGTTTTTAAAAAAAATTTATTAAAAAAAACCAATAATTTACCTTGACTAATCGCTCAAATTATCTAAATTTTTAAAAGTGACTAAATTTTAGACACGCAATTTATTTAAGAAGTTTCAATGCCTCTTAATTTGAATTTGTCTAAGCAAGTTTATATGTGGCTATATTAACGCTGATACAGTGAAAATAACAGTGCCAAAATAAACGCAAGGTTGGTCACTTATTATAACAAGATACCGAATCAGAAAGAAGGAAGTAGGAAGTATGGCACACGGCACAGTAAAATGGTTTAACAATGCCAAGGGTTTCGGTTTTATTCGTCCAGAAGAAGGTGGTGAAGACATTTTTGCTCATTACTCTACCATTCAAATGGAAGGCTATCGAACTCTAAAAGCGGGTCAGTCAGTTGATTACGAACTAAATCAAGGACCAAAAGGCCAACATGCAGCAAGTATTAAACCAGTAGAAGACGAATAATTCGTTTAATACAGTGGGCATAGCAAATTAGATATCGTTATACGATATGTGATTTGCGCCCTCGCGTTTACTTCCTACATCTTATTTTCTGGTGATTTTTTAATTGCCGGGTGTTTTTGTCATCTATTAAATCCGACGAGTCGCACAGGTGCGCTAAGCGTTAGATGAAAAAACTGGATGCATTAGAATAGAAAAAAGCTGAAAGCATTACGCTTTCAGCTTTTTTTATGGTTCTAAAGTCGAATCAGAAAATTATAAAGACTCGATTGTAGAATTTAATGTCGCACTTGGACGCATTGCTACCGCAGTAGCCTCGTTACTTGGCATGTAGTAACCGCCAATTTCATTGGCTACGCCCTGGGCTGAATTCAATTCATTCACAATTGCCGCTTCGTTAGATGTTAATGCGTCAGCTAAAGGAGCGAAACGCGCCTTCAATTCTGCATCTTTATCTTGTGCCGCCAATTCCTGTGCCCAGTACATGGTTAGATAAAAGTGTGAACCACGGTTATCAATCTGACCTAGCTTACGTGCAGGAGACTTGTTTTCTGCAAGGAATGTCGCAGTCGCTGCATCTAAGGTATCCGCTAAGATTTGTGCTTTTGCATTACCGGCAAAATTACCTAAGTGCTCAAATGACGCCGCAAGTGCTAAGAATTCACCTAGTGAATCCCAGCGTAAGTAGTTTTCTTTTTCAAACTGTTGAACGTGCTTAGGCGCAGAACCACCAGCACCGGTCTCGAACAAACCACCGCCATTCATTAATGGTACGATTGATAGCATTTTCGCTGATGTACCCAATTCTAGGATTGGGAACAAGTCTGTAAGGTAATCACGCAATACGTTACCGGTAACAGAAATCGTGTCTTCACCATTTTTCATGCGCTCAAGTGAGAACTCAGTAGCTTCTAATGGTGCCAAAATACGAATATCCAAACCATCAGTGTCATGGTTAGGTAAGTATGCTTCAACTTTCTTGATAAGTTGAGCATCGTGAGCACGTTCTGAATTTAACCAGAATACCGCTGGTGTATTGCTCAAACGAGCACGGTTAACAGCTAGCTTAACCCAGTCTTGAACAGGTGCATCTTTCACCTGACACATACGCCAGATATCGCCTTGCTCAACATCGTGTTGCATTAACACGGTGCCGTCTTTGTCTTCTACACGCATGGTTCCGTTCGCTGCAACTTCAAACGTTTTGTCGTGTGAACCGTACTCTTCAGCTTTTTTCGCCATTAGACCAACGTTAGGGATGGTACCCATAGTACGAGGATCAAATGCACCGTGTTTCTTACAAAAATCGATGGTTGCTTGGTAAACGCCGGCATAACAACGATCAGGAATAACCGCAATGGTATCTTGTAATTCGTCGTTTTTATTCCACATGCAACCAGATGAACGAATCATGGCTGGCATTGACGCGTCAATGATTACGTCAGATGGCACGTGAAGGTTGGTAATACCTTTGTGTGAGTTAACCATGGCCATGTCTGGGCGCTCTTGGTATAGCGCAACGAAATCAGCTTCGATTTCAGCTTGCTTGTCAGCAGGCAGGCTGGCGATTTTAGCGTAAACGTCACCGATACCGTTGTTTACATCAACACCTAACTCAGCGAATAGCTCAGCGTGTTTCTCTAATACGTCTTGGTAGAATACCGACACACAGTGACCGAAAATGATTGGGTCAGAAACCTTCATCATGGTCGCTTTCATGTGTAATGAGAACAAAATGCCCTGCTCTTTAGCTGCAGCGATTTGCTCAACTAAGAAAGTACGTAATTTGTTTTTGTTCATGCTTGATGAATCAATGATCTCACCAGACTCAAGCGCTAAACCTGATTTTAATACGGTGTCATTACCATCGGCATCACGATGAATGATGTTCACAGATGTGGCATCAGCAATTGTTACTGATTGCTCTGAACCGAAGAAATCACCGTCAGTCATGCTGGCAACGTATGATTTAGAGTCTGCTGACCACTCACCCATTGAGTGTGGGTTGTTTCTAGCGTACTGCTTAACTGACGCTGGCGCACGACGGTCTGAGTTACCTTCACGTAATACTGGGTTAACAGCTGAGCCCAGTACTTTCGCGTACTGTGCCTTGATAGCCGCTTCTTCATCATTCTTTGCTTCTTCAGGGAAATCAGGTAACGCGTAACCCTTTTCTTGCAATTCTTTAATCGCTGCTTGCAATTGTGGAATCGATGCACTGATGTTTGGCAGTTTAATGATGTTCGCTTCTGGCGTTTTTGCCAATTCACCTAACTCAGCTAGAGCATCACCGATGCGTTGCTCTTCAGTAAGGTATTCTGGGAAGTGCGCTAAAATACGACCTGCTAATGAAATATCTTTCGTTGTTACGTTGATGCCAGCGGTTGCAGCATACGCTTGAACGATAGGTAAAAATGAGTACGTTGCTAACGCTGGCGCCTCATCAGTGATGGTGTAAATGATGTTAGAATTATCAGTTGTCATGTGATTTCCTATTTTATGCGTTGGCCATCTGTTGTGACCGGAATTCTTTTTGCCGACTTTGCCGAAACGAATTGAACCACGCCATAATACAGTGGCATGTAGACTGGCAAAACGACGAGTCTGTCATTGTCTGAGGGCCGATTGATAACCGCCGATTTAGGCCTATCTGAGCAGGCGTAAATAGTCAGACATAAAGCGTCTAAAGAGTCATTATTTTAATCGGGCGCTAGTATAGCAATATGCGATAGATTAAAATAGTACTCTTATTTATATAGGGTATTCATCAGGCTTATATTGGTCATTGACCAAAGTCATTCAACGGAACCTTAATCAATACCGACATGGACCAGATAATTGACTGATTCAACACACAAAACGCGTTCAAACAAGAGACCAAATAAATCTCAGTTTACTGCTGCAGGCAGTCAAACCAAGCATCGAGATACAAACAAACCAGGTAAAAGAGCGCCGTACAATAAGGTTGGCAAAAAGACAGCGGCGAAACCTAGGCCGTCAAAGCAAGTCATTGTTTTATTTAATAAGCCTTTTGATGTATTAACCCAATTTACCGATGACGCGAATCGCGCCACATTAAAAGACTACATCACAGTCAAAGATGTCTACGCTGCAGGACGATTAGATAAAGACTCTGAAGGCCTCTTGGTATTGACCAATGACGGCCAATTGCAACACAAGCTCGCCAGCCCCAAATACAACAAACGCAAAACCTATTGGGTGCAAGTCGAAGGTGACGTAACTGAGCAGGCCATTGCCCAGTTATGCAAAGGTGTTGAACTCAAAGACGGCTTAACCAAACCCGCAACGGTCAAGCGATTATCTGAACCAGATTTATGGCCAAGGACGCCACCGATTAGAGAACGTAAGAATATTCCAACCAGTTGGTTAGAAATCATATTAACCGAGGGCAAAAATCGTCAGGTTCGCCGTATGACTGCGCATGTTGGCTTTCCAACCTTGCGCTTAATACGAGTGAGTCTAGGCCCCTATCAACTAGGTGATATAAAACCCGGCGAGTTTCGTATAATCGAAAACACACAATAAAGAGTCCCTACATGAGCCAGTTTAAACCCAATACAACCGTCGCCGGCATTATTCATTGCCAAGGTAAGTTTTTGATGGTGGAAGAGATAGACAGTGATCAGGTTGTCTACAATCAGCCAGCAGGACACATCGAAGCCAATGAAACCATCTATGACGCGTTTGTACGCGAAGTAAAAGAAGAAACAGGTTTAAGCGTTACCCCGTCAGGGCTCAGCGGTATTTACTACAACCACCGCGCCGATCTCGACATTTACTATGTCCGCTTCTGTTTTATTGTCGAGTTAGATCAGTGCCTTAACGCAACGCCAGAAGACGACGATATCATTGCTTGTCATTGGCTGAGCTATCAACAAATCATCGACAAACAAGCGCAATTACGCAGCGTTATGGTAAAAAAATGTTTAGATGATTACGTTAATGGCGCCAGATTCAGTCTCGATATTCTGCAAGAAGACATCAGCTAATCGATGATTCGCGCTAACTCGCTTGATTCATTGACAATAAGGCAACGAAAATTAACCAAATAGTCGCTAAATTTTAATGTTGTTTTAAGGTTTTCATGTTAAAATGCGCGCCATTTTTAACAGCTGTGGAAATTTACATCCTTGAACATCGAATCCAACACAGATAACAGTAACATCAAAGTCATCGTCGGCATGTCCGGTGGTGTTGACTCTTCTGTATCCGCTTACTTGCTACAACAGCAAGGCTATCAAGTGGAAGGCCTGTTTATGAAAAACTGGGAAGAAGACGATGATGATGAATATTGCGCTGCTGCTGAAGATTTAAAAGATGCACAACAAGTGTGTGAAAAACTCGGCATAGAACTGCACACCATAAACTTTGCTGCAGAATACTGGGACAATGTCTTTGAATACTTCCTTGAAGAGTACAAAGCCGGTCGCACACCAAACCCAGATATCATGTGCAACAAAGAAATCAAGTTCAAAGCATTTTTAGAATTTGCCTGTGAAGACTTAGGTGCAGATTACATTGCAACCGGTCATTATGTTGATCGTCGACTCAATGACAATGGCAAATATGAAATGCTACGTGGTCTTGATGCCAATAAAGATCAAAGCTATTTCTTATACACCTTAAGCCATGAGCAAGTTGGTCGTACCCTATTTCCCGTTGGTGGCATCGAAAAGCCAGAAGTACGCGCTATCGCTGAACGTGAAGGTTTAGTCACTCACGATAAAAAAGACTCGACCGGTATCTGCTTTATCGGTGAGCGTAAGTTTCGTGATTTTCTTGGCCGTTACCTGCCAGCACAACCTGGTAAGATTGAAACCGCTGAAGGTAAAGTCATCGGTGAGCATCAAGGTTTGATGTATCACACGCTAGGGCAACGTAAAGGTTTGCATATCGGTGGTATGGCAGACGCTGGCGAAGAGCCATGGTATGTGGTCGAAAAAGATCTAAAACGTAATGTCTTGATCGTAGGCCAAGGCAAAAATCACCCTCGCCTGTTTTCAAACGGATTACTTGCTTCGCAATTGCATTGGGTCGACCGTCATGATGTTGCCGTGGGCGAGACATTCAATTGCACGGTTAAGACCCGTTATCGCCAAAACGATGTGCCGTGTCAGGTAACACGACTTGATCAAGATAACTATCAGATCCTATTTAACAACGCACAAAGCTCCGTCACGCCAGGTCAGTCTGTGGTGTTTTATCAAGACGAAGTATGTTTAGGTGGCGGTATTATAGATACCCTTATTCGAGATTAAACGGTTAATTAGCAGCGTATGAGTATTGAACAACAATCACTAACCTTTGCAGGCATATGCCAATCTGCGGCGATGGTGCAAGGTATTGCTCGTAAAAACCAATTGGATGACCAACAGTTCGTTGTGATGTTGCAAAGTATTATCAATACCAATCCAAGCGATGCCATTGACGTATATGGCGGACAGTTCGATAACATACAACAAGGTTTATCGCTTATTGTCACGCAACTGGGTGATGGCTCGGTACAAAAAGACCCAGAGATAACACGCTACATCGTCAGCTTGTTAAATCTAGAGCGTCGACTTCAAGGTAAGCCTAAGATTATGGCCGAGCTCGGTAATCGCATTGAACAATGCCAACGCCAATTGCAACACTACGATATCAATAGCGATACCATGCTGAACGCATTTGCCAGCATCTATTCCGATCTTATCAGCCCGTTGGCAACGCGCATTCAAATAGCCGGTGAACCCAACATATTAAAACAAGTGGGTAATCAACACCGCATTCGCGCCCTACTATTAGCCGGCATTCGCAGTGCCGTGCTTTGGCGTCAAGTTGGCGGAAAACGCCGCAACATATTATTTGGTCGACGCAAATTTGTCAGCGCCGCCCAGCAACTATTAAAAAATGAACCTTAACTTTTTGGGAAAACCTATGGAACTTTCAAGCATCAGTGCTATTTCACCAGTAGATGGTCGTTACGGCAGTAAAGTAAAAGCTTTGCGTCCTATCTTTAGTGAGTTTGGTCTAATCAAATACCGCGTAACTGTAGAAGTTCGCTGGTTACAAAAACTGGCTGAAACTGACGGCATTAATGAAGTACCTGCTTTTTCAGCAGACGCTAACGCCGTGCTTAACGCTATCGTTGATAACTTCTCTGAACAAGACGCGGCTCGCGTTAAAGAAATCGAAGCAACGACCAACCACGATGTGAAAGCCGTGGAATACCTATTGAAAGAAAAAGTTGCTGGCAATGAAGAACTTGCAGCAGTTTCTGAATTCATTCACTTTGCTTGTACATCAGAAGATATCAATAACCTATCGCACGCGCTAATGCTAAAAGAAGCCCGTGAACAGGTTATTTTACCGGCTATGGATGACGTTCTAGCGGCAATCAAAAACTTGGCGGTAGAGTATCAAACCATTCCAATGATGGCGCGTACCCACGGTCAGCCAGCTAGCCCATCTACCATGGGTAAAGAAATGGCCAATGTGTATGTACGTTTACGTCGTCAACGTGATCAAATCGCCAATGTTGAATTGTTAGGTAAAATCAATGGTGCTGTTGGTAACTACAATGCACACCTATCGGCATACCCTGAAGTAAACTGGCATGAGTTTTCAGAAACCTTCGTTACCTCGTTAGGTGTAACTTGGAACGCGTTTACAACGCAAATCGAACCACATGACTACATTGCCGAGCTATTTGATGCGGTTGCCCGTTTCAACACCATCTTGATTGACTTTGATCGTGATGTTTGGGGCTATATTGCCATGGGTCACTTTAAGCAAAAGACTATTGCTGGTGAAATTGGCTCGTCGACAATGCCGCACAAAGTTAACCCAATCGACTTTGAAAACTCTGAAGGTAACTTAGGTATTGCCAACGCTATCATGGCTCACTTGGCACAAAAACTACCGGTTTCTCGCTGGCAACGTGACCTAACTGACTCAACCGTACTACGTAACTTAGGTGTTGGTTTTGCCCACTCATTGATTTCATATCAAGCCACCTTAAAAGGTATCAGCAAGTTAGAAGTCAATGAGCAATCATTACTTAACGAGTTAGACGCTAACTGGGAACTATTGGCAGAGCCAATTCAAACAGTAATGCGCCGTTACGGTATCGAAAAGCCATACGAGAAACTAAAAGAGTTAACTCGTGGTAAGCGAGTTGATGCAGAGTCTATGCGTGCCTTTATCGATGGCCTTGATATGCCACAAGAAGCACGAGACGAATTGAAAAAAATGACACCAGCGAGCTATATCGGTCGTGCCATTGAGTTCATCAACGAATTATAAGTAGCGACGTTTACCCTGTTGTATTGCGGCAGACTATTAGCGTTATAGCCGCCGTTAGCAACATTTAACGACACTGCTTAATGCAAACCTGTAAAAGCCCAACATCCGTTGGGCTTTTTTGTGTGTTATCAAACATTATCCGAGTGCTTAGTGTTGTTCACTCTATAGTTCTTACTCCGCTGTGGTTTTAAGGCTATAATAGCCGACAACAACCTCTAATCGTTTTAAACTCATACCATGCAAATACAATTTAACGACCTTACCCCTGAGTTATTCCTCGAAAAGTATTGGCAAAAGCAGCCATTGATCATCAAAAACGCGTTTAAAGATTTCACCGATCCGATTGATGCGAATGAACTAGCAGGCCTTGCTATGGAAGAGTTTATCGAGTCTCGCATCGTATCCAGCCATAATGACAGATGGGATGTAAAACATGGTCCATTCGAGGATTTTAGTGAATTCGGTGATGCTAATTGGACATTATTGGTACAGGCAGTAAATAATTGGTTTGCCGGCGTTAATCAATTAATTGAGCCATTTACGTTTATTCCAAACTGGCGAATAGACGATGTGATGGTCAGTTTTTCCACACCTGGTGGCGGTGTTGGCCCACACCTAGATCAATACGATGTATTCATAATTCAAGGCGAAGGTAAACGACGCTGGCGCGTTGGCAATCCGGATGCCAGTTTACAACAATTACTGCCCCATGAAGATCTAAAACAAGTCAGTGAGTTTGAGGCTGTAATTGACGAAATTACCGAGCCTGGTGACTTGCTGTACATTCCACCAAACCACCCTCATGATGGCGTAGCAATCGATCATTCTGTCAATTACTCGGTTGGTTTTCAGGCTCCGAATCCACAAGAGTTAATTTCTGGTTTAGCTGACTATCTTATTGATAATCAATTACTTGAAGACAGGTTTGATGACAGTCAACGAAAGACAACCAGCGCACCCAATATACTAGCTGACGACGATGTGACCTTGTTGCAACAAGTGATGCACAGCGCCATCAACGATAAGCATATATTGCAAGACTTTCTTGGTAAGCAAATGACTCAAGTACATCATACCTTGAACCTATTAGTGCCAACAGAAGAGTTAACTTGGCCGGTGATCGAATCGATATTTTCCGAGGGTGAAACCCTGCAACCAGTGCTTGGTTTAAAATGCTTATTAATTAACGAAAATGACCATCAAGCGATGTATGCAAATGGCGAGGCTTTTGCTCTAGACGAGGACACCCTTGCGCTTGCACAAAAATTGACAAGCAAGCACCCTTTGACATCCGATGACTTAGAAAGTTCCTCCGACTGTTTGAAAAACACCCAGTTGTTAACTAGCCTTATAAATAAGGGGCTCTGGACATTTGAGTAGGCGAGTTAGTGGTATTTATTAACGCACGTTAATAGCAAACACCATAACCTGTGTTTTCAAACTGACTAGAGTGTGCGTCGATGCTTTGTATTGACGCCGTTACTCTTTGGTTAATGATGCGGAACAGGTTATGTCTTACCAAATTAATATCGTCAATTGGCGCGATGCGGAACAGCAATTAAAAGCTGTTCGTGAGAAGGTGTTCGTATTTGAACGTCGTATCCCACGAAATGTCGAATTTGATCGTCATGATCGCCGAGCATTTCACGTATTAGTCGTCGATAAGAGCACCGCAGAGCCCATCGCCACAGGACGTATTACCAGTCAGGGCGAGATATCGAGAATATGCGTGGTTATCTCGAAGCGAAAGACCCCCGTCGGTAAAGACGTTATCAACACCCTCCTCAACATTGCCCGCCGAAAAAAATTAAAAGAAGTTTTCATCAACAGTTCATTAGACGCCGTCGATTATTTTGCAAAACACAATTTTAGGCCGATAGGCGGTGTATTTATGGAGGCTGGTGTGCCAAGGCAGAGGATGATATGCAGTCTTTCGGATGTAAGTCTTAAGCGCTTTTACTTATCTCACTAACCGTTGTGAAGTCAGCTCAAGGGGATAAAAGCGCTTATTGTCGCGGTAGCAGTTATTGCTCTTCTTTCCAGAAGTGATCATTTTCAAATAATTGATATAAGCCTTCCGCTCTAGATACCAAGTATGAAGCAAATACCAAATGACTTTTGTCTTTTGCTGTATGACGAATGTTTTCCGCCTGTACTTGCCACTTCATTGAGAAATTACGCAATACGTCACGTACGCTGCTCTCGGCGTCTGCGGTTATATGATCGCAAGGAACATCACCACTGATCACCCACACTTTTTCATTGTTGGTGGTTTGCAATTTCCAAACCGCAACCACAGGTGGTAAGTAACGACTTGATTCAGGTGCAACACTATTGGTTACCACACCTTTTTGTGCCAGATACTTGGTTGCTTTTTGATATTGTTCTCTAACCCATGCAGAGCGTTGCTCTTCGCTCATAGGCGGTTGTTGGTTTGTTTCTGTCATAGTACTTCTCTGAGAATCTGAATCTGCTCAATTTCGCAGAATTGCAACATAAAAACAAGCATTATTGATACAGATGCTGAAAAATTACACTGTAATTTTATCTGAACAATTATAGACGTTGAAATTGCCATTAATTACGGTAGAAAAGATAGAGTCTTGCGCACGAAAATGCTATGTTTGCCCATTATTTTCATCTGTGCACAACAGTCTTCAATATTAAGCACACAAATAACAAACATCGGGAGAATATTGTGGCGCTATTTAACTTAACCGACTTTGATCACCACGAACAGGTTGTTTACTGTTCTGATGAACAAACCGGATTGAAAGCCATCATTGCAGTACACAATACCAACCTAGGCCCTGCGGCTGGCGGTTGTCGTTTTTGGGATTATGAAAACGAAGAGAACGCCTTAAAAGATGTATTGCGTCTTTCAAAAGGTATGACGTATAAAAATGCTATGGCCGGTTTAAGACTTGGCGGTGGTAAAGCGGTTATCATTGGTAACCCAAAACAACTTAAATCAGACGCTTTATTTAAGGCGTTCGGTCGCGCGGTAAACCGTGTCGGTGGTCGTTATATCACTGCCGAAGATGTTAATATCACGACCGCAGACATGGCCATGGTTAATACCGAAACAGAGTTTGTTTCTGGTCTAGAAGGTAAAAGTGGTAACCCTGGTCCATTTACCGCACTTGGTACATTCCTAGGTATTAAAGCCGCGGTTAAACATAAACTGGGTAAAGATGATTTGAACGGCATTCGTGTCGCTGTGCAAGGCTTAGGCAGTGTTGGTTACTCTTTATGTGAAAAGCTTCATGCAGCCGGTGCAAGCCTGATCGTTACCGACATCAATGAACACACATTACAAAGAGCGGCTAGCGAACTGAACGCGACCGTCGTTGGTCTAGACGAGATATACAGCCAAGATGTTGATGTGTTTTCACCATGTGCGTTAGGCTCAAGCATTAACGATGATACCATTGCTCAATTAAAAGCCGTGATTATCGCCGGTTGTGCCAATAATCAGCTGGCCGAATACCGTCACGATCAAATCGTTAAAGACAAAGGCATTTTGTACGCACCAGATTATGTGATAAACGCTGGCGGCATTATTAACGTTGCCTTAGAAATCTATCCAGAGCCTTACTGTGCCGACGAAGCGACACGCTTGGTAGAGAATATTTATCACACAATGATGACGGTGTTTACTAAGGCAGACGAGTTGGATCTACCAACGGGACAGGTTGCCGATCAAATGGCGCGCGAGATCATCGCCAACGGTCACCAATAAAAAACAGCAAAAGCAAAAGTAAATAAACAAAAAAGGTAAGCCAATGGCTTACCTTTTTATTTTGCGAGTTAGATTCGATAGCAGCACTGGCTACAAACACATGACGATTTTACCAACCGTCCTCTGACTAAGCATATCGTTTAACGCCGTAGGTACTTGCTCAATTGTAATTGACGCAAGTGAAGGCACTGCAATCTTACCCGCCTCAACAAGTTGACTAAATTGTTGACCCGCAAAAACGATACTGGCCTTACCCAACCGGCCATGGCCATGACCGGCTCCTAATGACAATTGATGAAAGCCAAGCCCCATTAAAAACGCATTGTCATAGGCATCAGGTCTAACGACATCGACTATCTCGACCATTTGCCCATCAAAACGAAGACTATTGGCGACAATAATATCGTTATCTGCACCAACGGTATCCAAGCCGATATCGACGCCCTGTTGATTGGTTATTTGTTTTACTCGAGCAACAACATCATCACTTTGATAGTCAATAACATCAGTCGCACCAAGCTGAGATACGAATGCTGCATTTTTTGCCAAGCATGTGGCGATAATGGTGTCTAACTGAAAGTAACGTGCCAATTGCACCGCAAAAGAACCAACCCCGCCAGCACCACCAGTAATTAGCACGCTGTTACGGTCTGCAACATTAAGTTTGTCAACTAGAGCACGCCATGCAGTCCAACCAGCGCACGGTGTCGCAGCCGCGATTGCGACATCCACAGCGGGTAAAGGCAATAAGACTTCTGAGTCTTGTATACAATACTCGGCAAAACCGCCATAAGCTCTGAGCATATTGCCATGACATAGCACCATATCTCCGGCCTTAAATTTATCGACCTTGCTGCCAACGTCAACGACCTCTCCTACTACGTCTAATCCAGGCACCCATTGCGCTGACATGTCATTAACCATTGCTTTCCATAAATGGATTTTTGCATCGACCGGGTTAAGGCCACAGGCGTGGGTTTTAAGCAAGACATCGGTCTCGTATTGTAATTTGGGGATCTCGATGTTGGACAATGCGAAAGTATCGCTGTGCGGATCAAAGGTAACGGCTTTCATGTTTTAGCACCGCCTATCTCTAGGAACTATTGTTTACATAACACGACTATGGTTTACATAACACTATAGACAAGGCTAATGGAACCGCAATAAGAGCGAATAAGCTGACGTTAAGCGCCATAAACTTGGCAGCTTAACAGGCTATGATTTACAACGAGATAGGTACGCTAAGCTAACAAAGATAATCGCGCTAACCGCGCTCACAGCGTATTTTTGTTAAATTATGCTACGGTGATCAAATAACGGTTAATGACAGTGCCAGATGCATCTTCAACCACTGAGTCAAGTTGTCCCTGACAGGCACGGATCATATTATTCGATGCTAGATTGTGTTGATAACAATGCAGGTGCACACAGCTGATACCGAGTTGCTCGGCTTTGTCTAGGGTCAATTGCAATAATCGTTTTGATAATCCTTGGCCACGCAATTCAGGGCTGATACCAAGGCCAATGTGGCCACCAATCTCGCGAATACTGTCATCGAGGTAATGGCGTAGGTTACTCACCCCAAGGATCTGCTCACCATCCATAAGCCAAAACGTTGAGCTGGCAACTTTGCCCGTTACCTTACCGTCTTTTAGGTCTTGCATTAACGCAATGTATTGAGCAAAGTCAGTAGAGTCATAATCGAGTACAAACGGGTAGCGCTCTTCATCACCTAAACGCTCAATATAATGCTGATAAGCCTGCTGGTATTGCAGGCTGGGCTCTATAATTTTTACGGCAGTGTGACAAACAATCATTATTAGTGTGCTCTGATATTAAATGTGGCTAAGCAATGCTTGAACCGGGTGTCGTAGTCGTTTTTGGCCAAAACGTTTTACTTGTGAGCGACAAGAAAAGCCAGTGGCGAGTTGGTAATTGGTGTCACCGGAGGCAACCGGTTTCTGCCAACTTAATTTATACAAGCCTTTTGAGTTATCGTAATGACTCGCTTCATGTCCATAGGTGCCTGCCATACCACAACAGCCGACCGCCATAGGTTGCAGTTTTAAACCAAAGAATTCAAAAATGGTTTGCCAATGTTGCTCACTCGCAGGTAATGCAGTTTTCTCGGTACAATGGCTAAACAATTGATAAATCGGTAGATATTTCTGTTCCGGCTGATCCATATCAGCAATGATCTGAGTTAGCCATTCGTGTGCCAACAGCACCTCAAAATCCCCCCGTTCATCCGCCAGAATTTGCTTGTATTCATCGCGGTAACACAACACTAATGACGCATCAGAGCCGACCATGGTAATATCAAGTTGAGCAATCTGATTCAGTAAATCGCTGCTGGTTTTGGCGGTTTTAGCAAATTTCTCTAAAAAGCCTTTCACGTGTTGCGGCTTACCATTTGGCATAAACGGTAACAACACAGGATCAAAGCCCAGCCCTTTAATAAGTGCCATAAAGTCACTGACCACTTCAGCATCATAAAAACTGGTGAACGGGTCTTGCACCACGACAACCAGTTTATTACGTTCCTCATCGGTTAATTTGGCAAAACCAGCAAGATCAAATTTACGATAGTCATGGCTTTTAATATTGTTTTTCAAACTCGGAACCGACAGCAAAGGCGTATCAACATAGCCTAGAACCTGCTTGGAGAATATTGAAAACAACTTATTATCGACGGTTAGATTTACCAATGATGGCAACATCGCCATCTTCGGTGCCATAGATTCGATGTTACTTACAAAGTGATCTTTTAAAGGGCGCAAATAGCGTGAGTAATAAACTTCACTGAATCTGGCTTTAAACTCTGGCACATCAACTTTAACCGGACATTGACTGGCACACGCTTTACACGCGAGACAACCACTCATTGCCTCCATCACTTCGTTGGAAAAGTCGTATTGCCCTACCTTGCCCTTAACACTATTGACTGTTTTTATCGCCAATGATTTGATGCTAAAGCCTTTTGCTTGACGGCTTAGATCATTAAAATCAACGCCTTTGTCCGCCAGCAATCGCAACCATTCACGCATTAATCCGGCACGACCTTTAGGAGAATGTCGTCTATCACCGGTGATTTTGCTCGATGGGCACATTGGCGATTTCGGATCAAAATTAAAGCACAGGCCATTACCATTACAGTTGGTCACTGATGGCAGTGACTCTCGAATTCGAACCGGTATTTGTCTATCGTAAAAGCCACGTTTCACACCATCGACACTGACCAATTGCTCTGTTGAGTCTAATGGCGTGCAAATTTTACCGGGATTCATTTTGTTTAACGGGTCAAACGCGCTTTTGATGCGACGTAATTGCATAAACAATTCATCACCAAAGAATTCAGGTCCATACTCACTGCGATAGCCTTTGCCATGCTCACCCCACATTAAACCACCATATTTGGCCGTCAATGCGACAACCTGATCGGAGATTTCTCGCATGGTTTGCTCTTGTTGCGGATCGCACATATCTAACGCAGGTCGAACGTGCAATACACCGGCATCGATGTGGCCAAACATGCCGTAATCTAACTGGTAGCTGTCAAGTAATTGTCTGAACTCAAGTATAAAGTCGGCTAAGTTTTCCGGTGGTACCGCAGTATCTTCGGCAAATGCGATAGGTTTGGCTTTGCCTTCGGTATTACCGAGCAAACCAACGGCCTTTTTGCGCATACCGTACAAACGATTAATAGAGGCTAAATCGTAGGTTACTTGATAGCCAATAACACCTTGTTGTTGCTGTTCAATATTGTCATTTAGGCGCAATTGTAATTGCTCTATCAGTTCAACAACTTCCTGCTCACTGTCGCCGGCAAATTCAACTATGTTCAGGCCATCCATAACCTTGCCTGCAACATCGGTGATCAAATCTGATACCGAATACCAAACCACATCCGATTTAGCGAGATTAAGCACTCGACTGTCAACGGTTTCCACCGATAGCGCGTTGGCTTTAACCAAATCAGGCGCATGACGCAACGCCGACTCAAAACTGTCGTATTTGATGTTCAGCAAGGCGCGGATTTTGGGAATGGGGGTAATATTTAGCTTGGCCTCGGTGACCATTGCCAATGAGCCTTCGGAGCCGGTGATCAAACGACCAATATCAAACCTAGATAAATCATCGTTAAACACATTTTCAAGATCATAGCCCGTCAAAAAACGATTCAAGCGAGGAAATTTAGCCAAGATCTTTTCACGATTATCAAAACACGCTGAAAATGCGGTTTGATATACTTTAGCTTCACTGTCTTGGCGAGCAATTATCGCCTCAACTTCGTCACGAGATTTACTTTCGGTATGCATCTCATCGCCGTTGGCGAGTACGCAACGTAATGACAATACATGATCAGAGGTTTTGCCATAAAGCAGTGAGCCCTGGCCTGATGCGTCGGTATTGACCATACCACCAATGGTTGCTCT
Organism: Thalassotalea sp. HSM 43; assembly: GCF_004752005.1. Classification (NCBI taxonomy): domain Bacteria; kingdom Pseudomonadati; phylum Pseudomonadota; class Gammaproteobacteria; order Alteromonadales; family Colwelliaceae; genus Thalassotalea; species Thalassotalea sp. HSM 43. The sequence goes on along the minus strand of NZ_CP038493.1, from coordinate 3,865,315 downwards.
GTTACTGGTCGACAAGTCTGGCGAAAAGAAAAACCCCAAAGGTTTAAGAAATTCATTCAGCTGATCTTTTACCACACCCGCTTGAACTTTGACCCAATGCTGTTCGGTATTTACTTCTAGGATTTGCTTCATATGGCGCGACATGTCAACAACGATACCCGGTGTCAATGACTGGCCATTTGTGCCCGTACCACCGCCACGTGCGCTGAATTTTATCTCTTGAAACTTATCGCTTGTTGCCACCGCATTGATGATTTTGACATCTTCCACGGTTTTTGGGTGGATCACCGCTTGCGGGACTTGTTGATAGACACTGTTATCGGTCGCCACCGCTAAACGTGACGAATAACTGGTTTCAATATCACCTTTAAAACCGGCTTTCTTTAACGCTTTAGCGTAGGTTTGATACAAAGGTAAGGTTATATCTGTGCTATCTAAACGAGGCAACATATCCTAGATTCATTCTGTTTATTACGGCAGGCATTAATAATGCTAAAAATTTGTTATAAAAACAATGGGTTTATCCAGTAATTTAGCGACATTGAGCGAATTGTATAAGCAGATGACTATTAATTCATAATTGGCGAATATTAACCATTAAAAAAGGGCCCGAAGGCCCTTTTACACATTATTGCCGTTAAGCAGCTAACTATTTGTTGTTTTGCTCAGCAAGGTATAACCAGGTATCAAGTACAGTATCTGGGTTAAGAGAAACCGAATCGATGCCCTGTTCAACTAACCAGTGGGCAAAGTCTTTGTGATCCGATGGACCCTGACCACAAATACCAACGTATTTACCACGTGCCTTACACGCGTTAATGGCCATCTCAAGTAGTGCTTTGATGGCTGGGTTGCGCTCATCAAATAAGTGAGCAATCAAACCAGAGTCGCGGTCAAGCCCTAGGGTTAGCTGGGTCAAATCATTTGAGCCAATCGAGAAACCGTCAAAGTGATCTAGGAACTGGTCCGCTAAAATGGCGTTAGATGGTAGCTCGCACATCATGATAACTTTTAAGCCATCTTTGCCACGCTCTAGGCCGTTTTCAGCGAGAATCGCAATCACTTGCTCAGCTTCTTCTAACGTACGTACAAATGGGATCATGATTTCAACGTTGGTCAAGCCCATGTCATTGCGAACCCGTTTGATGGCTTCACATTCCATCGCGAAACATTCACGGAAATCTTCAGAGATATAACGAGACGCACCACGGTAGCCGATCATTGGGTTTTCTTCTTCCGGCTCGTAGATATCGCCACCAACTAAATTGGCGTATTCGTTAGACTTAAAGTCTGACATACGAACGATAACACGCTCTGGAGAGAACGCCGCTGCTAAGGTTGAAACACCTTCGGTAAGCTTTGTGATGTAGAATTCACGCGGCGACTCGTAGCCTGCCATGATTTCTTTGATCTCTTGCTGTAAATCCGCTGATTCGTTATCAAAGTTCAATAACGCTTTAGGGTGCACGCCGATCATTTTGTTGATAACAAATTCTACGCGAGCTAAGCCGATACCAGCATGAGGTAGACGGGCAAAGCTAAACGCACGATCTGGGTTACCAACGTTCATCATGACTTTCATTGGAATACTTGGCATGTTGTCGATTTCAGACGTCGACACAGAGTACTCAAGTTGACCTTCATAGATAAAACCGGTATCGCCTTCCGCACACGATACGGTGACATCACTGCCGTCACTGATTTTAGCGGTGGCATCACCACAACCAACAACCGCTGGAATACCCATTTCACGGGCGATAATCGCCGCGTGACAAGTACGACCGCCACGGTTAGTGACAATCGCTGATGCGCGTTTCATGATAGGTTCCCAATCAGGGTCAGTCATATCTGTGACCAGAACATCGCCTTCTTGAACCTTGTCCATTTCATCAATTGAGTCCAGTACTTTTACTTTACCTTTACCAATTTTGTTACCAATTGCACGACCTTCACAAACAACTTTAGACTTGTCTTGCAGTTGGAATTGCTCAATTACGTTAGCACTTTCACGGCTACGGACTGTTTCAGGACGCGCCTGGACAATGTATAGCTTACCGTCTAGGCCATCTTTGGCCCATTCGATGTCCATAGGACGACCGTAATGCTTTTCAATGATTACCGCTTGCTTTGCTAGCTCTTCAATCTCGGCATCGTTAATCGAGAAGGTATCAGATACAGCTTCGTCGATATCAACGATTTCAACTTGCTTGCCGTGCTCTTGCGTGTCAGCGTAAATCATCTTAATGGCTTTTGAACCGATGTTACGGCGCAATACCGCAGGACGACCAGCAGCTAGAGTTGGTTTGTGTACGTAGAACTCGTCCGGGTTAACCGCACCTTGTACAACCATTTCACCCAAACCAAAGCTCGAGGTGATAAACACCACATCTTCAAAGCCAGATTCGGTATCAATACTGAACATAACACCGCTTGACGCGATATCTGAACGAACCATGCGTTGAATACCAGCAGATAAGGCAACACCGCGATGGTCGTAACCAGAATGCACACGATAAGAGATCGCACGGTCGTTAAATAAAGAGGCAAAGACATGTTTGATGGCCGTCATCACCGCATCTAAGCCACGTACATTTAAGAACGTTTCCTGCTGACCGGCAAATGACGCGTCAGGCATATCTTCGGCGGTTGCAGACGAGCGTACAGCGAATGACGCTTCTGCACTAAATTCACCGGCTAGTTGCGCGTAAGCATCTTCGATATCTTTTTGCATTTCAGGAAGAAACGGCGTATCGATAATCCATTGACGAATTTTCGCGCCACACTCGGTTAGAGCACTGATGTCATCAACGTCTAAATTATCTAATTCAGCATAGATTTTTTCATTGATACCTGATTGCTCAAGAAAGTGATTAAATGCAAAGGAAGTGGTCGCGAAACCACCTGGTACTTGAACCCCGACGTTAGCCAGGTTTGAAATCATTTCACCTAATGATGCGTTTTTACCGCCAACGCGGTCCACATCGCCCATACCCAGGTCTTGGTACCAAAGTACATTTTCTTGCACGTCGTTCTCCTAACAAGAATTAAGCTTATTGTAATAATGGGGACTGACTTATATTTTCAGCCTCCCTTAAAATTCATCGACATTTTACACATTAACAAGATAAACTAAAACCCAACATGTAAGTTTTTAAATGACATTTCACAAGAGTTACCAAATGCGCACAGCTTTTTACATTTCCGACGGTACCGCAATCACTTCTGAAGTCTTTGGACACGCCCTACTTTCGTTGTTCCCTATGGAATTTGAGCATGTCACCATTCCCTTTGTAGAGACCGTGGATAAAGCCGAAGAGGTCAAAAAACAGATCAATTTAACCGCCAAACGCAGCGGCGAAAAACCGTTCGTTTTTCACACCTTTGTCAAGCCCGAAACCCGTGAGATCATTGACTCTAGCGATGCGGTTATCTATAACTTTCTCGAGCATTTTGTAAACCCTGTTGAACAAGAGCTGGGAATTACCGCAAAACCTAAATCACATCGTACCCATTCTATCCATGAAAATAGCTACGATTATCGCATCGATGCCGTGAATTTTGCCTTAGCAAATGACGATGGCAGCAAAGTAACAGATTACGAACACGCTGATGTAATTCTAGTTGGCGTATCTCGTTCAGGCAAAACCCCAACCTCGTTGTACCTTGCGTTGCAATATGGCATTAAAGCCGCAAACTACCCATTTACCGACGATGATATGGACGATTTAGCTCTGCCTGAGTTTCTTAAAAAACATAAGAAAAAATTATTTGGTTTAACCATAGAACCACTGCGATTGCGGGAGATCAGAGACGGTCGCATGGCGAACTCAAAGTATTCCTCGTCACGCCAGTGTCGCATGGAGGTTCGCGAAGTTGAAAAGCTATATAAGAAGGAACGCATTCCTTATATCAATACCACCAGTTTTTCGGTAGAAGAGATCTCGGCGAAAATCATCTCTGAAGCGGGTTTACAACGCTACAAATACTAGTAACGATGTTATTACATACTACAATAGTGTAATTAATCCTTTAATAGTCGTTATTTATATAAGCAAAACGGTTCCAAAGAGAGCCGTTTTTGATATAGTTAGCGCCTTTATTTTTTGTAAGCTCAAGAATTTACATGACAATTAAAACCGATGAGTTTCGCACCTCGCTGATCGATCACTTGATCTCACCAGCGCAATTGGCTCGCGATATTCCTTTGTCTGATGAAAATGCGCAATTTATCATCAACTCACGTTCTGTCATTGAAGATATCATCAGTGGTAAAGACAAACGTTTGTTAGTGATAATCGGCCCGTGTTCTATTCATGACACTGAAGCCGCGTTGGATTACGCTCGCAAACTTAAGACGTTACACGATAAATACATTAATGAAATGTATATCGTTATGCGCGTTTATTTTGAAAAGCCACGCACTACGGTTGGCTGGAAAGGCCTTATTTCAGATCCTGATTTAGATAAATCGTTTAATGTTGAGAAAGGCTTGCACCTGGCTCGCAACCTGTTGATGCAAATCAACGACATGGGATTGCCTACTGCCACTGAATTCTTAGACATGGTTACCGGTCAATATATTTCCGATCTGATCAGTTGGGGAGCCATTGGCGCTCGTACCACCGAATCACAGGTTCACCGTGAACTTGCCTCGGCACTGTCTTGCCCTGTTGGCTTTAAAAACGGTACCGATGGTAATGTTAAAATCGCTATGGACGCCATTAAAGCGTCTAGTGTTCCACATGTATTGTATTCACCTGATAAAACCGGACAAATGTGTATCTACCGCACCGCGGGCAATCCATATGCGCACGTTATATTGCGTGGTGGTAAACAGCCAAATTATGGTGAACAGCACATCGATGCGGCATGTGAACAATTAACCAGCGCCGGCATTACCGCCAGTGTGATGGTCGATTGCAGTCACGGTAATTCAAGCAAAGATCATAATCGTCAAATCAATGTAGCCGAAGATATCGCCACCCAAATCAGCAATGGGTCTGATAAAATCTTTGGTGTTATGATTGAAAGCTTTTTGGTTGCCGGAAACCAAAAAGTCATTGAGGGTGAAGAAGACAAGCTTGTTTATGGACAAAGCATTACCGATGCTTGTGTCAACTTAGAACAAAGCGAAACCATTCTCGATATATTACAAGCCGCTAAGCAATAAACGCGACGCGCTTAATCAATACCGCAAAAGCCTTGTCTGATGACAAGGCTTTTTTTATGGTCAATGGCTGGCGGTTACTAAACTAGATGCTTGTTAATATGCTCCCCTATGTGCTTAATAACCACTTTACGTTTGTCATCAAAAGCATGCTGAAAGCTTAGCCGCAGGCATTGCTGATAGTCGTTTTTATGAGAGAACAACATCCCTGGGGTGATCACAATATCGTCAGCGAGTAATTGTTGATACAACGCTTGCGTATTAAACGATTGAGGCAACTCGACCCATAAACAAATACCGCCATCTGGATTGGTGTAACGACTTTCATGCGGCCAATACTGCTCCAACAATGATAGTAACTGCCGTTTTTGCTGCGCTAACTGCAGGCACATTATGTTGATGTGCTTGCGGTAATCACCAGATTGCATAAAAGCAGCGACCCCAGCCTGAATCGAACTGCTGCAAGCCAGCAGACTGCTTAGCTTTAACTGCTCTACTTGTTTTTGCCAACGCCCTGCTACGATCCAGCCAACACGAATATCTCGAGACAGGCTTTTAGAAACTGACGAGGACAAAATCACCCGTTGTTGGCTGTCTAGCGTTTTTAATGCGCTGACCGAATCATTAAACGCCAACTCACCATAAATATCGTCTTCAATTACCGCAATATCGTGTTTATTAGCAAGGTCAATCAATGCTTGCCTGTGATGATTTGGCATCAAGCTGCCCGTTGGTGTGGCAAAATTAGGCGTAACCACACACGCTTTCACTGGCCATGTCTGCAACGCTTGTTGCAGTTGATCTATGTCTAATCCCGTTACAGGGTTGGTCGACACCTCTATCACATTAAGCTTAAGTTGCGCTAACAGCTGCAATACGCCATAAAAGGCAGGACTTTCAACAATAATCGTGTCATCCGCTTGGCATACGGCCATTAGCGCCAACATAAGGCCATGTTGGCAGCCAGCGGTGATACACAAGTCATCGGCATTAATGCTTACACCACGTAAACGGTACCTAAGACTGATTTGCTCACGCAGTGTTTGATTGCCTTTGGGCGTGTCGTAGTGACTGGTGCGGTAATGCAGATCTTCTCTAAACGCTCGACGAATATGTTTGTTTAACGAGAGTATGGCGTTACTTGGCGTATGGTGTTTATCAGTCGGTAAAATATCGAATGCCGCCTCTTTAGCCATTACCTTATGAAATACATCAGACAACGAGATACTTTGTCGGCTAAGCTCTGGGAAATGTTGTTTAGGCACATTGTTATTGGCGTGCTCTGGCGGTTTAACAAAATAGCCAATCTTGGGTTTCGCCTCGATAACCCCTGTGGCCTCTAAATCATTGAGTGCGCTAATCACGGTATTTTTAGCCAACTGATGCTCTGCCATCAATGCTCTAATCGACGGCAGTTTTTCACCGGGCTGAATCAAACCAGATTGTATTTGCTCTGTTAGTTTACGACTCAATTGTTGATACAAGGTCGCCATTACATAGTCTGTCCTATAAACGCGCTGTCCTATAAACGCGCTAACCAATAAACACGCTATCTAATAAAAACACGACCCTATAAACATGCCAAGCACACACACTTAAAAGTTCTCTTCATTTATATTAGAAAAACCATCTGTACCCATAGTAATACAATTTTCTGTACCTGTAACCATTAAGGCGGAACAAATAAAATACGCCCCAACACAGCGCCATAATTTGCACGCCATTACACAGAGGTTCAGCTATGAGTCGAGGCACCCAACCTAACCAGATCATTTTCCAAACCGCCAATATTGATGACAAAATATATATCAAGGAACAAACCGGTAAGTTTCAAAAAATAAGACGTTATTTGGCAAGCATATTAACCATCATCTTTATCGGCCTACCGTTTGTGCCATACCAAGGTCAACAAGCGATTCTATTTGATGTTGGTGCGCAAAAGTTGCACTTGTTTTCCTGGATTTTGTACCCTCACGATCTGCTGATTTTCGTTTATCTGTTTATCATTGCTGCATTCGCGTTGTTTTATATTTCCAACCGATACGGGCGCATTTGGTGTGGTTATTTATGTCCGCAAACAATTTGGAGCCTGTTGTTCTTTTGGTTGCAGTTTCGAGTCGAAGGTAATGCTCAAGCGCAAAAACGCCTTGATAAGTTGCCGTTTGGTGCCTCTAAAGTGATCCGCAAAGGCATCAAACATGGCCTTTGGTTGCTTGTCTCCTTGTTTACCGCAACCACATTTATGTCTTACTTTTTGCCCGCCACACAGCTTTACAGTGAGTTATTCACTGGTCAATTAGCCGCTTTATATTGGGGTTGGATCCTGACCTTTATGGCCTGTACCTATATTAATGCTGGCTGGATCAAAGAGAAGATGTGCGAACATATGTGCCCTTATTCTCGTTTTCAATCTGCCATGGTCAATGAAGCGACCAAACAAATAACCTACGACAACAGCCGAGGTGAACCAAGAGGCCCCCGTAAACTATCTAAACCTAACGCTCAGGTTCAAATTCATGATGCAGCGCACGAAAAATTACACAAGCTATCTCAAAATAAGCAACGCACTAATTCCCTTGGTGATTGCGTTGATTGTAATTTGTGCGTGCAAGTTTGCCCGGTCGGTATCGATATAAGACAAGGTTTTCAGTACGAATGCATAAGTTGCGGTTTGTGTATTGATGCTTGTGACCAAGTCATGAGTCGCTTTAACTATGCCAAAGGCTTGATTCGCTATCATGGCAAAGTTAAAGGCAAACGTTCTCACTCTCTGGCCTATATCGGTTTGATTGGCATCTTCTCGGTACTCTTTATCATCTGGATGGCAAACCGACCTATGTTTGAGTTAAACATCATCAAAGATCGTAATGTCTTATACCGTGTGGTTGATGATCAACGAATCGAAAATACCTTTGAGCTAAAACTGATCAATAAAACCCAACTCAAAGAAACCTTCACGCTATCACTTAAAGGTGTGCAAGGCTTTGAGCTTGTCAGTGATAAACCGATAGAAATTGATGCCGACTCAAGGACATCGGTGTTGGTCAATGTGTTGTCACCCATCGATCATAAGGCAAAGTTTGTACCGTTTGAGTTTGTCTTACGCTCTGATAATCACGCCATTAGCAGTAAATCTGTTTTTCATGGGAAATAGCGAGCACCCGCTAATAAATCCATTTATTAAACAGCGAAAAGGCAGACTATGATCTGCCTTTTTTAATCACCCTAAACAGCCAGTAGCCCAGTGCGGCACCGACAGCAAGCGAGATAGCAAGTGGCATAAACCAACTAAAAAAGGTTTGCCAAATCATTTGCCATTCGATACCTGCTTCACTGACAAACAATTGATTAGGGTTTAGATACGCATCATAGCCTGTCATTAACAACGCCATAACCAGGGCAATGAGCAAGGCGTAATTGATCATATGGCGCATGTCTAAGACCTTGTTATCGCATTATCTTATTGAGTAAGCCATCGCTGGCGTCTTCGATAAGATCAAGCACCAATTCAAAGCCACGGCTGCCACCGTAATATGGGTCTGGAACTTCTCGATGCTCATAGTTGTCAGCATAATCGAGAAACAGTTTTACTTTATGTTGGTGCTCTTCGGGAGCAAGTTTCATCAAGCCACGAAGGTTATCGTTATCCATGGCTAAAATCAGAGAGAATTGTTGAAAGTCATCAACAACGACTTTGCGGGCTCGGATACCGGTAAAATCATAGCCCCTTGCTTGACCGGCTTTTTGTGAGCGAGGATCAGGCTGCTCGCCAACATGATTGGCTATGGTGCCTGCCGATTCAATCTCTATGTCAAAGCCATAAGCACGGGCTTTTTGTCGAAAAACAGCTTCTGCAGAGGGTGAACGACATATATTGCCCATACAGACAAACAATACCGAACTTACTTCATTGTGATTCATTGACGCTCCTGAGAATGTAATAACCGAACAACTAGACTACTCAATAGACTATTAATAGTGACATCTAATCCCGACTCTCGCCAACCTACATTGGTAATCGTTTTAAGTGAGAAAACGTCAACCGTTACAATTACATGCTAGCATGAATTAAATCAATTGCTTATTCGTCTTGGCAAGTATTGGCTGCAATGAGTATTTATGATTTGGCTTTTATTTCAGGCAGCTTGGTCGCGTGTATTTGCAACAAATAATAGCTCACTCTTTGCAAATTATTGAGCAGCCTCGATAAGTCTCTAACCGACTCTAATGTCGTGCTTCCCTGGGGCACATCCTTTTCCCCTTTGGCAATTTGGTTCATAACGTTATCACGGTACTGCTCGAGTACGCCGACATTATGTTCTTTGCATGCCAGCAACAACACATTGGCCTGTGTAAAGTTTTTAAGCTCAATGGCATCAATCACCAAATCAATGGTGTAGGTAATTTCTGCGGCGACGCTGATCAAGGTTTTATCTTTGCTGCTATTGATGCTGACGATATCTTTGTCGAGACAACGCTCGTGCAACCTTTGCATGTGATCAAGCAAGTGAATAAGCGATACCAGTGTCGGCCAATTTTGCTTGTCTTGTTTATTAAGGTGGATCAGATCCAAATACTCGTGGGTTTGATCTAGCGCCATTTCTAACTGACTAAATTCAACTTTTGCGTCTTTGTCTGCCGGGTTAAAGAGGTATTTTATATAATCAAGTAAATCCACCAATTGCGGTAACAAAGCGGCGTTGGTGGCGGTCAATGCAACATCTGGATGGCGCACCAAGGATTTATCTAAAGTGTCGGTATATCTAGGTGCTTTGCCCCCCACCAAAGTCATCATCATTAAGGCAAATTGCTTAGTGAACGGCAATACAATGAACACACCAAGGCAGTTAAACACAGTATGAAATGCCACTAATGCTATTTCACCATTTGCTTGTAATTGGCCGGGAAAAAAATACTGATAGGCTTGAGTAAATGGCGTCAGTAAGATCAACGCACCAATGGCGGTAAACAAGTTATATACGACGTGGGAATATCCCGTGCGCCGTGCGCCTAACGAGCCGCCAACGGTGACCATTAAGGCGGTTATTGTTGTACCAACGTCCATGCCAATAACCAAAGCTGCGGCTTGGTTAAAATTGATTGCTCCGGCATACAAAGCGGTGATTGCCGTTGCAACGCCGGCACTCGATGACTGGGTGACGAGTGTAATAGCAATACCTATGGCAACAAGCTGTAATCGGCCGAGCAGATCATCATCAGGAAATTGTTGTGGCGTAATATATTGCTCAAGCTCGGCCATACCAAACTGCATTTGCCCAATGCCAACAAAGATCAAACCAAACCCGGCTAATACCAAACCGGCGCTGGCCAAGCGGCCTTTACCAAACAGTTTCATCAACGCACCGATAAAAATCACCGGTAACAGCACGGTTCCAAGTTTAAGCTTGAAGCCAAGCAAAGCCACCATCCAGCCAGTAATTGTGGTACCAATATTGGCACCAAAGATAATACCTAAACTTTCAGAAAAACTAATGATACCAGCACCAACAAACCCCACCGCGGCAACGGTCGTCGCACTAGACGATTGCAGCACAGCGGTGCTTATAGCGCCGGTAATAGCACCACTTGTTGGGCTTTTGGTAAAACGAATTAACGCAGTTCGCAAAGCACTGCCGGCAAGTTGCTGCAAGGCATTGGTCATAATGATCATGCCAAGCAAAAATATGCCAAGACCACCGATAGCGTTAATTAAGGTAAAGTTATCAATAATCGTCTACATTTTAATTGCTTAACTCCTATTATTAGAATAGTTTGTCCAATCAAAAATAACAGTCATGAAAGATTTATCAGCGTTGCCGTTAACCATCTTAGGTGGCATGTTATTGCTGTCGTTAGTGATATCACCAATAGCCAATAGGTTTAAGATTCCCAGAGTGTCACTGTTTATACTTTGTGGCTTGTGTATTGGCTACCTTAGTCCTGCTGGTGTGCATAGTCTTGCGCAAGAATGGTTTATTAGCATTTCAAACGTAACCTTGCTGATCATTAGTTATTTATTAGGAACGCGACTGACTCGCGATTATGTAAGTCACTACGCAAAAGCTGCATCCATCAGCACATTTGTCATCACCTTTTGTACGTTTTTCATCGTTTGTCTAGGACTGATATTGATTGGTTTCAGTCTTGAGTTAGCGGCAATAATGGCGGCAATTGCGATAGCCACAGATCCCGCTGCCACGTTGGATGTAATAAAAGAGTCGAAAGTAGAAAACCAATTCACTAAAGTCTTAGAGGGTATTGTCGCCTTAGACGATGCGATAGCCTTAATCGTGTTCTCAGTCGTGCTCTCTATCGTTAGTACCTTATTGATCCCAACTGATATAACCCCACCTATAGTGCATTTATTAAGAGAGCTTATTGGTGCTATTTTATTAGGGATAATCGTCGGTGCCATGCTGGTTGTATTATTAAATATGAAAAAACATGTTAAACGGCAAAACAAGTCTGTTTTAGTTGAATCTTTGGGCTTAATATTCCTAACAGGTGGGCTAGCATTAACGTTTGAATTTTCGTTTTTATTATCGGCAATGGTTATGGGGATCGTCGTGGTAAACTTTGCAGATGACTCGATTGATCATTTTCATGAACTTGAGTTTATCGAAAGCCCATTATTAGTGCTGTTTTTTATTCTTGCCGGAGCGTCAGTTTCCTGGAAAATAGAGCAGAACGTTGTATGGTTAGTGGTAAGTTACATCGTTTTACGCATTGCTGGGCGATTTATCTCGGGTTATTTAATACCAAGAAACACCATAGCTTCGCCTTCTCAACAATTACTTGGCATCGCGCTATTACCACAAGCGGGAATCGCTTTAGGCATGGCGCTCGTTGCTAGCCATCATTTTCCGCAACATGCAAACACCATCATTTCAACCACCATCGCTGTGACCATTTTTTTTGAAGTCGTAGGACCTTTTTTTACCGGCTATGCGATCAATCGTATTAAACGAGACAGTTAATCTCTAACATAAAAAAGGCTATATTGTTTAGCCTTATCTGCTGCGATTTGATTTGGTTTAGTTTGGGTTATATTAAAAGCCAATATAATGGCGAAACACAAACAAACAAATCGCAGTGATGTTAAACACTATGGTGATATAAAAGATCACCACGAAAGGTTGTTTTTGAGTTTTGTGGCGAAACAACTGTCTTGCCAACAGTGCCCCAGGCCAACCTCCTAGTAACGCCAACAAATGCAGCGAGGCTTCATTGGTACGCCACTTGCCCGTTTTGGCTTTATATTTGTCATGCCAATAAACCAAGAAAGTAACCAAGGAAATGATTAAAAAATAACTAATAATAATGCGAGTATTCAATATGTTAACTTAATAGTTAGGTTGCTATTAAAATAACACTGAAATGTCATCAATGGTACCTATCGCACCAGCATTAATGGCCTGTTGTCTCTCGTGTTCATTTAGAATACCAACAAACGGTGTCTTGCGGCGCAAACGGCGCATTTTAGCATCATCGCGAGTCATCTCTTTGATAAACACATCGGGTTGATGATACATCTCCAAAATGCTGACCCATGTAATGTACGCACCATAGCCTATACGCCCTGTTTCGCGACGCTGCTCCAACGTCTGCTGTACCTGTTCAAGTAATTGCGGTTCAGACAATAGTTTATGCGCCATCGCAGCATGCAGCACAATAATTTGCTTATCGATATATTCGTCTTTAATACCGCTTTTTTTAACCTGGTAAGGACGATGCTTTTTGTTTCGATTATGCTGACTGGTCACTTTACTCTCTTTGTTTACTTGCTGTCTTTGCTTTATGTTCTGTTCGCTTTATATTCTCTTCACTTTATATTATCTTCACTTTGTCTGCTCTCGACGCCTTGGCTAATGAAAATCTCGAGACTTACTGTCTAGCTCTAACAAGCAGTCACTAAGATCAATAAGCTTACCCGCGATAACATGCACCACATCCCCCTCGCGCTCTAATATGCCCTTTACCTTTAATATTTTACCACGCATGTAGGCTTTTTTCTGAGCCCGAGCCGTTGCCGCCCAAACAACCACGTTGATATTACCGCTGTCGTCTTCCAAAGTCACAAAGGTCACACCGCCTGCGGTTCCTGGAGATTGTTTGCCCGTGACTAAGCCCACCACAGTGACAAACGACTTATGATTTTTGCTAGCCAGATCTTGCATACGGGTAAAGTCACCAAGCAACCCTGATTGTGCTAACAAAGTAATAGGATGCTTATTTAAGGTCAGCCCTAGTGCCTGATAATCTTCATTTAACGTATCAAACTCAGACGGACTAATCAGGAACTCCGGCGACGGCTTGTCAGCAACCTGCGCGGCAGCAAATAGTGGTAAGTCGCTATCCTTATCCATCATTAACCAACGGCTTTGATAACGATCACCAGCAATGGATTTAAACGCATCACTGCTGGCCAACTGTTGTAAGTCTTTTTGGTTAATCGCTAACGCTCTGATTTGCTGCATATGCTGATAACCATGCTCAGGACGTTCAGCAAGTAAAGTCATCGCCGCTTGCTTTGATAAACCTTTCACCAAGCGAAAGCCCAGCCGTATGGCCAGATTATGTGGCTTGTCTTGTGGTTTGTCTTGTGGCTTGTTTTGTGGCTTATTGCGTTGTTCGTTTGGTTGGCAGTTTTGCTGATCGGGTAGCAAAACATGTTCGTATTCGGATTGATTAACACACACAGGCAACACCGTTATGCCATGGCGTTTGGCATCCTGAACTAACTGTGAGGCACTGTAAAACCCCATCGGTAAGCTGTTTAAAATTGACGCATAAAAGGCGTGCGGGTAATGATACTTTAACCACGCCGAGACATAAGCCAGCACTGCAAATGACGCCGAATGGCTTTCTGGGAACCCATACTCACCAAAGCCACAAATTTGTTCAAAAATACGCTCTGCAAAGTCCGTTTTATAGCCACGCTGTTGCATGCCATTGATCAGCTTCTCCTTAAACTGCATTAATTTGCCATTTTTCTTCCAGCTTGCCATCGCTCGTCGCAATTGGTCGGCTTCACCACCACTAAAGCCAGCAGCAACCATCGCCAGTTTAATCACCTGCTCTTGAAAAATAGGGACACCTAATGTGCGTTGCAGCACTTCTTTTACGGCATCAGAAGGATATTCAATGCGCTCCTCGCCATTGCGGCGCTTTAAAAATGGGTGCACCATATCCCCTTGAATGGGCCCTGGACGAACAATGGCGATTTGAATAACCAAGTCATAGTAGCTGTTTGGCTTTAATCTTGGCAGCATACTCATTTGCGCGCGTGATTCAATTTGAAAGACGCCAACGGTATCGGCACGTTGGATCATGTTATACACCTGTGCATCATCTGGCATACGAGTGATATCGGCAATGGATAAATGGCGCTGATAATGCTTGCTGATCATGGCAAAGCACTTACGAATAGCGCTGAGCATCCCCAACGCCAGTACATCGACTTTTAATAAACCAAGAGATTCTAGATCGTCTTTGTCCCACTGGATAACCGTTCGATCCTGCATCGCCGCGTTCTCTACCGGCACAAGCTCATATAATGGTCCTCGAGAGATCACAAAACCGCCGACGTGTTGCGACAAATGACGCGGGAAGCCGAGGATCTCCTGCACCAAAGCAATGAAATTTTGCCCTTGTCGTGAGCCAGGCTCCAATCCAAGTTCAACAATTTGCGCTTGCCAAGGCAGCGACTTATCCCGACGATTAATGTTCTTAATAAAAAACTCTAATTGCGTCACATTAATGCCTAATGCCTTACCCACCTCTCGAATCGCACTTTTCAGACGGTAACTGATCACCGTTGCTGCGATGGCGGTACGCTCTCGACCGTACTTGTTATAAATGTACTGGATCACTTCCTCACGGCGCTGGTGTTCAAAATCAACATCAATATCTGGTGGCTCGTTACGTTCCTTGGAAATAAAGCGCTCAAACAATACCGATATTTGTCGAGGATCAACCGAGGTGATTTCAAGGCAATAACAGACAATAGAATTGGCCGCAGAGCCGCGGCCTTGGTAAAGAATTTTTTGTTGCTGGGCAAACTGCACCACATCAAAGATGGTTAAAAAGTAATAGGCATAATCTAACTCTTCTATCAACCTCAACTCTTTATCTATGGTTTGTTGTATGGCTTTGGGCACCCCTTCCTTAAAGCGTTTTGTACTGCCAACAACAACCAGCTCCTTAAGGTAGTTAATCGCCGATTTGCCTTTGGGCACCAACTCTTGAGGGTATTCATAACGAAGACTGGCCAAATCAAATTGACAGCGGCGGGCGATATGCTCTGACTCAGCCAACCATTCTAGGGGAAACAGCTTTGCCAACTTATTGATTGGACGCAGGCAGCGTTCGGCATTCACCAACAAATCACGACCAAGTTGGTTAACCGCTTTGCCGTGTTCAATCGCCGTTAAAGTATGCTGCAGGCGCAAACGTGATGAGACGTGCATTAACGCACCACCGCAGGCGGTGATGGGTATCGCCAGATCTGCCGCCAATGTTTGACAGTAATGACGGTAACTGCTGTCATCCGCAGCCAAATAACGGGTATAGCCTAACCATAAGCGCGAACGGTGATATTTACACAACCATCGCCCCCATTCGCTGTCATTCTTATCAACGCTGCCACTGACAACCCCTTGCCCTTGTGGTAACCAAATCAACAAACAATGCTTTATGGACATCAGATCCCAATCTGACAATTGATAGCTGCCCTTTTCACTGCGTCGTCTGGCATTACTGATAATACGGCACAGCTCAGCGTAACCGCGGCGATCAGGGCACAGGAGAATCAGTTTTAAGCCTTGGTATTGAAATAAACTGCCAACAATCAACTCAACCGACAAGCTGTTGGCTTTTATTTCACTAAAGGCTCGAACAACACCAGCAACCGAACACTCATCGGTAATCGCCAACGAACGATAACCAAGAAACTCCGCCTGATTAACCAACTCTTCAGGGTGAGATGCGCCTTTGAGAAAGGAAAAATTGCTTTGACAATAAAGCTCAGCGTAAGCCACTTAGCCTCTCCTGATAGGTTTGAATGCGTTTATGACGCTCATGTCAACTGAACAAACCATGCACAAACCATTCTTGCTCAGGGGTGCGAAACAACCATAACCAACGCCCTTGTTCAGAGCAGGCAATAAAATAATCTCGCGCCATATATTGCTCATCCCACCAACCGCTAATAATGCGCTCAGGACCATGCTGTAATGTGACTTGTTCATCGAGTGGTAATGGTTGCGGTAATAACACACTGGGTCGATGACTTAACCCGCTGTTCTTTGTAATCTGTTGCTTGCCTCGCTTAGTATTGCCGTCTTGGCTGCGATTTAACAAAGGCTGGCAACAACGTACCGCCCGCTCAGGACGATGTTCATTGATGCTTTGCACTCCAACAATGGCGTTTTCTCCCAACTTGGCCTGTAACCTAGATACCAACTCATTCGCCGACACCGCGCCTTGCTTACCAGAGAATAAATCGGCCTTTTGGTAGTCATTGGCGTGCACTTGTTTGGCATCGACGGTTAAGGCAACGATAGGCGCTTCAATGCGCAGTGACTCTAACGTTAATTGACTCAACTCCAACCAACTTTGCGCACGATACTCACCATAAGCACTGCTAATCGATACGACTTTCGGTTCGACCTCATCATCACGAAAATGCAGTGTCAGTAATACTTGCTGACAACGTTTATCCCGTAACGATAAAAATCGTTCCAATAGCTCATATACCTTCAACAACGGTTTTTGCAGATACTGTAAATTACGGATTTCAAACAAGAGTTCAAGGAAATGACTGAATTGTTCACTGGGGTGAAAAAAACTCACCGGATGTTGTAACTGTGCCGTAAAGCGGCCCACATAGTTGACCAAGTCAATATCAAACCGTTTGGCAATCTCTGTTAAAGGCAACGCCAGTAGTTGATGCAACTGTTCAATACCAACACGTTTAAGGTTCTCTATGTTTTTTTTGCTAAGCCCGGTTTGCGCTAATGTGAGGGGTCGTAATGCCCGCTCAAGATACGGTTTATCCGCACTGATAATATCGCCATGATTTTTTGCCAACAGCATCGAACTGTATACGGAAAAACCTGTGCCATAGTGATAATCCACATCCAATTGTGCCAAATGGCTTGATAGCGCCAACCAATAATTATCCAGACCATGATAAAGCGTGAGCATATTGCTGACTTTCAGCAATAAACCGTTTGGCGGATATAAACAAATATCCGCGCTTAGCAGATATAACCAACGCGCTATGTGTTGCAAACGCTGTTGTTCAATGGCTTGATCATAAGGGTAGACTTTTAAATCTTGGCACAAAGAGGCTGCGCTGCCGAGCCCCATGCCGACATCGATGCCCTGCTGTAACGCACTGTGATTAACTTGCACCGCCGCATGAGTTTTCTCATCGACAATAATAATCGGGGTGCTGTCGTCATCAGCATACAACGAATTAAGCTGCAATTTAGGAAAGTGTAAATACAACCATAACGGCGGGCCACTATTGGCCACGGTGTTCTCCATTAATGAGCTCATGAAACGACGCGAACATCTGGGAACATAACGACATTATCGGCTTCAGGCACCGTAACTAACCATGGCCAAGATCGCCCTAAATGCACCACAAATGCTGCCGATGGCCAACCACGTTTACGTTTATTAATGGTCACTTCAAGGCCCTGCTGATGCGACGCTAAGGACAGGCTTAAATCAACAGGTAAGGCGATATCATCCGCTTTTTGTTGGCGCAATAAAAATTGCCGACAATCCCCGGTTTGAGCGGCCAGCTGCAATCGTTTGATTTGATGCACTTGTAACGGCTCGTCAAACCACAACAAGACATCACTGCAACAACCGCTTTGTAAACATTGCTCAGCAGCCCACAAAGCTTGATGCGCCTGCTCAGGATAAAGACATAGCAAGCGACTTTCATCAACATTGGCATATTGCAATGAAGGGCTATTTATAAGCCCAGGAGGGTTTATAAACACCAGCAATTGCTGTGCATCAGCATTCGCCATTAATGGCATCAGCAAGCGCAACTCACCAATACCGGGCTGAGTCAGTAACTCAATAACCCCGGATTTAGGGAAGCCGCCGCCTAATTTGCTGTCCAGCTGCTCATAGCCCGATGCACTAAACCCCTGGTTGTCATGATGTTCATCATTGCCATGCCATACCAGCTGTTTGTGCTTTAGAAGATCGATTAATTCATTCATAACTTTAAACCTGTATATTTATACAGTATAGTTACTGTGTTAACAGGGATCAAGAGCATTACAACAAATTAAAATGCATTACAGGTTAAGCAACCACCAAGTAAATTAAGATAAGCATATGAATTTTAAATGTTAAAATTTATATTAAGGTAAGTATTAAAACATTATCTAAAGACAGGTTATAAAGACGTCATGCAACATTGCAGCTAACGGCTATCGACACCAATAGCCTCATAACCATGACGTTAGCTGGTAAACTAAACTGAAATAGCCAAGTCAACACCTAACCATAGGAACCATAGCGACATGTGTGGACGATTAAATATAAGCGACGATCCTTTTGTAGAGCAGTTATTGCTTGAGTTGGGTATTGAAAACCCAAGGCAAAGAATGAATTTCTCGCGCTTTAAGCGTGCCACAGACAGCATATCAATTGTACGTGAGCACAATGGAGAACGACGTCTGGATGATGCCACTTGGTGGTTACTATTGGATAAAGACGAGCAAGGTTTTAAGCCATCTAAGTACACGTCGTTTAATACCCGTTACGATAAACTCAACGTGCCCCGTAGCGCCGGTTTTAAAGCATTTAGAGAATCACGCTGCGTCGTGGTGGCCAAAGGTTTTGGCGAAACAGAATTTGTTAATCGCAAACCCATTCATTACTTTGATATGACCGCTGAAGATGGAAGCGCGCTAGCCCTTGGTGGATTATACCGTCAGTGGTATCACCCACAAACCGGACAAACGGCACTCAGTTGCTCGGTTATTACCTTACCGCCGCACCCTAAGCTCAGTCATATCCACTCGAAAGCCATGCCATTAATTTTGCCTCAAGACGATGACAGCATTGCCATGTGGTTAAATGCTAACTTGCATAACGTCGAGGTATTTAACGATTTATTAAAGGCCAGATTGCCGCAAAACTTACTCGCTTGGCCTATCGACAAGCCCAGCCTGCATAACGCGATAGGTGAGCAACAGTTACTTGTCGCCGATTAAGTCGCTGTCCTGATCATCAAGACAGCGCTTGGTTTTGCTAATTGATATCGGCCAATAATAATTGTGCAGCACGAATCACGGCTTTTATTGACCGCGACTCGACCAGCTTATGGGTTTCTGCATTAGGGGTTTCACTCTTATGGCGGTTGACGATCACCCCTGCCAAACAACCGGCTTGCAAGCCAGAGCTGGCGCACATGGTCAGTAACGTCGCCGATTCCATTTCAAAGTTCAGCACCCCCATGTCTTGCCACTCTTTGGCGGAACCAACAAAGCGTCTGACGACACGGCCGGTATAGGTGTCATAGCGCTCCTGCCCTGGATAAAAGGTATCGCTTGAGGCAGTGACACCAGTATATACACCACAATCTTGCTCTTTCGCGGCATTAACCATGGCATGACTGATTTGAAAATCGGCAACCGCTGGGAACTCCATTGGTGCAAAATGTAAGCTGGCACCATCGAGTCTGACAGAACCTGTAGTGACAATAATATCACCAACGTTAATGTCCGGTTGGATCGCCCCCGTTGTACCAATGCGTAAAAAGTAACGCACGCCAATTTGCGCTAATTCTTCTACGGCAATAGACGTTGATGGGCCACCAATACCCGTTGAACAGATCACCACTTGGTGCCCGTCAATAGTCCCGGTGTATAAGGTATATTCGCGTTGTGAGATAAGAAATTTTGGATTATCAAGATATTCGGCGATGCGCTCTACTCTATTTGGATCGCCGGGTAAAATGGCCAACACAGCCGAGTCGATATCTTCTTTGTTAACCCCTAAATGAAAAACAGCGTCTGACATAAAACCACCTTTAAATGAACCATGGTTTTAGTCTAGACGCTGCTTCGAAAAACGCTTGTGAAAAACTAATTTTTACGCGCTAATTTCGCTAATTTTTTATCGATAATATCGGCAAATTGCCAAGGGTAAAAAATTTGCCCTGTGAGATTCTGATTTGGAAAGATAATCAAGCAAAGATCATCCTCTTCCATACCAGGCAACCACCGCTCGCGAATTTCATCCAAGGTCAACTTTACCGGCTTACAATGATCCCATTCATCGGTAGCCCAGCATGCCGCGGTTTCTTCATTTGGCCAAAACGGCACAAAATCTTCTTCATTTTCAGTCAACATAACGGCACCATGTTCATCGGTTAAGATCCATGCTTCCCGTTGCGACATCAACTGTTGAATAAATAATTCATAGCGTTGCGTGTCGGTTAAATGCAAACTGTTTTTATCTATAGTCACCATAATAAAACAACCTTTACTGTGCCTATTACATTAAGCCAATAAGCACGTGAACCTACGAGGCATTTGCGCCGCGAGTTGCTGATGCTTGAGCGAGTTTTTCCAATAATACCTCAGTATCTTGCCAGCCAATACAGGCATCGGTGATACTTTGGCCATAAGTTTCTGCTTTATTGTCTACCAAATCTTGACGACCTTCAACCAAATGACTTTCAACCATAACGCCAAAGATAGACTCATTACCGCCTTTCATTTGCTCACACACGTCATCACAGACCAACATTTGATTTTCAAATTTCTTGCTTGAATTGGCATGCGAGAAATCAACCATAACCTTAGCGGCTACATTCGCCCCTTGTAATTGCTCAGTGATCGCATCAACATGTTTTTTCGAGTAATTTGGCTCTTTACCGCCACGTAATATGATATGGCAATCTGGGTTACCTTTGGTCTCGACGATCGCCGAGTGACCTAATTTGGTTACCGATAAAAAGTGATGTGGTGCGCTCGCCGCACCTACCGCATCTATGGCAACCTTAATGGTGCCATCGGTGCCATTCTTAAAGCCGACCGGACACGATAAACCCGATGCCAATTCGCGGTGAACTTGCGACTCAGTGGTACGTGCACCAATCGCGCCCCAACACATAAGATCCGCCATATATTGCGGCGTGATCATATCCAGATATTCACCCGCTGTTGGTAAACCCATATCATTTAAATCGAGTAACAGTTTACGACCAATGCGCAAACCTTCGTTTATTTTAAAGCTGCCATCGAGATCAGGGTCATTGATTAAGCCTTTCCAGCCTACGGTGGTACGTGGCTTTTCAAAATACACGCGCATAACAATTTCTAAGCTGTCTTTGTATTTGTTTCGCAATTTATTTAGACGCGAACCGTATTCTAAGGCGGCAATAGGATCATGAATAGAACATGGGCCAATAACCACTAATAAACGGTCGTCTTTTCCGTTAAAAATGTCACTGATAGCTTGTCTTGCTTCAAATACATTACGCGAGATTTTTTCATTGTTGCGGTAACGTTCTAATAACGCAACCGGAGGAAGAAGTTGTTTTAATTGATTTATTCTGACGTCGTCAGTTTGATACAGCATTGCGAACTCTAGCTTGGATTAAACAAAAAGATAAAGATAATCTAGCAGTGTTTTTACATGTTGCCAATGATATTCCAGTAAATACTCTAATAAATTACAGTTGGTTACGTAACAAAGCCAAGATCAGCGGCCTTACGATAACTTTTCTTGCTTTTGTGGTAAAAAATATCAAATTTTAACCTATATTTATAAACACCAGAAAATGAATGAAAACCCTATGCCTGCAATCGATCTACCACTGATAGACCTGCATCGTCATCTTGATGGCAATATACGTCCAGCAACGATTTGGCGTCTTGCGCAACATTACGGTATAGCCTTGCCGTGTGATTCTTTTGCTGATTTTATCCCCCACGTCACCATCCAAGATAAAGCCAGCGATTTGATGGAGTTTTTACAAAAGCTCGATTGGGGCGTAAAAGTTCTTAAAAGCCTTGATGATATAAAGCAAGTGGCTTATGAAAATGTTGAAGACATGAAAACCGCAGGTATCGATTACGCCGAGCTGCGTTTTTCGCCCTATTATATGGGCATGACCCATCATCTCAACACCACAGAAGTGGTGGCTGCGGTAATTGAAGGCGTGCACAACGGTGTGAAAGACTTTGGCGTCAAAGCCAATCTTATCGGCATTATGTCTCGAACCTTTGGCGTGCAGACCTGCCAACATGAATTAGACGCCCTGCTTGCTCATAAGGAGCAATTGGTTGCCATCGATTTGGCCGGCGATGAACTTGGCAAACCCGCCGACTTATTTGTTGATCATTTTAAACAAGTCCACCAAGCAGATTTACAAGTCACCGTTCATGCCGGTGAAGCAGATGGCCCGCAAAGTATGTGGCATGCGATTAAGTTATTAGGTGCTAAACGCATTGGTCATGGTGTGAATTGTTATAAAGATCCTGAATTAATGGCGTACTTAGCGAAACACGATATTTTTCTCGAAACCTGCCTAACGTCTAATTATCAAACCGGTACCATCAATAACATCAGTGACCACCCTATTCATACCTTTATCGAAAACGGCGTTAGGGCGTGCTTGAACACTGACGACCCAGCGGTTGAAGCGATTGAGCTAAAACATGAGTATGCCATCGCTCGCGAGCAACTCGGTTTAGATGATAAGCAATTAAGACAATTACAACTAAATGCGCTTGATGCGGCTTTTATAAGCGACAGTGAGCGTAGTGATTTAAAAAACTCGAAACTAACAGCAAACCAATAAACTACAGGAATATTGACTATGGCTACTCCTCATATAGAAGCGAAAGAAGGTGAAATCGCTGAGACCGTCCTTTTACCTGGTGACCCACTGCGCGCCAAGTTTATCGCCGATAACTTTCTTGATGACCCGGTACAATTTAACGCTGTACGTAACATGTTCGGTTTTACCGGTAGCTATAAAGGGCAAAGAGTATCGGTAATGGGTTCAGGTATGGGTATTCCTTCTGCCTCTATTTATGCCACTGAGTTGTATAAAGATTACGGCGTTGAAAACATCATTCGTATTGGTAGTTGTGGCGCCGTGCGTGAGGACATCAATGTAATGGATGTGGTTATCGGTATGGGTGCCTGTACCGATTCAAAATGTAATCGCATGCGCTTTAATGACCACGACTTTTCTGCCATCGCCGACTATGGCTTATTAAAAAATGTTGTTACTGCCGCTGAAAATCTAAATATAGATGTCAAAGTAGGTAATATTTTTAGCGCCGACTTGTTTTATACGCCTGATTTTGAATTTTTCCACACCATGGCCAAACTGGGTATTCTTGGTGTCGAAATGGAAGCTGCCGGTCTATATGGTGCCGCCGCTGAATACAACAAAAAGGCGTTATGTGTGGCAACGGTAAGTGACCATATTATTCGTGGTGAAGCGTTATCAGCAGAAGATCGTCAAACCAGTTTTAAAGATATGATGATCATGACACTCGATTCACTGTTGTTATAACAGCTGGTCATTGAATACAGCAATGCTAAGCAGATGCAGATAAAGCCTAATATACGACGGTTTTGACTCGTATTTTAACTGCCAATAAAACAAAATCTTTAAGACAGAAAAAGGGTTCTGAATAGTCAGAACCCTTTTTTAATGAAAACAGTTAACTGGGACAGCTTACCACGTTAACTATGCGTTTTGCGTTTAACGTTTGCCGTGTGAACGCGAGTGACAAAGCAAGTGCAAAGCTACCGTATTCTACTCAGTGTTTTACTCGATACTTTACTCTGTCCTTTACTATCGTTGCGACTCTAGCCCAGTTTAGCGGCTAAGGATTTACCGTAATCCGGAGCACTCACGCCAAAGATATCCGCTACCGTCGCTCCAATATCGGCAAAGGTGTCACTCTCACCTAAATTAATCGATGGCATATCGCGTTTGTAAAATATAACCGGCACGTACTCTCGGGTGTGATCACTGCCATGCCATGTTGGGTCACAGCCATGATCTGCGGTCAACACAACGTAATCATCATCTTTTAATTCAGGACCAATATCCGTCAATCGCTGATCGAGATACTCTAACGCTTTACCATAACCGACAGGGTCACGACGATGGCCGTAATCTTGGTCAAAGTTCACTAAGTTGGTAAAGATTAAGGTATTATCAGGTTGGTTCTGCAACTGCTCAATACTGGTATCAACCAAGGCTTCTAGACCTGTCGCCTTGTATTTTTCACTGATCCCTTGATGCGCAAATATATCTGCTATTTTGCCGACACTGACAACCTTACCGCCGGCATCAACGATTTTATCTAATACCGTAGGTGCAGGTGGTAATATCGAGTAATCACGACGATTACCGGTACGCTCAAAATCATCCGGGCCACTGCCAATAAACGGTCTGGCAATCACTCGACCTATATTTAAATCCATTTCATTTAACAGTTCGCGAACTTGTTCGCAATACTTATGTAAGTTATCTAATCCGAACGTTTCTTCATGAGCAGCTACCTGAAACACACTGTCGGCTGATGTATAACAAATCGGAATACCGGTCTTCATATGCTCTTCGCCAAGCTCTGCGATAATTGTGGTACCGGAAGAATGGCAATTACCTAAACTGCCTTGGATTCCGGTTTTCTTATAAACATTGGTCAGAAGCTCTTCAGAGAATGAGTTTTCTTTATCGGCAAAATAGCCCCAATCAAACAGCACAGGTACGCCCATCATTTCCCAATGGCCACTTGGGGTATCTTTACCGGAGCTAATTTCAGCTGCATAACCGTATGCACCGGTTAACGGCGCCACCGCATTGACCGCCGGTGACTTATTACCGGCTGCGGTTGCAGCG
Organism: Thalassotalea sp. HSM 43; assembly: GCF_004752005.1. Classification (NCBI taxonomy): domain Bacteria; kingdom Pseudomonadati; phylum Pseudomonadota; class Gammaproteobacteria; order Alteromonadales; family Colwelliaceae; genus Thalassotalea; species Thalassotalea sp. HSM 43. The sequence goes on along the minus strand of NZ_CP038493.1, from coordinate 3,840,233 downwards.
CTTATTAAACCTAACTTAGACAACGTAGGTAAATCCAATTTTCGCCCACTTTGCTCATAAAATTCATCTGCCAAATTAGCAAATGTATTCGCACCAATATCGCCAAAATCCTTAGCATCTGGTGCTGCGCCTAAACCAAAACCATCTATAACTAAAATCAATACACGCGCCATATCACTACCTTTTTTCGGGGTTTGTAACCCGCCTGTAAACCAGAGAATCGAAGTTTGTAACTTTATTATAGAATGAATTAGTAAATTGTACGGAAAAAGACTTTTTACTCCACAGTGACTAGTTTTTGAGCAAAAATAGGCAATACTATTTACAAGTAAAAACAGTTTGAGATACGTTTTGTCTATCAATAACCTTACAATAATTGCGGTCGTTGGTGCCTCAGCCTCCGGTAAGTCGTTATTCGCTCAAACCATCTATGATGAGCTTGTCGAAGAATTAGGTCAGCAATCGATGACCATAATTAAAGAAGACTCCTACTATCGATGTCAGGATCATCTTGAATTCGAAGATAGAACGAAAACAAACTATGATCATCCGAAGGCCTTTGAGCATGAATTACTCGCTCATCATCTGTTTCAATTAAGTGAAGGCCACCCTATTGAAGTTCCCGTCTATAATTATAAAGAACATACACGTAGTAAAGAAGTTGAAGTCGTAAAACCAGCGAAAGTTGTCTTGGTTGAAGGTATTTTATTGTTGACCGATAAACAATTGCGTCAGCGTTTTGATATCAATATCTTTATGGATACTGCTCTTGATATCTGTCTTATCCGCCGAATAAAGCGTGACCTTGAAGAACGAGGTCGCGATCTCGATTCTGTCGTCCATCAGTACCAAACGACAGTGAGACCCATGTATTACCGATTCATCGAGCCCTCCAGAGAGCACGCTGATATCGTAATAACTAAAGGGGGTCGTAACCGTATGGCTCTCGAACTAATCAAAGCAAAGGTTCGCGAATTAGCGAACTAAAAAGCACAACTTTAACAAACCATAGGTGTAATGATGGATTTTAATATGTTACGTGGTGTGTTGGGTATATTTGTTATATTAGGCGTCGCCTATTTAGCGAGCTCACACAGAAAAAGTATAAATTGGCGGACCGTTGGCGGTGCCTTCGCAATTCAAATCACACTCGCAGCGTTAGTTCTGTACAGCGATACAGGTCGAATTGCTCTTGAAGGTATATCTGCTGCCGTTGGCAGTGTTATCGACTACTCTGCTGCGGGTATTGCCTTTTTGTTTGGTGGCTTAGGTACAGATGCCATGTTTGCAAATGGCGTTGGCTTTGTTTTTGCCATTCGCGTTCTGCCCGTCATCGTATTCTTCTCTTCATTAATTGCGGTACTCTACTATCTAGGAATAATGGATAAAATCGTTACCTTCCTAGGTGGTGCATTAGCGAAGTTTCTTAAAACATCGGATCCGGAATCACTATCGGCGACAGCAAATATATTTGTTGGTCAAACCGAAGCACCGTTGGTTGTGCGCCCGTTCCTACCAACCATGACCCGTTCTGAGTTATTTGCGGTAATGACCGGTGGCCTGGCATCTGTTGCTGGTGCGGTATTGGTCGGCTATGCCGGCATGGGTATTGAACTTAAATACCTTATTGCGGCATCGTTCATGGCGGCACCGGGTGGTTTATTGATGGCTAAATTTATTATGCCAGAGGTTGATGAACCGAAAAACGACATCTCTGAGCTCGAAGAGCCTGAAGAAGATAAAAAACCCGTTAACGTTATTGACGCCGCTGCAGAAGGTGCCTCTAAAGGTATGATGCTGGCGCTCAATGTTGGTGCTATGTTAATGGCATTCGTTGCATTAATCGCATTACTCAATGGCCTAATTGGTTGGGTTGGTGGCTTTTTTGGCGCAGATTACCTTACTCTCGAGATGATTCTTGGCTATGTGTTGCAACCTGTTGCTTGGATACTCGGTGTACCATGGGAAGAAGCATTCCGTGCTGGTAGCTTCCTTGGCCAAAAGGTTGTGGTTAATGAATTTGTCGCTTACGTCGACTTTATTAAGTACAAAGACGAATTAAGTGCAGGTACTCAAGCTATCATCACTTTTGCCTTGTGTGGTTTTGCAAACCTTTCTTCTATCGCGATTTTATTAGGTGGTTTAGGTACCTTAGCACCAAACCGTCGACACGATATAGCGCAGATGGGTATGAAAGCAGTATTTGCGGCAACACTAGCAAACTTAATGAGTGCTGCGATAGCGGGTGTGTTTATTTCACTTGCAAGTTAATTAACCAGCCCGCAAACGCGGGCTTTTAATTTAAATGGGTATGTTTATGACTGAACAAGATTTACAAGCCGTCGCGAAAGAAGCCATCAGTTATATGGATTTGACGACGCTTAATGATACCGACACCGATGAAATTGTCGCTAAACTTTGCGATCAAGCCAGCTCGCCTGGTGGTAACACTGCGGCCATTTGTATTTATCCTCGTTTTATTCCCGCAGCGAAAAAGCGTTTGGCTGGCACCGGCATCAAGATTGCCACTGTCACTAACTTTCCGCACGGAAATGACGATGTCGATATAGCCGTCGCTGAAACCAAGGCATCGGTGGAATACGGTGCCGATGAAGTCGATGTGGTATTCCCTTACCGGGCGTTAATGGCGGGTAATGAACAAATCGGTTTTGATTTGGTTAAAGCCTGTAAACAAGCATTACCAGACAGCGTACAGTTAAAAGTTATCATTGAAACCGGTGAACTGAAAACCGAAGAGTTGATTCGTAAAGCGAGTGAGATCTCAATTAAAGCGGGTGCTGATTTTATTAAAACATCAACCGGTAAAGTTGCGGTTAATGCTACCCCAGAGTCGGCTCGTATCATGATGGAAGTCATTCGTGACATGGATAAAAACGTTGGTTTTAAACCCGCTGGTGGTGTGCGCACAACCGAAGATGCGAAACACTATTTGGATATGGCACGGGAGATCCTAGGCGATGACTGGTTGTCTCCGGCCAAGTTCCGCTTTGGTGCAAGTGGCTTGCTTGGTAACTTACTCGCAACACTGGGCCACGGTGAAGTGAAAAAAAGTAGCGGCTACTAATCATACCGCTTGTTAATCCCTATTCGATTTAAATCAAAGCCCGCAGATGCGGGCTTTTCTATACTTGACTCATCAATTCAGCTAAAGAATCCAGATATCCACTATGGCACAATTATATTTTTACTACTCAGCAATGAACGCCGGAAAATCAACGTCGTTACTGCAGTCATCATACAATTATCTTGAACGCGGTATGAAAACGGTGATATTCACCGCACAACTTGATGATCGTTTTGGCCAAGGCAAAGTAACCTCTCGTATCGGATTAAGCAGTGATGCACGCCAATTTAATAAAGACAGCAATCTATACCAGGAAATCAATCAACTGTTAGCCGCAGAGACTATCGATTGCATATTGATCGATGAATCACAATTTTTAAGTGAAGAGCAAGTCAAACAACTGACCGATGTCGTTGATTATTTGGGCATTCCGGTGCTTGCCTATGGCATTCGCACCGACTTTCTTGGTCAAACCTTTAGCGGCAGTGCGGCATTAATGGCCTGGGCCGACAAGCTCATTGAGTTAAAAACCGTATGCCATTGTGGCCGTAAGGCAAACTTCATTATCCGCTTTAATGAGCAAGGCAAACCGGTTACCAGCGGTTCACAAGTACAAATTGGTGGCAATGACATGTATGAATCTGTTTGTCGTAAACATTTTAAAGCCGCGGTTTGGGATAAAACGTAAAACCAGGCTCTAACTGGTTTACCTAAGGGCTCACTTAACGGCTAGATTAAGGGCTAGCTTAAGCGCTAAGTTAAGAGCTAAGTTAAGAGCTAAGTAAAGCGCTAACTGATGAGATTCTAGTGCTTAGAGTTAGGGTTTATGAATAGCCAATTCTTTGTGCTAACATCATGGCTCTTCAGATTAGATAAAGATGAGTAAAGCAAGTTGAAATACCTATTATCTGGCTTAGCCCTTTGCGTCGCGACTGCATCAACACAGGCCAAACAACAAACAAAAACAGATACTCCCCCTTTACCAAAAAATATCATTATGATCGTTGCCGATGGGATGGGCCCAGTGTATCCCAGTGCCTATCGATTTTGGCAAGACGATGCCAATACTGCCAAGGTTGAATCCACCATCTTTGATAAAGTCTTAGTTGGCAGTTCGAGTACCACACCGTCTAGCTACGCCAAAAATCAAGCCATTGATGGCCAACACACGCCAGCAAACAGTTATGTCACGGATTCAGCAGCCAGCGCCACAGCGCTCGCTACAGGTGTTAAAACCTACAATGGTGCCATTGGTGTAGATGTGCATCTAAAGCCGCAGTTAACCGTACTAGAGTACGCTAAGCAACGTGGCAAACGCACCGGCATTGCTGTTACCTCACAAATTGTTCATGCAACCCCTGCATCGTACATCGCAAAAAATGAAAGCCGTAGAAATTATAATGCCATCGCCGATGACTATCTTGACTCCACCATCGACGGTGAACTGAAAGCGGATGTTATGTTAGGTGGTGGTGTAAGTTACTTTCAGCGTGAAGACCGCAACTTAATTGCTGAGTTTAGCGAACAAGGTTATCAATACCTCAGCGACTTTACGCAGCTCAACAAAGTGCAATCAGGTGATAAATTATTGGGTTTATTCGCACCTGTCGCGATTGATAATAATGTCGACCTGAATTATCAAAACCCATTAACACAGATGACCAAAGCGGCGGTAAAAGCTTTAGACAATAGCAATGGCTACTTTTTGTTAGTCGAGGCGTCTCAGGTTGATTGGGGCGGACATGCCAATGATATGGCTTATGCGATGGGTGAAATGCATGATCTGGCAATGACGATGGAGTATTTACACGCCTATGTTGCTGAACACCCGAACACCCTAGTGGTGCTAACGGCTGATCACAATACCGGCGGTATGAGCATCGGCAGTAGCGGCAAGTATAACTGGCAACCTAAAGTCATCAACAAACTCAGCAAGTCGCCTTTGGCCTTAGCAAAACAATTGGCAAGTGATGAACTAAGCATCGATGCGCTTTCATCATCGCTCGGATTTAAGCTGTCTGATTCTGAGCAAAGTCATTTTGTTACCTTGCGTCTGGAAAATCAGCAAGAAGCGCTAGAAAAGCAGCTAAGTAAAACAAAAACCAACGAAAAACTGGTTACGCGTTACTATGGTTTTATTAAAGAAATCATAGACTTAAAAACTGGCACCGGTTGGACGAGTACAGGCCATACCGGTCTTGATGTCCCCGTATACGCCTTCGGAAATGGCGCAGAAAACTTCATTGGTCATCAGGATAACACGGACATTGCCGATAAAATATTTACGTTACTCGGTAAAAAGTAGCTATTTTAAAACGTCCTCTTTTGTTATAGAGAGCGTGTCACATCACTGCACTTACCACGGTACAACAACACACAAAAAAAGGCGGGATAATCCCAAGCTATTGACCTTTCGTGTGCATGAAAGTTAGTTGAAAATTTAAAGATCCTATATATACTGTACATAAAAACAGTATGTGTAGGATTTTTTATTGGGACAAATATCTGGCCAGCAAATAAACCCAAGGGTTCCATGGGATGTAGAAGGGGTGAATGTAAACTGCTGCACAGACCCTGAATGCGAAAATTTCAATGTGCCTGCCATACCAACTGGTAAGGATCAAAACTATATAGTCACAGGTATTGGTAAGTTTACATCAGCTATTCGCTGTAAAGCTTGCGGAAAGCATGTGTCTGTTAAAAGTAATCAGGCCTTAGTAGATGAAATGTTAAGGTTTCGTCATTTAGACATCAACCAAAAAATTATTCGTCAAGACGGCAAAGGGTGTAGCCAAGTCGATTGTGTAAATTACGGCCTACCTATAAACAAGAAGAAAACATATAGGAAACGCGGAAAAACAAGTAAAGGGCATCAGCGTTACGAATGTCTGGGCTGCAACAAAACTTTCACCGTTGGTTCAGAAAAGAGAAAAAATCACCCCGAAAATAAGACGTTTAAAAATGAATTCCTATTTAAGCTCCTTGTCAATCAGACAGCACTAAATAGAGCTATGGAGCTTACATCTCTTTCTGGAAAGGCTATATACAAAAAGATTGATATGTTCTACGAGAGAAGCATCTCATTTCTAAATGAAAGAGAAGAAAGGCTTAAAAAATTACCTTTGAATAAGTTGCAATTATCTACAGACCGCCAGGAATACAACGTCAATTGGACACGACGTAAAGATAAAAGAAATGTTGTTTTATCTGGTGTCGGAACCGCAGACAAAGTTAGCAGGTATGTATTTGGAATGAATGTTAATTACGACGATACTGTGGATCTTGAGGCTGTATCTACCTCACCAGAATATAACCAAGATAGCAGACTTAAAATGCACAACCGCCATTTCGCAAGAATCTGGACATTAAGAGACTATTTCGATGACAAGAAAAATGCGAATACAAAAGAATTGGAATTAGACGAAGACGACAGGTTTGTAGTAAGTAAAAATAGACAATTACCAGATACCGGAACCCAAGTTCGTTCAGAATTCACGATGTTGGCTCATTTTAAGCTATTAGAAGAGCTTATAGGCCACTGTGAGGACATAACGTTTCATTTAGACCAAGACTCGGGCATTAACCGAGCGTGCTGCCTAGCCTTTGCGAATCAGATTTCTGATGGGAAGTGTCATGCGATGTATGTGAAGATTGATAAGTCTCTAACTGTAGACGAGCGCCGAAATTTAGTTAACGAAACCGAAACTCTGATCGACGAAATTATTGAAACTGGTGTTGCCAACAATAGAAACGATGCGCTACGGGCGATTGCGTTGAATGGCCTCAATGATTCAATACATCAGGATAAGTATCCATTTGTTTGGCATCCAGTGGATATTCATAAGATTAACGAAGCCAATAAGTGGGTATCCTTCATTACTGACACAAACTTTATGGACGTTGAGGAACAAATAAATCTACTACTGCGCTCAACACTTCAGCCAATAGATAACTTTTTTCAAATTGTTAGACGGCGGCTATCCTTGTTAGAGCGTCCGATTCAATCGTCTTCTAATGCGGGGCGTGTTTGGGGAGGTAAGCAGCCTTATAACCCATCAATGGTCAATAAGATGCTTCAAATACTTAGAGTGTATTTCAACTTTTGCCTTACAGGCAAAGACGGTAAAACACCTGCCCAGAGATTAGGGCTAGCTAAAGGGCCTGTTGAAATAAGGAAGATTCTTTATCCTTCAACCAAACCAACCAATTGACAATAACCTACAAATCATTAGGATGGAGTAATGTAAGCGGTTGATTAACTTCCGCTTTGAGCGATTAGCGAACATTCAGCGTAAATAATTTTAAATATATTATTTCTACAAAGCAGTCGTTGCTTTTGCCTTTAATCTTGGAGTTTGTTCTAGGGTATATAAGAAATCAATAACCCCACACAAACGCAAGTTTAGTGTGGGGTTAAAGCTCTTGTTCAATTTATTTTATCTAGATAGTTCTTCTATTTTTTTCTTAGAGAACCATTTATACAGTACAGGCAATACAAATAATGTTAAAAGTGTTGCTGTTACCAATCCACCAACGATAACACTCGCTAGAGGTCGCTGTATTTCTGCCCCAACACCATTTGACATTAACATCGGAATTAACCCTAATGCCGAAGTGATGGCAGTCATTAGCACAGGTCTCAATCTTGAGGTTGCACCTTCAAATATTGCTTTAGAAGCGTCTAGACCATCTCTAACGCGTTGATTGATGCTTTCTACCATCACAACGCCGTTTAAAACAGCTACACCAAATAAAGTAATAAAACCTACCGAACTTGGTACAGATAAATATTGCCCTGACAAGTACAGAGAAAATACACCACCGATTGCGGCAAGTGGCACATTTACTAAAATAAGCATTGCTTGACCTACAGAGCCAAAAGCAAAATAAAGTAGCAGAGCTATTAAAGCTAATGATAAAGGTACAATAATAGCTAATTTATTTTGAGCACGTTGTTGGCTTTCAAACTGTCCACCAATTGCAATAGAGTACCCCGACGGTAAGTCAACTTTATCAGCTATGACTTCTCTAATATCAGCCACCACACTACCCATATCACGGTTTTGGACATTAGCTTGAATTACCACCCGCCTTTGTACATCGTCTCGTCTAACTTGTGGTGGGCCAGATTCATACGAAACTGATGCAACATCGCCTAAACGAACCCAAGCACCTGTTGGTGACTGAATACGAATATCTGCAATCGCTTCTTTATTGCGTCGATATTGTTCTTCAATGCGCACATAAATATCATATCGTTCATTGCCATTGATTATTTGCCCAGCACTAACACCACCGATACCATCACGTACAATGGCCATTATGTCCCCCACTGAAAGCCCAAAACGTGATAATTCTTGTCTATCTGGTTTTACGACCAATTGTGCTTCCCCAGCAATTTGTTCAAGGGCGACATCTCTAGCACCATCGACACCTTTTATCGCGTTTTCAATTTCTTGCCCTTTAGCCGCAAGTACATCGAGTTCAGGACCAAACAGTTTTATTGCCAATTGAGCCTTTACACCAGATAAAAGCTCATCAACGCGAGTCGCTATAGGCTGTGAAAAGTTAAGCAACAGGCCAGGAAACTCTTCCAATGATCTTTCCATCTTATCTTGTAGTTCATATCGATCAGAGGCGCTTGTCCATTCAGATACAGGTTTCAAGCCAATATATATCTCAATGTTATTTACTGGCTCTGGATCACCACCGATTTCAGCGCGACCAATTCGGCTTAACGCGTAAGTTACTTCGGGAAATGCCATTAACTTTTCTTCTAAAATTGGTCCAACTGTTAAAGCTGTATCTAAGCTAGAAGACGGTGCCAGTGTAACCCTTAAATTAATTGTCCCTTCCTCTAACTCGGGAACGAACTCCGTGCCAATATATGGAACAATAGCAACGGCTGACGCAACCAACAGTAACGATGTTGTAATAATCAACTTAGTACGCACTAATGCAAATTTGAGCGTTTTTTTATAGAGAAGATCTAAAGGTTTTAGAACAAAACTCTCTCTTTCTTTAACACCAGACTTGAACATATATGTTGCTAACGCTGGTACGATAAACAACGCAACAATGATTGCTGATACTACAGCTAAAATAATACTTACAGCCATTGGTTGAAACAGTTTAGCTTCTACCCCTTCAAAGCTAAACAGCGGCATGAATACAACCAGAATAATCGAGGCTGCAAAGAAGACTGGACGAGCAACTTCTTTACCCGCTTGTTTAAGCCGTAACCTAATACCATGATCATCCAATTCTGCGGCATGAGGATCGGCAGATACATTTTGCAGTTGATTTTTAACATTTTTTGAATGCGTAGGATCAGGTTGATTTAAGTGCTTGAACATATTTTCAACCATAACTACTGAACCATCTACAAGCATACCTATGGCTACAGCTATTCCTCCTAGTGACATAAGGTTGGCAGAAATTCCCAACCAAGCCATGATCATCAAAGCAATAGCGATAGAAATTGGAATTGAGATCAAAACTAGAAATGTTGCACGTAAATTCATTAAGAACAGAGCAAGTACAATACAAATAAAAATAAATGCTAGTGTTAATGCATCAACAACCGTATTTACCGCTTTGTCGATTAAGTCAGCCTGATCATAAAAAGGTTCGAAACGGACACCTTTAGGTAAAGCTTGGTTGATCAATGGAATTCGTGCATTGATGCCGTCAATGGTCGCTTTGGTATTCGAGCCCATACGTTTTAACACGATACCAGAGACTACTTCACCGAGTTGTTTGGTCTTTCCGTCGGCTGTTTTCTGGGTCATAGTGACTGCGCCTTGACGAATATCACTGCCCATATTTACCTTGGCAATATCAGATACCGTTACTACGGCACCGCCAACTGTTTTTACTGGTACTTGTTTGATATTAGCAATGCCAGCTTCGCCACTTTCAAACCAGCCAGTACCTCTAATAACGAGCTGCTCTTGACCTCGATTCATATACCAACCACCAACATTGGCATTATTACTATCGAGGGCATTAACGATGTCTTCTTGCGTTAGGTCATATGCCAAAAGTTTGGATGGGTCGACATTAACTTGGTATTGCCTTACATGGCCTCCAAACGATAAAACATCAGTAACGCCATCAACGGGCATGATCAGTAATTTAACAATCCAATCGTTTAAGCTCCTTAGCGCCATTGAATCATATTCAGTATCATCATCTGAAATAAGTAAATATTGAAAAACCTGCCCCAAGCCAGATGTATTCGGCCCCATTTCAGGAGTACCTACGCCTTGAGGTATTAACTCTTTTGCTTCCTGAAGACGTTCAAAAACGAGTTGCCTCGCAAAATAAATATCAGTACCTTCTTTAAAGACTACCGTGACCCCTGACAAGCCTGTTTTTGAAATTGAACGCACTTGCTCAACATCAGGCATAGCATACATTACAGCTTCTATTGGGTAAGTAATAAGCTGCTCAACCTCTACCGCTGCAAGCCCAGGTGCTTCGGTATTCACTGCTACTTGAACATTGGTTACATCAGGAAATGCATCTAAATTTAATTTCGGTATCACCATTATAGCGCTAACGATAGTGGCAAATAACGCAATTAATATCAGCAATCGATTATTAACCGACCAATCAATTATTCTATTAAACATAGTTAGCTCCTTTAATGGTTATGCGGATCAAATCCGCCTTTTGCAATTTCAGAAGCTACGAAAAATGCGCCTTTAGTAACAATGCGTGTACCCGTTTCTATACCTTTAATTTCTCGAAAGTCACCCAAAGAACGGCCTAATTCTACTTCAGCGGCTGTAAACTCCCCAGGGTGATCTTCAACAAATACCGTCCAATCCCCATCAGCACTACGAATTAATGCATCTTCTGGTACAGCCAATACTTTCTGCTCGGTTGCAAATAGAAAGTGAACTTTCACAAACATACCTGAATGGAGTTTGTCGTCCGTATTTTCTACAGCGAGCCTGATAATACGGGTACGAGTTTTTGAATCTATCGTATGAGCTTCTTGGATAACCTTGGCGTTGTATTTTTCCTCTTCAAGCATTACGACTGCTGGAGAGTTAATTGATAGATTAAGTTCTTTGTTGGGTGATATTTTAGCTTCAACCCATAATTGCTTCTCATCTGCCAATAACATCACGGTATCTCCAGCGTCAACACGTTGTCCTTGAACAAAGCTATCTAGGAGCACCACACCCGCTATCTCGGCGATTAATGTATACTGCCCAAACGCTTTGATGTCTTGATTGGAAATGCTCTTTATAGATTCCTCTGTTAATCCTAACGCGATAAGCTTTCCATACGCGGCGTTGTATGTAGTTTCAGATCTAAGCATGACACTTTCACTGACAGTTTTATTGCCGAGTTTTTTTACGCGCAGCCACTCTGTTGCGGCAATCAAGTAATCAGCTTGAGCTTGAGCCATAGCTTCACTGAAAAGGGTGACTAATTTTTGACCTTTTTCTACATGTTCCCCAAGGGTTGCGTGTCGGTTAATGATCACTGATTCTGTGCGAGGAGAAACGACATAACTGCTATAACCGTTAGCCTTTATTTCTCCTGGCGCATATACGGTTCTGTAGTGAACCTTGGCTTCTAAGCTTTCTACCTTTATGTTGGCAAGTGACATCTTCTTAGGGCTAAGTGTTATACCTTCCTCGTGCTCCGCTTGCTCTTCCTGCACTTCATGATCATCAACTTGGTCGTGCTCACTATGTTCTTCGTGCTCACTATGTTCTTCGTGCTCACTATGTTCTTCGTGCTCACTATGTTCTTCGTGCTCACTATGTTCTTCGTGCTCTCTATGTTCTTCGTGCTCTCTATTTATTTGGTGGTCGGTCGATGAAATGATTTTGTCCGTGCCATTCGATGCGTTTGAATAAAAAGCAGCGAAGCTCAGAGACAGGGCTAAACCTGCATTTTTTAAATATGTATACATTTGAAACTCTTAAATTATTAATTAATAACGGCAATCTATTTATCCGCATTAGGGATAGCTAGATTTTACAAATCAAATAAATTAAGAGATGGGTGGGCGAAGTATTATGCTTAAAATCTCGTCAGTTTGGCTAAACTGATAAGGAGGTTGATTAAAGTTGTACAGCTTGATATCGCTGATTAAATTGTTAACTAATATCCAAGACATATGAGTGCCACTGCAATGACCGCAGTGATGGCAATCATTTACATCATGGTGCTCATCACGCGTATTGTCATTAAAGGTATTTAGGTCGTCTTGATGATCATGCTGAGTCTGAAGGTGTTCGACATCTACTTGGTGGGATTGAGAAGTTGCAGACACAACTGTAGTAAACGATTGTAAAACAATCGAAACAACTAAGAGTATCTTTAAAGCAACAGTGAAATTCAAAGTAACAACCTACAAGAACAAGAATAGCGAGTTTAACAAAATGGGCTTATGTGATCTAGTCATGATTACGCTCGTCACGACAGGCTTCTGTAGGAAACTCAAACTCAATTGTCGTATGAGATAAGTTGTATATAGAAAGAGCTTCAGCCACTTTTCGTTTCAATACGATTAAATCGTCTACGTCGCTGGCCTGCACTAACTCTAAATGCGCTGTTAATACGTGACTCTCTCCATCCAATGACCAAAAATGCAAATGATGAACCCCTTGGATATTTGGAAGCCTCATCAATACTTTTTCAATACTTTTTTGTTGCTCTTGATCTGGCGATGCTTGGAGAAACAGCACAATCGTTGATTTAAGGTTTTTGATCACATTGAACAGTATGAAAAGTGTAAACCATATAGACAGTAACGGGTCCAATATAGGCAGTTCAACAAAAAGTAATACAACAGAAACAATAAGTACGGCAACCCAACCGAGTACATCTTCAAGTAGGTGCCATGTAAGCACCTTTTCATTTAGTGTCTTTCCAGCTTTAAGTTTAACTACCGCATACCCATTAACAGCAACGCCAAGTAACGCAAGCCCTAGCATACCTTCAGCCATAGGCATCACTGGATTAGATAATCTTGGGATGGCCTCAAATAAAATCCAAATTGAGCCCGCAACCAACACAATACTATTAACGAATGCGCCAAACAGAGATAAGCGGCGGTAGCCATAACTGAAATTATCGGACGCTTTTTTATCAGAAAAACGACTTAGTATCCATGCAAATCCTATAGAGATGCTGTCACCAAGGTCGTGCACTGCATCAGCCATAATGGCCGTACTGTTAGTTAAAAAACCACCAATAAATTCAATGATTGTAAATGAAACATTCAGGAAAAAAGCCCAACCAATTCGGTCGTCTTTTGCATGCTCATGACTGTGACTGTGATTGTGGTTGTGCATGTTATGCTTCCGTTACTCTTTTATTTCTTAACATGGCAACATTCCTGTTGATTAAGTGTCGAATAATACGTTGATAGAGCCATCGTTTCACTCCCGATAAATTTGTGCCTTTTTCAAGATAGAATTTATCTGGGGAATCATAAAGCCCGAAGTCGTCATGGATGCCTTCCTTTTGAATGTACGTATCCTCTCCACGCCAACTTGTACCTGGTGATGAAAAGCACTTTGTTGCTACTCCAAAACCACAGAAACCTTCTTTTTCTTGGTTAAATTTCTGCTGTATTGCGGTCAAGTATTGCTCATCCAATATAAAGCCCTCTAAGTTTATCCAACGTCCTTCGAAATAAACTTCGACCCAACTATGAATGATGTATTTAGGTGCTAGCCAAAATACATAAGTTGGAATCGCGCCTTTTTGTAATTGCTGCTCAATTGTAAAGCCATGGAAACGACATTTGATACCTAAACCTCGTAATAATGCCATTAGCAAGTTACCTTTAGTGTTGCATTGGCCGTAACCGTCTTTCAACACATCACTAGCGGGGATATCATCGCTTTCATTATAGCCAAACAAAATTTCATCTTTGACAAACTGATAAGCGGCACCAATTTTATTGTACTCATCGAGCTTTAGCCACTGACGCTTTGAAACGAGAGCTTGAATGGCCTTATGTTCAAAATTGACTATGGCTGTACTTTGTAAATATTGTTCACTCAAACTAACCTCCTTATTTAGAACAACAGGAAGTTGATTGCTTATCTTCGCTAAGTATTTCGTCAGGTTTTTGAATTGTTCTTAATTCCTGTTTCGCATCAGTCAATATTAGGTAAGCGCCACGAAGAATTAAAACAGAAATTATGCTACCAATAACGATATCAGGCCATCGTTGCTCAAGCGTCATAACTAATACACCTGCGATGATAACGCCGAGGTTCGCAATTACGTCATTTGCAGAGAAAATCCAGCTTGCTCGCATGTGCACGTCGTCATTGTTGTGCTTGCGAATAAGAATAAGACATATAACGTTAGCGACTAAAGCAACCATTCCTATGCTAATCATAAACCAAGAGTGTGGCTCACTCTCACCGTAGAGTCTTCTACCGATATCTAGGAGAATTAGAACACCTAATGCGAGTTGACAATAACCACTTACTAAGGCTGCGTTTGCTTTGTGTTTAATTGATTTTCCAACTGCGTAAAGGGCTATCGCGTACACAATAGCATCCGCTAACATATCTAACGAGTCAGCGATCAATGCCGTTGACTCGGATATCCAACCAAAACCAATTTCAAATACAAACATTATTGCATTGATCGCCAATAACCAATAGAGAACCGTTTTTTGTTGGTTATCTTTTAACTCTACTTCACAGCCACATCCACTCATTTTTAAACTCCAAATAACTTGTATGACATAACTATAAACCCTATAGTAACTATAGGGTCAAGTTTGTGGAGTGCTTTTATGAAAATAGGCGAGTTATCGAAAACATCGGGATGTTCAGTACAAACAATTAGGTACTACGAAAAAGAAGGCTTACTCTCTTCTCCTGGGCGCTCTGAAGGGAATTTCAGGGTATATGATAACAATTCCTTAAAAGAACTAGAGTTCGTAAAACACTGTCGTAGCTTAGACATAGCACTGTCAGATATTAAGCGCCTAATTGAATTAAAAAATAGACCTGAAGAGAGTTGCGCAAGTGTAAATGCGTTGATTGATCAACAACTAGAATTAGTAAACCAACGAATGCGAGAGTTAAAGGCTCTCAAAAAAGATCTGCAAAATATGGCAAGCTCTTGTGCTTCTGGAAGTATTATAGAAGCCTGCGGTATTATTAAATCATTGGATAGTTAAATAGATAGACCCCAACGTCTGCTTTAATCAAAAATCCTTTAATATTTGAGTCTTGACCCAAGGGCTAATTTTGGCACTAAGCAGCCATACAAATAAAGGGCTATGAATAAACTATTCATAGCCCTTTATGTTAATATTCACCTTTTCCTTGATGCATCAAAAATATGCACACGAAAGGTCAATAGCTTGGGATAATCCCGCCTTTTTATTTTTAATGTGGTGTAAAACAGCTTAGCTTTTTGCCCCAGTTACGGCATTAACATCTGCATCAGCATCAGGCTTCTTTAACGAATACGATAAAATAAGATAGCCAATGATGCCAGATAGCAACGAGCCAACAACAATACCTAATCGCTCATCAAACAGTTTGTCCATATCGGTGGCTTCGAACGTCAAAGAACCGATAAACAAACTCATGGTGAAACCAATACCACACAATGCCGCTGTACCGTATAACGTTTTGAAATTCATGCCTTTTGGTAATTCGGTTAATTTCATCTTGACCGCAAGATAACACATGCCAAAGACCCCGACCTGCTTACCGATTAATAATCCCATAGCAATACCCATAGGTACCGGGTGCAACACATCTTCCGCCGATACCCCTGATAAGTTTAAACCGGCATTAGCAAACGCAAATACAGGCAACACAAAGAATGCCACGACGGAATGCAAATCATGTTCTAACGATTTCAGAGGAGAAAAGTCAGGGTCAGTTTGAGATTTTAATGGGATAAATAACGCCACTAACACACCCGCTAACGTCGCATGTACACCGGACTTCAACATCGCAACCCACATCACAACACCGATCATCAAATACAAACTGCGTGCCTCCACTTTGCGATGGTTCAAAAGCCATAATATTGGTACGCAAACCGCGACGATCACTAATGAGGTAAACGAGATATCATCGGTATAGAAACAAGCGATAATAATAATCGCGCCGATGTCATCAAAAATGGCTAATGAAGTAAGGAAAATCTTAACTGTAGCCGGAACACGCGAGCCGAGTAATGTTAATACACCTAAAGCAAAGGCAATATCCGTTGCTGCTGGGATCGCCCAACCTTTGATATTGACTGGATCTTGGTAATTAAAATACACATAAACCAGCGCAGGAACTAACATACCACCTATTGCGCCAACACCAGGTAATATAATATTTTTACGTTCTTTTAATTCGCCTTCTATGAGCTCTCGTTTTAGCTCAAGACCGACCAAGAAAAAGAATATCGCCATTAAGCCATCGTTGATCCACAGCAATAATGGTTTAGCCACTTCAAGTGGCCCTACTCTGACTTCGACCGGGGTGTCGAGGATTAAATCATAATACACAGATAACGACGTATTGGCGCAAATCATTGCCAACACGGCCGCCATCATCAAAATAATACCACCGGCGGATTCTAGCTTGAAAAAGCTGCCGATAAAGTTTTGTTCAGTTTTCATAGAACTCCTGTAATCTAGAACTGACTATGGCTTTATAAAAGATCCTGCTTTAAAAATCAAAAGCTTTGCGTTGTCAGGACCTTATCAAAGGGAATAACGTGAATTAACGCAAATCATGCATTAGATAGTGGCTTAAAGAATCGGTTCCCTGTTTAGCGTTGAATGTAGGAGAAAATCCGATGAATGCCAAATTTTCAAGGTGATATTGCCAGACAACATTAAAGTTGTGCGTTTAATCGACTAAATCCGGCGTCTAAATCAGCAATTAAGTCTTCGACATCTTCTAAACCAATATGCAAACGAACTAATGGTGTACTGTACGGCCAATTGGTCGCTGTGCGCATCGATTTAATATTCGAATTAGCTAAAATCAAGCTTTCATAGCCGCCCCACGAAAACCCCATTTTAAAATGATGCATGCCGTCTAACATCGCATTTAACGCCTGTGGATTAGACTGTTTCAAGACAAAGGAAAACAATCCATTACCACCAACAAAGTCACGTTTAAAATGCTCATGCCCTGGGCATGAATCTAAGGCTGGGTGCAACACGGTTTCAACTTCTGGGCGAGTCTGCAACCATGATGCTACTTTTAATGACGCCTGTTGATGCTGATTTAATCGCACACCCAATGTACGAATACCGCGCATGGCTAAATATATGTCATCCGGTGATGCACATTGGCCCAATAAATACGAGTTTTCTCGCAGCACAGGCCAACATTTTTCATTAGCCGTGGCTGTTCCCAACATACAGTCCGAATGACCGACCACATATTTGGTTGCAGCTTGTACAGACACATCAACGCCGTATTCAAACGGCTGGAAGTGTATTGGTGAGGCCCAAGTATTATCAAGCATGACCACAATGTCTTCGTTCTTTTGATGCGCTACCTGACATATACCCGGTACGTCTTGTACTTCCATGGTTAGTGAACCCGGCGATTCTAAAAATACAATACTGGTATTGTCTTGAATTAAATCGCCAATATCACGGCCAATCATCGGATCATAATAAGTAACCTCAACGCCAATACGAGCCAGCGTTTTGCTACAAAAATCACGGGTCGGTTCATAAGCGGTATCGACCATTAAAATATGATCGCCACTTTTAACAAAAGATAAAATCGCACTGGTAATCGCCGCGGTGCCACAAGGGTAGACATAACAACCTGCGCCACCTTCTAACTCCGTCATTGCATCAGCAAAGGCGAAGGTTGTTGGCGTGCCACGACGGCCATAAAACGGCACTTGTTTGGCTCGGTTTAGTGCCGCATGTTTCATCTCTTTAACGGAATCAAATACGATTGTAGAGGCACGGTATACCGGCGGGTTTACCATACCTTGGGTCCATTTTGACTTGCGACCGGCATTAACGATTTTAGTATCTTTTTTCATATGCTTGTTACTTGTGTTTATTCGTTGCACTACTGACTTTGCTTGTTTTACTGATTTGCATAATCAGCCAAGCTGTTAACGGTACTTGCTAAGCAAAAACGTTATTTATCGAACGTTTATAATGGCTTGTATGCTCGACTTACACTGTACGTGTTAGTACCAACGCTATAGGTTTTAGCAATCTAGCCATCTAAACATGGTATACCATGTCAGTCATAAATGGCAGATATTTTTAAAACAACTGCATTTGATCGTCGATGATATTGCTAAAGTGTTTACCAATAAACGGTAGAATGCCATCGGCAACCGCGCCCAATTGACGTTCAATGTACAACGGATAGTCTATTTTACTGCGTAAGTATTCCAATGCCTGTGGCCCTTCTTTGGTATAGACATATTCAATCCAGGTACGTTGTTGATAGCGCAACGGTTTGCCTTGTTGTTGGTTTTGTTGATCCGCGTCTCTTGCCGCTCTAACATGTGGAGGGACATTTTTTTGGTATTGCTCTAACTGTCGTCTAATGCGCTTTCGATACACTAATTTGTCATCAAACTCCCCTGCTAAGGTTCGTTCGACAATATCTCGAATGTACTCTTCAACAGGCTCGCCCTTAAAAACCTTAAGATACAAAGTCCGCTGAAAGTCTTTTGCCAATTGGGTCCAATCGGTGCGTACGCTCTCTAAGCCTTTAAAAATAAGCTTTTCTTGTTCATCTCTACCCACAAGGCCAGCATAGCGTTTTTTAGTACCAATATCCTGACCTCGTACCGTTGGCATTAGGAAGGTGTGAAAATGGGTTTCAAATTCAATTTCTAGCGATGATTCAATGTGGAACGCTTGACGCAGATGGTGTTGCATTTTGTCATTGATTAAATGCATCATCTCTTTGCCAATTTGCTGACTTTGTTGGTCGTCTTTATCGTCACCAATACTGACAAAAATCGAATCGGTATCACCATATATAACCCGATAATCCAGTTCTTCGATCCAGTCTTTGGTTAAATTTAATAGCTCATGGGAACGCTTAGTAATCGCCCCTGATAAACGAGGATCGAAAAAGCGACAACCATTGGAGCCCAAGACACCATAAAAGCTATTCATGATGATCTTAATGGCCTGAGATAGTGGCGCGTTGTTTTGCGCTTTTGCCTTATCACGCTCTTTCCATAACGAGGTAATAATGTCAGGTAAAAAATGTTTCTCTCGTGAAAACCACGCACCATCAAAGCCGGGAATAACCTGCTCATCCAGACCTTTCAGGTGATCGCTAATACCTTCAACCATGCCCATAGGGTCAATGTTAAAGGTGCGGATAATGCTTGGGTATAGGCTTTTAAAATCAAGTACCAAGACGTTTTGGTACAGACCCGGCGTCGAGTCCATGACGAAACCGCCTGGGGATACCAAATCACTGCGGCCATCCCCCATGTTTGGCGCGACATACCCTGCTCGATGTAACCTAGGCAAGTACAAATTAGTGAATGCGGCAACACTGCCGCCAATTCGATCCAGTTCAAGACCCGTTAGCTGGGTACGTAAAATGGCGTAATCAAGCAATTGGGTTTTCTCAAAAATCAGCCACACCAAGCGGCAATCTTCGAGGTTGTAACTGGCGAGTTGTTGTTTTTGGTAGAGAAACTTTCGAGTGATTTCTGCAGCTCGATTATCAACATCGTCAATATCTTTGCCGATTCCCAATAATGTTTGTGCGACGTTTTCTAGGGCAAAGCTTGGAAAACTATAGGTTGCCGAGCGCAGCATATCGATACCATCGATAACCACTCGCCCAGCAATATCGATAAAATGCTGTTCTTGAGATTGTCGATTTTTACGCCAATGAGGATTGCTGCCATCTCGGCCTATGGCAAATTTTATATTGTTTAGATCACATCGTTTTTGCAATAACTTAAAATCAAAATTTATGACATTCCAACCAATAAGCACATCCGGATCGACGTCATTAATAAAACCGATAAAGCGCATTAGCAATTCGTATTCATCATCGATCCATTCGATGTAATCGTCGCTGTCTTGTTCTGGTTCGCCAATCATCAGCACTTTTTTTATCACCGAACCATCCGCGCTTTCACCATAGGCGCCAATAGAATATAGCTCGCCATCAAAGGAACACTCGATGTCTACCGACAACATTCGCAAGTTTGGCGTAAACTCACAACTGCGCACTTGCGCGTTAGCGGCATGCAAAAACCCATGGGCGTGACTGAAATTACCGGTGAATTCACACGCACCATTAATAAATCGTTCCATGATAAAACGATCTTCAGGACGTACGTCGTCTTCGTAGCATTTAATGCCAGCATCATTGAGCACTTCTCGTGCACGATAAAACGCCGCTATGGAGCTAAAATAAAAGCCCGCAACGGTCTCACCGGCAAAGGACTTTAACGATAGATGTTTACTAAGAAAGTTGATACCAGCTTGTTTTAGGTAGGTTTTAGCGCTCTCAACGCTTGTGGTTTCAACAAAGAAAATGGCTTTTTCACCGTCGACGGTTAACTTAACCGGGCCATCTTCGGTCTGTAACCAATAGGTCAACTGCATCATTCTCGCCACATCACGACTTTGACGGGTGAGAACAAATCCTTTTTTGATTGTGTTTGCCATTATTTAGGTGTAATTACTAATAAACCTGTTAATATATACAGCAGTATATTCGAGACATGCGCCGTTGGAAATAATTATTTATGCTAGGTGACAAAACCAAGGAGTTAATTCGCTCTGCCTACAAGCGAATTGGCGAAAGTCTAGACAATTTTAGCCCTCGTAAAGAACAAGCATACCTGATAGCCGAAATCGCTAAAACCATTGCTGGCGAGTACGATAAAAATACCCGTCATATCGTCATTGAAGCCGGTACAGGTACGGGTAAATCATTAGCCTATTGCCTTGGTGCCATCCCCTTGGCGAAAAAGCGTAAAAAGAAAGTCATTATTTCTACGGCAACGGTTGCCTTGCAAGAGCAATTGGTCAATAAAGATTTGCCGTTTATTTTAAAGCACGCAGGTTTTGTTTTCGACTTTTGCTTGGTAAAAGGTCGCCAACGTTATGTCTGTGCGCAAAAGCTAGCCTTAGCAAACCACAATGACAGTGATGCCGGCCAAGTTGCTATGTTTGAGCAAAAGCCAACCAAACAAGATACCGACCTATTAAAGCGTCTCGACAAGGCTTTGGCCAATGGTAAATGGCAAGGCGATAGAGATTCTTGGCCAACGCCAATTCCAAATCATATATGGCAATTTATACAAAGTGATAAACACAGTTGTTTGCGCCACCTGAATGAACACACTCAATGTCCATTTCATAAGGCGCGCGAGCGCATGGACGTTGCCGATGTGTTGGTGGTGAATCACAGTTTGTTGCTTGCCGATCTTGAGTTAGGTGGCGGTAAGATTCTCACTGAACCCGAAGATAGCGTCTATATCATTGACGAAGCGCACCACTTACCGGATATTACCCGAGATCATGCCAGTGCCATGGCAACGGTTAAAGGCGCAATCGAATGGTTGCAACGCTTAAGTCCTACCGCGGATAAAATCAATAAATTATCAACCACAGATCGCACCATATCCCCTTCACTAAAAATTGCTGATTTAAGTGAGGAGATCATTACCGATCTCAAAAAGGTCAATGAATTTTTCGATGCCAACCAAAACCTGTTTTTTTCACAAGATAAGCAATTTCGTTTTGAAAACGGCGTCGTGCCCGACGAATTGCGACACCTCGGTGAAGACATTGCCAGCGCCAGTAAAAAATCGTTAAGCGAAATCAATAAGCTATACAATTTACTGCTTGAAGAAGTCAAAGATGGCAACGTGCAAATGTACCGTGCTGAGCCCTTGCTTGCTGAGGCAGGGTTTGAAATACAACGGGTAGAAAACCTCGAAAAAATCTGGTCGATGTACGCCAAACAAGACAGCGACAAAGGTGCGCCTTTAGCGCGATGGATAGAAAAAACATCCGGTAAGCGCGATGATTATATGGTCAGTGCCTCACCTATTGAGGTCGGCTTTATGCTGCAGGATAATTTATGGGATAAGTGTGATGCTGCGGTATTATGCTCGGCCACCATATGCGCGCTAAATTCATTTGAACATTTTCGCCGTCAAGCGGGCTTGGGCATCAATGATGGTACCCAATATAAAAAGTTAAATTCACCGTTTAACTACCAAGAAAATGCAGTTTTAACGATACCGAAAATGCAATACGAGCCGAACGTAAGTGATGCGTTCACCAAAGAAGTCATTGAAAAACTACCCAGTCTATTACGAGAAAACCAAGGTAATTTGGTGTTATTTTCCTCATATTGGCAAATGGAGCAAGTGGCTGACGCTTTGCGTAAAAAAGCCAAATATAAAGCCATTCAAGTGCAAGGTGAACAATCAAGACAGCAAATCATTGAAGTGCATAAACAGCGTTGTGACAAAGGTGACACCAGCATCATATTTGGTAGTCAAAGTTTCAGCGAGGGCCTAGATTTACCTGGTAAGTATCTAACAAACTTAATCATTACTAAATTGCCTTTTTCGGTGCCGACCTCACCTGTTGATCAAGCGCAATCAGAATACATTAAACTCAAAGGCGGAAACCCGTTTATGCAAATCAGCGTGCCCGATGCCTCGAAAAAACTGGTACAAGCCTGCGGTCGTTTACTGCGTAATGAGAAAGATACCGGTATGATCACCATTTTGGACAGAAGATTGGTCAGTAAACGCTATGGCAAGGAATTGATTGATTCATTACCGCCCTTTCGTTTGAATGTGGTGAATTAGACCTTTTGTCTCACCAGCACCAGCGTTAAGACACCAATGATGCCAAATAACGCAAAAACCACCGGCGAGATGGCGTCATATTCATGACCAAAGAAGGTAGACATAAACATGGTCAGCGCCAGTAAGCCACAAGCGATAAACAAGCCAACACAGATATAACACAGCACCAGTGCCAGTTTGCCCCCTTTGTTATTGAGTGCCGCCGCTGTGCCCAGATACAGCACAACGATCACTAGCGCGTAAGGTGATAGTTTGCCTAATATTATCGATGCCAAGCCTAATGCGGCAAAGATGCAAAACAGTGCCGTCAGTAGAATGTTTAAAACCTTCATTGAAAATCCTTCTCTAGCAACCTTATAAATCACAGCTTTGTGTCAGTTAAGCTAACACTGTCATCACCATTTTGATGGAAATGATCACCACAAACACAGCAAACACTTTCTTTAACATCGCTACCGGTAAAGTGTGCGCCAGGCGAACGCCAATCGGCGCGGTAAAATAACTGGTCAGTGATATCAGCACTACTGCTGGCCAGTAAACAAAGCCAAAGGTGTATTCTAGATTGATTGCTTCATTGTAGCCGTTAAGGATGTAACCCAAGGTGCCTGCTAAAGCGATAGGTAAACCACAGGCAGCGGATGTGCCGATGGCTTTGGTTATATTAATATTACGCCACAACAAATAAGGCACCGTCAAAGTACCACCGCCAATAGAAACCAATGCTGAAATAGCGCCAATACCGGAGCCTGCGGCGATTAATTCACCTTGACCACCAATGCTTTTTTCAGGCTTTGGTTGCTTATTAATAAACATTTGCAACGACACATAGCTCATGAAAAGGGCAAAAAACAAGGCCAGATATAAAGGTTCTGTTTTCGCCGCTACGAATGTCGCGGCAAAGGTGCCAATCAAAATCCCCGGAACCATGGATTTAACGATAGGCCAAATCACCCCACCGCGTTTATGATGTGCGGTTAGTGACGACATTGAGGTGACAATAATGCACGCCATAGACGTGCCTAAGGCCAAATGGACAATAACTTCGTTGGCGAACCCCATTACGGCAAAGATACTGGTTAACATGGGTACCATCAAGGCACCGCCACCAATACCCAGTAATCCGGCCATCACACCGACAAAACCACCAAGTAATAAAAATGCCAAGATGTATTCTAAAGCCACACTCGATCCTGTTAATTATTATTATCTGATCACATCAAAAACGGTTATTCAATGCCAATGTATTTATGTACTTGCACCGACAGGCGCCAATTATTGTCGATACAGGTATCGATGGCTAACTTGGTCGCTCTATCTTTTTGGCTGATGGGCTGCAAGTACACTGGCGTTTCGGTAATTTGGTGCTGGTTTAATAGCGCCTTTAAATCATCGACATGCTGCTCAGTCGCCACAGGGTGCTTGATTTCATTGGCCCTTAACATCGCCGACGATAACACTTTATAGCCACCGCGCATGTTCACTTTTGGAGACACGGTAACCCAACAAGACTCTGTGGTAAGAATTTCAAATGTACCCGAGGTTTCAATCTGAGTGCTATAACCGTGCTCTTCGAATAACTGGCACAGCGGTGTTAAGTCGTACATACAAGGCTCACCGCCGGTGATCACAATATGACGCGCCTTAAACCCTTGGCCTTGCACGGTACGTAAAATCTCTTCCGGCTCTAATTCGACCCATTCATCGGTCTCAGCAGATTTCGTTAAAACCGTTTGCGTACTCACTTGAGATTCTAAATTGATATCCCATGTATGTTTGGTATCGCACCAACTGCAACCCACTGGGCAGCCCTGCAGACGGATAAAAACTGAGGGTTGTCCCGTAAAAGAGCCTTCGCCCTGAATGGTTTCAAACAATTCGTTAATTTTGTAATGACTCATAATAAACTTTGGAGATGTGAGATTTTCGAGTAAAATTAAGGTTTTAAATAGAAGTAAGATAAGTATACCTCATCTTGTCAGACAAAAGGCTTAAAAATGTCAGAAAATATCTCCAACAAAGTCGTCGTCATATACTCCGGTGGCATGGATTCTTTTACCGTATTAAACAAAGCGTTGCGTGACGGTAAAGAAGTTTATGCCCTCACCTTCGATTACGGACAAAAGCACGTCAAAGAAATCGCCTACGCCGCCAATGTCTGTAAAGAGCTGAACATCGCTCATAAAGTGATCGACATCACTGCCATAAACCAATTATTAGCCGGCTCATCATTAACCGATGAAATCGACATTCCAGAAGGTCATTACGAAGAAGAATCAATGAAGTCAACGGTGGTGCCGAACCGTAATATGATTTTATTGTCGCTAGCGGTGGGTTATGCGGTATCGGTTGAAGCGAGCCAAGTTTATTATGGCGCTCATTCTGGTGATCATGCGATTTATCCAGATTGTCGTCCCGAGTTTGTTGAAAAGATGAATGACGTTTGTCAAATCGCCAATTACCAAGCAGTAGAAATCTACAGTCCGTATTTAAAAGTTAGCAAAATAGATATTCTTACTGATGGCTTAAACATGGGCTTAGATTATGGCAAGTCTTGGACCTGTTATAACGGTCGAGAAAAAGCCTGTGGTAAATGCGGTGCCTGCCAAGAGCGCTTAGAAGCCTTTGAAAAGAACAATGCCATCGATCCTTTGCCATACGAGTAATGTGGTAAACGCAAACAAAATAGCCGAGAAAAACTCTATGGTATTGTTTATTTAAACTCTGTTAGAATGCGTGCAGCGGCCTAGGTTTATGCACGTTTGTTTCTGCACGTTTGCTTTTTAACCGCCGCAATAAAAAAACTATAAGCTTATGTTTTGCATGTATTATTCTACAATTAACTAACATAAGTAACTTACTATCTAGTCCTTATAGATAATAATAATTGATCAGAGGATCCCCTATGTCAGCGTTTAAAAAATCCGCAATTGCCCTTTTATTTACCTCTCCTTTGCTACTTACCGCGTGTGGCGGCAGTAGCGATAGCGACAATGATTCCATGGTAGCTTTTAATTTAGCCGTTTCTGATGCGCCAGTAGATCATGCCGTATCTGTGGTTGCTTGTTTTAATGAAGTCGAACTTAAAGGCGGCGACAACAGCCAAATATTTATCGTCGGTGGAGACAACGGCGAAGTTGCTGCAAACGATGTTTGTAAAGATGAAACCGGTAACGTTGTGCCTAACACGCATGGCATCGATTTAATGCAATTTACCGGTGATGATGCTGCTGTACTTATTGAAGGAACGATGATTCCGGTTGGCCAATACACACAAATGCGCTTAAGCATTACCCCTGAGTCTTACGCTGAAGTAAAAGTAATGGATGAAGAAACTGGTGAGTACACGGAACAAACCAAAATGGTAAGCGTTAGCGTGCCTTCAAATGAATTGAAACTCGACGGTTTTGTGGCAACCCAAGGCAATGAAGTGAGCCTAACGGTTGAGTTTGATTTACGTAAGTCTATGGTAAACCCACAAAACAGTGAAGATTTGGTATTAAAACCGCGCGGTGTACGCTTAGTCGATAACAACACCGCGGGTCACATTGAAGGTGACGTGAACGAGTTACGAATTCAAGGTGAAAGCTGTGATAATAATGGCGCCTTCGTCTACTTGTACGAAGGCACTATCGCCGTCGCTGACATGGGCGATTTACACTACGATGCAAACTCAAACTACGCTGGTGTTAAAACCGAGCCGCTAGCATCCGTTGCCGTGGTAATGGAAGAGCAAGGTGGGTACGAATACGAAATTGGCTACGTACAAGCGGGTCAATATACCCTTGCCCTGACTTGTTCTGCCGATAACAGTGAACAGAGTGATGAATTAACCTTTATCATGGCAAAAACAGCCGACGTTGCAGACAAGCAAACCTCTGAAGTTAATTTTAACTAACAACTGACAGGCTTTAATAGCAAACAGTTTATTAGTCAAAACAGCCAGGCATTGCCTGGCTGTTTCATTTCAATCCAGATAAAAACCGCTACCCCGCCGGATTGCACTTTCCCACTCTAGCTATTTTATCGATAGATTACATCAACATAGCCATGGCTTTGGCACTTTTTAAATTTTCTAAAAACTGATCTTCAACGACCCGTTACTGCGTTTAAGCAAGTGAACTATGAGTGTGTCTTTTTTAGACACTTTAATGTTTGATCATTTTTTAGGAAAACAAAAAGTTATGAAATACATAAAAAAACTCGTTGGTACCGGGCTTCTAGCATCGACAGCCATGTGTACGGTTTCAACAGCAGTAGCAAATGACTTAGAGGCTATCACCAGTCTTCCTGTTATTACTGACGACTGTGGTTCAACATCGTGTCAAGATCGCCGTGGCCTTAATGTCGAACAAACCTTAGCGGTATTGTCTGCTGCTACGGCCAATGAACGAGCAGCAAAAGCTCAGGCTATGGCCAAAATGAAAGATGGCGATAGCGGCTCGAACGGCTCAGGTTTAGCGCTAGGCCAACTGGATAACAGCACCCAAGTGGTGTTTTTAAATTTTGAGCAAAGCTCAGATACCTTTGAAGCCATCACCTTTAACCCTGGCGTTCCAGAAACCTTTAACAGCCACATATATACCCAGCAAGAACGCGATGCCGTGCAAGCGAATATCGAAAGCCGTTATCAAGGTTTTAATATGTCGTTTACGCAAGTAGAACCAAGCGAAGGCGAATATTCTACGCTTAACTTTGAATGTCGTGACTCTGATGGTATTTGTATCGATTTTGGTGGCGGCATTTTATTTGGTCGCGCGCAATCAATCGACATCCGCAATAGTCTGCGCGATGACAGTGCCTTTGTAGATGCAAATTTATGGCAAGTATTGGTTCAAGTTGATCCTAGCGGTGCTTTTTTCTCAAGAATATCTGGGATTGAAATTATTGATGGCGATGTGCAAGGTGCGCTATCAACGGCCATTGTTAACCAAGCGTCCAATACCGGTGCACACGAGTTAGGACACAACCTAGGCTTACGCCACCATGACAGCTTTGGTGCACCAGGCGACGGTGTAACACCAGGTACAGGTGATTTCTTTCCCGTCTTTGATGGACCATTAGTTGCCTTGGAATCGTTTGATCACACCATGGCCTCTGGCGCGAGTGTTGGTACAGGCTTTACTGACAGTACGGTCGATTTACGTTTTTTCTCTGAACGTTCTGCATTAAAACTTGCCGCTAATCAACGCCCTCGTTTATTGCAAGAAGCTGCGGTTTCAGGTGGTAATAAAACCGTCAAGATGCGACGTGTTTTAGCACCAAACACCTTGTTTGATGGCGAAAATTCAGCTGGTCAACTTGAACTGCTCGAAGCCAGAGTTGTAGGTCGTATTGATGAGGTTGATGAAGTTGACAGTTATCGCTTTAACGCCAAAGCGGGTCAATTTTTGAGTGCTGAGTTATTTGGTTTTGATACACCGTCTGCAGAGCAATTTGCGACCGCTGATTTCATGATCGGAGCTATTGCCTTGTATTATGTCGAACAAGATCAATCGTTAACCTTGGTTCAACAGAACTTCCAAAACTTTGAAGGTTATGACGCATTTATGGTTGACGCACCACTGGCCATGGATGGAGAGTACATTCTTATGGTCTCTGCACCAGATATCCTATTGATTCCAGGCTTTGGCTTTTTATCTTTGGATGGTTCAGGCAATGGCGACCTTCGTACCGGTAATTATGAAGTAAGCATGTATGTGACCAATGGCCGTTCTGGTAACGGTGTGTCTAGAGTTCCAGGTAAAAACGAATAAAGCGCTGTAGCTTAGCTATTTTATCTCGTTTCTATGAATTAGTTTCTCTGCATTAGAAACGATTCATTACGCGCAAGCGGCCACGTTTAAAGCGGCCATGTTTAGTGAATGTTGTCTAAGGCAACGGAATCGCTGCACATCGGCCGCTTTTTATCGACTTTAAGATCATGACGCTGAGTAATAATGTTAAGTCCGTATATTGCTGTGACCTAGGGGATGTGCATTCATCCGCAACATGCACTACCAAAAATAGCGTACCGCGACTTGGTATTGATGTTCGCTTAGGCTTTCATCAGCGTTATCATATAAACGTGACGGTCGGTCACTGTCGATATAATTGAATTCACTATGAAACTGCCAATGCTTATCAAACTGGTATTGGTAATTGAGGGTGATCGATTTACCGTATTCATCATTATCATCCCCTGGTGTTTGATCCTTATCCGTCACCGAGAATTCTTCTATTCGCCCAGTAAAACGGTGCTGGTTCAACTTGTAGGTCAATAAGGCATAGGCCGTGTGGTAATCGTTGTCGACGACAACTCGCCCAAACGGTGATGTCATTAACGTATCACCGACTAAATATTGACTGATTAAGGTAAGGTTTTTACTCAGTTTGGCTTTAACGCCGACATGGTCAAAAATAGTTTCCCAAGCATACTGGCCATGCTTGAAAACTTTGGTATCGACATTATTATCGTAATGCCCTACATGCACAATGACGCGGTTATCCCATGTCCATCTGGCATTGATTTCTGTCCCATATCGATGATCGAGTTCGATAAATGGATCGGTGTATTCGGCCTGAAATCGTAACATGCCACCAAAGCGAGCTTCAATGGGTGGTAAATCTCGTCTTTCATGCCACAAGGTTTGCCTACTACTGACAGTCCAACCTCGCCAAGACAACAAGGTGCCCGCCGTATCATTGTGTTTAAAAAACGTACCATTGATAGCAAAGTTGTGTTTACTGTTAGCAAATCGGCCCAGTTTTTCCCAACCAAATTCAATACCCGTATGCCTGACTTCTTCGCCGATCCAACTGTTCATCGTTGAGAACGACAAAGTATAAGGTGAGTTCCAACCTATGATTGGGTTTTCCAGAGAAATGTGTGGATAGATGATACCCGCACGGGCTTTATAACGATGACCATCACGGTTAGGTAAACCGGTATAATTGATATGTGCGGTTAAAATACCGACTTCATTATCTATATCGTCACTTACCGCCATGGCATTAACATGAATAGAAAATGGATTATCGAAATCCATTTGGTAATTAATCAGCGCTTGCGCCAGTGATGCATTGCTGCCGTCATTAAAGCGAAATTTACCGTAATGAGCATCAAGGTGTGATTCTTCGCCGTCAGTTTGCGTTACTCGAGCATCAATCAAGCCACGAAAATTATGTTCCAATGCTGACGCGGGCGTCAGCATCAGCGCACTCAGACATACTGCTGTTATTGTTTTTATTATCATTATCTGTTTGTTTACTAGTTTGTTTTTCTTGTTTGCTATGATCAAAATATACCGACTGTATTAGCCACTGACTAAATTGTTCTGCAGATAACGGGCGACTGATAAAATAGCCTTGTGCTTTTTCACATTGATTCTCTGTCAACCAATCAAGGGTTTGCTGATCCTCAACGCCTTCAGCAACAACCACTAAGCCGAGTTGATGCGCTAACTGCAAAGTCGAGCGAACGATCATCTGATCCGTGGTATCGGTGAACAGTTTTTGCACGAAACAACGATCTATTTTTAGCTCTTCTACTGTTAGGTTTTTTAGCTGGGCCAGCGACGAATAGCCCGTACCGTAATCATCGATGGACAAGCGTACGCTATGCTCTTTTAATCGATTAATGTTTTCCACGGCTTTTGAATTGTGGTCAATAAAGGCATCTTCGGTTATTTCAAAAACCAGCACATCACAAAGTTTATTGTTGTCTGTCAGTAACGATATCAATTGATCACAAAAATCGTCATCCAACAAATTACCCGGTGAGATGTTAATGGCTATTTTTATATCTAAGCCTTGTTCTTTCCAGCGGTAATACTGTTCAATAGCGTGTTCTATCACCCACAAGCTTAAGGTTTTCATTTGACCGGTTTGCTCAGTGATTTGAATAAATCTGTCCGGGCCAAGTAATCCGTGCACTGGGTGTTGCCAACGAACTAATGCTTCCACTTCTTCAACGCGTTTACTATGCAAATTAAGCTTAGGTTGAAAATGTAAGATAAATTCGTCATTTTCCAGCGCGGGTTTAATACGACTTAATAACTGCAAACGATCTAAGGTATTCAAATCAATCTGCTCGTCATAAACTTGGAAAGGTGAATTCAAGCGCTTAGCCAATTGCATGGCTGAATCGACCTCTTTGAGCAATTCAATGGCATTGACCTTGCCCTTACAAATCGTCACACCGGCGTGGACTTGCAAATGCAAGGCAATGTTTTGCACCACAAATGACGATTCAACGTGTTCAGTCAATTGTTGTATGCAATGACTTATATCTTCATGGCATCGGTTGAAATAGACGACGATAAAACCATTGCCTGAGGTTTTATACAATGACAGTTGCATTTGTTGCAGACGGTTAGCAACTTCACAGATCACTTCATCGCCAACTTTATGACCTAAGGTGTCATTGATTTGCGAGAGACGGCAAATACTTATTTGGCAGACAACCAAAGGGCCATGTTTGTCCTGCATATCGCGATAAAACTGATTACGGTTGGGCAATTTAGTCAAATTATCAAAATAAGCCTGGCGTGATATTTCTTGTTCGCGTTGGTAAATAGCATTTTGCATCGAATCCAACTGGTTAGCCAATTGGTTTAGCTCTTTACTCTGGCCAACATCGACTTTACTGTCATACTCACCTTGAGCGATTGCTTTGCTAAATCTCAGTAACTTTGACAATGGTCGGGTAACCACAATGGCAATATAATAAGCTGCGACGACTGACAACACCGCCATCAGTCCTATCATCATTAACAGTTGGATGCTGTCTTTTTTAACTGACTCGGTCAAGCTTGAACGAAGTTGGTAGGTAGTCGCCATTAATGATTGGCCATCAACACGACCTAGGCGATAATTAGAGAATACAAAATCTTGATCAATTGTTTGCGCTAATGGTAAGAAATCTGATTGCTGATTTATTGACTTATTGGTCTCGCTATTGGCCAGCCATTGCCAATTGTCTGCTTCTATCAAGCCAAAGCCAACGTGAAAATCACTCAATTGCGCCAGTTCGCCCACCAATTTTTCATCAATATTATAGCCAAAGCTAATATAGCCGATGACCATATCGCCATTACGAATTGGTGCGATAACCAACTGATAAACCGTATCTTTATATTGCCAAAACTGGGCTTTAGATTGTTCAGTTAACCACGAGCGCTGGGCAAATATTTGACCAATTTGAGCGCCCTTTACCACTTTGCTTTGACCATCTTCTCGAATCGTCAATAATTGACCAATGATGGTGGCTTCTTTATCGATGGCGATAGCGATATCGGCATCAATTCGTTGGCGATGATTATTAAGGGCAAACAAGATGCTGCGAGTATCTTCCATCAATACTTGCTTAAGACCATAATCTTTGGCCACCGTTTCCGCGAACGCGGTTATATAGTAATTGCGGTTATCCAATTCATTTTGCAACAAGGTTTCTGCTCTGAGGAGCTGCAAATTGAGTTGTTGCTCTTCCAACCGTTCATTAGCCAATTTGGTGGTAAAAAAAGAAACGCCCTGCACGATAATTAACAACAACACGAAAAAGAACACAATGGTCTTTTTTAAACTATCAAATTGTAATGTCAATTTGCCTGGCATTTATTCATAGCCTTCTGCAAAGTCAAACTCGTCAATATGCTGTTGTGGATCATTTTCCGGTTTATCACCAGTAATTTCGACTGTAAATTGTGTTAAATCACTACTGAATGGGTATCGCTGTTGCTGGTCTTGAGTTGACATTTTAGGGTGGTAGATGCGGATTTGATAATCACCCGATGGTAGTTCATTAAGCTGCGCTTGGCCGGATGCATCGGTCATTGCAAAATACGGTGTATCAACGACAAACAGGTGCCCTGCCATCCAATCATGGATATTGCATCCCATGGCAATCTCATTGCTGGTGTCGACGCTAATTTGCTTTGGCTGGCCTTGAGTCTTTAGCTTAAAATCAAAACGCGTGGTTTCGTTTACGGTATATATGTGATGCGTTATATCGTCATGGTTATCAAAGATAACCGGCGTGCCTTTGGCGACAACGGTTAAATATGGCGTAAACTTTTTGTCTTTTTGACTGATGACAACAGGTTCACCTAGGTACTCTTTAATATTCGCTTGATGTGTTAACGGTTCGAGATAAACAACTATCCCAGAAACCGGTTGTTGTTGTTTTGTGACGACGGTAATGGTTGTCGCCATGCTAACCGCACTCATGCCTAAGGTAACAATCAAACAGATTAAACGTCGCACCATATCCTCTTTATTATTGTTATTATGATCGAATCATCATTGGTAAAATAACCTTTTGTTTACAATGACAAATAATTATAGATTGGGCAAGTGTTTTAGCCATTGTTGATGATGCGATTTTGTCAGGCGGGGCACCAATAAAATCAGCTGTCGATGAAGCCATAAATAGCGTTATTTATTAAGTGTAATGTCGCTTAGATAGCCAGACTATATGGCTCGGGCGTAAATAAACATATCGGTGGTATTGGCAGCGTCTTTATCAATAGTAAACTGCTTGCGCTTAACACTTATCACCTCAAATTGATTGCTCTGTAGCACATCGACAATGACATTTTCTTGATGATAGTGAATAAAGACTTGATCCCCTGCGCTTGAGGTTTGGTAACCAGAGTGCTGGTCATCCCCTTCCATGGTACTCAGGTAGAAAATGCCGCCAGGTACTAATCGTTGACGTGCCTCTTTGATCAACGTTGCCACATCTTCTGCGCTTAAATACGGTGTGCAAAAACCACAAAGTAGTGCGTCGAATGTCCCTTGAACCTGACTAATGGAGCGGCTATCCATGACATCAAAGACTGCACCTGGATTATTTTTTTTAGCCAAAGCCACCATGTTTGGTGCTAAATCAATACCGTACAGTTGATAATCCGGGCGTTTTTGCAAAATATATTGGCTAATATTTCCCGGACCACAGCCTATCTCAAATATTTTTGCGTTGGCTTTGCTTACCAGTTCACAAAAATCATCATAGGTATCCATATAGAACTCAAAGTTCATGTATTTGTCTTGGTATCGCTCTGCCAATTTGTTAAACGTTGCGACGGTGGTTTTATATTTATCCATCACCAATATTTTTGCTCGTTTAATGCCTTAACACACTGACACTGAGTTGCTAGTGAAGCTAAATTAGTGTCGTCCAAACTTTGCGCTAACCAGCCATGAGGAAAGCTTAACGTTAACGGCGCTTTTATTTGTTGTTCTGTTATTTGCTCAAAGCCGACTTTGCCATAATATTTTGGGTCGCCATAAGTTAATGCCAAACTTATGCCCTGTGCTTTAAGTTGATCTAGCCCATGATTAATCAAACCTTGCCCGACCCCCTTAACTTGTGCGCTCGTGGCAATGGCAACGGGAGACAATATAAAAGCGCTTATATCGTTGGTTAATGTCAAACGACTGAAAAAAATACAGCCTATTAATGTATCCTCGTCAAATGCCATAAAACCTTGTAAGTCATCTGTTGCCGTGGTCGCAATTAAATCTTTAACTAATTCACCAATAAGCTGCCCCTCTTGTTCATTTTCAGATGCGCTAAACACCTCAATAAACAGGGTGACGACTTGGTTTTTATGTTGCTGATGAAATGGCAGAAAAGTCGTTGTCATTTTCGCTCCAGATACCCTCTTGCATGGCACAAATTTGGTTAACTTTTACAATCAGTGTAATCGTTATATTTGTTCAGTCAAAGACATTTTCTTTACGGCATAGGCAGTGAAAATCAGCAGAAAACTAAGCCGAAGAAAACTAAACAGGCGCAAACAAGAAGCAAAGGAATGGAAACCACAACAAAAACACAAAGGCAAAGCGTAGGTGACGTAAGCACGTTATTAATT
The DNA here is from genome assembly GCF_004752005.1 of Thalassotalea sp. HSM 43. Classification (NCBI taxonomy): domain Bacteria; kingdom Pseudomonadati; phylum Pseudomonadota; class Gammaproteobacteria; order Alteromonadales; family Colwelliaceae; genus Thalassotalea; species Thalassotalea sp. HSM 43. The sequence continues at coordinate 3,805,475 of NZ_CP038493.1, read as the reverse complement.
AAACGACATAACACAAGCTTTGCGACTGTTTATCTCTAAACGCGTATACCTAACTTATACCTAAATATGTATACCGAAAAACCAACACCTATAAGCGGACAACCACAAACTTTTACCTAACGATGTATGGCTTTGCTATAGGGTTCGCATCACGTCCATACTGTAGCTAATACTCAATAGCAAACAACACATGGCGAGCAAAATAAATCGCTGTTTTCTGCTACTACGATGAACCCGAGATCGTTGCTCTGTATTTTGTTGCTCTGTATTTTGTTGCTCTGTATTTTGTACTTTAAAGTAGCCGAGCACTTGAACGACGCTATAGACCGCCATTGCAGATGTTAAGACCATCATGAACATTTTGAACATATTCGCTCCATGTTTATCCAAAGTGAAACACCAACTTAAAACTTTTATACGGCATTAAACTTATTTGTTTTTATTATTATTTTTGTTTTGGTCAAAAAATAAACTACCTTATTTTTGTACACTATTTCAACAACATATCAAATATCTTTAAAGCGGATTGGCATTCCTTGCGCCCACTAAAATGCAAAAAGCCAGAAAACATCTGCTTTCTGGCTAAGTAACGCGAGCAACAATAATGTGTACTGACTTATAAGGTCTCGGCAATCTCAATCAGCAGGTTCTCATACTCATCGGCTTTATCTTCAATATCTCGAATAACCGCTTCGTCAATTTCAATCAATTGCTTTTCTAAGGCGAGCATTTCTGCTTCTTTTGCCAGCATATTGGCTTCTTCTTTCTCCAGCAATGGTTGCAGTTTTTGTTGCTGCTCTTCAATCTCTTTAATGGTCTTTTCTTCGAATTCCATCTTCTTTACTTGCTCTTCTATGCGCTCAGCGATTTTTGTCATCTCTTTTGCTTTTACATCCATACGTTGCGCCACGTCGCGTATTTTCTTTTCATCTATACGAATCGCTTGCTCAAGAACGTGTAATTCAGATTCTATTTGCTGTACTTGCTGTTGTTGTTTTGCTGTTAGGTCTTGTTTAGTAAAGGTTTTACCGTTAACGGTATATTCCGTGTTTTGCTTATCATGATTTCTAACTTGTATTTGAACATCGGATTGCGCCCATACCGAACGATTAAACGCGGATACTGCAACAAATAAGGTGACTACTGCCCATAGTGCAGACTTTGAATACGAAACTTTCATTTATAACTCCTAAAATAATTATCAGCGTTACAGCTGGTGTTATTAGTCTTAGTCGACCTAAGCCAATAAAAAGTTTACATGGTCAGTAAAAAATATAAAAAAAACGCCAGCACTATGCCGACGTTTTTTGATAATGATAACTAAGCGACTAACATTTAGCGTCTAACATTTAGCGGCTAAGGCTAAGAGTTAGAGCCCAATGTTTGGTACCTAAGAATTAACGCTTAGCGTCTAATGCTTGTTGAATTTGATCCAATTGCTCTGGTGTAAACTTGCCTTTATTAAGCATCATAACGATAGCTTTTGCATGTCCGCCTTCCTCATCAGAATGCACAAACACATGACTTTCTGAATCAACGTTTTTTACCATGTGATGGCCAACGTCACTGCCTTGGATCACCATGATTTTTTTGTGCTTGCCATCCTCACTAACCCACTCTAGTTCTTCTGAATCAGATAAGGTTTTCACTTTGGTTTTATCAACAACAATGACTTTACCGTCGTGATCAGCATGGATCATACGCATGCCACCCATAGCCTCAAGAATGGTTGCTTGCGTTTCTTCAGGTAAATCAGCAATAGCGGCTTTTAATTGCTCTTGGTCGTGCAATGCTTCTTTTGGCAATTGCAATTGCGTTTTTTGGCCGTCTTTGATTATGGTTACGTCAGCATTGGCGTCTTCACCAGCAACGATTTCAACATTCACGTCTTGCTCAACTGTTTCTGCTAAGGCGTTAACGCTGGTGACTGAAGCGAGCAATCCTAAACTTGCAGCGCTTAAGCCGGTACCGACTAACATAGATTTGATTGTATTAAGTTTCATAACTTTCTCCGTCTTTTTTCTAATTAATTGATGGTTTTCTATCTTTCCTTGATATACCAACAAGATTCGTACCAGATTTTAGGTCAATTAATGTAATGCGAGTAAATACAAGCGATTGCGAAAGTTGCTCAGCTTAGAGTCTAGGTTATCAGCGCTAAATTTCCACAAAAGCCGTGCTCATTTCGGGGTTCGATTTCCCCATATCAGGAAACATTTTTGGCAAATAAATTAACCACACTTTTAGGTGTTTTTAAGTCGTTGATTTATATACAATTAATTCACACTAGAAAATGGCACTAATGTTGTTATATAAACATAACAAGAGAATTTATAAGAGACAACGATATGTCGTTAAAACGATATCTATTTTTATTGGTCAGTGCGCTTATTTTGATGATATTCGTATTATCCCTGTTAGTGCTCGATTTTTTTCGAGACAACTACAAATATGAAGTCAGCCAACAAGCCAAACAAATTTCAAAGCGAGTCATTTCTTTTGCTGCCAATGAAGTACAGTATGCAATATCAGGTGCCGATAAACAGTTTGTCCTTAAAGGCAAGCCTAAGGTTATCTTTGCCGGTGATAGCGAGACCGACATTGAAATAATCCATAATGGTGACGAAGAATACAAAATCATTACAGCCAAGGGCCATTCCAAAGATCATGACAAGGGGCATACTCATAACAGCAAAGACCCCGACTCAGTTGATACTAAGGTGGATACCAAGGTGGACAAGGCAGTAAACCAAGCAGTAAACAATGCGGCTAGTGCAGCAGACAACTCAACAGTTGACGACAAGGTCAAAATAATTGAGCAGCAAACCATAGATGACATAGCCACGCAAACGGCAACCGAGACACCAGCTGAGCAACAAGTTATCGCCGCCCAGCAGTTCTCACAATTGGTTGAGCAATTGCACGAGGTAGTGATCGATGAACAAGGTAAAGAAGTCGAAAAAACCAGTAATTTTGTCTACCAGATCAAACACCCGCAAAACTCTGGTATTGATAACTTAATTGAAGAAATCATGTACACCCTACTTGGCTTAACGATTATCGCGTTAGTTTTTGCTTATTGGCTCAGTCATAAGTTTAATAAACCGCTCAACGCGCTTGCCGGTGGATTTTCCAAACTCGCACAAGGGAATTATCAACATAAAGTGGTGCCACAAGGGGTTGATGAGATCAAAACCACAATCGTGCAATTTAATGACATGGTGTCTCGACTTGATGCCTTGTCACAAGCACAAAAGAAAAACCAACAACTGCAACAACTGGCGGAATTAGGGGAAGTATCAAAGGGCTTAGCGCACGCATTGCGCAACCCAATTCACACCATAGGGCTGAGTGTTGAACAGTTACTGCAAAATAATCTGTCGGCGCAAGACAAACAACAGCTATTGGCGCGTGTGCAAAGTAAAATCGTGCATATGAACAAAACCATCGGTGCGATGTTGCAACTTACCGTGCAAGGTGTAAGTAGAGATCAACAGGTGCCTATTTACGCCGTAATACAGGATATTATCCTTGAATATAAAGCCAGTGATGATAAGCAGTTGTCATTAGCTATTGAAGGAAATAGAGAGTTATGTATAACCGGCAACGAGTCAGAAATACGTTCAATATTGCACACCTTAATTATTAATGCCTGTGAAGCCAGCGATGACAATGGTGACATTATCATCAAAATAGATAACAACAGCGATAACGATACAATTGTGGTAGAGGTGCAAGATCACGGCCCAGGGGTTAGTGCACATATTCAAGCAAATTTATTTAACCCACACACCAGCGATAAAGCCGAAGGTGCCGGCATGGGCCTGTATATTGCCAAACGCATAATCACCTTGAATTATGATGGTGACATTAGCTTAGTTAACACCGACCAAGGTTGCCACGCGACGGTTACCTTTGGAGCAAGCCATGCATAAAGATAGCTTAAATGAAGACAATAACATTCAGGTACTTGTCGTTGAAGATGAACCGCAGCAACGGCAAATCATTGTCGAGCTGTTGCAAGCCTCAAATTATTCGGTGCTCAGCGCAGACAGTTGCGAACAAGCCATTGTTATGCTTAAGGACAATCCCGTCGATGTGATTTTTTCCGATTGGAAATTGGTTAATCTATCGGGCATAGATCTGTTGAATTATTGCCGTAAAAGCGACAGTAACATATTAAGTCGTGATCCAGGCTTTGTCATCGCAACCGCACATGGCACCATCAGTCACGCAGTAGAAGCACTGCAATTAGGTGCAGATGATTACCTAGCAAAACCCTTTCAACGCCAAGAACTGTTGCTGACCATTGATAAAGCGTTAAAAGCCAAAGAATTGCGCTCGCAAAACAAACGATTAAGCGCACAACTGTCAGAACAAAGTGAACTTGTTGGCCTAGTAGGCAAAGCCAAATGCATGCAACAGGTATATCAACGCATTAATCGTGTCTCGCAAACCAATGCCTCTATTTTAATAAACGGCGAGACCGGTACAGGTAAAGAACTCGCCGCCAGAGCACTGCATCAACAATCGACTCGACATGGACAATCGTTTATCGCCATTAATTGCGGAGCGATTTCCGAATCGATAGCCGAGGCGGAGCTATTTGGTGCCGAAAAAGGTGCTTATACTGGTGCAACCGCGTTAAAAATAGGAAAGCTTGAAGCGGCGAACAAAGGCACCATCTTTTTGGATGAAATTGCCGAATTACCGCTTAACTTGCAGGTAAAGTTGCTGAGATTCCTACAAGAAGGCTGCATTACTCGCTTAGGCAGTCATCAAGAAATTCATCTCGATGTACGAGTCATAGCCGCCACTCACCGAGATTTACCCGAGCAAGTGCAGCAAGGTCGCTTTCGCGAAGATTTGTTTTATCGCTTAAACGTGGTACCTATCTTGATGCCACCGTTAAGAGAGCGCCAAGAAGATATCCCGTTACTTAGCGAACACTTTTTAACCTTGCATGCCAAGCGCCATCAATTGCCAAAAACCGAGCTTTCAAGTAATGCACTAAGACGGTTACTGGATTATCACTGGCCTGGTAATGTGCGCGAATTATCGAATCGTTTAGAGCGTTACTTGTTACTTGATGATGAAAGCGAACTCACCGCCAATACGCAATTAAATGACGCTTATGATAGCGCTGGTTTGCCAGTATTTAATTTTCCTAAAAGCAGTTTTAATTGGGAGCAGTTTGAGAAGTATTGTCTTGCTGAGTCGTTATCATTACATGAAGGGAATCGCACCAAAGCGGCTAAATATCTGCAGATGTCGTATAAGGCTTTTCTCTATCGACTGGAAAAATACCAACTCAACGGTTGATCGATCGCTAAATTAATTGTCAGCTAATTCAACAGCTAACCGAATCGTTTTAGGTTTTGCCGAGAATCAATGATCATTTTTCACTGCGCTTTGCCTGGGCCAACATAATACTGACCTCTTACAGGCCAGTAAAAACAGGCAACCTTAATGATTTTAGCCTATTCTTTATAGATGACTCATTCACTTTTGGAGGTAGCATGAGTGGCATGTACAATCATCACGCAAGACACCTTAAAGGCCTGATGACTGCGAACGATGAATTACAAGCGCATTTATATCTTGAGCAATTGATGCTGTTCCCAGTGGATATTCAAGATAAGATAATCGACGAGATTTCTAATCTGAAACGTTGCAGCACAGAAGATATTGCGCAAATCATTCATTTCTATACACGTAGGGCTTAGAGCAACGCCCTATCGTGCACATTATGTCTGGATAAACTCTGTTATGAAGCTAATTGTTGGTCTCTGAGCTTCGAGATTTCATCTCTGCACGCAGCAGCCTTTTCAAACTCAAGGTTGCGAGCGTGCTCAAACATTTCATTTTCTAGCGCAGCGACCTTCTTATCGATGTCTTGCGTTGATAAGTATTCGGCATCGGCTTGTGGTGCAGCCACTTGACCAAGCGCTGCGGCACCTTTAACCGTGGTATCAACCCCCATAACATCGGCAATTTTCTTCACCAATCCTTTAGGCGTAATACCATGTTGTTCATTGTGCGCTTGTTGTTTAGCTCGACGACGATCGGTTTCGTCTATGGCACGTTTCATAGAGCCGGTAATTCGGTCAGCGTATAAAATAGCCCTGCCCTCTAAATTACGCGCTGCTCGACCAATGGTTTGAATCAATGAGCGCTCTGAACGCAGGAAACCTTCTTTGTCGGCATCGAGAATCGCCACCAAAGAAACTTCAGGCATATCCAAACCTTCTCGCAATAAGTTAATACCAATGAGCACGTCAAACTTACCCAAACGTAAATCACGAATGATTTCCATACGCTCTACGGTGTCCACATCAGAATGCAAGTAACGTGTTTTAACGCCATGTTCGCTTAGATAATCGGTTAGATCTTCCGCCATACGTTTGGTCAATGTGGTCGCTAATATGCGCTCATTTTTTGCCACTCGGATGCGAATTTCACTCAATAAATCATCAACTTGTGTTTCAACTGGACGAACTTCAATCTCAGGATCGAGTAACCCAGTTGGACGTACAACTTGCTCGGCAACCTCATCACCACTTTTTTCCAACTCATAGGTGCTAGGAGTCGCCGATACATAAATGGTTTGCGGTGCTAATGCCGAAAATTCATCGAATTTCATCGGTCGATTATCTAGCGCTGACGGCAGGCGAAAGCCATACTCTACTAGGTTTTCTTTGCGTGAACGGTCACCTTTATACATGGCGCCTAATTGCGGTACGGTAACATGCGACTCATCAATGATGAGCAAGCCATCATCGGGTAGGTAGTCAAACAATGTTGGTGGCGCTTCACCCGGTTGGCGTCCTGACAAATAGCGAGAGTAATTCTCGATACCAGAGCAATACCCCAACTCGGTCATCATTTCGATGTCAAATTGCGTACGTTGCACAATGCGTTGCTCTTCAACCAAACGATTATTATCTTTTAGTTGTTGCGAACGCTCTTTTAATTCGACTTTTATATGCTCAACGGCTTTAAGAATTCGCTCTCTAGGGGGTGCATAGTGGGTTTTAGGGTAAACCGTGACCCGTGGCAAGATATTTTCTATTTCACCGGTTAGTGGGTCAAAATGACTGATTCGTTCGACTTCTTCATCGAACAGTTCAATACGCAATGCCAATCGGTCGGATTCTGCAGGGAATATATCAATCACATCACCACGCACACGATAAGTCGCGCGCTGAAAGGCAACATCATTGCGAGTGTATTGCAACTCTGCTAAGCGACGTAATATATCGCGTTGATTAATAATGTCGCCCTGTCTTAAGTGCAACATCATTTTTAAGTACGAGTCGGGATCACCCAAACCGTATATAGCAGACACCGAGGCGATAATGATCACATCGCGACGCTCCATCAACGCCTTGGTTGCCGATAAACGCATCTGCTCAATATGTTCGTTTATTGACGCATCTTTTTCGATAAAGGTGTCTGTGGTTGGCACATACGCTTCAGGTTGGTAGTAATCGTAATAGGACACAAAATATTCGACCGCATTGTGCGGAAAGAACTCTTTCATTTCACCGTATAACTGCGCCGCCAATGTTTTATTGGGCGCTAAGATCATGGTCGGTCGATTTTGTGTGGCAATGACATTGGCAACGGTAAAGGTTTTACCGGAGCCTGTTACACCGAGTAAGGTTTGATGCGCTAAACCAGAGTCGATGCCATCCAATAACTGAGTAATCGCGGTTGGTTGGTCACCGCTAGGTTTGTAATCTGAAACGATTTGAAAATCTTTGCTCATGATCCCCCCTTTTATGCCGAGACCAGTTTTTGTGGACATTTGAATTGGCGCTTAAATAATTGATAAGACACCACAGCCATAAAAAAGTTACCGATTACAGCGCCAATAAAGAAGCCTTCGATATCAAATAACAAGCTGCCAACATATGCCAGCGGTACGTAAAAAACAAACAAACGCAAAACCGATAGCACCAAAGCAATCATCGGCTTGTGTAACGCATTAAATGAGGAGTTGGTTAAAATGATAATGCCTTGCAAGCCGTACCCTAATGGTAAAATATAAATAAACAGCTTTATCAGGTCAGCAACCTCTTGCTCATTGGTAAACGCTGCGGCGATATACGGTGCGATTAAAAGCAACGCCAAATAAACACCCAATTGCCACATTAACACAAAGCGCACCGATACCTTATAGCCCTCTTCGACACGAGACAATTTCTCAGCACCAAAGTTTTGACTGATAAATGGCGGAAGCGTCATTGATAACGCCAACACAACCAAGCTTGCGATCGATTCGATTCGCGAGCCTACACCAAATGCGGCAACGGTCGACTCGCCATACGTGGCAGCGATCGCTGTCATCACAGCCGCTGCGATTGGCGTCAGCATATTAGCTCCCGCTGCTGGCAAGCCAATTTTTAAAATTTGTCGTGTTGAATTACGAATCACCGACCAAGGTGGCAAGTTCATGTGAATCAACTTTCGTTTAATGCCTAGAATATAGGTAATAAACACCAGACCAAATGCCCATGAGATCAAGGTGGCGATAGCCGCCCCTTGTATACCCATTGCCGGTACAGGGCCAAAGCCAAATATAAACACAGGATCCAGAACCGCGTTAATCAAACCTGCGCTACCCATAATAATACTTGGCGTGTGCGTATCTCCTGATGCCCTTAAAATCGCATTACCGATCATAGGTGCCACCAAGCCAATACTGCCTAAGAACCACAAATCCATGTACTGATGAATCAGTGGCAATAATTTTTGCTCCGCGCCGAGTAAGGTAAATATTTCAGCGGAATATAGATAACCCAGTGCGGAGAGAATAATAACAATCACCGATGACACCATAAGAGCCACCGTTGCGGCGTTACAGGCATCGTCTTTATTGCCCTTACCTAGGGTTTTAGCAATAACTGCTGACGTACCTATGCCCAAACCAATGGCCATGCTGATAACGGTAAAGGTGATTGGGAAGGTAAAACTGATTGCAGCAAGAGGTGCGGTACCCAGCATGCCAACAAAGAATGTATCAACCAAATTGAAGGTCATCAGTAGCACCATGCCGTATGTCATCGGTATGGTCATTTGCTTCAACGTTTGGCTAACCGAACCGTTTAATAAATCTCGTTGGGTTCGCTTATTGGATTTGGTCATTAATTAGGGCAACCAGTAACAGAAAATCAAAGACGCTTATTGTAAAAGATTGTTATTGCTGTTGCTAACAAAAATCATCCTAATTGGACAAATTTAAATAGCTCTGTGCAAGTAACGTTAATTTAATACACATAGATCATAAATATGTCACATATGCACAGATTTCGCTCAAATAGATGAAATAATAACCACCAACAACCTAAGCCACTGTATTTGTTATAAAAAATACATATCAAGTAGGCACATAAAAAATATAAAAATCAATAGAAACAAGCTCGTACAGTTTGTTTACACATTCACTAACACAGTTATCCACAACTTTAGTGGATAACTTTGGTCTCTCTACAAACATCAACAACTGGCTAATACGGCTGCGACTTGTACGCAAAACAGGCAATTGAAAAGAATATACACTTTATTATCATTTTTCCTGTTGACAGCCCCGAAAGAGATATATAATATTCCGCACCGTTAGCGCAACGGCGCTTACAGCGATTCCTCAATAGCTCAGTTGGTAGAGCAACGGACTGTTAATCCGTTTGTCCCTGGTTCAAGTCCAGGTTGAGGAGCCAAATTAAAGATAATGGTACTTGTACGGTTATCAGAAGATTTAAAGCACTCAAATAAGACTTTAAAATCGAAAAGAACAATTCCTCAATAGCTCAGTTGGTAGAGCAACGGACTGTTAATCCGTTTGTCCCTGGTTCAAGTCCAGGTTGAGGAGCCATATTACAGATAATGGTAGGTGTACTGTTATCAAAAGATTTAAAGCACTCAAATAAGACTTTAAAATCGAAAAGAACAATTCCTCAATAGCTCAGTTGGTAGAGCAACGGACTGTTAATCCGTTTGTCCCTGGTTCAAGTCCAGGTTGAGGAGCCATATTAAAGATAATGGTACATGTGCTGTTATCAAAAGATTTAAAGCACTCAAATAAGCCTTTAAAATCGAAAAGTACAATTCCTCAATAGCTCAGTTGGTAGAGCAACGGACTGTTAATCCGTTTGTCCCTGGTTCAAGTCCAGGTTGAGGAGCCACTATAAAAAAGCCCGCATTTTGCGGGCTTTTTGCTATCTGCTAACCGCTATTATTGTTGTTACTTAACAGTGACTTTTCAATAGGTAAGTCTTTGCAATACGTAAGTCTTTACAATACGTAAAATTTGTTAATACTTTAGCTGACCTTGCGCCCATACGTTAATGATCGCCATAACCATTCTAACGGGCCGTATTGATGTCGTGCTAGCCAATATTGCGCCAACTTTAACTGAACAAGCCAACAAATAACCGCCCCCCCTAACGCCGTAGTTTGTGGCATCGAATCATACATCCCGCCAGCATAACCATAAAATAGCATGACCCCAACAATGGATTGCCCAACATAAAGTGTTAAGCTCATCCGCCCCGCTGCTGATTGGCTATTCAACAGGCGTCTACACACTGGCAAGTTATACAATGCCAACAATACGCAAACTTCCAATACCATAATGGCCGTATTGTGATAATTGGCGATCACCCCATGTAGACTTCGTAACTCTGCTTGCGCTAATTGCCACGCTTGAATCCGATGCGATAAGAAGTCACACAGCACAATAATACCAATAGCCATCAACGCAATAAGCGCAAGGTCTTTATATGGTATATTTTTCTTAAACAACCAACCTGTACGAGCAATGGCATAGCCTGCAATAAACAAACCAATCAAGGTATATAAGCGTCCGCTCTCGACAAAAAACAACCACTTTCCTAATTGCCCATTTGCACTGTTGTTTATAATAACGTCCCATAACGAGCCATGCGCTAATGCCTCAAACGTTTGTCCCATTACTGAATAATGTAGAGGCTCACCATAACTTAGACCTTGACCAACAAGCCAAGCAACGTGGACTATTAACGGCAATTGTAAAATAAACAGCAATGCCACAACCGCCAACATGCGAGTCGATAAGCCTTGCAACACGACCAGCAAAAAGCCACACACACCCAAGACTAACAAGATATCACCGCTATAAATCAGACCATGCAAATAGCCCAACAAACACAAAATAGCTAAACGGCGTGTAAATAGTCGACTGAAATGTTCCCCCGACATGCGTTTGCTATGCTGCAAGATATAAAAGCTAACCCCAAATAACATGGCAAACATCGCGTAGGCTTTACCGCCAAACAACCCAAACACCACATCATGGACCCAACCTGGCTTAGGTTGATACCAATAAAGCTCAAAATACTCAACCATATGCACAACAAATAGGCCCATCAAAGCAAAGCCTCGCAGTGCATCTATGTTCTCGTAACGTAATGATTTAATAACGGACATCCGGTTTGACTCTTAAAGCTGCTGGTTTGGTAGCGTGTTATTGCCTATAAACTACACTAACCGACAAAAAATGTAAGCGCTTTCTAGGCAAATATGGTCAAGTGCTGTGGTTTAAACACTAAATCGTGCACATACACCCCCTACAAAAACGTTAAAAACCACACCCAGTTAAAATTTATGCTATTTTCAATAAAAACAGGGACTAAGGTATTTGCAATGATCGCCAATCGTTTTGTAACACATATTAAACAGCAAAATTGGCTTGCCGTTATGTTGGATTTATTGATCGTCGTGGTCGGGATTTTTCTTGGTCTACAAGTCAACAATTTAAATATCGAGCGACAAGCAAATAATGAGCTAAAAGCCTACCTTCAAGACTTGGCTACCGAAGTACAAAACTCTATTGATATGAAACAAAGTCATGTCGTTTGGCAAAATAAAGTGCGCCAAGGTTTGCAATTGACATTAACTACCTTAGAGGGGCACCAGCCAAATGATGACGAATTGCAGCAAATCTACTTTGCACTGACTAATGCCTCTTCACCAGCGAACTTCCCCGATAAGCGCGAAGTATTATTAGAAATGCAAGCCACCGGTGCCATGCAACTGATTAAACGAGGTGATTTACGATCCGCACTAAGTGAAGTCAGTTCGCAATACAAACAACGACAACTCTATTTCCAAAAAGAGTTAAAACAAATAACGGCTGCGCCATTCTCACCAATCATTGTCAGCTATGAAATGCTCAGCGATAAAGACTCACTCAAAAATAGTCAAATTATCGTATCAAAAGTCGATTTTGAAAAAGCAAAACAGGATCCTGCGTTTAAATTACGGGTTTTACAGAGCTTTTCACTGTATACCAATATTCGCAATAACAACTGGCATACCATTCAAATGGAAAAACTTATTTTGTCGCAGTTGCACCAACAAGGATACCAACCACGGGATAATTGGTTAAAAACCAACATAGATAAGATATTGGTTGCGCCAAGCAGTGACGATTTAGTATCCAGTAATGATTTAGGTGTCCAGTAATCGCAGATAAGCGTAACCCATCACCCTCGTTCTATAAATTAATTGCCACTGCCCCACTTTATTGTCACCTAGGTGACAGATCGAGAATGCAATATTGTTACAGTGACAATAGTTGTTTTATTTGAGGCTATAGATATGTCTGCACCAATACTTAATCGTCGTGATATTGAGTTTTATCTTTATGAAATGTTCAATGTTGAGGCGCTAACCCAACGTGAACGTTACCAAGATCATGACCGTTCGACGTTTAACGGCGCGATAGACACCGCGCAAGCAATCGCTGAAAAGTATTTTCTTCCTATTCGACAAAAAGTTGACGCCAACGAACCAACCTTTGACGGCGAGAAAATACACATGTTGCCAGAAATAAAAGTCGCCCTCGATGCCGTAACAGACGCAGGATTAATGGCTCCGACCGCTGATTTTGATATGGGTGGTATGCAAATGCCTTTGGTCGCTGCCAGTGGTGCCTTTGCTTATTTATCCGCGGTTGCGAGTACCACCTTAGGTTATATTTCCCTGACTCACGCAAACTGTAATTTAATTGAAGCACATGGCAGCAATGAGCAAATCGAAAAGTGGGTTGTGCCAATGCGAGACGGTCGCTTTGCCGGTACTATGGCGATGACGGAGCCAGGTGCAGGTTCAGGTTTAGCCGACTTAACCACCACGGCGATTAAAGATGATCACGGTAATTATAAGCTTAGCGGCAATAAAATTTTTATTTCCGGTGGTGATCATGAACTAAATGAAAATATCGTGCATTTGGTGTTAGCCCGAGTGAAAGGTGCGCCTAAAGGTGTGAAAGGTATCTCGTTGTTTATCGTTCCGAAATACCTTGTCAATGACGATGGTAGTTTAGGCGAACGTAACGAAGTCGCCCTTGCCGGTCTATTTCATAAAATGGGTGGTCGAGGCCATACCTCTACCGCACTAAGTTTTGGAGAGAAAGACGGAGCTACAGCGTATTTGGTTGGCGAAGAAAATAAAGGCTTACTTTATATGTTTCATATGATGAATGAAGCTAGGATCCTTGTTGGAACCGGTGCTGCACTTACCGCCTTAACCGGGTATCAGTATTCACTGCACTACGCCAAAGAAAGACCACAAGGCCGTCTATTGTCATGTAAAGACCCATACTCGCCGCCAGTAAACATCATAGAGCACCCCGATGTTCGCCGTATGTTGCTCACACAAAAAGCCTATTCAGAAGGCGCTTATGCATTGTGTTTGTATGGTCATCAACTTGCCGACGATGAAAAAACAGCGCCATCAGAGCAAGAACGCCAACAGGCTTCACTGGTTTTGGATTTTCTTACGCCCATCATTAAAAGTTGGCCTTCAGAATATGGCCCTAAATCCAATGATTTAGCCATTCAAGTAATGGGCGGCCACGGTTATATCAATGAACACCCTGTTGAATTGTTTTATCGTGATAACCGACTTAATCCAATCCATGAAGGTACTACGGGTGTGCAATCGCTTGATTTAATGTGCCGCAAAGTACCAATGAACAACGGTAAAGGCTATAACGCCTTTCTTGAGGTGATGAAATCGACTATTGATGACGCCTTGCAACAAGATGAGTTAGCCCAATATGCAGCGCAACTTGCTGCCGCTATAGACAACCTACAGCAGGTAACCACTGAAGTATTAGCGCAATCGACGCAACAACAAATTGACCTAGTATTTTCCAACTCGGTAAGTTACTTAACCATGTTTGGCCATATTACTATTGCTTGGTTATGGCTAAAACAAGCAGTCATCGCCAACGTCGCATTAGCAAACCAACCACATATTGATGACCAACAATTTTATCAAGGAAAAATGCAAGCAATGAAGTACTTTTTCCACAGTGAATTACCCCTGACCTACCACTGGGGAAATTTAGTTAAGAATATCGACAGCACCTGTTTTGACACCAAACCAGACTGGTTATAAGAGAGAATAAAATGTTTGAATACAAAGCCCCATTACGCGATTACAAATTTGTCATGCAAGAGCTGTTTGATTGCGAAAAGCATTACCAATCTCTTGGTTATGAAGATGCCAGTACAGACATGGTAGATGCCATTCTATCTGAAGCAGCAAAATTTACCGAGCAAGTCATCGCACCAATTAACCAAATTGGTGACCAACAAGGTTGTCAATGGCATGATGGCAAGGTAACCACCCCTGATGGCTTTAAAGACGCCTATCAACAATACATCGAAGGTGGTTGGCCGACGTTGTCGCAATCCACAGACTTTGGTGGTCAAGGGCTACCGCATTCCATTAATAGTGTGATCAGCGAAATGCTCTCAGCCGCAAATCATAGTTTCGCCATGTATCCAGGCCTTAGCCATGGCTGTATGTCGACATTGGAACACCACGGCAGTGATCAATTAAAGAATATGTTTATGCCTAAATTAGTGGATGGTTCATGGACAGGTACCATGTGTTTAACCGAGTCGCATTGTGGTACAGATTTAGGCTTGTTGCGCACCAAAGCTGACCTTAACGAAGACGGTACTTACTCACTAAACGGCAGTAAAATATTTATTTCAGCCGGTGAACACGACTTGTCTGAAAATATCGTTCACTTAGTTATTGCCAGAGTGTCAGGCTCCCCTGCGGGCACCAAAGGTATCTCATTGTTCGTGGTTCCCAAATTCAACGTCAACGACGATGGCACAATAGCCGACGAAAATGGCGTAAGTTGCGGATCGATTGAACATAAAATGGGCATCAATGGTAACGCTACCTGCGTGATCAATTTTGATAATGCCAAAGGTTATATGATCGGCGAACAAAACCGCGGTCTGCATTGCATGTTTACCTTTATGAATGGCGCCAGATTAGGTGTTGCCAATGAAGGTGTTGCAGCAACAGAGGCTTCATTTCAAGGTGCTCTATCTTACGCACAAGAGCGTTTACAAATGCGTTCGATGACAGGCGTTAAAAACCCGGATGGTGTCGCGGATCCAATCATCGTGCATCCTGATGTTAGACGTATGCTTTTAACCCAAAAAGTGTTTGCAGAAGGCGGCCGTGCCTTAGTGACGTATTTAGCTCATTTGGTTGATACCTCTCACGCGGGCAGCACTGATATGGACAAAAAACTCGCCAATGATCGTCTCGCGTTGCTAACGCCAATCGCCAAAGCGTTCTTAACTGAAACCGCGGTTGATGCCACAAGTTATGGTATCCAAGTCCTCGGTGGCCATGGTTTTATTAAAGAATGGGGTATGGAACAACTGTTAAGAGATACCAAAATTTGCTGTATCTATGAAGGTACCACAGGCATTCAAGCGTTGGATCTCATAGGTCGAAAAGTGATTGGCAGTAACGGCGCCCTACTCAGCAATTTCACCGATGAAATCCTAGAGTTTTGTCAGGCACACCAATCCGGAAAGTTTGCTGACTTTTGCGCAACATTACGAGAATACATTGAATTATGGCAAGAAGTGACACAAGACATCGCGATGAAAGCGGCAAAAAATCCTGATGAGATTGGCGCAGCTTCTGTTGATTACTTAATGTTATCTGGCTACATAACCTTAGCTTATATGTGGCTTAAAATGGCAAAAACCGCGGATACCATGCTAGCCGTTAATCCTCAAGATGCGGATTTTTACAAGGCAAAATTACACACTGCTGAGTTTTACTTTGACCGAATCTTGCCAAAAGCTCATGGTCATCTTGCCTGCATAGGCAATGGTGCAAAAAGTTTAATGACATTACCAAGCGAACACTTTAGCTTTTAACAAGGAATGCCAACCATGACACAGATCATTAATAAAGCCATAGTTATGAGCACGCGTCCTGTGGGTATGCCTAAACTTGCTGACTTTAGCTTACAATCACACAACATTGATAGCTATAATTTAACTGATGGTCAGGTCTTGATAAAGAACCACTATTTATCGCTCGATCCCTATATGAGAGGCCGTATGAGCTTAAAAAAGTCATACGCCGAGCCATTGCAAGAAGGTGAGATAATCACCGGTGAAGCGGTTGGCGAGATCATTGCGTCGAAAAGTGATAAATACCCTATTGGTACGTTTGTTTGTTCTATGTCTGGTTGGCAAACCCACTTTGTCAGCCACCAAAAATCATCGGCACTTTACCCTGTATTTAATGATCAAATCGCTTTATCCGCTTATCTTGGTATCATTGGCATGCCTGGCAGAACAGCCTATTTGGGCTTTAAGCACAAGGCCAAGCCACAACCAGGAGAAACTATTGTCGTCTCCGCTGCTTCGGGTGCTGTAGGCTCTGTTGTCGGTCAATTAGCAAAACAACAAGGGTTGCGAGTCATTGGTGTTGCCGGCAGTGCGCAAAAATGCCAATACGTAAAACAACAATTAGGCTTTGATGAATGCCTAAGTTATCAAGCGGATGATTTTGAGCAAGCATTAACAACAACCTGCGCCAATGGTATTGATATATATTGGGAAGGCGTTGGTGGGCGCACCTTAAATGCCGTGGCGCCCCTCTTAAATGAAGGTGCTAGAGTGCCTATTTGTGGCTTCATCTCTAATTACAACGATACAAACGTTGCAGCTGAAACGCCTTTTCAAGTATTAGCGAAACTCAAACCAACTCCCGAACACGGATTTTTCCTAGTCAGTGATTGGCTAGACGAATACCCAACTGCAACCATGGCACTTGCCCAAGGTGTCATCGATGGTTCATTAAAATTTAAAGAAAGTACTGCGCATGGGATTGCCAATGCGCCACAAGCATTTATCGGCATGCTTAGCGGTAAAAATTTCGGAAAACAAATCGTAAAGCTCGTGTAAATCTCGAGCTTTTTTGCGTTATAGAAGAGGTTAAAATGGCAAGCTGTCAAAAACTATTGATAAATGGCCGTTGGGTTGAGGCCCATAGCAAAACTCAACTGGACGTAATAAACCCAGCGACAGAAAAAACCATTGCGTCGATTGCCATCGCTAACGAGCAAGACGTCAATGACGCAGTAGACGCTGCAAAAGAGGCGTTTAAGACTTGGCAATATGTCAGCAGTGATGAACGTGGCAGATACATAGAGGCTATTGTCACAAAGCTGAGCGAGAAACGTGCAGATATGGCAGCCACCATCAGTTCAGAACTAGGCATGCCCATCGTGTTATCTGACATGGTTCAAACCGGCGGCCCTTTAACGGGTATGTTGCCATATGCTGCACTAGCTAAGAGCATGGATACTCAAGAGCACATAGATAATTCAATCGTTATTAAACAAGCCATTGGTGTTTGCGCCTTGATAACGCCTTGGAACTTTCCATTGCATCAACTGATCGCAAAAGTTGCGCCCGCATTGGCTGCAGGTTGTACTATGGTCGTTAAGCCGAGTGAAGAGACACCGTTAAACGCCATTATGTTTGCCGAAATACTACAACAAGTTGGCTTACCCGCTGGTGTGTTTAATCTGGTCACTGGCGATGGCGAAACAACCGGTAATGCGCTGACAAAACACCCAGATGTCGACTTAGTCAGCTTTACTGGCTCAACATCAGCAGGAGTAAACGTTGCGCTGAATGCTGCACCATCGGTAAAACGTGTGTGCCAAGAACTCGGCGGTAAGTCAGCAAATATTATCAGCCCAACAGCACCGCTTGAGCAAGCGATTAGCGACGCCATCATATCAGTGATGTTCAATAGTGGCCAAACCTGTGTAGCCGCAACACGAGTTTTGGTTCATCAAAGTCAATATCAGCAAGCGGTTGATATAGCCAAAGCCGTGACAGAGACGTTGATCGTTGGCGAACCTGACAATGAACAAAGCTTTATCGGCCCTCTTTGCTCGGCGAAACAACAACAATCCGTGCTCAACTATATTCAAACAGGTATAAACGAAGGCGCCACGCTCATTACTGGCGGGTTAGAAAAACCTGATGGCTTAGATAAAGGCTTTTATGTAAAACCAACGGTGTTTGCCGATGTCGAGAACGATATGGTGATAGCACAGCAAGAAATTTTTGGCCCCGTCGTGTGTTTTATTGCTTATCAAGATATAGAGCATGCCATCAGAATCGCCAACGATAGTCAATATGGTTTGGCGGCAAAAGTATGGGCAGAAACACAAGATCAAGCCGTCGATATCGCCAAGCATATTCGCGCTGGTCAAATTACCATTAACGGTGGCAACTTTAACTACAATGCACCCTTTGGTGGATTCAAACAATCCGGCAATGGTCGCGAATGGGGTGCGGCTGGTTTAAACGAATTTATCGAACTTAAATCGATGCATTGCTAGCAAAATGCTAATAATTTGGAATAACAATGACCATGAAAATTACCCCCTTTAGCCCTAAATGTGGCGTTACAATTAACAATGTAAATTTGGCCAACCTTACCGACCGTGAATTTTTAGTCATTAAGCAAGCGTTTATCGAACATGGCTTAGTCTTTTTCCGAGATCAAAATATATCTCCAGAACAACATAAACAACTGGCATTGCGCTTTGGCAGCATTGTCAAAAATAAGATATTTAAATCATTGCCTGGTTATCCTGACATAGCTGTGGTGAGCAAAGATAAGAATCAAACAACCAATATTGGTGGTGGCTGGCATACTGATCATTCCTACGATGATGAACCGGCTATGGCATCAATATTAGTCGCTCGGAAATTACCATCGCAAGGGGGAGCAACTAAGTTTGCCAACATGTATGCTGCCTATGATGGTTTATCGCCGGGTTTACAACACACTCTAGCAAGCATTAATGCATTGCATGCCAATGATCATTTATACGGCAAAGGCGGCTATTTTGATGGCACCGATTTAGCCGATAAGCTCGCTGAAAATGTCGAAGTCAGCGCTGCGAAACATCCCGCTATCATTGTCCACCCTGAAAGTAAACGCAAAGTTCTGTATGTCAACAAAGGCCATACAGTTGGATTTGAACACTGGCATACTGACGAGGCATTTGCCTTGCTGAATTACCTATACGAACACGGCAGCAAAGCAGAATATACTTGTGAATTTAATTGGCAGCCCGGGTCCATTGCTATTTGGGATAATCGCTGCACCTGGCACTTTGCAAACAATGATTATCAAGGTGAAGAACGCGTATTACATCGAATAACCATAGCCGGAAAACCATTATCCGGTGTTTTACTTTAAAAGGCGGTCAAAGTGGAGTTGAAGAATAAAGTTGCGTTAGTAACCGGTGCGAGTTCCGGCGTTGGGGCACAAACGGCGACACAGCTTGCACAAAATGGTGTTCGCGTCGTTATTAACTATGCCAACAACAAACAAGGCGCGCTAAAAACCCAACAACATATTACATCCCTGGGTGGTCAAGCAGAGATTTATCAGGCTGATGTTCGTGACCAGCAACAATGTACAGACTTGGTTGAATTTGCTGTAGCAACCTATCAACGCTTAGACATCGTTATTAATAACGCCGGTTATACTCAATTTGTGCCGCATCATGAACTAGACCTTTTAAGCGACGACGTATGGCAACAGACCTTAGCGACCAATCTGCTTGGGCCGTTTTATATTAGTCGTGCTGCTGTTCCCCACCTAGCCATTAGCGGTGGTGAAATCGTCATGACATCAAGTATTGCCGGTTTAACAGCACATGGCAGTTCGATTGCATATTGCGCGTCAAAATCGGGGTTAAACAATCTAACCAAAACGTTGGCGAAAACCTTAGGGCCGCAAAACATTCGCGTCAATGCCATTTGCCCTGGCCTTATCGATGATAAATGGGCAGAAAGTGGCTGGGGTGATAATTGGCAGGCCGCTAAAGACTACACCCTAGCGCATTCAGCAATAAAACGTATTAGTCAGTCCAGTGATGTTGCTGCCAGTATTCTGGCTATTTTAATCGGATCCGATAACATGACAGGACAAGTCATTCGTTTAGATAGCGGCCTGACGTTATAATTTTTATCAACTTAATAGTGAAAGG
This sequence comes from Thalassotalea sp. HSM 43, assembly GCF_004752005.1. Lineage (NCBI taxonomy): Bacteria > Pseudomonadati > Pseudomonadota > Gammaproteobacteria > Alteromonadales > Colwelliaceae > Thalassotalea > Thalassotalea sp. HSM 43. The sequence goes on along the minus strand of NZ_CP038493.1, from coordinate 3,785,065 downwards.
ATCACCATGAACAAATCAACCAACGATGCGGTCATGAATACCAAAGGCAATGCACCTAGCATTCATGAGGGCGATACTATTGCGGAGATTCGCGAGCATCGAAAAAGAGCCTTAGTGGCGGCATTTCGACTATTTGGTAAATTTGGTTTTGATGAAGGCTTAGCTGGACATATTACCGTACGCGATCCTGAAAAACTCGACCATTTTTGGGTAAATCCTATGGCGGTGTCGTTTAAACAAATGACCCTATCGAAATTATTGTTAGTTAACCATCAAGGGGACGTGGTCGAAGGAGATGGTCTATTAAATGGCGCAGCGTTTGCCATCCATTCGCAGATTCACCAAGCTCACCCTAATATTAACGCCGCTGCCCACGCTCACTCTCTTTATGGTAAGGCGTGGTCGTCGTTAGCGAGAACTCTTGACCCTATTACCCAAGATGCATGCGCATTTTATCAAGACCATGTGTTATTTGATGATTTTACTGGCGTGGTTTTGGATCAAAGTGAAGGTAAACGAATTGCCGATGCGATCACAAATAATAAAGCGGCGATTCTACAGAACCACGGCTTACTTACGGTTGGTCTTACGGTTGAAGCAGCTGCATGGTGGTTTATAACGATGGAAAGAAGCTGTCAGACGCAATTATTGGCTGAAGCCGCAGGTACACCAACAATCATTACCAATGAAGCTGCGCAATCTGCACATCAAGTTGTGGGCAGTGAATTGGCCGGTTTTTTTAGTTTTATGCCAATGTTTCAGGTCATTTGTGCAGAGCAACCGCAGATGTTTGAGTAATCGAACATCTACGGTTTAGTTTATCCAATAAAGTGAGTCCAGAGTGGTTAACTATTGCCCTTCCTACTCTTTAACACGCCCTTTTCAAAACCCAATAGTTTTTCATAACTGTTTGGAAACCAACGAACAATTTTATCTAACAGTTTGGCATCCTTGCCAACTAAAATACGTCTATTTTTGTTTTCAACACCAGCTAAAATAGCATCAGCAGCCTGCTCAGGCGTGGTGATCGCTTGTTTGTTAAAACCCTCAAGGATCTCACTTTTAGTGACGGATTTTGCGGTGACTTTTGCGTTATTGGTTATATTGGTTTTTATACCGCCCGGGTGCACACAATGTACCGAGACATTCGTACCAGCCATTTCCATTTTCAATGATTCAGAGAAACCTCTAACGGCAAATTTGGAAGCATTATAAGCACTGGTTAATGGCAACGATAACAAGCCAAACAAGCTTGATACATTAATAATGTGTGCTTTTGGTGCACGTTTAAGAGCGGGCAAAAACGCATTTGTACCATGTACAACGCCCCAAAAATTGATGTTCATTAACCAATGAAAGTCGTCAAGCGACTGATTCTCTACCGAGTCGATTAAACTGACCCCAGCATTATTGAAAAGGTAATTGATTTCAGAAAACTCCTTTTCAACGTTTGCTGCAAATGCTAGAAATGCGCTGTTATCAGCCACATCTAGATCTTCAATCAAGCATCTAACCCCTAGCGCTTCGATTTGTTGCTTCGCCGCTTCTAAGCCATTGATATCACGATCCGCCAAGGCAAGATGACATCCTTGTTCGGCTAATCTGCTTGCCAATGCTAAGCCAATGCCTGATGCAGCGCCGGTAATAACCGCAACCGAATTTTTATACTGATTCATCACATTGGTCCTTTTTTGTTTTTATATGGGTTTGGATATGACCGCTGATATCGGAGACGATAGATGGTAGCAGTTCAACGGGAAAATCATGCCCCATTCCAGGGTATATTTTTAATGTTGCGTTGCGAATTGACTGAGCAGTGGCTTCACCACATGCGACGCGAATAAGGGGGTCAGCGCCGCCATGCAACACTAAGGTAGGCACGTTCATTTCAGCGAGCTGTTTCTCGCGGTTTTTTCCTGCCATGACCGCCAACATCTGTCGCAACGTTCCTTTACCATAAAGACCTCGACGCACAAGCCCTTTAACGTAGTTGTTTAGGTAATGCTCTCGTGCGGGATAGTCTGGACTGCCGATAATTCGCCACTTTTGTACATTAAATTTAACGATATCCTGTTCACTATTAGAGTCTGGCTTAGCACTGAAAATGTGTTTCACCTCATCGCTCATCTTCGGTAACGTTTTATTGCCGGTTGTCGACATGATCGACGTTAACGTCTTAACTCGATGCGGATAATGAATGGCGAGTAATTGCGCGATCATCCCCCCCATTGATGCGCCAATTAGATGGAAGTTCTTGATATTAAGATGATCGACTAAGGCTATGGTATCCCTCATCATGTCTTCGAGCTTATAAGGTACATTAATCGGTAAACCAAGTTTCGATTTAACCACCAGCCATGCCAGATTTGGTATTTTAAGATGCTCAAGTTGTTGTGAATAACCGATATCTCGGTTATCAAACAATAAAACCTGAAAGCCCCGTTCAACAAATTGCTCAACCATAGCCATGGGCCACGCGGTCAGTGGCGCACCAAGGCCATGGATTAACACTAACGTAGGATGGTCACTAGCACCGTAAAGTTGATAAGCGATATCTATACCATTGACATTAACGATTGCTTCTTGGCATTGTTTGTTGGCATTCAGATCACTCACCGTAAACATCCTTATTGGTCATAGCGCGCTGCATAGCCGCACGCATTTGCTCATTAATTGACTCAGGCGTTTGTGTTGTGCGATTGACAAACACGTGGGTTAATTGCCCTGTCGCCGCCGCGCAATTGCTGTGTTCTTTAAATATGGCCACACCATACTGTACTGAGCTATTACCAATACGATTAACTCTTACTGCACCAATCAACTTTTCTGGGTAACAAAGCGAGTGAAAATATTGGCATTGTGATGACACAATAAATCCTATTTGTTGGCTGTTGTTGGGCTCAAAGCCGGCATATTCAATTAAGAATTGATTAATAACCGTATCGAAAAATGAGTAATAGTTAACATTGTTGACATGACCAAACATGTCATTATCCATCCACCGCGTGGTGATTGGAAAAAAGTATCGATAACTGTCTTTATCTTTGTCTTTAAGTGGTTGTGTTGTGTTTGTCATTGTTTGGTTTCATTCTCAAACGAATTAAAAGCCTTTATAGGCCAATAAATAAATATCTTTTGCATCGGCTAAGTTCACAGGTTTTGGGTTATTAACCAATAAACGAGTTTGCAACATAGCGTCGTTCGCTAAGGTATCTAAATCAGCGTATTTAACACCTAGATATTTAAGGCTGGTCGGTAAATTCAGTTGCTTAATTAACTTGGCAATATAATCAATCAGAGCATGTGTTATCTGTTGCTGGCTTTGCGACATACAGATGGTGTTGTCGATGAAAGGCGCTAGCTGAGCATACAATTCACTGGCTGCACTGATGTTAAAACGTAAGACATGCGGCAATACAAGCGAGTTACTCAAGCCATGTGGAATATGAAAGTGTCCCCCCAATGGATACGCCAAGGCGTGCACTGCCGCGACGGGTGCATTAGCAAATGCTTGGCCTGCTAGACATGCACCCAACAACATCGCTTGTCTTGCTGCCAAATTTTTGCCATTAAACGTCGCCTCAACAATATTTTCAGACAGCAATTGCAACGCTTGTTTTGCCAATAGATCCGAATAAGGGTTCTTTTTAATTGCACTGGTGTAGGCTTCAATGGCATGAACCATAGCGTCTATCCCAGTCGCAGCTGTTACATGAGCTGGTAACTTCAAGGTCAATTCGGCATCAAGTAACGCCACATCCGGAAGCAATTTTGCTGAAACGACACCAGCTTTGGTAGTCTCGCCTGTGGTGACAATGGCAATAGGGGTCACTTCAGAACCTGTGCCTGCTGTGGTTGGTATCAGTACTAGAGGAAAACGTTCACCCTTAATCTGCTCTATGCCGTATATATCCTGCAGTTGCTCGTCACTAGAGGCTAACAGCGCGACTAATTTGGCGGTGTCCATAGAACTGCCACCACCAAAGCCTATGACCCCATCGACTGCATGTTGTTGCGCAAATTCAACCACTCGTTCGATCAGCGCATCTTGCGGATCAGCGCTAACGTCAGAGAAGATCTGAGCGCTAATATTGGCATCATTTAGACTGCTCATTATTGAGGTAAGTAAGCCGCAGTCAACAATCCCCTGATCAGTCACAATCAGCGGCTTTGCAATGTTAAGCTTGTTACAAATAGTCGCAATGTGTTTAATTGCGCCTATTTCGCTGACGATTGATTTTGTGGTTTCAAAAACGAATGCTTTCATAGTGACTTATCTGTACACGAACAGTTCATCATCAAGATTGACATTGGGCAGTACGTCTTTTTCTGACCAGTAATCTTGAGTGTGTTGCCACTCAGGTTTATTGCCACGCTTTGGCATTAGGTGCAACGAACGCAGCATATAACCGGGATTAAACTCGTCGGTGTTAATCCATGGCAATAACTCCATATCTTTGTCTTCTTCGCGCAACGTCATGGTGACTTGTTTAACCTGTTTGTCATCCATGTGTTTTAACAATCGACAAATAAAGTCACCGATCAAATCGACACGCAGTGTCCAACTTGCTCTAAAATAGCCCATAACCCATGCCATATTTGGCACATCGGTAAACATTAATCCTCTGTAGCCAACTTTTTCGGCAAAATTAATCGCTTGCTTATCAACCGAAAATTCAATCCCACCAAGTACCGATAGATTGAATCCGGTGGCAGAAATAATGATATCCGCGTCAAGCTGTTCACCGGACTTGAGTTGGATGCCTTGCGCATTAAAACACTCTATTTCGTCTGTTTTGATACTTGCCTTACCGCTACGAATACCGGCAAAAATATCCCCTTCAGGGACGACAGCAATTCGTTGTCGCCAAGGGTTGTATTGCGGCGTAAAATGTTTTTCAACATCAAAATCTGGCTCTAGATGCGCCTTAACACCGTCGATCAAAGCTTTTTTGACTTCCCCAGGGTAATCCTGAGCTAATTTAATAAAGCCTGCCTGCTCTTGCAGGATTTGTTGGCGTGCAATTTCATGAATCCAAGATTCATCAATATTAAGTTTGCGTAACTGTTCGACTAATTCATTTTCATTTTTACGTGGGAAAAAATAGGTTGGTGAGCGCTGCAGCAATGTGACGTGTTTACTCTGCCCTGCTATATTTGGTGCCAACGTCGCAGCGGTTGCTCCAGAACCAATAATAACGACCTTTTTGCCTTGATAATCTAGATTTTCAGGCCAGTTTTGCGGGTGAACCAACTCGCCAGCAAATTCATCCATGCCATCCCATTTAGGGGTATAACCTTTATCGTGCTTGTAATAGCCTTGGCACATCCACAAAAAATTGGCCGTAAATCGCTTGTTTTGCTGTGTTGCTTTGTCAAAGGCGGTAATTGTCCATAACTGGCTTTGGTTGCACCAATTTGCGGTTAACACATTATGGTTATAACGAATGTGATCATCTAAATGATTATCACTGATCACTTCATTCATATAGTTTAAAATCTCTTCACCAGACGCTATCGGCTTACCTGTCCATGGTTTAAAGCGATAGCCAAAGGTAAATAAGTCACTGTCGGAACGGATCCCTGGGTATTTATGTGTTAACCAGGTACCGCCAAAACTTTCCATACCATCCAATATACAAAAGCGTTTATTTGGATGTTGTTGCTGCAAATGATATGCCGATCCGATGCCTGAAATGCCGGCCCCTACGATCAACACATCAAAATGTTCATTGCCTGAATTAACTGCTGAATTCATAATTTTCCTAATTCAATCATCAGGACATAACATGTCCTGGTCTCTCTATGTTGCTTGAGTGTAACGCGGTCGCTTTCGTATTTTTGTCACCAAGGTGACACCTTTTCAAAGGTTGGTTAACCTCTGTCGGTTAATCATTTTTAAGCCGAGTATGTTCTTTTAATGCCGCCATATCTTTAACCAAATAGCGCAAGCCTCTGATGGCAATCACGCCGTCACTTTCCAAAGTTTTAATCACTTTATTTACTCGCTGTCTAGAGCCTAGCGTGAGATCGGCTATCTCTTGTTGGCTCATCTTTTTGTTAATCTGCACACCTAACTCAGTTTGTTGACCATAATGATGTGCAAACCAAAGCAGTCGCCCGGCTACTCTGGCACTAAGTGGATAGAACAACATTCCAGCAAGTAATTCACACATTTTTGCGGTACGGTCTGTTTGCTCGAGAAATAAGTTTTTATAAATAACTGGATGTTTATCAGCCAGATTTTGTACAACGTGCTTGGGAATTTCTAGTAGTTGAGAATCTTCTAGTGCCTGTGCTTCAAACATACGAATGGGCTTATCGGTTAAAGCAAACTCACCAAACCAAGCCCCGGTAGAAAACTCGGTAATGGCAAATTCTTGTCCTTGAATACTGCTAATTTTGACCCGAACAAAGCCAGACAAAACGCAATAAACATAATTTGACGTATCTTCTAATCGATATAGGTATGTTTTGTCTTTGTAGTGTTTTATGCGTGCAGACTTGGTTAATTCAGCTACCCCATTGTCAGGAAGCCCTTGAAACCAACTACACTCTTTCAATACTTGCTCAATTTGTTTCATTATATCGACCTAAACATAAGAGCAGTTCAGGTAGAAGCCACTTAACTAGTGGCCTCTACCTACTTTCTCGTTAGTAAAAGCTATAACGCAACTGCAATCCGTAGGTAATTGGATCGGATAATTCAGCCGCTTGCATTCGGGTTTGTGTTGATGGTGCGCTGTAGCGAAGTACATTGCGCTCATCGCCAGCGTTTTTCACAAACGCGGCAATCACAAAGGCCTCTTCTGGCGATGTCCAACTTAAACGGGCATCGATGCTGTCATAACTGTCCACTTTATCAATATCATCACGGTTAAATTCACGAGAATACTGTTCGCCAACATAGGAGTAGCTTGCGGTTAAAGCAATAGAACCCTTGTCGTTCAAATCGAAGTATTGCGTACCAGCGATACTAAACTTGTTTTCAGGTGCCATATTTAGCTGATTACCCGACAAGTCTTGAATCTCACATTCACCATAAAAAGCACAGGCGATAGAGTCGATAGCGGTAAATTCATCGTATTCAGATTCGTTATATGAATAGGTGGTATTGATCACTAAATCATCGGTAAGCAAAAACTGTAATTCAGCTTCAAGGCCAAGCACGGAGGCCTCAGCGGCATTATCAAATGACGATGTAATAACACCGGATTCTAACTTATCAGACTGCACCTGTAAGTCAGTGTAATCATAGTAATAAGCGGCTAAAGACAGATTCGCGCGATTATCAAACATCGATTTTTTATAACCAACTTCAAACGCTGTAAGCTCTTCTGGATCAACCAAGTCAGGATCGTCGGTCGCCGCAGCACCTAAGTTGAAACCACCTGAACGATAACCTGTTGCGACGTAACCGTATAACAAAGTGTCTTGGTTCATCTGCCAATCGGCTTGTAGGCGCCAAGTTACTTTACTCCAATCATCTTTTACTTTGTGTTGTGTTTGCGGCACAAATAAGTAAGTAAAAACATCATCAGAACCTTCTTTTTCATCTTCCGAATAGCGCAGGCCAGCGGTTAATGTCAGCTCATTTGTCATGTCATATTCAATTTGACCGTAAACTGCTTTCGATGTGGTTTCTAATTCATTTTGAGTTGAATATAGATAGCCTCCGTCACCTTCTGGCGTGGCTTTAAATGGTGCACCACCTAACAATGCAGCATTAAACTGATACAAGCTCAATTGCACACCGGGTAAACCTAAGAATGTACCGGTATCTGACGGCAGACCAAATTCAGGTGGGAAAGAACCATAGTACGCGTTGATTGCATCGCCTTGCATTAAGCCAAAGCCACGTTCAACAAAGTCATTGTATTGACTCTCTTCACTGTTGTAATAGTAAAGACCGGCAATAAAATTAAAGTTACCATCGAAATTCGAGATGAATTGCAATTCATGAGAACTGGTATCAACGTCTTGTTTGATACTTGTCGTCATATCTGACGCTAAGGTGATAGGTTCGCCAGTGATAGGGTTCGGTAGGTAGAACGGACCGCCTGGAATAAATGCACCGGTTGTTTCAGCGAACATCATGGAGAAGTCCATTGCACCATAGGCGGCGTTAGTTACATCACCATCCGCCAATGAATCGTAATCTAAGGTGTAATCACCGTAGATATATTTAACATCAATGTCGCCGACAGTGATGACATTGGTAAAGATAAAACGCTCGGTTTCAGAGCTTAAGTGGCCGACGGTATCGACATTGATTTTATTTTCGTCATCAACCGCTGGGTTAGCCATGGTGTAACCCGATAAATGATTCAATGCGACGGAGTTTGGATACATGCCGGGTAAATTGGCTGGGCCAATATTGATGTAATCCGTTGGGTATTCGTCTAGCAGATAACCAGGAGACGGATTTTCGTCACGATCGGTGTTCATATAACGTAATGAACTGGTCCAGTTTTCACTCCAATCCGCTTTCAATGTCGCCGAATAATATGTGCGGTCTTCATCGTCTAAGTCAGCGACACCTTCAGCAATGTTCTCTTGCAGTGCGTCACGTTCTTTTTTAGATACCGTTACGATAGCGGAGAAAATATCACCTAAACCACCGGTTACTTGGCCTTGAGTTAACAAATAGCCATCATTACCTGCTTCTAGGTTTATGTATCCACCAAAGTCTTTTTGCGGCTCGGTACTGATAAAGTTAATTGCACCACCGACGGCATTGCGACCATACAATGTACCTTGCGGCCCACGAAGTACCTCAATACGGTCAACGTCACAAAAGTTACAATAGCTAAATACACCATTTTCAGTGTTATAAACGCCGTCAGTATAAATACCAACACCCGGATCTGAACCTAACGATGTTGTTGGACGACCAACACCACGAATAGAGACACGATTTGAGGTAATAACCAGTGACGGTGAATATTGAACTAAGCCTTGTGCATCATCAATGCCCAAATCTTCCATTGAATCCGCATTAAATGCACTAACCGCTTGACCGGTTTCCATCAACGATGTTGCCCGTTTGGTTGATGTAACCTGAATCACTTCAATACCAGCTTCATCTGTATCAACAGCATCTTCTTGTGCGTAACCCGATGCACTAAAGCCAGTAACTAACATAGCGCAGGCCAAAGGCGATAATTTAAATCGCAAAGCCTTGTTGGTGATTTCCCTCATAAGTATCCTCGTTATTCTTGATGTTTTTGTTTTATTTTTATGTATCAAAGAGCCGCATATCTACGCATGCTTTTAATGGCCTTAGATGAGTTAGTTTTTTTGTTCGTTAAGTTGCATACAAATTTCTGTATGCTTGGTTTTATTTAGATCGTATTTAGTGGCGATATACGCCGAAATTAGGTAAATAAGCATAGGTACTGGACCTGCGATCATCCCCAAATCAAACAATGCCTCAGCACTCACTTGGGATACGTCGACTTGCTTTGGAAACGCAATAACGTCTAGGCCGATACCGGCAATTAACGTTCCTAAGCCAAACGTCGCTTTTTGGGCAAACGAATTGGCAGCAAAGAATATTCCTTCTTGGCGTTTACGAGTAGTGGTGGCGTGTAGGTCAGCAACATCGGCTAACATTGAGCCAATAATGATTCCCGCAGCAATGAAAAAGCTATAGCCCACAACGTAGGTAGAGAACAAAATAGGCATAATCATTGGCGAACCGTTTTCAGGTAACACGGTTAATAAACGCAATATGATTGGACTAAAACTAAATACTGTCGCGACCAATAGACAAAGCACTAAGCTCGGCATTTTGTCGATTTTTTTCGATAATACCGGGGCAATGATCGTTGCGGGTACTAATCCAACAACAATGGTTAATGTCAGTAAGGAAATTTCAGCTGGAGATAAGGCAAAAAAGTAACTGCCAATATAGAGCATAAACGTTGCACCCGCTCCACCGGCGACCATAGTCAATACTTGAACGATAAATATAAGGCGAAATGGACGTAACTTTAACGCTTCAGCAAACGCACGAAAACTTCGCTTAAAATCGACTTTCTTTTGGTCCTTGGGCGCCTTTGGTAAATGCGGAATGGTATTTTTAGTACCCAAGATACAAAACACCATGGCAACAAAGGCAATGACAGCCGCAAGTAGCCCTAACTGGCTATAGCCTTGAGCATTCAACATGCCATATGGGTTTTGCTCGGTCACTTTAAAAAAGGTGTTTAAGGCAATGACCGAAAGTGAGATGCCACCTACATAGCCTAAAAACGTTCGATAGCTGACAATTTTAGTGCGCTCTTGGTAATCTTTACTCAACTCAGCACCAAGCGCGTTGTGTGGTACATTAAATAGCGTCAACATCACACGTACAATGATTGACCAACACACTAGCCATAGAAACAAGCCTTGCTGATCGAGACCTGCAGGCGGTGAAAACAGCATAAACAATGACAGCGGAAACGGTATCACTGCTGCAATCATAAATGGATGCCTACGACCCCATTTAGAGTGCCAATTATCGGAAACATCGCCCATTAATGGATCGGTAATCGCATCAACAAGGAGGGCTATTAGTGCTGCAAAACCAGCCATAATGGCGGGCATTCCTAAGACCTGACTAAAATAAAAGACCACAAATGATTGAAACGCCGTGTCTTTAACGCCTTGAGAGATCTGACCTACACCATATGAAAACTTGGTAAAGAAAGTAAGTTTTAACATCTAATTCCTACCCTATTTATGCCATTAAAAAATGGGCACATTGGTAATAATAATTAATCTTTATGATTTGAACTTACAGTATGTAAATATAACTTACAAGAATTATTTAACAAAAAATTAAACAATAATATAGAGCAAAACGGCCTTGCAAATCGCTAAAAAGATAAACAATTTGCCAACAAATCGAACAAGTGGTATGTATTTATACCACACAGTATTACGGCAAGTACGCGCATGAGCACCAAGTCAAAAATTGAACAGCAGATAAAGCCATCAGCAACGCAAAAACGTCAGCGTCTGAACAATCAACCTCAAAATGACACGGCCATCACAACCCACCTCGGTATCGCATATGCTGCGCTTAAAACCAACACGCCTCGTTGGAGCTCGAGTCAGGTACGGTCAACCATAGAACAAACTAGCCAATCATTTGGCAATATTGCGCCGCAAACCTTCGACCATAACCCACTATTACAATACGCAAATGATTTAGCGCAAAGCGAAGATTGTTTGAACCTCAATATCTATGCGCCTCAGTCAGACAAAAAACTGCCTGTTATGGTCTGGATACATGGTGGCGGTTTTCTAAACGGTGCCGGTTCACAACCTATTTATGATGCGAAAACCCTCGCCGCTAACGCCAATGTTGTGGTCGTTACCATTAATTATAGACTGGGGGTGCTTGGTTATTTACGGCTGTGCGATGTTAGCAATAATAAGATTCAATCAACCGGCAATGAAGGACTTGGTGATCAGATCACCGCGTTGAAATGGGTTAAAAAGCATATCCATGCGTTTTCTGGGGATGCGAATAACGTGACAGTATTCGGTGAATCTGCCGGTGCAATGAGCATTGCTTGCTTACTTGCCTCGCCATTAGCAAACACCTTGTTTCACAAAGCTATATTACAAAGTGGCGCAGCTCATACCTACGCGACCAAAGAGCAAGCTAACCGCATTGCTCAACGTTTTGTTTGCTATGCTGAGCAGCAAGGTTACTCGTTGGATGATTTGACAACGATACCAAGCGAAAAAATAATGAGCTTGCAACAAGGTTTTTTAACCGACCTATCTGTTTACAAAAAATTTGGCATTTTGCCATTTAAACCGGTCATTGATGGCACCACCCTGACTATTGCGCCCCATGAAGCAATCGCACAAGGCAACGCAAAACACATCACCTTAATAAGCGGCACTAACAGTGATGAATGGGCATATTTTGCCGCCCTGTTAGGACAAAACATAACCACAGACAAAGCCTTGCTCAGGTCAATAACATCGCTCGTTGGCGAGCAAAACATCGAACAATGCTTGGCATTAACAGATCAACAAATTAGCCATAGGCAACACCAGGTAGCTATCACACCACAAGATCGCCTTAATGAGGTGTTATCTGAGTATTGGTTTGGCCAGCCAAGTCATCGTTTACTTGATAAGCACATATCTGCAGGTGGTCACGGCTATGGCTACAAACTGTCTCGTCGGTCAGTGATACCAAGTTTGGGTTGCCCCCACATTGCCGATATTGGTTTGGTGTTTGGTAATTTAGATAAAGCTTTTTATGGTAGCGAACCGAGAGTGGCTGAGCTAAGTAGGCAAATGCAGTCTTATTGGGCAGCAATTGCTTACCTTGATCCAATATCACCGTATCTAAAAAATTGGCCTAGCTACAAAGATAACGGCACGGTTATGGTGTTGCACTTTGGTCATGACCAAACGAAACAACAGCAAGTCAATGATGAGACAATCGCCTTTTGGCAAAAAATAAGCGATCAGCAACTTGCGTCATTTTGACAAACCCGACAATCAAGAATGCAGCATATAACCGCACAAAACTAATTTGAACCTTTAGTATGTTTATTTACTTAAAAATATAATATAGTGACAAAACTTGTTACTTTATGGCGACATTTACATGCCTTTTGAAAAATTACTCAGCCCAATAACGTTGGGCTCTACAACAATAAAAAATCGCTTATTAATGGGCTCTATGCATACCAATCTCGAAGAAGTCGAACATGGTTTCCAGAGAATGGCAGCATTTTATAAAGAACGAGTTGTTGGTGGTGTAGGCCTTATTGTAACCGGCGGCATTGGCCCTAACGAGGAAGGAGCGGTAGCCAAAGGAGCTGCCTTAATGGTCACAGCAGACGATGCCAAAAACCACGAAGTCATTACCCGTACGGTACATCAACATGGCGGTAAAATTTGCATGCAAATCCTGCATGCAGGCCGTTACGCCTATAATCCCGAGTTGGTTGCACCTAGCGCAATTCAGGCCCCTATTAACCCGTTTATGCCTCGCGAATTAACTAGCGATGATGTAGAACAACAAATTGAAGATTTTGTCCGTTGTGCAAGGTTAGCAAAGCAGGCTGGTTACGATGGTGTCGAGATCATGGGCTCTGAAGGCTATCTAATAAATCAATTTATTGTCGAGCATACTAATAAACGGACGGACCAATGGGGTGGCGAGTATAAAAACCGCATTCGTTTTCCACTAGAAATTATCAAGCGAACTCGCCAATGCATCGGCGATGACTTTATTATTATCTACCGACTATCAATGTTGGACTTAATAGAAAACGGCAGTTCACAACAAGAAGTACTTCAGCTTGCTAAAGAAGTCGAAAAAGCTGGGGCGACAGTAATTAACACTGGCATAGGCTGGCATGAAGCTCGAGTACCGACCATTGCGACATCGGTTCCAAGAGCGTTATTTGCGAAAATCAGCAAGCAGGTTAAAGACATTGTCGATATCCCGGTGATCACCAGTAATCGCATCAACACACCAGAGGTTGCTGAGCAAATACTCAATGATGGCTATGCCGATATGGTGTCTATGGCGCGCCCTCTTCTTGCTGATCCCGAATTTATCAACAAAGCCAAAGCGGATAAAAGTGATAACATTAATACCTGTATCGCCTGTAACCAAGCATGCCTAGATCATACCTTTGACAATAAAATATCGTCTTGCTTGGTTAACCCTCGCGCTGCCAATGAAACCTTACTGAATTTTTTAACAACCACAAATGCGAAACATATCGCTGTTGTTGGCGCAGGTCCTGCTGGTATGGCATTCGCCACCTATGCAGCACAGCGCGGTCATAAAGTTAGTTTATTTGATAAGCATGAAGAAATTGGCGGCCAATTCAACTTAGCAAAACAAATTCCGGGTAAAGAAGAGTTTCATGAAACAATCCGTTATTTCGGTAAACGATTAGCTCACGAGAATATCAGCATGCATTTAGGCTGCGAGGTGAGAGCGACCATGTTGGTTGATTTTGATGAAGTCGTACTGGCAACCGGTATTGCGCCACGGACACCAGATATAAAAGGCATTAATCACAGCAAGGTTGTCAGTTATACCGAAGTGCTCAATAAAACAGTTGCTATCGGTAAGCGTGTGGCAATCATTGGCGCCGGTGGCATTGGTTTTGATGTTGCCGAGTATCTAAGCCACCAGGGCACATCGCCAGCACTGGACAAACAGCTTTATGCCAAAGAATGGGGTATCGACTTAAATAATCGCCAGCGCGGAGGTTTGCAGCCAAAACACATAACGCCAAGCGCGAGAGATATTTATTTATTACAGCGTAAAGCCAGTAAGGTAGGTAAAGATCTCGGTAAAACAACTGGCTGGATCCACAGAGCAAGTTTAAAGAACAAGCATGTCGCAATGTTATCAAATGTCCAATACCGAGAAATTAGCGATCATGGCCTAGAAATTAGTATCGACGGCGAGATTCAACTACTCGAGGTTGACCATGTGGTTATTTGTGCAGGCCAAATGTCCTTTAAACCACTACACTGCGAGTTACTCGATGTGGGCTATGAAAAGCCCATTCACGTGATTGGCGGCGCAGATGTAGCAGCAGAGTTAGACGCCAAACGCGCCATCAATCAAGCAGCATGGTTGGCAGCGGATATATAACTAGCCAATAGAGGTGAACATGCTAGATATTGTGATGATCGGCAGTAGTATTTTTGAATTTTGGGGCACACCAAAGTGGTCTAGCTTAGCGGTTTCAAACAACGCCATTCGCAGTACAGTTAGTGCTGATTGGTTACAAGCCGATTTAACCAAACTACCAGAGGCAAGACACATTATCGTCTATTGCGGTAGTAATGATTTGGTCTTTGGCAATGATACCTTGCACATAATTAACAACGTACAGCGGTTGTTAAAGCAACTAAAAACCACCTTTCCTGCGACTCATATAGGGTATTTTTCCATTATTAAATGTCCGCAAAAGCAAGCGGCGAAACAACTTGGCGTAATTGACGAGATTAATGGTCGCATTAAAGATTTTTGTGGCAATCAATATCGCTATTTTGAGTTTAATGATTTCATCACTAATGACCCCAAGTGGTTTGTCGATGATGGTTTGCATTTAACAGAGCAGGCCTATGCCATGCTTGACACAAAAATCGCACCAATATTGCAACAATGGCGTAATGATTTAGCCAATAAATAACACTATAAAGGCACAATATGAGTAATTTATTTTCTGTTAAAGGCAAGACAGCCATTGTCACTGGTGGTTCTCGAAGTATTGGAAAAATGATCAGCAAAGGGTTGGTGGAACACGGCGTAAAAACCTACATAACGGCTCGAAATGAAGCCCAATTGCAGGCCACAGCTATCGAGCTATCAAATCTTGTTGACGACAGTCTATGCATTCCTATTGTGGCTGACTTATCTAGCTTAGAAGGCATTAATGCTTTTGTTGAAACCATAAAACAAAGCGAAGACAAGATTGACATTTTAATCAACAATGCTGGTGCAACATGGGGGGCGAGCTTTACTGAGTTCCCTGAGGTTGGCTGGGATAAGGTAATGAATTTAAATGCAAAGTCACCATTTTTCTTAACCCAAAAGTTATTACCATTGTTATCTCACAGTGCCCATGCAGAGCATCCTGCCCGAGTGGTCAACATTGCCTCAATTAATGCATTTAACAACCCAAGAATGAGCAATTATTCCTATTCAGCTAGCAAAGCGGCGGTTGTGCAAATGACCCGTCATTTAGCTGCCGATCTGGTAAAAAAACACATTAATATTAATGCCATTGCACCAGGATTCTTTTTAAGCAAAATGACAAAGTATGCTGTAGAGAACAAAAAAACGGAGCAATTTGTTAAACAAATGGTGCCCAAAGAGCGTTTAGGTAATGGTGATGATATCGCTGGCAGTGTCATTTATTTATGTTCAAAAGCCTCAAACTGGATGACGGGTCATACTCTAGTTTTAGATGGCGGTGTCATCGCCAGCAGCGGTTATGGTGAGTATTCTGGCTTTCTCGATTAACGACCGATTGACTGCGACTGACAATAGCGCAGGTATAACCGCTAGATAATACCTTGGCGTGTGATACTTCAGGGCATTCTTTATGATTCTGATTTGCAATCATTGATTCAGCTGAAGTTGACCATTTTAGAGTTATTATTGGCTTGGATATATGCGTTTCCAATCTTGTTTCATATCCACTATCAGCCAACCTTGTGATTGCGCCTGTTGTAAACCTTTATCAAGTTGACCTATTTGTGACTTCGCATCATACGCCCACTCTCGATTTGCATCCGTATGATGTATAAGCATCGCTAATCGCAACCCATCACCTTCACTCACGTATTTTAACATTGGTAAGTCACCATCTGAATTACCAAAAGCGGCAAGCGGACGTCGACCAATGTGGTTGTTAATCGCAATAACTTTGTTTTCTTTGTTATTATAAAAAGCCATCGTTGGCAGTCTTTTTATAATGGTTTTGTCAGCCTCCGTGGCAAGTTCTTGCGCCATGACACTCCCTATTACCTGTTCAGGGGGAATGCCATACACCTGTGATGACCAAGCTCGTATAAACTCGATACCACCGCCTGAAACAATGTATGTTTTAAATTCGTTGGCTCTGAAGTATTCGAGCAATTCCAACATAGGTTGATAAACCATACTGGTAATCGGTTTTTGTGTGACTGGGTGTTTCGCGGTAGCGATCCAAGCAGCGACAATCGTTTGATACTCAAGGTCACTCATGCCGGTATTTGCTGCCATGACGATATCATTAACCGCAGATGCGGAACTGCTAAAAGCTGCTTTAACATCCCCTTTCAATATAAGGGAAAACGGCGGCTTCGTTTGCCACTCAGGGTGCTGAGACGCCAAGCTATGGATGCGCTCAATTGCAAATAACAGCTGCGCGTAAATGGGTTGTTCTGCCCATAACGTACCGTCATTATCAAACGTAACGATGCGCTCATTGACGGCAACAAAGTCCACACTGTCTTTATTGGTAACGCGACTAACAAAATCAATAATTGCTTGTTTACTTTTGCCATCTTGCCATGACGGCAATGGCTCGGTAGTCGATGCCATGGCAAGAGTAAAAAAAAGCATCGCAAACGTTGCACTAATAAACGCTATTGAGCGACGTCTAAGATGAGTATTGATAGGCATAATAATCCTTAACTGTTGACCGTAATAGCGGTCTATTTTGGCAACTAAAAAGCGATACAACTAACTATATACATCAATAGAGAGGTATGAGTAAGCTCCACCGCGCTGATTTCAGTCGTTATTTATAGTTATTTAAAGCACTTCAAACAGCCCTGCCGCGCCCATACCGCCACCGACACACATGGTGACAACAACATATTTTGCACCACGGCGCTTACCCTCAATTAGCGCGTGACCGACCATTCGAGCCCCACTCATACCGTAAGGGTGACCAATTGATATCGCGCCACCGCTTACATTTAGCTTTTCCATTGGAATTTTTAACGTATCAGCGCAATACAAGACTTGCACAGCAAACGCTTCGTTAAGTTCAAACAGACCAATATCATCGACCGTTAGGCCGTGTTGTTTGAGTAATTTTGGTACCGCATATATCGGGCCTATCCCCATTTCATCCGGTTCACAACCGGCAACAGCGATACCCATATAGCGGCCTAGTGGCTGCAAGCCTCTTTGTTCTGCCAGGGTCGCTTCCATCAGTACGGATGCAGACGCACCATCTGATAATTGACTGGCATTACCTGCGGTAATACACCCCCCTTCAATGACAGTTCTCAGACCAGCTAAACTGTCCGCTGTCGTCGCGCGTATACCTTCGTCAGCAGATAGCGTCACCTCATGAAAAGACACTTCTTTGGTTTCTTTATCCATGACCGCTTTGGTGGTGGTCATCGGCACAATCTCAGTATCGTAATGGCCAGCTTGTGCAGCCGCCGCCGTGCGCTGCTGGCTCAATAAGCCGTATTCATCTTGGCGTTCACGGCTTATGTTATAACGCTGTGCAACGATTTCAGCTGTTTGTAGCATTGGCATGTATATATCATTATGCATACCAACTAATTGCTTATCGACCGCCATGTGTGTATTCATATGTTCATTTTGAACAAGAGAAATCGACTCAATACCAGCCCCTATTGCCACCTCCATACCATCATGAATGATTTGTTTCGCGGCAGTTGCAATAGCCATTAAACCTGACGAACATTGACGATCTAACGTCATCCCACTAACACTCACCGGCAAGCCACCCGCTAAGGCGGCTTGTCGACCGATGTTCATACTGGTTGTGCCTTGCTGCATGGCACACCCCATGATTACATCTTCGACTTGCCCACCTTCGATGCCTGCGCGCTCAATCGCATGCTTGATGGCATGGCCACCCAGTGTAGGTGCCGTCGTCATATTAAACGCGCCTCGATAAGCTTTACCGATAGGCGTGCGTGCGGTTGAAACGATTACTGCATCTCTCATGATTCGCTCCTATTTGGCTGTTAAGTCAACGCCAAGTGAAGCCGCAGCTTTACCAACGTATTTGTTTGTTTGCATCCAACCGGCTGTAATTTCCTGGGCATTATTTTCATCGTCAATGTCATTCCACATAGCGAGAATGTTTTCAGGTGTTTGCTCTTCAGGTGTAAGATAGATACCGTCGGTTTCTTTAATTACTGCACGAGCATAACCGCCAGCGCCACAGCCTAAAATGGTTCGATTAGGAGAGTTTTCACATACAAGAGCCAATAAGCCATTAGTTACTGATTCAACTGTCATCAGTTCTAACACGCGTTTATCGTCAATTAATTCTTCCGTCATCGCGGTACGAGCCGTCGGCGAAAGACAATTTACATTGATGTTGTATTTAGCACCTTCAATACATAAGGTGTTCATAAAGCCAACAACAGCCATTTTTGCCGCACCATAATTCGCCTGGCCAAAGTTACCGTACAACCCCGATGAAGATGTGGTCATCACAATTCGACCGTATTGTTGCTTCTTCATAATGTCCCATACCGCTTTGGTACAGTTTACCGAGCCCATAACATGAACATCCAACACCAATTTAAAATCAGCGATATCCATATTACCAAACGATTTATCACGTAAAATACCGGCATTATTGACCAGAATATCAACTCGCCCCCACTTTGCCATTGTTTGCGCTACCATATCTTGGACTTGCTCAATGTTAGCAACATTAGCGCCATGAGCCATGGCTTCGCCACCTGCTGCTTCTATCTCAAGTACCGTAGCTAAGGCGCCTTCAGACATTGCGCCGTCTGGACCTGCTAAATCATTAACAACAACTTTTGCACCACGTGCAGCCAACATTAACGCGTGTGATCGACCTAGCCCTGCACCAGCGCCCGTTACTATGGCCACTTGGCCGTCATATCTTACCGACATAAAATCCTCTATCTATCTTATAAACCGTTAATAATTAATGGTTTAAATGGTTATTTTTTGAATTGGTTTTATTTTGTTTTAGTTTGCTTTTGATTTTCTACTCTGTTTCGATAATCGTCATGGTCAGCCACTGCGCCGTTAATGCCGGTTTCGCTTCGCCTTCGATTTCAACCGTTACATCCCAGGTATATAAAAATTGACCTGGACGTTTTTCAATCACGTCGGTTAAAACCATCTGACCGCGAACACGACTATCGACTTTTACCGGTTGTAAAAAACGAATTTTTTCGAATCCGTAATTTAACCCCATAACCGTATTCTCAAGGTTAATCGCAGCGTCATAGGCAATAGCAGAAAATAGCGATAAAGATAAAAACCCATGCGCAATGGTGCCACCAAAAGGTGAACTTTTAGCCTTTTCGGGGTCGACATGAATGTACTGCATATCATGAGTCGCTTCGCCAAATTGATTAATTTGTTGCTGAGTTATCGTAAACCAACGGGAAACACCGGTTTGTTGACCAATGTAGTTCGGAAGCTCTTTTGCGTTTATTTCAATTGTCATCGTTTTTACTCATAAAGTGAGGCCAAATTATTGGCCAAACATGCTAACCAATGTTCGTTTATCTATTTTTCCCGAGCCTAATCGAGGTAGTTTATCTTCGACTAGCCAAATCTGCTGTGGCACTTTAAATTGCGCTAAATGTTGGCCAACAAAATCTTTTAACTGGATTTCGTTTACTGCCGTACTATCGGCAACATAAACCACGGCAGCAACGGCCTCACCAAGCCGTTCATCTGAAACAGAAAAAACTGCAGCTTCAATAACTTGTGCATGTTTATAAAGGGTTGATTCAACCTCAAAGCAAGAAATATTCTCGCCGCCTCTGATAATGATATCCTTGGCTCGATCGACAATAAAAACAAAGCCATCGGTATCAAGATAACCAATATCTCCGGTACGAAAATATCCGTTTACAAACGCCTCTTTTGTGGCGTTATCATCGCGCCAATATTGGTTTATATTGGAGATGGATTTAATAACAATTTCACCAATATCGCCTATTTCTAAAGGTTGATTGTTGTCATCTAGAATCTGAACTTCAACAATTGGTGGCGTTGGTAAACCGGCACTGTTTGGCTTAAGAAGATAATCTGCAGGGCCATTAACGGCGCCTAAGGCATTGGTTTCAGTTAAACCATAGCCACAACTCGGATTGCCGCTGCTGAATGAATCATATATTTTTCTTACGTGCTCTGCCGGCCTTGCCGCACCTCCTGCACACACGTCAAGTAATGAGCTTAAATCATAGTGATCACGCATCGGGTGATCCATTAGCTCCATTGACATAGTCGGTACCCCATTAAAATAGGTAATACGTTCTTGCTCGATAAGTTTCAGTGCATGCTCCGCGTCCCAATAAGGCATCATCACCGTTTTGCGACCCGCGATCATCGACAGTAAAAATAAAGTATGACAACCGGTAACATGAAATAGTGGAACCGTCATTAATGCGGCTGCAGGGTATGGAGACGGCGTGCTGATATCGGCATTAGCAATCGCTGCTGCGTTTCCTAACATCAACCATGTATTGACTGCGGTTAAGATACTTTCGTGAGAAGATACTGCACCTTTTGGTGTTCCCGTTGAGCCGGAAGTATAAAATATCGTCGCAATATCAGTGGTTTGAACGCCGTTAGTGATTTCGCCACGCCCGGTATATTGAGCGCAGAGTTGCTCAATATTGTGCAAATGGCTTTGCGCTTGATTGGGTCTGGCAATAACAAAAGGTAAATTTTTACCGTCTAGCCAGTTGGCTAATAAGCTATAACGTTTGTCATCAGCGATAACCAATACAGCCTGACTGTGTTCAATCACTTGCGTAAATTCTTCGCACTGCCACCATGCATTCAAAGGTACTGCTACCGCACCAATTAAGGTAATGCCCATAAACGCCACTATCCAATCTGGATAATTACGCATAGCAATAGCGATTCTATCGCCTTTTTGTACATTAAACTCTTGTTCTAATGCATGACCAAAAGCCGTGGCTTGTTGATATATATTTGCAAAGCTAATTCTCTCATCTTTATAAATAATAAATTCGCCATGCTCAAACGTATCTGCCGCCGTTTTGTACATATCACCTAAGTTATTTGGAAGATTTTCAAATGCCGTATAGTCAATATTGTTTCTGTTTTTTTTGGTTACTGCAAAAGGTTGACCTGCTGCAGTAATTTTCATTATTTCGTCAACAACTTTGTCTGCCGATACTTGATCAATTGTAATATCTTGATTTTTCAAGCTCATATTTTTATCCCGCAAAGCCACCCAGAACAGCAACCGCTAACATCGAGTTGCCATGAAGCTTTACAATTTATTTATAATTTAACTAATTTGAACTTACAGTATGTTTTAATTGCGCGCAAGTATTTCAACGCTAAAATTTGCTCACATTAGTATTTGCATATATTCGATGGATATATTTTTTCTAGTTTTGACAATCACTTAAGGTCTCGAAAAGTAACACCAGTGAATTTAATGAAGAACAAACGTGCTAACTTTTATTGTTATTGAACAAAGCTTGCGGATAACTTAGAATGGATTTTGAACATTAAGTATGCTTTTTGACTCAATTAAAGTGATTACAAATGCCAAGTTTTAATAATAAAAAAATTACCTCGCCATTTAGCAAGACAAATCAGCATGATGAAAAATATAAAACCATCATATCTGCTGCGTCCGAGCTATTTAATATTCATGGCACGCGAGGAACCACGCTGGCGCAAATTGCACAGCGTTTAGAACTTACCAAAACAAGCCTTTATTATTACGTCAAAACCAAACAAGAATTGGTACACCAATGTTATCTAAATACCTGTATTGAAATGCAAGACATGGTAAATACAGCGATAGAATCAGACGGCTCAGCGTTGGCTAAAATTGAGCTGTTATTAAAGCTTAATTTTGATTGCTGGAATGATATAAGCAATGGCAACCGCGGTCACTTAGCAGGTTTAACTGAAATTGCCTCGTTGTCTAGCAAGCACCAGCAAGAAATATCCGAATATTATCGCTGGTTGGTAAAACAGGTGATTGAGTTAATCAACGCTGGCCGATTAGATAACACTATTCAAGAGCAAGTCAGTGCCGGTAAAACCGCCAACGCGATTATCGGTACGCTGTTTTGGTTGCCAGTGTGGCTAGAGTCCGTTGACCAAGACAAACGCCATGACGCATTTGAGCAATGGGTATCTGTTATTAAATACGGCATCAAAAGCTCAAAGACGCCCTTCTCATTCACCTGGACAGATTTACAAGACGATAAGTTGGCGCCGACAGGTTTCGACCGAAAAGAGCAAAACCGTAAAAAACAAGAAGCGTTTTTTAAAGTCGGCACCATGTTTTTTAATCAAAAAGGCTTTAAAGGCACATCATTAGATGAATTAGCGCAATCATTGGGTGTTACTAAAGGTGCTTTTTATTACCATATTAAGAATAAAGACGATTTACTCATTAAGTGTTTTGAAAGAACATTAATGATTGAAGAAAATGTTTTGCAAAATGCATTAGCGAGCGAATCTTCAGGCATCGATAAATTAGCATCGGCAATGCAACATTTATTTGCCATTCAAATTGGCGATCAAGGACCGTTGATTCGATACGCAACGATGTGGTCCCTATCATTAGACAAACGCAAAGAAATGCAAGTAGCCACCAGTGCTATAAGACGTCTGTTTGGCGAGTTAATCAGTCAGGGGGTTAATGACAACTCGATTAGAGGGGTAGACCCATTTGTTACGCAGAATATTTGTGCGGGCGCTATAGAGTCGATACCAGATATGACCGCAAGCATGAAAAAATATGATGCAAAAACAGACGCGAGCGATTACTTCCACCTTATTTTTAACGGCATAGCTAGCTGATAGCGAGTTGCTATCTGACTAAGTACATAACAATCATTTGTTTATATATTGCTTGCCACACGCAGCGATAATCCCATCGGTAAAGCGCTTTTTCCTTAGTTGCGGCCGACTTAACGTTGCTTTCTACTTTAATTTGTTATCTGTGCCTTAAACCAAAACCAAAATTTTTTGACATTAATTTAGCAAACCTTCGTCTTTTGCATTTAGCCTGCGTCTTATAGGGTGACAATCAATTAATTGAATAGGTATGTAAATGATTAAAGTAGTAAGTTTTAAGATATGCCCTTTTGTACAGCGAGTAACAGCATTGTTAGCAGCCAAAAATATTCCATTTGAGGTTGAGTACATAAGTTTAAAAAACAAGCCGCAATGGTTTTTGCAAGTATCGCCTAACGGTCAAGTACCATTATTAGTTACTGACAACGGCAGCGCCTTATTTGAGTCTGACGCCATTATTGAATACATCGAAGAAGCGTACCCAGCACTTGAAAGTAATGTCAGTTTCGAACAAAAAGCACTCGATAGAGCCTGGAGCTATTTAGCAACCAAGCATTATTTGACGCAATGCTCGGTAATGCGCAGCAAAGATCAAACAACCTTTAGTGAGCGTAACGACAAGCTAATGTCCGCATTTGCCAAAATAGAACAGCAGTTGACCGGCACTGGATTTTTTAAAGGCAACCATATGTCATTAGTGGATATTGCCTGGTTACCGTTATTACATCGTGCCCATATTATTGAAACTCACACTGGTTACGATTTTTTTAACAAGCTACCAAACGTTAAAGCATGGCAACAACGAATCGTTAACAGCGCAATAACCATAGAATCCGTCGCAGACGACTTTGAATCTGCGTTTAGAGAATTTTATTTATCCAACACCACTTGGTTAGGAAATGGCTTTACTGATTGCACTACGGTAGGCGCACCTTGCCAAACAAGCAGTTGTTGTTGATCCGCAATAGCGCTTAAGTTAACGCGCTTAAATTAGCGCGTTTACCCTAACCAGCAAGATGCGTAGTAACCATGATATACATTGGGTTACGCTAATTTCATGGTCTTTACTTCCCTAGCCCACTATATTAAGTCGTATGATGAACATTGAAGATATTTGGCAACAATACCGCAGCCTTCTGCATAAATTTTTGTCCTCAAAAATCAACAATCCGCAGGATGTTGACGATTTATTGCAAACCATTTTAATAAAGGTGCACAAAAATCTATCACAGTTGAATGACGCCAGCAGCGTCAAACCTTGGCTGATGCAAATCGCAAGTAATACCATCACTGATTTTTATCGCCAACAGGCAAAACACAAACAACTAAACGCCGCCGACCTTTGGTATGAAGATGATGATGAAACCGAACACCAACTGGCAAAATGCATTAAACCGTTTATTGACTGTTTAGAGCCAGACACGGCGGAACTGCTCTGGTTGGTGGATATTCAAGGGGTAGCACAAAAGCATCTTGCCGAAACAAAAGGTATTGGTTATTCAACACTGAAATCTCGTATCCAAATTGGCCGTAAAAGATTAAAAATGCTGTTTGAACAGTGTTGCCAATTTGAATTAGATCGCCATGGCAATGCTATCGATTGCCATAAGAAGCCGGATGGATGTACTCCTTGCTAAGCAATTATGATTGACAGTCATTATCGCTAGGTATTTTTTGAATCATTTAAAATCCAAGAATCATTTATCACTGTATATAAACCAATGTATATTTAACGCCTTATAACGAAAAAACATTGACGACATTTAGATTATGAAAAAACTTGTTATCGCCGCCCTCGTCATATTTACTGTGGCTTGTGCAAGCGTCAGTAGCTCGGATGACGAAGCGGTTGTTTACAGCAATAATCATGTGACCCATTCGCAAAAATCGTTTTGGGACTTTGTCTCGATGCGCCTGTTCGGCGATGATGAATGGAACGATCCAGCGCCCTTTAAAGATTTGGTTCCAAGTACCGACATAGATAAACAGGCACTAAATCAAGTGACACAAAGACAAGTCACTTGGTTGGGTCATTCGACGTTCTTGCTGCAAATCGATGGTGTTACCATACTTACCGACCCAATATTTTCAGAAAGAGCATCACCGGTATCGTTTGCCGGACCCAAACGTCTAAGCAAAGCGCCGATAGCAATAGATCAACTACCCAATGTTGATTTTGTCATCATTTCTCATAACCATTACGACCATTTGGATGAAGACAGTATCGCTCAGCTCGGCTCTAAACCACATTATTTTGTTCCCAAAGGTCTTAAAGCTTGGTTTGTTGATTTAGGCATTGAAGACAACAAGGTGACGGAAATGGCTTGGTGGCAAAAACACCGCTTTAACGAGCAAACCAATATTACCGCCACACCAAGTCAACATTGGTCGAGCCGCGGCTTGTTTGATCGTAATAAAACCCATTGGGCGAGTTGGTTGATTAGCATAAACGATTTTACCATTTGGTTTGCTGGTGATACCGGCTACAACGACAAAGACTTTAAAGATATCGGTAAGCACGCGACCAACATAAATCTTGGCTTGATCCCAATTGGCGCTTACGCACCGCGTGACTTTATGCAGCTATATCATGTCAATGTGGAAGAAGCGGTACAAATTCATCATGATATTGGTGCCGAACACAGTATTGGCATGCATTGGGGCACCTACCCGCTAACGGCAGAGCCATTATTAGAGCCGATGCAAACTTTAGAAAAGCTCACCAATAAAGGCGAAGACATTAACTTTACCTCGATGGCAATCGGCGAAACTCGACCTGTACTGTGATGGTATGATGTCTGTCGTGCTGATTGAAGAGATCTGCGTTAGGGCATGACGTTAGTGCAAGGCGGTATGATTTAGCAATATAAAGTCGCTACAAAAGGTAACTGTTTAGGTAAACGGTATGCTTTAACAATCAAGAGAACCAATAAAAGAACCAATAAAAGAACCAATAAAAGAACCATTAATAGAGCAACTAAAACAACAATTAGCCTAGAGCTAACCATACCCCTACCGCCGCCATAAGCGTGCCAGATATTTTATTCATCATCCGCACATTGCTACCTTTTGATAAAAAGGTACTTAGTGCTTTACCACCTGTTGCATATATCATCATACAGATAAACTCTGATACCAAGATGATTGAAATTAACATCACCATTTGTGGTGCCATATCATATTCGGTGTTAATAAAAGGTGGTAATAACGCAACCATAAATCCCCAGCCTTTGGGATTTGATATGGCGGTAAGTAACCCCTGAGTAAACAACGCAGCCCTACTTACATCGGTATCGGCATTGGTATCGATTGCCATCTTTCCTTTTGATAGCCACATCTGTGAACCAAGATAAATAAGGTACGCGCCACCAACATACTTGAATACATTGAAAACATCAGGGTACTTAAGCATAACCGACGCAACCCCTACCACAGCTGCGATAGCAACTGTAGCCACACCTATCAGCTCTCCCACCATCATCCATAAGGTTCTGCGCACACCAACAGACATACCAAGCACAAGTGCTAGGGTCATACACATACCAGGAGTGATTGAGACAAAGAAAAATGTCGGAATAAATACCGCTAATAAAGCGTAGTCAGCCATCAGTTAAACCATATACCTTAAAGTTGCTGCGTAGAGTACTTCAATATGCAGGATAAAAAAAGAGAGCGTCGTGCTCTCTTGTTGGTTTTATCTAAATAATTGCTGTCTTGTCATTGTTCTTTAGCAACACAGCGTATTTAAAAACTAGCGAGTGCGTGGCTAATGCGCATCTCGTCTGACTTCCATCCACTTATCGCAATGTGAATTACGTGACGGTTTATAAAATGTGGTGCCTTTGTAACCGTATGCACATATCACAGCACCGGCTTGAATCTGGGTGCCAGTATTTTGTATTTCTACTACGTCCGACTTACCTGCTACATCTCGTGTTGCGGTTTGGTTGTCCGTACTTACACAACCAGATAATGCGGCAATCGTTACTGATGTTGTTATTAGTTTCTTCATGGTTTGTATATCACCCTACTCAACTTGCTATTGTCTGTATAATTTATGTTGGATTCGGTTAAGATAAACGACACATTGGCACATTACTGTTTCATTGTGTTGGCAAAATGTTTTCACCGTTAACGTACATCATCTCTACTTATGCCGCGTATTCATTGGGCTAATACCTATAAACAGATTAAACACACGATTTATCATCGAATGGAAAACGTAACGCTTTATTAAACGTGCTGTGACGTTGTTGCAGAACAATGAGCAGATATCAAAATCGCTATGGGTTAGTCACTAACACGACAATAAAAAAGCCCGCGACTACGGGCTTTTTTTTCAGCAACATTTAACCCGTGTTAGACAGGCAAGAAATAATAACTTATTGATAACTGGTGAAATCAAAGCTAAAGGCAGTGACATTTCCTTGGCCGTCATCGACTTTGACGATCATCATCCAAACCATACTGTCTTCGGTACAGGCACCGATCATGGTATCGGCGACAAAAGCACCATTTTGATAATTGAAAAACAGTGGAATTTTGCCCATATACATGGTTTTACCTTCGAGGTGCCCGGTTATCGACACATCATCTGCAAAAGCCGCTGATGACAGTCGAAACTGAACCTCGGTTTCAGATTTAATGACCTTAGGATCAGCGTCTAACACGTAGTCAATGTTAGACCGGCTGATTTTGCAGAGACTTTGTTGGAAATCACAAACAGATTCAACTTGTTGCGAGATTTGAGTTGTTAAATTTGGTGATTGTAAATAAATCACTACGAAGCCAACAACAATTATGGCTAAGGATACAAATATAGTGCGCAAATTTTACTCCATTGAACTGATAAAAAAGTGTTAAAAATTAATCAGTTCTTACGTTCAAATTACAAATTAATACATTTTCTTGATCTAGGTCATAATTTAATACAACTTCACGTGACATCTACCTCAGAGATGTATATTATCGCCAGCGAAAAATAACTATATGCGTGTGTTGTTTTTTTTGAACTATAACTATAGGTTAACGAAAATCGGTAAAAAGCGTTAGTTTTCACAGATTTTAGTGACCTTAAACGCTCACATCAACTTAATAACTATAAGTGTGGAACCTTTAATATGAGTCAAAGTAATCTCACAGAAATGGATTACAACTACAAAGTTGTGCGCCAATTTACTGTAATGACTGTTATTTGGGGTATTGTCGGCACTTTGGTCGGTGTTTTGATCGCGGCTCAGTTAATCTGGCCAGCTCTTAACTTCGATACGCCTTGGCTGACTTATTCTCGTTTACGTCCATTACATACCAATGCGGTAATTTTTGCATTTGGTACCAGTGCGCTCTTCGCTACGTCGTACTATGTTGTACAACGTACCTGTAAAACTGCCCTTTTCGGCGGTGCCTTAATACCGTTTACCTTCTGGGGTTGGCAAGCCATCATTGTTGCTGCCGCTATCACCTTACCACTGGGTATTACCTCGTCCAAAGAGTATGCTGAGCTGGAATGGCCAATCGATATTCTTATAACCCTGGTTTGGGTTTCGTATATCATTGTCTTCTTCGGTACTTTGTATAAACGTAAAACGTCCCACATTTATGTTGCAAACTGGTTCTTCGGTGGATTCATTCTAACCGTTGCTGTTTTGCATATCGGTAACTCAATGGCGATTCCATTGACGTTAACCAAATCTTATTCAATTTACTCAGGTGCTATCGATGCGATGATGCAGTGGTGGTATGGTCATAATGCCGTAGGTTTCCTACTGACTGCTGGCTTCCTGGGTATGATGTACTACTTTGTTCCAAAGCAAGCTGAGCGTCCGGTTTACTCATACCGTTTGTCTATCGTTCACTTCTGGGCACTTGTATCTCTTTATATTTGGGCTGGTCCTCACCACTTGCACTACACAGCGCTTCCTGACTGGACTCAAAGCTTAGGTATGGTTATGTCTGTTGTTCTATTCCTACCTTCTTGGGGTGGTATGATCAACGGTATCATGACGTTATCTGGTGCATGGCATAAACTTCGCCACGATCCAATTCTTCGTTTCTTGATTGTTTCATTGTCTTTCTACGGTATGTCTACCTTCGAAGGCCCAATGATGGCAATCAAATCAGTAAACGCATTATCTCACTACACTGACTGGACCGTTGGTCACGTGCATTCTGGTGCGCTAGGTTGGGTAGCTATGGTATCAATAGGTGCTATGTATCACCTTATCCCTGTACTGTTTGGCCAAGGCCGCATGTACAGCATCAAACTTATCAATGTGCACTTCTGGTTACACACTACCGGTATCGTTTTATACATCGTTGCCATGTGGATTTCAGGTGTAATGCAAGGTCTAATGTGGCGTGCGGTTAATACCGACGGTACATTAACGTACAGCTTTGTTGAGTCGCTACAAGCCTCTTACCCATTCTACTTCATCCGTTTTGTTGGTGGTTGTTTCGTAGTAATTGGTTTCTTATTGATGGCTTATAACATGTTCAAAACTATCGGCGCCAAAGACGGTAGTTTACAGAAAGAAGCGATTGCCTAAGGAGTTAATGATGCAAAATAAACATGAAAAAGTAGAAAAGCACATTGGCTGGTTCTTCACCGCAACAATTGCTGCTATCAGTATTGGTGGCTTGGTTGAAATCACCCCTCTTTTCTTCCAAAAAGAGACGACTCAACCAGTAGAAAGTTTGCGCCCTTATACCGCGCTTGAAATGGAAGGTCGTGATATTTACATCCGTGAAGGTTGTAATAACTGTCACTCACAAATGATCCGTCCATTCCGTGCTGAAACTGAACGTTACGGTCACTACTCTGTCGCTGGTGAATCTGTATGGGAACACCCGTTCCTGTGGGGTTCTAAGCGTACCGGTCCTGACTTAGCTCGTGTTGGTGGTCGTTACTCTGATGATTGGCATTATGCGCACTTAATGGACCCACGTTCAGTGGTTCCTGAGTCAAACATGCCGTCATACAAATGGTTAGCTGAAACACCAATCAGCAATAAACTGTCTGCAGATAAGATGAAGTTGTTTAACAACTTAACCAAAAACCGCAGCCACAAAGATGAGAATGGTAACGCCATCCCACTTTACTCGGCTGAGGACATCCAAAATGCAGGTAAAGAGTTTGCCACGACAAAAAGTATTACTGGTAAGGCTAGTCTAACTGAGATGGACGCCCTTATCGCTTATTTACAATCTCTTGGTCACGCGTTGAAATAATTATGGATATAGGCACTATTCGAGGCATATTTACCGTTCTAATTTTTGTAATGTTCATCATCATTGTGTTGTGGGCATACAACAAGAGACGTAAATCATCATTTGATGAAGCCGCTAATTCTATATTCGACGACGAAAAAGATCAGGTGAAAGAGAAACAGGAGACTAATAATAATGTCTAGCTTCTGGAGTGCATGGATAATCGTTCTAACCTTAGGAACCTTGGTTGGTTGCTGGATTCTGTTACGTTGGTGTTTAACAAACTTCGCCGGCGTACCAGAAGGTGAGCCAATGGATCATGAGTTTGACGGTATTCAGGAATTAAACAACCCACTACCTAAGTGGTGGAGTACGTTCTTCTTGGTAACTATTATCTGGGGTTTCGGCTATTTGGCACTGTACCCAGGTTTAGGTAACTTCCAAGGTTTATTGGGCTGGAAAAGCTCAAACCAGAACGTAACCAGCCTTGAAGATTCAAAAATGCAAAACGCCACGTCTAAAGAAGCAGGTTTTGCGGTTCAGTATGACCGTGAAGTTGCCGCTGCAGATGAGCGATTCGGTCCAATTTTTGCGAAATACGCCAGCCAGGATATTGCAACCTTGGCGCAAGATAAAGACGCATTAAAAATTGGTCAGCGTTTGTTTTTACAAAACTGTTCACAATGTCACGGTTCGGACGCCAAAGGTACAACCGGCTTCCCTAACCTAACCGACAAAGACTGGTTATACGGTGGCACCCCTGCCGATATCGAGCACTCATTATTATATGGCCGCACAGCCAAAGGTATGATTGCTTGGGAAACCATGGTTGGTGGTGAACAAGGCGTTAAGGAAGTTGCAGCTTATGTACTTAGCCTTAACCCAGAACGCGCCGATAAAGTTGATGCCGATCTTGCCGCAGCCGGTAAAGATAAATTCGCAATGTGTGCCGCATGTCACGGTGCTAACGGTGAAGGTTCTGACGAAATGGGCATCGCCCTAGGTGCTCCTCGTTTGAACGATGGTATTTGGTTATACGGTGGTAGCGAACGTGCGGTTCAAGAATCAATCCGCAATGGTCGTGCCGGTGTAATGCCAGCCTGGAAACATATTCTAGGTGAAGACAAAATCCGCGTTGTAAGCGCATACGTGTACAGCTTGTCGCAAGACAAATAAACTGTTCTAGTAGAACTAAAACCCTGTAAAGCATCGCTCTGCAGGGTTTTATTTTGCCACCAATTTATATTGTTTTGCCCTTTTATAACGATAAACGTAAAAGAATAAATCAATATGAATTGCCTTTTCGTATCATCTATAGAGCAAAATGCTCGGTTACGTTAAAATAGCGCACAGATTTTTAAGGGAAACAGCAGTAATGAAAACTCCTTGGTACAAAGAGCCTTGGGCTTATTTGGTCTTTATTCTTCCGTTAAGTGCGGTTGTTGCCGGTATAACGACGTTTATCATCGCCAATACCGATGCCGACACTGTGGTGGTTGATGACTATTACAAAAAAGGTAAAGCGATCAATCAAGATATTCGCAAATTTAAACTTGCTCAAAAATTAGGTGTTCGCTTTGACATTAAAGTCACCAATGACGAATTGGTGCTAAAACCAACCGGTATCGAAAAAAGCTTTCCAATGCTTAATGTCAACTTTTACCACTCTACGCTTGCCCATCGCGACTTTTCGGTAAAACTCACACCGGATGGCAAAGGCTGGATGCGTCAACGCATTGATAACGATATTTCGGGCAAATGGCGTATTGTTGTCACACCGTTTGATAATCAGTGGAAGTTGCAAACCACATTAGGCTTGCCACAACAGCAATTTAGAGAGTTTGAGCTTAGATACTAATTATGTCGCACGCGCATCAGGATTGCTTTCATTGTGGCGAAGTCATTCCGCCAGGTATAGATTTAACCGTTGATATCGACGGTAAACGTGAAGACATGTGTTGCATCGGTTGCCAAGCGGTGGCCGAAACCATTGTCGCCAATGACCTGCAAGATTATTACCGATTTCGCAGTGAGAAAGGCAATAAAATTGATGCCCTTGTACCCGATGCGCTGAAAGACAACCGCTTTATCGATGATGAGAATCTGCAAAGCGAATTCACCTTTGATATCGATGATCATAAAGAAACCATTCTGTCTATTGATGGCATGAGCTGCGCCGCCTGTGCATGGCTTATCGAAAAACAATTATCGAAAAACCCTGGTATTGCCAAGATTCAAGTTAATGCGACAACCCAAAGAGCGACGATTGCTTGGGATAATGCCCGTTTAAAACTGAGCGAAATTCTCACCGCTATCAATAATATTGGCTATCAAGCTCTGCCTTTTAAAGCCAATCAAGTAGAACAAAGTAACAACAAGCAATCCAAAGCCTTTATTCGTCGATTAGGGGTCAGTGGCATATTGACTATGCAGGTTATGATGATCGCTGTCGGCTTATACTTTGGTGCATTCAGCGATTTATCCGAACATAACTTGACCTACTTACGAGGCACAAGTTTTGTATTAACACTGCCGATTGTCACCTATGGTGCCTTACCTTTTTATCTTGGCGCCATGAGTGCCCTGCGCGCGCGCCGATTATCGATGGACGTGCCGGTTTCGATTGCCATCATTCTCGCCTTTTGCGCCAGCACCTGGGCGACATTCATGCAAACCGGTGAAGTGTATTTTGAATCACTTGCCATGTTCACCTTCTTATTATTGATAGGTAAATTTTTAGAATTTCGAGCCCGAGCTAGAGCTGCGGAAGTATCAGCCAACTTATTAAAGCTAATGCCCTTGACCGCGACAAAATTGCTCGATGGACAGGAACACGTGATCAGCGCAAAACAACTTGAGGTGGGCGATCAGGTAATTGTAAAGCCTGGTGAAACCATTCCTGGTGATGGTGTCGTTATTCATGGCCGCTCCAGTGTCGACGAGTCCATGCTAACCGGTGAGCACGCCCCCGTTGCCAAGGGGTTAGGTGCGACCGTTTTTGCCGGTACGGTTAACGGTGATGGCAATATCAATATTGAAATCAATAAAACCAATTCAGACAGTTTTTTGACCAACCTGATTCGACTCAGTGAGAACGCGCAAGCTCATAAACCTGCTATTGCGCAATTATCAGACCGTATCGCCCAATATTTTGTCGGTATCATCTTAGTTACCGCCATAGGCACCTCGATTTTTTGGTCACAACACATGCCATCAGAAGCGTTTTGGATCACCTTGTCAGTATTGGTGGCTACCTGCCCTTGTGCGTTGTCGTTGGCAACACCAACCGCCTTAACCTGCGGCACCATCCGACTCAACCGTGACGGCATAATGATCAAGTCGGGTCACGTATTAGAGGCAATGCCGAAAGTCGATAGCATAGCGTTTGATAAGACAGGAACCTTGACCAATGGTGAATTCACCTTGATCGATTGCAAACTATTAAACGGCGATCTTGATAGCAAACACGATAGCAAACTTGATAAGAGTACGATTCTGGCCACCATAGCCGCAATGGAAAGTCATTCTGAACACCCTATTGCCAAAGCATTCGGCGCCTATCGTGATTTCAACATCAATGTCGAACAAGTCGACATTGTCCCAGGTTGTGGCATTACAGCCGTACAAAAAGACCAACAGTTGGCCATTGGTAAAGTCAACTGGATTGCCAGCTTTGCCGATGTCGATGAGCAATATAAAGATGCCCAATGCTTGCTCACCATAAACCAACAGGTGGTGGCGGTGCTCTACCTTGATGACGTAATGCGTGACGATACGGTTAACGTCATTAATGCATTACAACAAAAGCACACCGAAACTCTGTTGATCAGTGGCGATAACCAAGCTGGCGTGGATAAATTTAATCACACATTGCAACTCGATGAGCAACACCATACCTGCTCGGCACAAGATAAATTGACGATCCTTGCAGATAAACAAGCACAAGGTAAAACCGTAGCCATGGTTGGTGATGGCGTTAATGACTCGCCGGTATTTGCACAAGCGCATGTTGCGATTGCCATGGGTAGCGGTACCGAAATAGCGAAAAGCGGTGCCGACGTAATCTTGCTCAATAATAAACTGAGCAGTGTTCTCGACTTAATGACCATATCCAGTAAAACGGGTCGTATCATAAAACAGAACTTTGCCTGGGCATTTGCCTATAATGCCATAGTCTTGCCATTGGCCGTTTGTGGTTTTATTACCCCATATATGGCAGTATTAGGTATGTCAGCAAGCTCGATTATCGTCGTGACCAACTCTTTGAGATTGCTAAAATAAATTAACTTTAGGTTATTGATACATGAGCGTCATTTACATCCTAATCCCTATCGCCATCTTATTTACCGCCATTGCCATTTATCTATTCTTTTGGGCGGTAAAGTCTGAACAGTTTGATGATCTGGAAAAACAAGGTATGAGCATTTTGTTTGACGAAGAGAAAAAACAAACGCCAGGCCAAAAGCGAAGCCAAAGCCAAAGCCATAACAAAGACGCTGAGTCTCACACCGACGATAAACCGAACTCAAGCGATAATTAATGACTTTAGATTTTCTCTCTGCCCTAATGATTGGTATTGCTGGTGCTGGCCACTGTATCGCCATGTGTGGTGGCATCTCGTCTATGCTCACCACCACAGGTGATAGCTCAAATCAACTGAGAAAAGCGTTAAGCTATAACCTAGGCCGTATAGCATCTTATACCTTCTTTGGCGCTGTCGCCGGTTTTACGGGCTCCCTAGCAATAAAGTCGATAGGTATCCAAGTTTTATGGTTAAAAGTCATCGCCGCCATATTCATTATTCTACTTGGTTTGTATATCGCAAGAGTGTGGTTTGTTTTAACGCATATCGAAACGGCAGGTAAATACCTGTGGCGCTATATTCAACCTTTTGCCAAACACTTACTGCCGATAAAGAATGCTAAGCAAGCGCTATTACTCGGTGTTATTTGGGGCTGGCTGCCCTGTGGCCTAGTCTATTCAACACTTACATGGGCATTGGCTGCCGGCAGTGCCAGTCAAGGGGCGATGATCATGTTGGCGTTTGGCATCGGCACCTTGCCAGCGTTATTAGTGTTATCAACCAGTGTTCAATCGGTTACCAACCTTATAAGTTCGTTACTTTTTAAGAAAATCAGTGGCTTTTTGTTAATCGCCTATGGTGTTTATTCATTGTTTATTGCTCTAAATCAAATATTTTAGTAACCTTACGTTTACTAATGTTATTGACGCATTAACTGGATAAATATCAATTTATGGCAATCTCTATAGCACAAAACATCAAGTGCCAAAACTGCAGTATCAGCGAACTTTGCTTACCGTTTAGCTTGAATGAAAACGAACTAAATTTATTAGACGATATCATTCAACGTAAAAAACCGATTCAAAAGAATACGCAAATTTTTAAAGCTGGCGAACAACTGCAAACCTTGTACGCAATTCGTTCTGGTACCTTTAAAACCTTTATTATTTCTGAACAAGGTGAAGAGCAAATCACCGGCTTTCACTTGGCGGGCGATTTAATGGGCTTTGATGCATTAGCGTCAAGACATCACCCAAGCTTTGCTAAAGCATTGGAAACATCTATGGTGTGTGAAATCCCATTTGAGGTTCTCGATACCCTATCCAATAAGATCCCACGCTTGAAGTCGCAAATGTTAAACCTAATGAGCGATGAAATTCAGTGTAATAATGAGATGTTACTGCTACTAAACCGTAAAAATGCGGAAGAGAAACTGGCCACATTTTTAGCCAACTACGGTCGACGCTTAGGCAGTCGTCACTTGTCACCGACGCAATTTAACTTGCCTATGACCCGCAGTGAAATTGGTAACTACATTGGCTTAACCATTGAAACCATTTCTCGTTTGATGACTCGATTCCAAAAAGATGGCTTAATCAAAGTTGAAAATAAGTTGATCACCATCCTCGACAAAGACGCCCTATTCAAATTGGCTGGCTTAAATAAATAACCTGTCTTTATACCTGTAAGGTGTTGTATTGGTTGATTTAAATCAAC
Source organism: Thalassotalea sp. HSM 43 (assembly GCF_004752005.1). NCBI lineage: Bacteria > Pseudomonadati > Pseudomonadota > Gammaproteobacteria > Alteromonadales > Colwelliaceae > Thalassotalea > Thalassotalea sp. HSM 43. The sequence goes on along the minus strand of NZ_CP038493.1, from coordinate 3,748,508 downwards.
ACCTTGCGGGAAACTTCATTAACAAATTTGTAACATACCCTTTGACCAGTTAAGCTTATCTATAGCGTATTGATCTTTGCCGTCTCTGCTGGCTTTATAGCCAAGCAAGGCGCGCTACGAACCACGTTAAGGTTACGAGGCATGTTATGGAAAAATATCAAAATATACTTGCAGTTGTCGATCCCACCACAGAAGAGCAAAAGGCGTTAGCAAGAGCCTGTACCCTTGCCAAGGAAACTGGCGCCCGTATTACTGCGTTATTGGTTATTTATGATTTCTCTTACGAAATGACCACCATGCTGTCTGGAGACGAGCGAGAAGCCATGCGTGAAACCGTGGTAAATGATCGCAGCGTTTGGCTAAAAGAGATCACCGAACAGTATGAAAGCGATATGGACATTAAAGTGATTTGGCATAATCGCCCGTTTGAAGCCGTTTTATCGCAGGTACGAGACCAACAATTCGATGTGGTATTAAAAAGCACCCATGAACACCCTACATTACAATCGGTTATTTTTACCCCAACAGACTGGCACTTAATTCGTAAATGTTGGGTGCCTCTGTTATTGGTCAAAGATCATCAATGGCCAGAAGGCGGACACATACTTGCCGCCGTCAATGCTGGCAGTGAAGAAGAAGAGCATCAATCACTGAACCGTAAAATCACCGAAGAAGCACAAAATCTTGGCCGCTTGGTCAAAGCTGATGTTCACTTGGTAAACTCTTACCCGGGCACTCCGATTAATATTGCCATTGAAATTCCAGAGTTTGATGCCAACGAATACAATCAAACCATGAAAAACCACCACGCTGATGTAGTGCAGCAACACGCCGACAAATTTAATATCAGCGCTGAGTATTTGCATGTCGAAGAAGGTTTACCTGAAGATGTGATCGAAAAAGTTGCCAACCAAATCGATGCCGAATTGGTGATTTTAGGCACCGTCGGTCGCACGGGGTTATCCGCTGTACTTATAGGCAATACCGCAGAGCATGTTATCGATCGACTCAATTGTGATTTACTGGCGATAAAACCAGACGGTTATCAATCTCCGTTCCTCGAGTAACCATCTTTAACCATTGTTGAGATAATAGATTGTAGAGCTATTGAATCAGCCAGCACAGCCCGAGCAAGCGCTTGGGCTTTTTTATTGCGTTTTTAAAGACGGTTTTATTGTTGGTTATATTTCAGCTTGCATTTCGAAATTTATCGTTTGTTTTTATATTTCGTCAAAATAGGCGTCAATCTGCAAAAACGCGCAAAATAGCTTACAATTTGTAACAAAATTACGTAAAATACCGCGATTTTTTAAAACTGGTCAGTCCTCATGTAACAGCGATGTTAACAGCAGTATGACTGGCTACGCAAAAATAATGCATACATCTTCAGGAAACAAACTAATGTTTGAAAAACTATTCAAACTTGCTGAACATGGTACAAATGTTAAGCAAGAGATATTGGCGGGTTTTACTACCTTTCTAACCATGGGTTACATCATTTTTGTAAACCCAAGCATGTTAGCAATGACGGGTATGGACCAAGGCGCTGTATTCGTCGCAACCTGTTTAGCTGCGGCTATCGGCTGTCTAATTATGGGTTTTTATGCCAACTACCCTATTGCCTTAGCACCTGGCATGGGACTCAACGCATTTTTTACCTTTACCGTGGTTCTAGAGTTAGGTTATAGCTGGAATGTTGCCCTTGGTGGGGTATTTATTTCCGGTGTTATATTTACTCTTTTGAGTGCGTTTAAAGTGCGAGAATGGATCATAAATTCAATTCCGCACGCACTACGCTTTGGTATCGCCGCAGGTATTGGTATGTTTTTAGCGTTAATTGCGCTTAAAAACGCAGGCATCATCGTCGCGAGCCCTGCAACATTAGTAACCTTAGGTGATATTACCTCGTTTGGCCCTATGATGGCGGTGTTAGGCCTGTTCCTAATCGTTGGTTTGGTGAGCTTAAACGTCCATGGCGCAGTAATGATCGCGATTTTAGTGATCACTATATTAGGCCTGATGTTTGGCGATGTGCAATACACTGGCGTTATGTCAATGCCACCATCTATCGCACCAACCTTTTTGGCACTTGATATCGCTGGTGCGTTTGAAGTTGGCATGCTTAGCGTTATTTTCGCTTTCCTATTTGTTGATTTGTTTGACACCTCAGGTACCTTAGTAGCTGTTGCACAACGCGGTAAATTGCTGGATGAGAATGGTAACTTACCACGTCTTAAAAAAGCATTATTCGCTGATTCTGGTGCAACCATTGCCGGTTCATTATTTGGTACGTCAACCACCACAAGTTATGTCGAAAGTACCGCTGGTGTTGCTGCTGGTGGCCGCACAGGTTTGACCGCAGTTACCGTTGCCGTACTATTTTTACTGGCGCTTTTCTTCTCGCCACTTGCGGGTATGATCCCAGCCTATGCGACTGCTGGCGCGTTATTTTTTGTCGGTGTATTGATGGTTGGTGGTCTCGTTAATGTAAAATGGGACGATCTAATGGACGCGGTTCCAGTGGTTGTTATCTTAGTGACCATGCCACTTACCTTTTCGATTGCTGATGGTATCGCTTTTGGCTTTATCAGCTACGCTGCAGTACGTATTTTCTCTGGTCGTTTTGGCGAAATTAGCCCAAGCGTCTGGTTTTTGGCTGCCTTGTTTGTTGCCAAATTTATGTTTATGTAAGCACACAAAAACAAGCCAAAGACGGCACTAAGATGACGTCTTTGGCAACCACAATACTCCCGAGTAAACAACAATCTCAGCAGTAGACTGAGTCCGTTTGCTCGACAACAACGCTATTATATTTTTCAGGGAATCCCATGAACACCTTTAAAACTTTATTTTCATCTGCCCTTTTGGCAGGTGCCGGACTTGTTTGTGCCAATGCTAATGCAGAAATGTTTTGGAGCGACAATTCAATCTCATTGCTTAAAAATGCCAGTGAGTACGAAGTAAACGAACATGAAGACGTGGTAACGGTCACTTTAGAGCATGCGTCTGGACACAACTGGGGCGACCTATTTTTCTTTGCTGACCGTTTAGACTACAAACAAGATTCAGATAATCAAGCAGCAAAAGAAACCTACTCTGAACTTTCACCACGTTTGAGCCTAAGCTACGTAACTGGCAATAAGCTAGGCTACGGCATCATTACCGATGTGTTTATTGCCAGCACATGGGAGCACTCAACCTTTGAGTCAGATGGTTTCTCTAATAGTTTTGATAACTATTTATTGGGCTTAGGGGCCGATTTAAAACTACCAGGTTTTGCTTACGCCAATATCAATGTATACCAAGCCAATAACGAGCAAACGGACAATGATCAGCAATTAACCTTGGTATGGGGTTACCCGTTTAGCCTTGGTAATGCTGATTTCATGTTTGACGGTTTTATTGATTGGTCATCTGCCGAAGAGACCCACAAAGCCGATTTTCACTTTAACCCGCAACTTCGCATGGATGTTGGTAAATACTTTGATGTACCAAAGAAATTTGAAGCCGGTTTTGAATATTCTTACTGGAAAAACAAATTCGGTTTGGATTACCCAGGTCTAGATACAGAATCGACGTTTAGTTTCCTTGTTAAGGTGCATTTATAAGGGACTAGGGACTAGGGACTAGGGACTAGGGACTAGGGACTAGGGACTAGCATTAGTTTAAAATCCTAAAACAAAAAAGCGAGCCTAAGCTCGCTTTTTTTATGTCTGTTTATCACCGCTTAGATAACGGTTTTCTATCGTCTATTCTTCAACCCAAGGCGCTACCACAACCGGTGGCGTAGAAAACTCAATGGCGTTTTCATCGCGCTTATCGTCCATATCAATCAGCAGTTTACATACCGAGCCATCACAATTGAGTGCATCGCGAAGTGAAGAGTCAATGTACTTCAAGCTATCTGCTTTTTTCATATCAATATGCAAACCTTGAACATTTGGCATCATAAACGACAGTAAACCACCAAATTCATCGACCAACTCCTGCATTTGCCAAGTGATCAACGCCAGCTCGCTAAAACTAAATGCTTTTTGTTGTTTATCTTTTACCTGCATTTGCATTTGCAGTATGCAATTTTGACCTGCGTCTTGTTGCTCGACCCGCAACACGGCAAAATTATCATAGTATGACTGCGACAGCGGCACCAACAATTGACCATCGTCTGCGATGGCGATGTCATCATGTTGACCGTTCTTATTAAGCATTTTCGCGTCGCTTAAAACACAACGACTGCGCTTGTAAGAATCAACCAAATAAAACGCCATAGTGATTTTATCTAGTTTGTTTTCTTCAATCAGATTAAGGCGCTGATAAAAGCCTTTATATTCTAGATCAACAGCCGCGACTGGCGCTGAAACGCCCAGCATTATGGATGTTGCTAACAGTAATTTTTTCATTTTACTCATTATAAATAACGACGGTTATGTCTAAGCATAGTATTGATTTCAACGACGTAGTCGATACCACGCTCAGAATAAGGCAATAGCCCGGTTGCTAATATATCCGCTTGCAATGGTACATCATGCTCTCTTAATTGCGCTCTGATCTGACGCAGCATGTTGTATGCAGCATTGGAATTGATATTAAGAAAGTAGTGGCCGATTACATCATCAACCGAATCAAAAGCAGCCACTTCGTGTCTTAAGCCAGCATCACGACCATTTGGCACCATGCCACAGCCCTGTTTGAAGCACCAAATACCAAAAAAGTTAAGCCCTATTTTGGCAAATCGTGAGCTGCCCCATGCGGATTCATTCGCCGCTTGAACAAGCACCAATTGTCTTGGGATCTCATCGACTTTAACCAATAAGGCACTCAACTGTTCTGCAATGTTCCATTTTGGGTTAACACGGTAAGATTTGCTTAATTTTGTCAGCCATAACACTTGTTGGTTTGACAGTGTGTCGCCCTGCTGGTGTTGTTTAGCTAATAACATAATCGTTTGTCTTAGCTTATTTAGGCGTTGATTTTCTTTTTCAATAGCAGGCTTTAAAAACTCAAAGAACGCTTGTTTGCGATCAGGAATATGGCGAATAGACAAAAAGTCTGGTAATTCAACATCATGCAATGGTTGCTCAGGCTTTTTATAATGCGGCTTGTTGGCTATTTCAACATCGCTCACTTCGACTTCGCTAACGCTGTAAAACAGTATTGGCGATAGCGCCATAAAGAAAATAACTATCAGCAAAATACCTTTAATGGTTTTATGCTTTTTTCGATTTGGACTAACCATGGATTCCCTTAAATTTACTTCGTCCTTTAGGCTGAAAAGTAGGTATCTTTTCGGCCGTTATTATCGACAACTTGCATTGATACACCAAATATCTCTCGATACAAAATGCCTTTTACGTTGTAGTAATACGGTGCTAACAATAACAAGGCAACCACCATGATAGGTAAAGAGATCAACAAAGGAGTCCCCATGACCATAGGTAATATCGACATAATCGCTAATGAGAACAATGCACTGTAAATCTGTAATAAGCGCAACCACTGAAAGCGAGTGGCTTTAAACGACAAGATAATTGCCTGGATTGGTGTCATGTTTTTTTCGATAAGCAGCGGTACCGTTAACGACAACGCAATTGCAATATAGATACCAGGCAAAATCAAGGCAAAGCCTAATGAGGTTAACGACCAAACGATAATCGCCGTTAAAGCGATAAACGCGCTGCGTTTTAAAAACGCAAACACAAATCCGGTACGGGTTTTTATGCCAACAGCGTGCGATACGCCCATCATTTCAACCCCGGCTAAAAATGGCCAAATAATCACTGTAAGTACCATATTGGCGATCACGTTCGCTTGCGGATCGGCCATCATATTTTCTGGCCCACCTAAATAACTGGCAATAACAGATACCGCGATAATCGCGATAAAGAACACAAACAACAACCCGGAAATAATCGGTGTCTTATGATTTTTGGTGATCGCCCAACCTTCTTTTAAAATGCTGGCGACATCGAGTGTGTAATCGCCCTGCTCGGCTTTTTCTACCGTAGAGCCAATATGGATAATTTTTTTATCAGACACGAAAATGATGAAATAGGAGAAATTATGGCGCGATTATAACAAACTTATTGATAACGGTCAGGCAATTCACTAACAACAATTAAAAATGATATAAAAAGTTGTAAAGCAATCAAACCATTAGCGTCTGCAGACGATAACGAATGGCGGTTTTAGCGATATCGACAACAGCTAATGTTGCGCTTTACATCACCACAATATTTATCGCCAGTATGATCAACAATGCCCCCATAATGCGTTCGATCCAATAACCATTTCGCTGCAATTTATGGCGAAACTTATCTAACGTCAGCATACACGATAAAAACGAAAACCACGCAAAGGTCGCCATCGCCATATAAAAGCCATAGGCAGATTTTACTATAGTGGGTGTTTGCGCCGAAATAACCACCGAAAATAGTGATAGGAAAAACAACGTCGCTTTTACGTTTAAACCATTGACTAAAAAGCCCGTCGCATAAGACTTCCAGCGACTTTGCGAATGTGCTTGAATGGCCTCACTTGCATCGTCACTATGACCTGGTTTTGCACGCAAGCCCATCACGCCAATATAGGCCAAATACGCTGCTGCAATATAGGTAAGATAAGTAAACAGTTGTGGGTTGCTTTTGATAATGATGGCAATACCCACTAACGAATAAAAGACATGCAAAAGTATTGCGGTACCTATGCCTGCGCTGGTAAACAATGCCGCTTGCCGTCCCCGAGTCAGGCTTTGTTTAACAACAATGGCAAAATCAGGCCCAGGGCTGGCAACTGCCAATAAGTGAGCAAGCGCAATGGTTAAAAATTCGCTGTAATAAGCGGAAAAGTCCATCTTCGCTATCCTTTATGCTTGCTGTCTAATGCGCTGTTTAGTGACGTTAACAATTGACTAAAATAGTCATGGCCTTTGCTATCACACATATCCATATTGGTATGTGGAATCGATTCGGGATCAGGATGCAATTCGACAACCTTAGTCAACAAATCTTCTCGTATGATATGCAATATTGGCCAAGGAGAACGATTGGTATAATTGCTTACATCATCCGCCGGTACCCCTTCGAAACAATAGTTCGGGTGAAAACTGGCCAGTTGGTAAACGCCTTCATAGCCTTGCGATTGCAATAACGCATTGGCTAAATCGAGTAGGTCTAAATACTCGTCAAACTCGTCAAACCCTTGCGGTAACACCACTAACGTTGTGGCGACATCTGCATGTTTATCTAAGTGTTCAAATTCAGCGAGTAACGAGGTTAACGCCTGTTCCATGCCCGATTCAGACTGCACCTGATATCGCACGCGATTATTAACATAATCTTTTTTCGCGAATGGGCAAAAATTAAGACCAATAATGATCTTTTCAATCCAGACCTTGATGTTTTCAATGATTTGCTGTTCAGTATACATACAACACAATATAAAAAAGCTGCTTCGGATCATTCTAACAAGAGCTGAGTGTCGACAACAGCAATAATTAAGAGGTGTGCTATGTTAACGTTTTTTGCCCGGTTAATTGATAAATTGGTGTTTGCCATTGCAGGTGTCACCGCCATGCAATTACCGGCATTAATGCAGCAATATCAACAACGTCTGTCCGGCCATTTATCGGAAGCACAATACCAATTAGGCAAGTACCAACAAATTGCCGATGAGCATTATCAAGGCAACATCGCGTCATTAATTGAACAATACCGTAACAATACCGATCCTGGCATTAACGCCGCAGGTGATCTCGTTTACCAATTGGTTGATCGCATCAGTGTGTTTTCCACGAAATTGCAACATTTGCAAACCGGTGATTATATTCAACAAGTGTATTACTTTGTCAGTGAGATTGAACACTCTATTTTTACGGCAACGCTGCAGGACTTTCAACCAAGTATTCCGTTAGAGTCGTCTGCGATAGCGACCGGTGTGATAGGTGCAGTTTTGATAAGTTCGCTGTTACATATCATCCTTAACGCCTTACAATTACCGTTTAAACGCTACGCCTAAGTAAGCTTTTGCTGGCGCCAATAATGCGATGTGCTTATTGGCGAACTAGCGTAAGCCGACGATGTTTCGCCGTGCTAAGCCATGTAGACATTCAGCATTTAACGAGCAGCCTTTAACTAACGATATCGTCAATTTCATTCAGCAATCGACTACGTAATTCTGGGTATTGTTACCAGGAAAAATGAAAGTCACTATGAAAATTTTCAATTAATTGAAAAAAAGCACTTACCAAATCGAATATTTTGTGTACATTAATATTTAACCTTGTTGTAACATTGTGGTGGCGCTGTGAAAAAAACCGATGTAACTCAATATCAACACTTCCTAAAAGTTGTCGACTGTCAGCAAGCGTGTCCAGCACATACGCCTGTCCCCGAATACATACGTCTTATCGCTGATAAACGCTATAGCGATGCCTATATGCTTAATTGGCAATCAAATGTTTTTCCCGGCATTCTCGGTCGCGTCTGTGATAGGCCGTGTGAACCTGCATGTCGTCGCGGACGAGTTGAAGAAGAGCCTGTAGCAATTTGTCGACTTAAACGTGTTACCGCCGATTATAAAGACGATATCCGTGACCGATTACCAAAAGCGCCAGCTCAAAGTAATGGCAAAAAGGTGGCACTGATAGGTGCAGGCCCAGCGTCACTTACAGTCGCCCGTGATCTTGTACCGCTTGGCTATGAAATCACCATGTTTGACCGCGACATCAAAGGTGGCGGCATGATGCGCAGCCAGATCCCTGCGTTTAGATTACCTGAGTCCGTACTCGATGAAGAAGTCGACTACATTATCGACATGGGTGTAAAAGCGCACTTTGGCACGCCAATAACCAGTCTTGAAAAGCTGGTCAAAGATGATTACGACGCCATCTTTGTCGGTACCGGTGCGCCCAAAGGTCGAGCATTGAATATTGAAGGCGTTGAGGAAGCCAATTCGCACATCGCCATTGGGATTGATTGGTTATCCAGCGTCAGTTTTGGTCATCTAGATAACGCGCCTAAAAGAGTTGTTGTCTTAGGTGGTGGTAATACCGCCATGGATTGCTGTCGTACCGCAAAACGCCTTGGCGCCACTGATGTCAAAGTCGTGGTTCGCTCAACCTATGAAGCTATGAAAGCCTCGCCATGGGAAAAAGAAGATGCCATGGCCGAGAATATCGACATCACTTGTAATCACACGCCTAGCAAATTCGTTATTGAAGATGGTGAGTTTAAAGGGGTGTTATTTGACGAAGTTGAATCGATTTACGATAAGAATGGCAAACGCGTATTAAGAAACTCTGGCAAAACCTTATTGGCTGAATGTGATTTGGTGTTGGTCGCCATCGGACAAGATACCTCTTTCCCGTGGATTGAACGAGACATTGGTTTGGAATTTAATGAGTGGGATCAACCAGCGTTAAACCAATCGAGCTTACAATCGAGCATTGCCAAGGTGTTTTTTGGTGGTGACGCCGCTTACGGCCCCGAAAATATTATCACCGCAGTGGCCCACGGTCACAAAGCGGCTATTTCTATCGATTTATTTTGCCAAGGCAAAGATCCAGGTCAAAGGCCAGACAGTGATTTTAATCTGGTCAGTCAAAAGATGGGCATGCACGAATGGAGCTACACCAATATCGTCGACCATGAAGATCGACATCTTGTGCCCCATATTGATTGGCAAAAAGCCGCTACCGAGTTGGCCACTGAAGTTGAATTAGGTTTCGATGAACAACTTGCCTTTAATGAAGCACAGCGCTGTCTAAATTGCGATATCCATACCATCTTTAGTGAACCGGCTTGTATTGAGTGCTCGGCTTGTGAAGATATCTGCCCTACAGATTGCATTAACTTTATTGCCGATATCAACGACGACAACACCGCGCCAGAACAATTACTCAAGGGTAAGTTGCGAGTCGACAAAATGCATAACGATCAGGATTATATGATTTCTGACAACCTCAAAACCGGCAACATCATGGTTAAAGACGAAGATATGTGTCTACATTGTGGTTTATGTGCTGAGCGATGCCCAACTGGCGCTTGGGATATGCAAAAGCTGGTATTGGATAATATTGAGGCGACAATCAAGTAAGCGAGAAGCAGTTATGAGTGAAATTAAAATAAACGATCTTGTTGTCAAATTTGCGAACACCAATGGTACTGGCTCTGCCAGCGCCAACAATATGTTTGCCAAAGCCATAATGCGCATGGGCATCCCCGTGAGCGCTAAAAATATATTCCCATCGAATATTCAAGGCGCACCTACTTGGTATGACGTACGCATCAACGAACAAAACTTTCTTGGTCGTCGAGCAGGCAAATCCGATATTGTCGTTGCAATGAACGCACAGAGCTTTGTCGCTGATATCAATAATGTATGTGATGGCGGTTACTTAATATACGATAACTCCAAACAGCTCCCAGAAACCTTGTTGCGAGACAATATCCACTTTTTAGGCATCCCAATTTCGTCGATTTGTCTGAAAGAGTTTCAAAATCCGAGGCAGCGACAACTATTTAAAAACGTCATCTATGTCGGTGCGTTAGCGGCGTTACTCAATATTGAGTTTGATGTACTTAAAACCTTGGTTCGTGACCAATTTAAAGGCAAAGAAAAATTAATAGCACCGAATATCTTTGCGCTTGAGCTTGGTCATCAATACGCCATTAATCATTTTGATTGTCCGATTAACTATCGTATCGAACGCCGCGACTTAATTGGCAGTCGTATTATGGTTGATGGCAACACCGGATGTGCCTTGGGCGCCCTTTATGGCGGTGCGACCGTCGTTGGTTGGTACCCTATTACACCGTCAACCTCAGTGATTGAAAAGTTTGCCAGTTATTGCCAACGTTTGCGAATTGATCCCGCCAGCGGGAAAAAGAATTACGCCATCGTTCAAGCTGAAGACGAATTAGCCGCAATTGGTATGGCTATTGGTGGTGGCTTTAATGGCGCTCGTTCGTTTACCGCAACCAGTGGCCCTGGTGTTTCATTAATGGCTGAATTTTTAGGTCTAGCCTATTTTGCTGAAATCCCAGTGGTGTTGATGAACATTCAACGTGCCGGCCCGTCAACGGGAATGCCAACTCGAACCCAGCAATCTGATATTACCGCCTGTGCGTATGCGTCACACGGTGACACCAAACAAGTCTTGTTGTTTCCAGACTCACCGGCAGAATGCTTTGAATTATCGGCCATGGCGTTTGATTTAGCCGATAGGCTACAAACACCTATTATCATCATGAGTGATCTCGACTTAGGAATGAACGATCACCTGTCACCTCCCTTTCAGTGGACCGACAAACAGAAATACGATTTGGGTAAGGTATTAAGCATTCGTGAACTCGATAACATGAAGCAATACGGCCGTTACCGCGACGTCGACGGAGACGGTATCTGCTATCGAACAATTGCCGGTACACACCCAAATAAAGGCGCATTTTTTACCCGCGGAACGTCGCGCAACCAAGACGCGGTATATTCTGAAAAATCTGCGGATTATGTTGAAAACATGGAGCGCCTGACGCGAAAATTTGAAACCGCCAAGCACTACTTGCCAAAAGCGGAAATATCCAAAGGCTTACAAAATACAAAAGTTGGTTTGGTTTACTACGGTACGACGTCGCAAGCGATTAACGAGGCACGTTTTATGCTGCAACAACAAGGCATTCCCGTTGATTTAATGCGTATCTTGGCCTTCCCTTTTGGCGATGAAATAAAAGACTTCGTCGATCATCACGAACAGGTATTTGTTATTGAGCAAAATCGCGATGGGCAAATGCGCAGTTTGCTCATTACTGAACTGGAAATTAACCCAAGTCAGCTCGACAGCATTTTAAATTTTGATGGCTTAGCGGTAACAGCGGATGCCATCGTTGACGGCGTTCAAGCACAAATGGACCAACAACAGCAGGAGGTGATCTAATGAGTTTTGCCAAATCGAAATTTCACCATAAAGCGTTACCTAAAAACGAATTGGGTTTAACTTACCGTGATTACGAAGGCGCTATTTCAACACTCTGCGCCGGTTGTGGCCATGACTCAATTTCATCCGCCATAGTTCATGCCTGCCATGAATTGTCTATTGAACCACATCATATTGTCAAAATGTCGGGCATTGGCTGTTCTTCAAAAGCGCCAAATTATTTTTTGAATAACTCCCATGGATTCAATACCGTACACGGACGTATGCCGTCGGTAACCACGGGCGCTAATATGGCCAATAAAAACCTCAAATACTTGGCTATGTCTGGCGATGGCGATAGCGCCTCTATCGGCCTTGGACAATTTGCTCATGTGGTGCGCCGGCAATTAGACATGGTCTATATGGTTGCTAACAATGGTGTTTATGGTCTAACCAAAGGGCAATTGGCAGCCACCTCAGATAAAGGGGTTAAAAACAAAGCCGGTGAAATAAGCCTATTTAATGACATTGATTTATGTACCATGGCTTTGCAACTCGGTGCATCGTTTGTAGCCCGTTGTTTTTCTGGTGATAAAGCCCAGTTGGTGCCAATCATCAAAGCCGCGATGTCGCACAAAGGGTTTGCGTTTATCGACATTATTTCGCCCTGTGTGACCTTTAATAACCATCCCGACTCGACCCGCTCATATGATTATGTACAAGATCATATCACCACCGGCGCGATTACCGATTATGTACCGATTAAAGAAGAAATAACCAAGGAGATCCCTGCTGGTCGCTTTGAAGATATATGTTTGCATGATGGTTCGATTATGCGCATCAATAAACTTGATGCCGATTACGACACGTCCAATCGGATGAAAGCGATCATCGATGTCGAAGAGCATAAACAACGCGGTGAAATATTGACAGGTCTGTTGTATGTCGATCCGACGAGCCGTTCGTTTCACGAATTAAATGAAACGACCGAAACCTCGTTAAATCAAGTGAAGCAAGATATTCTCTGCCCCGGACAACGGGTTCTAGCGAATATTAACGACGGTTTTCGTTAACCTTTCAAGGGGTCAGAACAGTTGAAATTTCAACTGTTCTGACCCCTTGAAAAAAGGATAATAAAAAAGGCTGCAACTGCAGCCTTTTTTTAATGGTTATCATGCTAATTCAAGCTTAATCGTTGTTTGCTTGCTCAACACGGGACTTAAGTTTTTGTCCCGGTCTGAAGGTAACAACTTTACGAGCGGAAATTGGAATATCTTCACCAGTTTTAGGATTACGACCCGGACGCTCATTTTTGACACGCAAATCAAAATTGCCAAAGCCCGACAATTTTACCTGTTCGCCAGTCTCAAGACTTGCTCGAATCTCCTCAAAAAAGTCTTCAACCAATTGCTTTGCATCACGCTTGCTTAGGCCAATTTCTTCATATAGATGTTCTGCGACTTCTGCTTTCGTTAGCGCCATATTGTTAGTCTCTCAATGTTGCGTTAAATTCGCTCTTAAGGGCATCAACAACCTTGGTTACGACATCTGAAATGTCTTTTTCTTCAAGAGTGCGACTACTATCTTGTAGTGTTAAGGCGATTGCTAAGCTCTTGAAACCAGGGTCGATACCTTTCCCTTGGTATACATCAAATAATTCTAGGCTAACTAAATGATTTGTGCCAACCTTTTCAATAAGTTGTAGCACATTTTTCGCATTAACTTGTTCTTCAACAATTACGGCAATATCACGACGGTTCGCAGGGAACTTGGAAATTTCACCGGCTTCTGAGATTTTTTGCGTCAATATTTCGCTCTGCAATAACTCAAATACCAATGTTCTGCCGTTAAGTCCTAGCTTGCGTTCTAGCTCTGGATGAACTGCACCAACATAACCAACTAACGTATCATTACGATAGATTGCGGCGGTTTGACCCGGATGCAAAGCAGCAATATCTGCTGGCGCAAACTGGTAGTCATTAGCAAACCCCGTCAATGCAAGTAAGGCTTCAACATCACCTTTGGCATCAAAGAAATCAACATTGGTTTTATCTAGGTTCCAGTGTTCACCGTATTTTAGGCCGCTGATAACACCCGCTAGCATAGGTTCTTGGCGCACACCATTTTCAGCGCTAGCATCTGGAACGAATCGCAAACCGGCTTCAAACAAACGAACACGAGATTGCTGACGGTTTTGGTTATAAACCACCGACTGCAACAAGCCTGTCCACAAGCTCAAACGCATTACCGACATCTCTGACGAAATAGGATGTGGTAAGGTCATCACCTCTTCACCTGGGTGTAACTGTTCTTGCACCTTAGGATCAACAAATGAATAGGTTATCGCTTCTTGATAACCACGATTTACCAGCGCATTGCGGAATTTAGCAATACTAAGTTTCGCTTCTTTATGGTTACGCATCTGCAAACTTGCCGTCGGAGACACGTTTGGAATGTTGTTGTAACCAAATACACGAGCGACTTCTTCGGTTAAGTCTTCTTCGATAGAAATATCAAAACGATACGCTGGTACCTGTGTGGTCCAAAGGTCATCGGCAAAACTTACCGTCATACCTAAGCGCTCAAGGATTTCAGTAACCGTGTCGGTATCAATGTGAATACCAATACGAGAATCCAGCTTATTACGACGTAAGGTGACTGTACGTGACGCAGGAATATGTTGTTCGCTAACCGCTTCAACGATAGGACCGGCGTTACCACCGACGATATCAAGCAATAACGTTGTCGCACGTTCCATTGCTTGGCGTTGTAATTGTGGATCAACACCACGCTCGTAACGGTGAGAGGCATCTGTATGCAAACCGTATTGACGTGCTTTACCTAAAATAGCTAACGGCGCAAAGAATGCACTTTCTAACAGGATGTCTTTACTCTCGGCGGTAACACCGGATTTCAAGCCACCAAAGATACCCGCCATTGCAACGGCTTTTTGATGATCCGCGATGACCAAGGTTTGTTCTGACAAGGTAACTTCATTGCCATCAAGCAAGGTTAGTTTTTCATCTTTATTGGCAAAGCGAACTTTAATACCGCCGTCTAATGCCGCCAAGTCAAAGGCGTGCATAGGATGGCCAAGTTCTAATAAAACGTAGTTCGTCACATCAACCACAGGATCGATTGAACGAACGCCACAGCGGCGTAATTTTTCAACCATCCAAAGTGGTGTTGCTGCGTTTACATTGACGTTTTTAATGACTCGAGCAAGATAACGAGGGCACGCTTCGCCGGCGTCAATATCAACCGGTAAACTATCATCAATACTTGGTACGTTGTCGCTTATTTCAACTTCGTTAACCGCTAAGTTATTCAGTACGCCGACTTCGCGAGCCAAGCCTTTAATGCCTAAACAATCACCGCGGTTAGCGGTAAGATCCACATCGATGGTCACATCGTTTAGATCAAGGTATTCGCGAACACAGGTGCCAACCGGCGCATCTTGCGGTAGTTCAATAATACCGTCAGCGCTGTCAGCTAAACCTAACTCAGACTCACTACACAACATACCGTGCGACGGTACACCACGTAGTTTGGCTTTTTTAATCTTAAAATTACCTGGTAATACTGCGCCAACTTTGGCAACAGCTACTTTTAAACCAAGACGACAATTTTTTGCACCACAGACGATATCAACGACTTCATCGCCAACATTGACTTTGGTGACTTGTAATTTATCAGCATCGGGATGCTGGCCACATTCAACAACTTCACCAACAACGACATTGGTAAACTCGCCAGCAACCGGATCAACACCGTCGACTTCCAAACCTGCCATGGTGATTTGATGTGCTAATTCTTCCGAAGAGATCTCAGGATTAACCCACTCTCGTAACCAAGATTCACTAAATTTCATGTTATGGGCCTTCCTACTTGAACTGTTTTAAGAAACGAAGATCGTTTTCAAAGAATGAACGTAAATCGGTTACGCCGTAACGTAACATGCTCAATCGTTCAACACCCATACCAAAGGCAAAGCCAGTGTATTCTTCAGGATCGATACCAACACTGCGCAATACATTTGGATGCACCATGCCGCAGCCTAATACTTCTAACCACTTACCGTTTTTGCCTTTAACATCAACTTCTGCTGAAGGCTCAGTGAATGGGAAGTATGACGGACGGAAGCGAATTTCTAAATCTTCTTCGAAAAAGTTATGCAAAAAGTCGTGCAATATACCTTTTAGATGAGTGAAGCTAACATTTTTATCAACCATCAAACCTTCCACTTGGTGGAACATTGGCGTATGCGTTTGATCGTAATCGTTACGATAAACACGGCCTGGAGAGATGATTCTCAATGGTGGCTTTTCATTTTCCATGGTGCGAATTTGTACGCCAGATGTTTGCGTACGCAACACCAATTTTGGATTGAAATAAAAGGTATCATGATCAGCACGAGCAGGATGATGCGCAGGAATATTTAATGCATCAAAGTTATGGAAATCATCTTCAATTTCCGGACCCGTAGCAACGGCAAAACCAAGCTCACCAAAAAACGTTTGAATACGTTCAATCGTTTTCGTGACCGGATGCAAGCCACCCTCTTCCATGGTATTACCTGGAAGGGTTACATCAATGGCTTCACTGGCAAGTTTCGCTTTGATTTGCTCTTCTCTTAGCAATTCGCCACGAGCAAATATCAGCTTTTGTACTTGCTGCTTGGCAACGTTAATTGCTTGGCCAGCTTTAGGGCGCTCTTCAGCGCTTAGTTTACCTAGGCCTTTTAATTGCTCAGTTAGCAAACCTTTTTTGCCAAGGAATTCTACCCTGACCTGATCCAACGCAGCCGGATCGCTAGCAGCTTGAACTGCTTGCTCGGCTTGCAAGATGATATCGTCTAAATTCATATTCCCCTCGGGCGACGTCAATCGCGAGTATGTGGCCTCTGTTCAACAGCGAAATGCGGAAGATTTTTGGACCAAAAGACTAAAATAGAAAAGCGACAATTCTACGCAAAAAATTGTCGCTTATATAGGGGCTTGTGGCATATTTTTTCGATTTATCGAAGTTTTTTTATAAAAAGCCGTTATTTAATTACATAACAATACAAAATCAGCTGTTTAGCGAAATAATACCGACTCTTTATTAAACCAATAAACACAAAAAGCGAGGGAGGCAAAGGCGAAAATACCAGTCGAGGCAAAGATGGGCACCATATAGGCAAAATCCATCGTACCTTTGAGCAATTCTTTAATGGCTAAGGCGACATTAGAAATCGGCACTAATGCCCACACACCATCAAGATTGATACCTGGGGTCATGCCAACGATGACCGGAAATATCACCAGAACGGTCAGTGGCCCCATGTAATTTTGTGCTTCTTTATAACTGCTCGCATAAATGGATATGGCCAATAGCAAGGCGGCAAATATTGAACAGACAGGGATCAGCAATAAAATCACCATGATAAATTCAAAAAAGCCAACCGCAGCAAGTACCTGTGCGACTTCATCAACACTAAACACACGGCCAACCAAAAAGGTCCAAAACACCATGGATAATATGGTTATCACTGCGGTCATAATCGCGGTGGTTAAAATACAAAGAAATTTGCCAAACACTAATGAAAAACGCGATACCGGTGTTAACAATAAGGTTTCAATGGTGCCCCGCTCTTTCTCGCCGGCACCAACATCAATGGCTGGGTACATTGCCCCTGTTAAACATAATGGGATCAACAAATAGGGAATAAAGCCACCAAGCTGTTCACCAAAGCTCTCTCGTTCATCTGCGGTGTCAACCTCTTCTAAAACAATTGGTTGCTTGAATACGTCAAATTGTTCGCGGCTTAAGCCTAATTGGCTGAACATTTCTTGTTGCAAGTCTTCGGCATAGCGATCCATCGCATCTTCAAGCTTAATGCGACTGCCGCCAATGACTTTTGAGCCATTAAAAAATATTTTCCAAGTCGATTTTTCTGAGGCGTTTTGATGTTTATTAAATTCCGGATCGAGAACAATCACCAAATCAACTTGCTCATCTTTGATCGCTTTTATATACGATGCTTCATCGCTAACCTCGACATCAACCTTTTTAAAATCATTGTGGTAAAACAATACGTTGGCAAAATCCGGTGCCGCCTCTTCATTAACGATGACGTATTTGACGATTTTTTCACTTTGCGTAATCGCGGCTTTGGCGCCTAAAAAACCCATTAAAGCAAAAATAACCGGAAAGATAACCAAGGGTAGCGCAATGATAAAAAACAAGGTTTTCTTATCTCGCAGCAGCTCAATAAGCTCTTTTATAAAGACTTGCCACATTAGCTTGCCTCCCTTAATACATTCATAAATGCTTTACGTAAGTCAAGATCATCAGCATGCTGTTGAAAATCGTCGACGGTTCCGTCGAAACATGAATTGCCCTGAAAAATAACCGAGACTCGATCAGCCAATAAAGCGATTTCATCTAGGTGATGGGTCGAAAAGATAACCGCGGTGCCCTGACTGCGAATGTATTGCACAAATTCCATAATCGTTTCTGTGGCCATAATATCTAAGCCGGTCGTCGGCTCATCTAAGACGACCACCTCTGGCTCATGGATCACTGCGCGAGCTATCGATACTTTCTGTTGCATGCCCGTCGACAGGTGTTCAACTCGGCGATCCAAATAGGCGGTAATCGCTAAGTTTTCGTAGATGCGTTCTGCGTCGTTTTTTAAAAATTCATCATTGACGCCATGTAAACGTGCAAAAAACTCAATGTTTTCACGCGCCGTAAGGCGCCCATATAAACCGGTTTTACCCGATAAAAAGCCAATTTTTTCTTTTGCTACTAAAGGTTTTTTTAACACGTCGACGTCATTGACGATAACTTGACCTGAATCGGGTTTTAATGCGGTGGATAAGATTCGAAGCGCTGTTGTTTTGCCGGCCCCATTAGGCCCCAGCAAGCCAAGCACTTCACCTTTTCCACAGTGAAAACTAACGTCTTTTAGAGCGTAAAACAGGTTGCCGTGGTCTCTTGGGTCGACCTTATTCGAATCCAGCGATTTCTTTGCTTTTGTGACAAAGCATTTGCTCAGATTTTCTACTGAAATCATGAAGTTCCTTTTACCATTGGGGGAGGATTTTTTGTTGTCTTGTTAATTAATTGTAAACGTGTTTTAACACATGGCAATCAATAACGACATATTCAGGTAATTATTTGTAACCAATACTTTATTTCAGTTGCATGACACGTTACATTTAGTCACACTTTTTGCAATCGTCAGGAATGCTATGAAACTAAATAAAATAATGATGATGGCGTTTGGCGCTGGTGTTTTGGCTAGCTCTGCTGCTAACGCTAAGTCATTCGAACGCGCTTACAACGATATTTCCGAAAAATCCCTACACCAACATATAAAAACCATTTCATCTGATGAATTTGAAGGTCGCTTACCGACGTCAAAAGGAGAGAAACTGGTACTGGACTACTTAACCAAACAATTTAAAAAAGCCGGTTGGCAGCCAGGTAACAACGGCAGCTTTCTGCAACCTGTAGAATTATCTGAAATCACCGCTTCTCCAGAGATGAGCTTAAGCGTTGCTGGTAATGGTCAATCCGCTGAGTTTAAATATGAACGTGATATGGTGCTTGGTACCTCTCGAGTCAGTAAATTTGAACAAATCAAAGACAGCGAAATTGTCTTCGTTGGCTATGGTATCAATGCGCCAGAGTACAAATGGAACGACTATGAAGGCTTAGACGTTAAAGGCAAAACCGTGGTGATGTTGGTCAACGATCCAGGTTATGCTTCACAAATTCCGAGTCTGTTTACCGGCAGTGCCATGACCTACTATGGTCGTTGGACGTATAAATATGAAGAAGCCAGTCGCCAAGGCGCAGCTGCGGCTATTATTGTGCACGAAACCGCACCAGCATCGTACCCTTGGTCGGTAGTGACTAATGGCTGGACTGGCCCACAATACGTATTATTCGACAAAGATGGCAACAAAGATCGCGTACAAATTGAAGGTTGGTTAACACTGGATGCCACCCGTGACCTGTTTAAACAAGCGGGACTTGATTTTACCACGTACAAGAACAAGGCAATGCAAGGGCCAATCAATAAATCCCTTGGTTTAACCGCGTCAGCGACGGTAAAAAGCACCATCAAGAATTCGACATCGCATAACTTTGTCGCTACGTTACCGGGTTCTAAACGCCCTACCGAGCAAATACTGCTTACCGGTCACTGGGATCATATTGGCACAAGTGAAGAAACCGAAGGCGACACCATCTATAACGGTGCTCACGATAACGCAACCGGTATCAGTGGCATCATTGAAATTGCGAAAGCGTTAGCATCACTAGATCAACGCCCAGAGCGTTCAATTACCGTTGTTGCGACCACCGCTGAAGAGCAAGGTTTGCTGGGTTCGAAATACTATGCGGAAAACCCAATCTATGCCCTAGCAGATACCGTTGGCGTGTTGAACATCGACAGCATGAACATTTTAGGTCCAGTAAAAGACTTGGAAGTTCGCGGTTTAGGTAAGTCTGAACTTGAAAAATACCTAAAAACAGCAGCATTAAAACAAAAACGTAACTTAGTTAAAGAGTCTAACCCTGCAGCAGGCAGCTATTACCGTTCTGATCACTTTAACTTTGCTAAAGTTGGTGTGCCAGCATTGTACGCGGGCGGTGGCAGCGAACCTCTAAATAGTGACGTCGCAGCATACCGTAAGAAAATTTTACCTAAAATGCGCGCTTGTTATCACCAAACCTGTGATGAATATAACCCAGAGTGGGATCTAAACGGTGCGGTGGATGATGCCAAGGTACATTTTGATATTATTTATCAATTAGCTAACTCACAAGATTGGCCACAATGGTCAGCAACAAGTGAATTCCAGCGTCAACAACCGGTAAACAAACAGTAATGGCTATGCATTAAACTGTTTAATTTGTCATGAATTGGAATAAATATTCTAATTTATAGCGAATGGCTATTGATTTTTAAATGTAAATAGCACAATTTAAAAGCATGAGAAGTTTATTCTCATGCTTTTTTTATGGGTGTTAGGAAAGATCATAGCCATTAAGGCGGTTTCCTTAGACATTTGTATAAAGGTGTATCACTGTTAAATCAGCGTTATTAATTTCGATTTTGGTTAACCGGGGCTGCCCCCAAAGGAAACAACACTATGTGTTCAATATTTTGTATTTTGGACATTCAATCCGATGCGACCAGTTTGCGTTCGCAAGCGATTGAACTGTCAAGACTTCTTCGTCACCGTGGACCTGATTGGTCGGGTGTTTATGCAAACGACAATGCGGTTTTGGTGCACGAGCGCCTGGCCATTGTAGATACCGAAAATGGCGCACAACCTTTATACAACCAAAATCGAAATCACGTGCTAGCCGTTAATGGTGAAATCTACAACCATAACAACCTTGAACATGCCCTTACCGTCGACTATCAATTTCAAACGAAATCTGATTGCGAGGTGATTCTGCCGTTATATCAAGAGTTTGGTGCTAGCTTTATCGACCAACTTGAGGGCATGTTTGCCTTTTGTCTTTATAATGAAGATGACAACAGTTACCTTATCGCACGAGATCATATCGGCATTATTCCGTTGTATACCGGGCATGATGAACACGGAAACTTTTATGTTGCATCGGAAATGAAAGCCTTAACGCCGGTGTGTAAATCGGTAAGCGAATTTCCACCGGGTCACTACCTATGCAGCAAAGAAGGCGAGATCAAGCCATATTATCAACGTGATTGGCAGGAGTTTTCTGCCATCGAAAACAACAGTACCGACATTGATAAATTGCGTGAGTCTTTAGAGTCTTCGGTAAAAAGTCACCTAATGACCGATGTACCTTATGGCGTATTATTGTCTGGCGGTTTAGATTCGTCTTTGATTTCTGCCATCACGCAAAAGTTCGCCGCGCGACGCGTTGAAGAGAATGATTTATCAGAAGCTTGGTGGCCAAAACTGCATTCGTTTGCTTGTGGTCTTGAAGGCTCACCAGACTTGGTTGCTGCGCAAAAAGTTGCCGATGCAATTGGTACCATTCATCACAGTGTTACCTTTACCGTACAAGATGGCCTTGATGCCATTAAAGAGGTTATCTATCACCTCGAGACCTATGATGTCACCACGGTTCGTGCCTCAACACCAATGTATTTGATGGCACGTAAAATAAAAGCCATGGGCATTAAAATGGTGCTTTCAGGTGAAGGTGCTGATGAAATTTTTGGTGGTTACTTATATTTCCACAAAGCGCCTAATGCCAAAGAGTTTCATGAAGAATTGGTGCGCAAATTAGACAAATTGCATATGTTTGATTGCCTTCGAGCCAACAAAGCAATGTCCGCTTGGGGTATTGAAGCGCGTGTACCATTTCTAGATAAAAACTTTCTTGATACGGCGATGCGTATCGACCCAGAAGATAAAATGTGTAAGAACGGACGCATTGAAAAGCATGTGTTGCGTAGCGCATTTGAAGGATACTTACCTGAAGAAATCTTGTGGCGTCAAAAAGAACAGTTTTCAGACGGCGTTGGCTACAATTGGATTGACAGTTTAAAAGAGTTAGTTGAACAAGAAGTCAGCGATCAACAACTGGCAAATGCGGCGTTTAAGTTTCCGCATAACACCCCAGAGAGTAAAGAAGCCTACTTCTATCGTCGCATCTTTGAAGAGCATTTCCCATTAGCGTCAGCGGCAGAGTGTGTGCCAGGTGGTAAGTCCGTCGCCTGTTCAACAGAAGCTGCCTTGGCCTGGGATGAAGCATTCCAAAACATGGCCGATCCATCAGGTCGCGCCGTCAGTAGTGTACATAACGAAGGCTACTAAGCTAGGTTACTAACATAGGCTACTAAGCTAGGCTGTTTTACAACAAAGGTCGCGAAAGCGGCCTTTTTTATTTATGCTTTAGTTATTAGCAACAAGGGCATAAATTTGCGAAACATATTCTTTCTGACATCTTGGGTATTGCAACCTCTTGGCGATATTTTAAAGCAACACAATATTGACATAGAGCAGGCTTGCAGCCAGTCACTGTTTCCTGCAAGTGCATTAAAACAAACGGATGTGGTGATCAGTTGGGCGTGTTTACGGCGCATGTTTCGCGTTATTGAAGACCAAGCCGGCGTACCGGATTTGGGCTTTGAATTGGTTGAAAAGATTAGAATCAGTCACCTCAAGCCATACCTTAATTACGCTGCTGATAACGCCACCACCATTGCACAAACCCTCGAACAGTTTATCCAGTTAAATAACCATCAAGCCAGTAATGCCGAATTATATACTGACGCCAACACGGATGGTCTCTGGTTATGTTTTGAACAACGACAATACGCCGATACGCCACTGCATTCATTTGAACAGCTGATGGTAGCCACCTTTATTGAAGTGATTCGCTATTTAACACAAAGCGATTGGCAGCCAATGCTGGTTGGTATCACTAGCAAGGTGCACAACTTAGGACACCATCAATACCTGAATAACGTCACCGTCGAGCAAAACCATAGCTCTAACCGAGTATTCGTTGAACAAAGCATATTGCAACAAGCGCCTTACATTAGTGGTGACAAGCGTTCAGATTATATTGCCAGCAAAGACGACATTGTTGCCGAGCTAACGTTAGTACTAACCCCTTATTTGCGCGAATATATTCCAAGCCTGCCACAAGCGGCGTTAATCACCGGCATAAGCGAACGCAGCATTCAACGTTATTTGCAGCAGCGCCAACTTAGCTATCGAAAGTTCATCGAAATGTTGCGTATTCGCAGCGCTAAACTGTACTTAAAGAAAGGCGAGATGTCGGTAGCGGATGTTGCGGAAAAACTGCACTACACGCACTATAATAACTTTTCTCGAGCCTTCCAAAAATCTACCGGTCAGTCACCAAGTCAGTATAAAAAATTGCATTGTTAGTGTTATCGCTCTTGTCGTATCGACCTTGCATGCTGGGTTTATAAACCCGTGCTATTAATCCGCCAATATCTAAGCCTTAACATTTGCCCATATATCGCCCCAACCTTGTACACTTTTTCACCAACTTGTAAAAAAATGTCTTGGCGTAAAATGATATAGTGATTTGCCCATCGAGTGTTTAATATGTCGCCACTGTTAACAAATACCGGTTCACGAACAAGGTGACGTATGAAATATTTGAAATCAATGGTTGCAATCGCCGTGTTGCCTTTATTGGCCACAACACAGGTTAATGCCAAAGAAGTCAGCGCTGAAGATGCGGCAAAAGAATTGGCTAACCCCAATACTGCCTTTGCTAGTTTAACCTTTAAAAATCAATTTAAATCGATGGAAGATGGCCGTGAGATTTCACACACCCTATTCCAACCGACGTTGCCTTTTATGCTTGATGATGGTGACAAAGTGATTTTCCGCCCTGCGGTACCGATTGTTTATGATAATGGCAATGGTGAATCCGGCATTGGTGATTTAGGCTTTGATTTGGTTTACGCACCAAAAGCAGAAGACCCGACCGACCTGCTCGCCTATGGTATGGTTGGCTCATTACCCATCGGCAACTCAGATATAGGTGCCGGTGAAGTCACCGCCGTCGGTCCGGCGTTGTTTGTCGGTAAATTTGTAGGCAAAGGTAAAACATTAGTTGGTGCCTACACCTCACATCTAGAAAGTGTAGACGAAGGTGATTTAGGAGAAGCCGGTGAAATGAGTATCACCTCATCACAATTAATGTACATCAATATTGGTGATGGTGGTTGGGCTTATGGCTCGGCACCTAAAATTGAATACAACCACAATGCAGAAGATGAAAAACTGACCCTACCGGTTAACTTTACGATTAGTAAAACCACCATCATCGCCGGTCGACCATGGAAATTCGGTTTAGATCTTGATTACTACGTGCAAAAAGATGAAGACTTTGGCCCGGATTATATGGTCACATTCAGCATCACGCCAGTTGTCGAAAACATGTTCAATACCTGGTTACACCAGTAAACACATAAATTAGACATAACAAACAAGGCTCCTTAGGGAGTCTTTTTTATAAACCGTACCTCAACATTGTTTTAAATGATAAACTAAGCGTATACAGACAAAGCCTACTTTTCTTAAAAAATGCCTCAACAACCAAACTGCTTCCATGCATTTCAACAAGACGTTAGCGCGATTAAATTACCGGCGCGGTTCACCTTTCCGTTTTATTATCAGCCACACCCCTTAGCTGAGATAGCCGCTGAGCAATTGCAACAAACGTTATTAACAAACAATAATTGGCAGCATAATTTTGGTCTGAATGCTGATGATGATCCGGACAGTGCTGTCGGCAAAATGTTTGGTATTTTGGTTGTCCAAGATCAACAAGGCCAACTTGGCTATTTAAGCGCTTTTTCCGGCAAAGTAGCCGACACAAACGCCCTACCAGGCTTTGTGCCACCTGTGTTTGATATGTTATCTAAAGACAGTTTTTTTAAAGATGATTTGGCCATCATTACTAAAGTAAGTAATGAATATAAACAAGCACTGCAGCAACCTTTATATAGCCAATTACAGCGCCAAGTTAGCGAGCAAAATCAAGCCTTTGATAAAGCGTTAGCGCAGTTTAAAGGTGACGCCAGTGAGCGAAAAGCTCAGCGTAAACAACAAAGAGCACAAGCCAAACAAACGTTGTCAGAGCAAGACTACCTAGCATTTGAACAGCAACTCAGCCAAGCCAGTGTCATCGATAAGCTTAAACTTCGAGATTTGAAGGTGTTGTGGCAACAACGTATTCAAGCGACACAACAGAGCTTAGATAGCGTTGAGGCGGAGATTCAATCCTTGGCTAAGACTCGTCGTAAGCTTTCCAATAGATTGCAAAAACGCTTATTTTCTCAATATCGATTTTTAAACAACCTTGGTGAGCGCAAAGATCTCAATGATATTTTTGCTGAAACACCGTTTAAAGTGCCGCCGGCAGGCGCTGGCGAATGTGCTGCGCCAAAACTGTTGCAATACGCCTTTGAACAGGCACTCGCGCCTATCTGTATGGCTGAATTTTGGTGGGGCCGTTCGCCAAAATCAGAAATAAGACGACACAAGCACTATTACCCATCGTGTTATAGCAAATGCCAACCAATACTTGGCCACATGCTCGAAGGCTTGGCCTTAGATGAGAACCCTTTGTTGATTAACCCAGGCAAAGATAAGCACCTGGCTATCGTCTACGAAGACAATGATATGGTTGTTGTCAATAAGCCATCGGGCTTGCTCAGTGTACCGGGCAAAAACATTGATGACTCGGTCTATTCGCGCATTAAACGGCAATACCCACAAGCGACCGGCCCCTTGATCGTTCATCGCTTAGATATGTCGACCTCAGGCTTAATGGTATTGGCGTTAACCAGTCGTGCCAACAAAGCACTGCAACGCCAGTTTGTCGAACGCAGTGTTAATAAAAACTATATTGCCGAGGTCACCGGCATAGTCGAGGCTGACGAAGGTGAAATAACCCTACCGCTGACACTAGACATTGATGATAGACCAAGACAAAAAGTGTGCTTTGATACCGGCAAGCCTGCCCACACCATTTACAAAGTGATGCAACGCACGGCAACGACAACACGCTTATCCATGTACCCTAAAACCGGACGCACCCACCAATTACGTGTGCACTGTGCCCATCCGCAAGGTTTAAATATGGCGATTGTAGGCGACGAACACTATGGTACTAAAGCCGATAGACTGCGTTTACATGCCGAATATTTACAAATCAAACACCCGATTACTCA
Organism: Thalassotalea sp. HSM 43; assembly: GCF_004752005.1. NCBI lineage: Bacteria > Pseudomonadati > Pseudomonadota > Gammaproteobacteria > Alteromonadales > Colwelliaceae > Thalassotalea > Thalassotalea sp. HSM 43. The sequence goes on along the minus strand of NZ_CP038493.1, from coordinate 3,721,878 downwards.
GAAGGTGTTAAGTTTCAAAGTGGCCGCTGAGTTTTAATTAACTCTTAGTCGTTGACTACTGTTGGGTGTTTTAAGGTGCTCAATACGCCCTCTGGTAAATACAAATTAAGCAACAAAAAAGGAGCTCATTGAGCTCCTTTTATCTATTCATTTAAATCTATTCCCTTTAATCTATTCCATTTAATCTTGGAATAAATGGGCCATTAAAGACTGTCGACAATATCTTTAATCAAGCCAGGGCCTTCGTAAATAAAGCCTGTATAAATTTGCACTAGGCTGGCACCAGCCGCTAATTTTTCTTTCGCCGATGCCGCGCTGTTAATACCACCGACACCAATAATTGGCATCTTACCGTCTAGGGCTTTGGCGAGCATTCCAATAACTTCAGTACTTTTCTTTTGTACTGGCAGGCCGCTTAAGCCGCCCATTTCATCACCGTGTTCAAGGCCTTCAACACCTTCTCGGCTTAATGTCGTATTCGTGGCAATTACCGCATCGATATTGTTAGCCAATAAGCATTCAGCGATACCATTGATTTCTTCTTCTGTAGAATCAGGAGCAATTTTAACCGCAACAGGTACGTATTTGCCATGTTGTTCAGCCAAACTGGTTTGCTCTGCTTTTAACGCCGACAATAACGTATTTAGCGCGTCACCGTACTGTAGATCGCGAAGACCCGGCGTGTTCGGTGAAGAGATATTTACAGTAATGTACGTCGCATAAGCATACACCTTGCGCATGCAATGAATGTAATCGTCTTTAGCATTTTCTTCTGGGGTATCTTTGTTTTTACCGATATTGATACCCAACACGCCTTTAAAATTGGCGCGTTTAACCTGTTCAACTAAATAATCAACACCGTGATTATTGAACCCCATACGGTTAATAACAGCATCAGCTTGTGGTAGGCGAAAGATACGAGGCTTAGGGTTACCCGGTTGCGGGCGCGGGGTCACCGTACCCACTTCAACAAAACCAAAACCAAGTGCAGAAAAACCATTGATACACTCGCCGTTTTTATCCAAACCTGCGGCAAGACCAACCGGATTAGGGAATTCGATTCCCATCACATTAACCGGTTTGTTTTTAACCTTGGCACCGTATAAGCCTTTCATGGCAAACGCTGCAGGCATTTTCATCATATTAATGGTGAAGTCATGAGCCTGTTCTGGGCTCATTTTAAATAAAAGGTTACGTGCAAATGAATAAAGCATGATGTTCCGATTCTGTAGTAAAAAGCATTAAATGTTAGGGGATTAGATACAAAAACTCCCCGACGCGCGGGGAGTTTACCATTATTTGATGCTGAGCAAAACCAGCATTACATCAAGTTACTTGGTTAACTTACATTATGATCATTGTGATGTGACAACATCATCAATTCACGTAACGCGACTGAGAACTTAGCAAATTCGTGAGTTTTGCTGGTTCTAAAGTCAGCCAACACTTGACGCCAGCGCTCTAACGGTTGATCACAACTTTCGATCCAGTTATTGATCATCGCTTCAATGTCATTGCTGTCTGGGTTTAGACGCAAAATTGCCGTGGTTAATGCACGTTGTTGCCAATCAAGCTCTTCACGGAATGACGCTCTGGCTAGTGCTTGCCAGTGATTATCGACAGGTTGCTTGGTAATTTGGTCAAGGAACCAATGCAAGTCTAAGCGAACACCAATGTTGTAGTATAGCTTGGCGACCAAATCAATATCGCGCTGGTCTTGACACGCTACTTGAGCAATATCCATGGTCGAGAACAAGGTCGACAATTGTGATATACGCTCGGCAATTTTCGCCGGTACTTTTTTCTGCTTCAAACTGTCTTTAAAGTCGTGCAAGCCTTTCGCTTCTTTCGGATCTTGGAATTTATCCAATTTCGTTGTTAGCACCTTAAAGGTCGGTGCAAAGAAGTCGATTGACTGCTCAATAGTAAGTGCCTTATTGCGATGACGCAGTAACCAACGCGTTGCACGGCGGACGTTACGACGCAACTGGAACAACATCTCTGTTTGTACATCAGCATCAATCTTGTTATCAAGTTCGGTAATTTGTTGCCAAATATCTTGTAACTCAAAAATTTCGCTGGCGATGGTATAACACTTAGCAACTTCGGCCACAGGTGAACCGGTCTCTTCTCGCATACGAATAACAAAGTTAGAGCCCATGTAGTTACACAAGTCATTTGCCAATCGAGTGGCAATGATTTCGGCGCGCAATGGATGCGATTGCATCTCACTCTTGTAGGCATCTTGCAATTGCTTAGGGAATGCGGTGATTAACAGTTTACCTAAATATGGATCATTGGTGATTTCTTCAACCACCAACTCTTCTTTCAATACCATTTTACCGTAAGCAACGAGTACTGAAAGCTCAGGTCGAGTTAAGCCGCGATTTCTCGCCATACGTTCAATGATCTCTTCATCGGTTGGAATAAATTCCAATGCGCGGTCAAGCTTACCTTGACGCTCTAGATGATGAATAAAACGTTGTTGCTCTTTCAGTTTGTTGGCACCGCGGGATTGAGAAATCGAAATCGAGTGAGTTTGGTGATAACAATCTTCAAGCACAATTTCTTCAACTTCTTCGGTCATATCATAAAGCAACTTATTGCGTTGCTTTATGGTCAAATCACCGTTGGCGACAAGGGTATTAAGTAGAATTTTGATGTTAACTTCGTTATCCGAACAATCAACACCACCAACGTTATCAACAAAATCGGTATTCATACGTCCGCCACTGCGGGTATATTCCATACGACCTAGTTGAGTACAACCTAAGTTACCACCTTCACCAATGATTTTTGCTTGTACTTCTTTACCATCAACACGCAACACGTCATTGGCTCGATCACCAACCTCAGCATGGCTTTCGCTTGACGCTTTAATGTAGGTACCGATACCACCGTTCCAGATCAAGTCGACCTTCATCTTAAGAGCCATTTGAATCAGCTCATTTGGTGACATTGAGGCTTTTTTGGTGCCCAGCATTTGTTTCATTTGCGCAGACAATTTAATCGACTTTTCAGCGCGAGAGAAAATACCGCCGCCTTCAGAAATCAATTCACGATTGTAATCATCCCAGCTTGAACCTGGCAGATCGAATAATCGTTGACGCTCAACATACGTTGACGCGGAATCTGGTGTTGGGTCGATGAAGATGTGCATGTGGTTAAAGGCAACCTGCAAACATATGTGTTTTGATAACAGCATACCGTTACCAAACACGTCGCCGCCCATATCGCCGACTGCTAATACCGAAAAGTCAGTGCTTTGACAATCTATGCCAATTTCACGGAAGTGACGTTTAACTGACTCCCAAGCGCCTTTAGCAGTAATACCCATCTTCTTGTGGTCGTAACCAACCGAGCCACCGGATGCGAATGCATCACCTAACCAAAAACCGTAATCGTCGGCAATGGCATTGGCGGTGTCAGAGAATGTCGCGGTGCCCTTATCAGCGGCAACAACTAAGTAGGTGTCGTCTTCATCTAAACGTACCACTGACTCTGGATGAACCACTTCACCACCGACGATATTGTCTGTGATGTCTAATAACGCACGAATAAAGGTTTTATAACATTCACGACCTGCTTCAAAGATTTCTTGACGAGTTCCACCTACCGGTAACTGTTTACAATAGAAACCACCTTTCGCCCCCACAGGCACGATAACCGTATTCTTAACCTGTTGTGCTTTCACCAAGCCAAGTACTTCGGTACGGAAGTCTTCGCGTCGGTCTGACCAACGCAAACCACCACGAGCGACTTTGCCACCACGAAGGTGCACACCTTCGACTTGCGGTGAATAAACAAAAATTTCAAATTTCGGCAACGGCTTTGGCATCTCAGGGATCAATTCAGGCATGAGCTTAAATGATACGTATGACTTATCTTGGCCTTCAGCATTTGCTTGGAAGTAGTTGGTACGCATGGTCGCGTTGATGATTTCAACATAACGACGAATGATACGATCGTCATCTAAACTGGCCACCGAATCAAGCGATGCTTCAATGGTGTCCAACACCTTTTGAATGGCTTTGTCTGATGTTTTCGCTTTTGGATCAAACTTCATTTGGAACAAATTAACCAAAAGTTCGGCAAAGTTTGGATAACGCGTAAACGTTGATTCAATATACGTTTGCGAGAAGGTGCTGCCAATTTGCTGCTGATATTTCGCATAAGCACGTAAGATTGAAACCTGACGACCTGCAAGGCCTGCGCCTAGGATCAACTTATTAAAGCCGTCATCTTCTAACTCGCCATGCCACACTTTAGCAAAAGCGTTTTGGAACAAGGTTTGCACCTGTTCAAGATTAAATGCTTTATTGCCGGTCAGTAACATAGAGAAATCTAGGATCCAACACATCTCGCCGTCGTTACTGCGCACCATGTATGGGCTTTCGCCAATAACGCGCAAACCGAAGTTCTCTAACATCGGCAACACATCGGATAAATGTAGTGGCTCACCTTTGTGGAATAATTTCAGCTTAACAAAACGACTGTCCGCTTTTTCTTCCAACGGTTGATAAAACAACATCTCAAGTGGACTGTCATCGCTCACCGCTTCTAACTTGTCGATATCAACAATCGCCGTACCCGGTAAGACTTCGTCTTTGTAGGCCTGTGGGAAGCTGGCATATTTACGTGCCAACGCTTTACCCTGAACTTCACCCTTATTAGAATTTAGGGCATCGGCAAATTTGTCATCCCAACTACGGGCGGCTTCATTTAGGTTACGTTCGATTTCTTTCACGTTGATATCTGCTTTGGTTGAGTCCACACGGACAATGTAGTGAGTACGAGCCTGGACAGATTCAGAGAAGAAAGTATTGAACTCAACTTCATGTTCACTACCAAAGGCATCTTGTAATACTTTTTGCGTATCAATTCTTAATTGGGTGTTATAACGTTCACGCGGCACGTAGACCATGCACGAGTAAAAACGGTCAAATACATCACGACGCACAAATAATCCGGTAACGTCGCGCTCTTGCATTTGCAACACGCCCTTAACGGTTTGCACCAACTCTTCTTCAGTTGATTGCAAAATCTCATCGCGAGGATAGGTTTCAAGTATGTTGATTAATGTTTTAAATGCGTGCGAGCCAGGGGCGAATCCTGAGTCATCACACACACGTTGCACTTTATGACGGATAATCGGCAAATTAAGCGCGCTGTCATTGTAAAACGCACTGCCAAACAAACCTAGGTAGCGCTCTTCGGCGACCACATTGCCTTTGTCGTCAAATCGTTTAATACCGATATAATCCATGTGCGCCGGACGATGCACGCGTGATTTGCTGTTGGTTTTGGTTAATATCAATATGTTGTTGCCAAGCGCCATCTCTCTCGCTTGCTCAGGCAAACTATTCACCATGCGTACACCGTTGCTTTCATCGGCATCACGCATTAAGCCAAGGCTCGAATCATAGTCGGCTTGCAATGCAACGTCACCCTGTACCTCTTGCACCGTGTAATGACGGTAGCCCATAAAGGTAAAGTTGTTATTCAACAACCATTCTAAAAATTCTTTGCTTTCTTTGAAGTCGACAGCATCAACAAACTTTTTCGATTTGCTTAAGCCTTTAATCGAATCTTTGAACTTTCCGGTCAATGCCTGCCAATCATGTACCGTTGATAACACGTCTTTGTATACTGACGCTAATTCAGCGGTAAGGGTATCAATTTGCTCTTGTGCGGTAAGGCGGTCAATTTCGATGAAAAAGACGGTTTCAGTGATACTGTCTTTTAACGATTTAGAGGCATCGCCTAACGCCGATACCTGACCGTTGTAATCGCGTACGATATTAATCGGGCAATTGACAATTAAATGTGGCGATAAACCTAAGCGGTTCAATGCAATTCGAGTCGAGTCGACTAGAAATGGCGTGTCTTTCAAAATGATTTCAACGACGGTATGGCTTGATTTCCAACCATTTTTTGACACTTCAGGGTTAAGTACGCGAATAAACGCTTTATCGTCTTCACGAGAGTTTAAGGCTTTCCACAAACTCAGTGTTGCACCATAAACGTCGCTTTCGTTTCGACCAGCTAAATCGTCAGCTGACAAATTTTTGTAAAATAACGACGTGAATTGATCAAGTAACGGGGCCGTATCGGCAGGTACTTTTTCATGAATCAACTTTTTAACGTTGGTAAAAAGCACGGATGAGTGATTATCTAATGACGCCATCAATATTACCCTCAAATAGGCGAAAGGTTTATTAACCTACACAAACGATAACCACTGTTATGGCATTTAAAATCGCTTATGTTGTAATTATTGTTCTAAACTTTCACAACAAAATACAAAACATTTCTTTGCATTAAGCCAAATTAATAATTTGTTAGTTATTAGGATAGACTACGGGGGCGAATTCTATTAAGAAAATTAAGGTTTTGCGAGAACTTTTTTAGAGTAAAAGTACCAATTATTAAGCGTTTGTTAATCAAGGTTAATTTAATATTCAGGTGCCATAAATAGAAAATGGCCTTTCGGCCATTTTCTTGATTATTTATGCAAAACTTTCATTTTGCTGAAAATCAGTTTTTTCTTTTCCATAGGAACGTTGAAAGTGCTGGCAAAATAATTATTGCCGCCAACATGTTTACCAGAAACATAAAGGTCAACAAGATGCCCATGTCGACTTGGAATTTCAGTGCTGAAAAGAACCAAGTAGAGACACCAATTGCTAACGTCACACCGGTGATCAATACCGCACTGCCCCGCTCTTTTAATGCGCCAAGATATGCATCCGCCATCGACTCACCCATTTTCAGGCGCTGACTCATGGTCGATAGAATATAAATACCGTAATCGACCCCGATACCAACACCAAGAGCAATGACTGGTAATGTTGACACCGTCAGACCGATATCAAGAAATGTCATTAGCGCTTGAGCTAATGTTGATACAACATACAGAGGCACGATAACGACTATCGTCGCTCTCACAGAGCGAAAGCTAATCAAACACAATAAGGTAACCGCCGCATAGACATACAGCATCATAGGTAACTGTGCTTCGGCAACGGCTTCGTTTGTCGCCGCCATAACACCCACTGGGCCTGACGCCAGTTTAAACTGAATCTCATCGGTGCTTAATTCTGCAAGATTCAATTTTACCGCATCAACCACGCGTTCGATGGTTTGCGCTTTGTGATCTTCCATAAACAAGATAATCGGCATCGCACTACAATCTGTGTTTAACAGACCACTGGTGGTTGGCACCAAGGCAATAGATTGCACCAAAGATGATGAATTACGCGGTAATACATGCCAACGTTTATTGCCTTCGTTGAAGTTCGAATTAACTTTTTTCGCAACTGTCGCCAACGATACTGCTGATTGTACGCCGTCAATGTTCTCTAGTCGCCATTGCATGGTATCAATGGTTTCCAGTACCTCATGATTAATACAAGAGTCACTGTAGGTCTCGACAACCACCGACATGTAATCAACGCTGATGGCATATTTATCGGTTATTAAGAACGTGTCCTGATTATAGCGAGAGCTTTCATGCAAGGCAGGAGCACCGGCATGCAATTCGCCAATCTTTAACTTTTCACTCTGATTAAAGCCCCATAGGAACAACACCGCTGTAACCGCCAGAATGATGCCCGCAGCTTTCGGTGAGCTAACAATCGCGGCTTTCTTCCATAACAAGCGATTCATCAATTTGTGATCGGCATTCTCGATAATTTTTCTTTGCTCTTCTTGATCAAAGCGAACAAACGACACCAGCACAGGTAACAGCACCAAGTTGGTAAAGATAATCAAGCCAACACCCAACGACGCGGTGATTGCTAATTCACGGATAATGCCGATATCAATCGCCAATAAGGTTAAGAAGCCTACGGTATCTGATAGCAACGCAATACCGCCTGGTACCAACAGACGTCTAAATGACTGTTGTGCCGCTTGCTTAGCGTTGTTGCCTTTAGCCACTTCTTTGGATATGGCGTTGATCATCTGCACACCATGAGACACACCGATGGCGAACACCAAAAACGGTACCAAAATTGACATCGGATCAAGACCAAAACCGAGCTCGGTGAGCATGCCCATTTGCCATATAACCGCAATAAGCGAACAGGTTATTGGCAACAGTGTTAAGGTGATCGATTTACAGAACAGATAGACCATAACCGCAGTAATGGCGATGGCGATGGCAAAGAAGGTCACAACACCTTGTGCACCGTTAGCAATATCACCGACCATTTTGGCAAATCCAATAATGTGAATACTGATATTGTCTTTTTCAAACTTGCCACGGATTTCGTCCTCCAATTGCTTGGAGATTTTTAGGGTATCAAGTTTCTCGCCGGTCTGTGGATCCATTTCCATCAGAGACGCTTTAACCATGGCACAACTGTAGTCATCAGAGACCACTGAGCCGACGATACCGGCCTTTTCAATATTACTCTTAACCGTCGCTAAACCCTGTTTATTGGGTTTAAAGTCCGCAGGAATGACCGGCCCACCGGCAAAGCCATCCTCGACCACTTCAACAAAACGCGTCGATGGTGAATACAAAGAGTTAACCAAAATACGATTGACGCCAGGAATAAAAAACAACTGGTCGTGCACGCCTTTTAAGGTCGAGAAAAATGGTTCGTTAAAAATATCACCATCGGTATTACATACCGATATCAAGACATTATTGGCACCACCAAAGTCTGTTTGGTGTTTAAGGTAAGTCTGCATGTAGCTGTGTTGCAGAGGGATATTTTTTTCAAATGAGGCATCAAGACGAATATTGGTCGCTTGAGCCAGCAAGTAACCGGTAATAAAAAGGAAAACGCCCAACACCGTAAATCGAAATCGAAACAGGTTGCGCTCAAAGTGATTCAAGAATTTTTTAAATATCATTATTGTACATCCAGAACTTTCATTCCAACTTCTGAAGCGACGACGAGTTTATCGTTAAACCAAACTCCCGCAATAAGCGCCTTACCGTCTTTTTCAGTGGTCAAGGTAAACTGTTTGCCATCATCACTGGCTAGCAATACACCGGCATTGGCTAAGACAAAGACCTTGCCATTATCATTCGTCACGATACCGTTTAACAAGGCAATGGAATCAATCTCAACGTGCTGCCATTGCGTGCCGTTGTCTTCACTGTAAAACAAATTGCCACGCAGACCTGCTGCCAACATCACATTGCCCTTAACCACAGCGATATCGAAAAATGAGCCGATATACACTTCATCAAGCAATTGCCAGGTTTTACCCCAATCACCGCTTTTAGCCATCAAGCCAATTTCACCTGCTAGAAATAACTCGTTTTGATGCATATACAAGGCATTGAAATGTGGCAAAATGCTGCCAATTTCTTCTTTGTAAAACTCAGGATCTTCAAGCTTAAGATCTTCCAAATACAATTGGTCGTCTTCATTGAGCAGCTCTAAGTGATATTCTTCCTGCCACGTCTTGCCGCCATCTTGGGTGCGATACATAAAACCATAGGCGCCTACCGCGATACCGTTATTGGCATCGAAGAACATCAAATCAAATAAAGGTCGTTCGAGTTCAGGCTTATAGTTTTGCAATTGCCAGCTTTTACCACTATCAGTGGTGTGTAATATCACTGAATCATGACCAACCGCCCAGCCGGTTTGCTCATTTAAAAAGAAAAGTTTATTGATTGTCGATTGGGTTGGAACAGCGGTTTGTTGCCAGTTTTCGCCATCATTTGAAGTCAGAATATGACCTCGCTCTCCGGCAGCAATCAAAGTCTCACTGTTCACTTTAATCACATCTAACATTAAAGACTTACTTGCTAAAGGTTGCATTTCTGCATCATTCGCCCATACCTTGCCTGTCATTAAGACAAGTAACGCGAGCAAACAACTTGTTATTGTTTTGTTCATTAAAAGCAGTACCTACTCAGGTTATCTATTCTGCTCACTTATACACGTATATGGCACAATACTCAAGACATCGGATGAGTGTTCACGTAAGCAAAAAAAACGGTTGGCCAAGCCAACCGTTTATTATAATCAGTTTGTCGGTTAGCGACGTCCTTCTCGACGCAACGCCGAAGAAGTAAAGTCACGGTCTTTAACTTTAGGAGCAAAATCGTACATATTGTGCTCATTATCTAGACCAATCGCGATATAACGGCGAGAGTTAAGATCGTGATACACCTCAAGTGTAGACCATTGCGCCGGTAATTCGTAGTAATTCAAGCCATGTGCTTGCGCTACACGATACAACTGATCGCGGTTATCGTACATGTCAGAAACCGATACTTGCCAGCTGTCTTCGTCAATGTAGAAAACGCGGGTTTTGTATACATGGCTGGTGCCATCTTTAAGTTTTGCTTCCACAACCCAAACACGGTGTTTCTCGTAGCGAACCAAGTCAGAGTTGATATGGCCTTTCTTAAGAATTTGATCGTATTTAACTGAGTCGCTGTGCAAACGGTAATCGTTATATGGAATCAATAATTCCTGCTTACCTTTTAACTCCCATGTATAACGATCTGGTGCGCCGTTAAACATGTCAAAGTCATCGGTTGTACGTAAACCATCTGACGCTGTACCTGGTGCATCATAAGCAACGTTTGGCGCACGACGTACACGGCGTTGACCTGTATTGTATGTCCATGCCTGACGAGGCGTTTTCACCTGATCCATTGTTTCGTGTACAAGCAATGCAGTACCAGCCAAACGTGCTGGCTCTGACACTTTTTGCTTAAACTTAAACAGAATATTGGTCTTTTCCAAGTCTTCATAGCTTGCGCCTTGAACACCGTAAGGAATGATCAACGATTCATCAAAACCAATGTAAGTGTAATCACCGCTAGCGGTAGGCGCTGCCTGACCACCTTCGCGAGCGATACGCTCACCACGGTAACGTAAGGTATGGTTCCAAATCGCTTCCAAACCGCTTTGTGGAATTGGGAACGGTACGCCAACAGCCGCTTTAGTGATACCGTTACCGTCACGAATCAATTCTGAACGGGTCGCATTTTTAACGGTTTCATCATATACATGCTGTGGGTATGACGCACTGCGGCGAGTCTGATAGACATTCATTTTGAATGTCTCAGGATACAGTTCAAACAATTTCATTTGACCCGGAGTCAAAATATCTTTGTATTGCGCTGCGTTTTGCGCAGTTACCGTATATTGCACTTTATCTTCTGGGTACGGGTCTGGGTGATGATCACCAACAGTGTAGCCAGCCGGAGCCTGTGTAATACCGCCAGTCCAGGCTGGAATCGAACCGTCTGCATTAGCAGCGGTTTCCGCGCCCATAGGCGTTAATTCTTTACCTAGCTTGGCTGCCTCTTCCGGCGAAACCTTAGCTATAGATGACGCTGAACATAATGCCAAGGTCACTGCTAAAGATAAGCTTGTAATTTTTTTCATGTCTACCTCTAGATTGAGTACTTGATGTTAAACGAGACAAAGTCACGGTCTTCGATCCGATTGGTTGTACCTACACCGTCAAAAAACGCGTTGTAGTTTATATCAGCGGACCATCGGCTTTGATAATCAAATGAAACGCCAGCGGAAACTGACTTTCTCTCTTCAACAAATAAAAATAGTGGATCTGGTGTAATACCATTAACATCATGCGAGAACACCACACGAGGTGCGACATTAATGCCCCAGAATACATCGTTGTAATCTAATTTCGCCAACACGCGATAACCCCAGGCACTATCACTTGGGAATGGGTTGGTTTCTGTGCCACCAAACAATACCATTCGACCATCTTGCGACAGCGGAGTTCCTGAACGGGCGCCACCTGGGCCATTTAGACGTAATTCATCATGCGATGGCATGTCCTGAATACTGATACCACCAACCTCTAGTAAAGTGGTAAATTGGCCAGCGCCAAATGTTGGCCCCCACAAATTAGTTAGCGTGATTTGTGCTTGAATCGTATCTAGCTCGATATAACCTTGTGCTAATTCGCCTGGCGGAATATCGTCCATCTGTGAAATACCGTCAAGTGGTGCCAGACCTGCCGCAGCAAGTTGCTCTGGAACAGCAGCAAACAGTAATTCAACGTCATCAATTTGTAGTGGCTCATCTTCACGGTATGACACTTCACCCGCTACCGATGTAACACCTATGGTGGTGTTAAAGCTCAAGCCATACATGTTGATGTCTTCAGGGTAGATAAATAATGCTTTCGCATAGGCGTTAAGGTTAGTGATATTGTCTTCCGTGATGCCAGCATTTAACTGCGCCAAATCCGCTGCCAGCGCTGGGGTTCCAAAGTCCGCTGTTTGACCAGAGATTACCGGACGACGAGAATGATAGTTAACGTAATATAGCGCTAATTCAGTATCGTTTAATTCAGGGAAGAAATACGAGAATTTCAAACCATACTGACCGCCATCTTCAGGCTCAATTTCACCCTTTTCATTTTCTGGCGTTAACGTAGCCGCACGTGCTAAATCGATATAATCGCCTAGCTTGGCGAAATCTGCCGGAGTACCGGTCAGTGAATCACCGAGTTCATTTAACTGGGCTACTAACTCTTGCAAGTTGATATCGGCTGTACCACCAAAACCTAACTGAATATTGTTGTTGTAACCACCAGAACCGGCGAAATCATTGGTAGAAAAATAACTGCCTGGGGCTGGAAGAATTGATTGCTCCCAACGGTATTGGTAGAAGGCTTCAATATTGAAGTTTTCCGTTACACCAACAGATGCCCAAACAGCACCAAATGGAATAAAGGCTTCTTTAAGTTCGGCACCAGGTGCTCTTAAACGAGCGATATCAACTGGGTTGATTTCTGAAATACCGTGCGCGATCAAAGTCGACTCACCCCAACCGATAAGTTGGTCACCGACACGAATACTTACTGGCACATCACCAAAATACAAATCGGCGTAAACAAACGCGTCAAGTAAGCGAATATCGCGACAAATTTCGTCTTTAGCGTCGTCATCATCACATGGGCTATATGATTCACCGGTTAACGGATTCACGTATGGACGATCGTTGTCCATCATTTCAAAGTCATAGAAATACATACCACGACCAAAGAAACCGAAATCACCGATATCTGCGGCGTAACGAATATCCAGTTCATGCGAACCTTTTAATGTTTTTGAAAAAGCTTCACCAGAATCGTAATTCAGGTTACCCAAATCACCATTACTTGAATACGAACCAGGCAACGCCCAAACCTGACCTTGGCTGTAACTATTGTTCATCCAATCAAGGTTGTTTTTAAGGTTGTTAGACTTGGCGGTGAGATTACTCCAATCACGATTTTCTATTCGGTAACTTTCACCGTAAGAAAAGGTAGAATCAAACGATACTTCAAATTCACCTACATCGAATCGGACAGCATGGGAAGGCATGGCGCTAAGAAACAGCAGACCCGCTGCGACGCTTTTAGCAACCGGGCTTTTACCAAACTTACGCAAAGAACTTGGCTTCATTTTTTAAATCCCCGAGAGTTTCGAAAAACTTTTGTTTGTTATTAGTTATTTTTCTAGTTTAAGTAGAACTCAAACAATCATTACACTATTTTAGCATCTAAGCAACACAAAATAACAGACGTCAACCCTATGTAAATAGGTGCTTTGTTTGCAATTTACCCAATTTACCATTAACAAGTTTTAAACAAGCGTTTAAAACTTGTACGAATTAATGAATACGCTTAAATCATAGGTGTGAAACCCATATTGTGCAAAGTCAAACAGGGTAATGGTCAGACCAGCGTTTAAAGTATTAACTCTAAAGGTAATAAGCTTGTTAACAAAAAAAGAGAGAAAATAAAAAATATTTTCTCTCTTTATGTAAACAACATTCTGTTTGTTTAATAAGTAACCAAATTATTTTAACGCAGCAATGACTTTTTCTTGTAGATCCCGACTCAGGTTTTCAATTGCTGCGATGCGCTGCAGTTGTTCAATCATCATTTGTTGATGTTGTTTAGCAAACGACTTGTACTGAATCAAAGGTGTGATCAAGCGTGACGCTACTTGCGGATTAATATCATTCAAGGCAATCACCTGATCCGCTAAGAATTGATATCCCCTACCGTCTTGGCGATGAAAATGCTTACTGTTAAAGTTGGCAAAGCCACCAATTAAGGCTCGGGCTCTGTTTGGGTTATCAAGGCTGAACTTCGGGTGGCTCATTAACGATTGCACCATTTCGAGTACATCATCACAATCTTGCTGACCTTGCACCATAAACCACTTATCCATCACCAGCGTATTGTCTTGCCATTTTTGTTCAAATGCATCGAGCATTGAACCTTTATTGGCAAGTGAATGCTGACAAGCAACTTTCAATGCGGCCATTTCATCGGTCATATTGGTTGCCGTCGCAAACTGTTGTTGACTGCAATCTTCGCCATGCGCGGTTAACGCCAGATAACTGAGGCAAACGTTTTTAAGGGCACGATCGGCAATCGCTTGGCCATCTTTACTAAATTCGTCTCGGCACAAGCTGTGGTATGTATGCAGAAATAGCTCGGATAATTCCCTCGCCAAATTAGCTTTTAAACCTTGCAACGCTTTGACCAATTGCTGTGGGTCGATAAATGGCATGGCATCAGCCATTTGTTCGAAGTCCGGAATGGTCAGCTGTTCAGCCTTAAGCGCATTGTCGCCGTCTGCGGTTAAAATACTGGCCACGGCGTCGACAACGTTTTGCGGTAACTGATGCGACGGCTCGTTTAACATTTGTTTAATGTGCGCCGCAAATAGTTGTTGCCCCGCATCCCAACGATTGAATGCATCATCTGCACCCACCATGATGTGCAATAAATCTTGTTCACTGTAGGGAAACTCGCATTTTACCGGCGCGGAAAAATTACCAAGCAATGCTGGCACCGGGTGTTGCTCGATACCCGTAAAGGTATATGTTTGTTGCGCTTGGGTAAGTTGCAATAATTGTTTAGCAACCACGTCACCATCAGCCAAAAGTTCAACATTGATTGGGATATGTAAATCCAGTTTTGCTTGGTCATCGTCATTTTGCAGATGACTTTGCTTAATCGTTAACTGGTAGGTTTTACTATCCGCATTGTAGTTATCTTGGACATGCAATTGCGGCGTGCCTGATTGCGAATACCAACGTTTAAATAAGCTTAAATCAACGCCGCTGGCATCACTCATTGCGGCAACAAAGTCGTCACAAGTAACGGCTTGACCATCATGACGCTGAAAATAAAGCTGCATACCTTGTTTAAAACCTTCGGCACCTAAAATGGTATGCATCATACGAATCACTTCTGAGCCCTTTTCATAAACCGTTAAGGTATAGAAGTTATTCATCTCGACCACTTTTTCGGGACGAATAGGATGCGCCATAGGCCCTGCGTCTTCGGCAAATTGATGCGAGCGCAATAGGCGTACGTTTTTAATACGGTTTACCGCCGGCGAATGCATATCGGCACTAAACTGCTGATCACGAAATACCGTTAAGCCTTCTTTAAGGCTTAACTGAAACCAATCGCGACAGGTTACTCGATTACCGGTCCAGTTATGGAAATATTCATGGGCAATCACGGCTTCAACATTAAAGAAATCGTCGTCTGTGGCACTGGTGTCATCGGCCAATACAAACTTCGAATTAAACACATTAAGGCCTTTGTTTTCCATCGCCCCCATGTTGAAGAAATCGACCGCGACGATCATGTAGATATCAAGGTCGTATTCTAAATCGAACACTTGTTCATCCCACTGCATCGACTTTTTCAAGCTTTGCATCGCGTGTTCAGCTCGACCTAAATTGCCTTTATCGACAAATAACTCAAGCGCGACATCGCGCCCAGAGCGCGTCAGGTAACTGTCTTGCAATACGTCAAAGTCGCCTGCGACCAAGGCAAATAAGTAACATGGCTTTGGAAACGGGTCATGCCAAGTTACAAAGTGTTGTCCCTGGGCTAAATCGCCACTATCGACTTTATTACCGTTGGCCAATAAATATGGATACTGTGTTTTATCAGCAATAATTTTGGTGGTAAAGGTTGCAAGTACGTCAGGACGGTCAAGATAATAGGTAATGCGACGAAAACCTTCTGCTTCACATTGACTACAAAAAACGTCACCGGATTTATATATCCCTTCTAAGGCGGTGTTGTCTTTGGGATTAATCTCGGTCACCAAGGTCAGCTCAAAAGCCTGTTCTGTGGTGGTAATTTGCAGGCCATTGTCGCTCACCTGATAACAGCTATCCGCTAAAGGCGCGCCATTAATGGATACCGACAGCAAAGACATATGCTCACCATCGAGTTGCAATGGCTCGCTATGGTTACCTTGGCGGCTGATTGCCATGGTGTTAGTGACCTTGCTGTGATGATCGGATAATTCGATTAACAAGTCAACGGTAGAGATAGTAAAAAGCGGTGCTTGATAATCTTTCAGATAACGGGGAGTAAATTCGCTCATAACGGCTTCTTTGTTTTTAATGATGTTTAGATTCTACCTGCGGTTACAGGTATTGCAACTTGAAAACCGCATGACCATAAAAAAGCCCGCTAGTGCGGGCTTTTTTGATTCATTAAAACGCTAGCTTATTGCCAATTACGCGGTAACCGCTTTGGCCAATTTTCTGATTTTAAAACCTATAAAGCCATAAACTACCGCCAGTACAGGGTTAATCAAGTTAAAGAAACAGTAGAATGCGTATTCCAGTGGATTAACCGCTAATACACCGTGCATATAGGCACCACAGCTATTCCATGGAATGAGTGGCGAGGTCAAGGTACCTGAATCTTCAAGAGTACGAGATAAGACCACAGGATCTAATCCACGACGCTCATATTCTTCTTTGTACATACGACCCGGCATGACAATCGCCATATATTGGTCAGCGGTAACAAAGTTAGTCGCAATACAGGTGCCTACAGTACTAGAAATCAAACCGCCAACCGATTTAATGCCACTTAAGATAGCGTTCATCATGCGACGCAATAAACCAAGATGCTCAAGAACCGCACCAAAGGTTAATGCACAAATAATCAACCATACGGTATTTAACATACCAGACATACCGCCACGGCTAAGCAAGTCATCGAGATTTGCATTACCTGAGTTCACCGACACACCGTCAAAGAACGCGGTCCAAACAATAGTGACATTAGCGGTAATGGCATCAACGTCTTCACCGGCTAATGACATAATGAAATCTTGCTGAAACAACACTGCCCATACGGCACCGGCAATTGCGCCAAGGGATACAGCAATAAACGCCGGCACTTTTTTAATAGCCAGAGCCAATAAAATCACCAAAGGGATCAGGTTAAACACACCGATGTCGAAATTCTCTTGCAACAACGTGTTTAGCTGCATTGCATTGTCCGTTGTTTGGCTGACGTCTTCATTCAAACCTAAAATAATGAACAACACCAACGCCGTGGCAATAGACGGTAATGTCGTCCATAGCATGTAGCGAATGTGGGTAAATAATTCTGAACCGGCAACCGCGGGGGCTAGGTTGGTGGTTTCCGACAATGGCGATATCTTATCACCGAAATAAGCACCAGAGATGATGGCACCAGCGGTGATTGGAGCAGACAACTCTAAACCACCTGCAACCGCTAGTAAGGCAACACCGACGGTGGCCGCTGTGGTCCACGAACTACCAATAGACATTGATACCAAACCACAAATAATACACGTTGCCGCATAAAACCAAGATGGGTCTAGTACATTAAGTCCGTAATAAATCAACGTTGGCACAGTACCCGCTAATAGCCATGTACCAATTAGTGAACCAACCGCTAACAGGATCAAAACCGCGCCTAGTGAGATTGAAATACCATTGATGATGGCTTTTTCAATACTGACCCAGTTATGGCCATTTTTAAAACCGATGATGATAGCAACACCTGTTGCCATAAGAAGACCAATTTGGTTTGGCCCATAAGAAGAATTGTCACCGAAATACATCACCGCTGCGGCCAGTAAGCCGATCATTACGAATACCGGGATCAACGCATCAAGTAAACTTGGTTGTTTGATGGTACTGCTATTAGACATCTGAACTAATACCTTATTTATCGCAGCGACATTATTGTTAGGCACTTAAAAATGCTCATTGTATTGCGTCGCTGCTCTGTTAAAAAAGTGTTACGAGTGTATTACGATTGAAAGCAAAATCAAGCTATTATTTACAACCTAGGGTTATATTGACGCGCTACAACTCCTGTGAATGTGCGGCAGTATAAAAAATCTATTCAGTAATCGCGAATACATATGCGCTCTGATTACAAATTAATATAATTTTATGCAGACGCTCAACATAAGGCAAAATAATCACCAGCAGCAATTCGCTACCAATGTTGGTAAAAATTGCAATAAAAAAGCCGCTAACATGCGGCTTTTTCAGACTAAAGTATCGAGTGTTGTTACTGTTTTGCTAAACGACCAACTTCCACTAAATCGAAAGTAATGTTGGCCGCCTCATCTAAAAACGGATCCAATTCATCAAGATCTTCAGGAATATCATCCACTGAGGCAACTTGTTCCTTACCCATCGCTTTCAAGCGAAGGTTGGCACGTGTTAAACGTTTGGTTTTGTTTTCTTCACGTTCGGCTTTGCGCTCATCGAAATTTAAGGATACCGACTTCTTATCCTTGTTTTCGCGATAGTAGGCGATGTCTTCGTTTAAATATTTAAACTCATCGTTGCCTTTTATACGCTCTTGATACAACGAATCTAGGTAGGTAATGTCTTTACTGAAATCATTCATCTGAGAATAAGACGCTCTGTCAATCTTATCCCAAGGTAAAGCATTGTCTTCACGACTTTCACCCCAATCACCTGGGTCAATTGCCGATGGGAATTTAATATCTGGTGTTACGCCTTTATGCTGGGTACTACCACCATTGATGCGGTAGAACTTAGCAATGGTGAATTGAATCGAGCCTAATGGATTGTCGTACAAATCATACACACGACCTAAGCCACGATGTTGTTGCACGGTACCTTTACCAAAGGTGTTTTCACCAATAATCACCGCGCGACCGTAATCTTGCAGCGCTGCGGCAAAAATTTCTGACGCTGACGCACTGTAACGATCGACCATAACCGTTAATGGACCATCGTAGTAACTGATGCCATCGGTGTCTTTATTCACTTCCACACGGTTAGCACCGTCACGAACCTGTACCACAGGTCCTTTATCAATGAACAAACCGGTCAACAAGGTTGCTTCAACAAGAGAGCCACCACCGTTACCACGCAAATCAACGATAATACCTTGGACATTATCTTCTTTTAGCTTGGCAATTTCTTTGGCGACGTCACGAGACAGCTTGTTATAGAAACTCGGAATGGTAATCACCCCAAGCTTCTTATCATTTTCTTCGTAAACTTCAGATTTTGCTGCACGATCTTCTAGCTTGATGGTATCGCGCACAATGGAAATCACTTCAATAACAGGGTCGTCTTCGCCCTTTTCAACTTGCAAGCGAACCGTGGTACCTTTTGGTCCTTTGATTAAATCGACAACATCATCTAAACGCCAGCCAACGACATCAACCAATTCTTCGTCGTCTTGCGCAACACCGATGATTTTATCTTTTGCTTTAAGCTTTTTCGACTTGTCCGCAGGTCCACCGGTGACAACGCTTTGGATAACCGTAAAGTCATCTTCAAGACGCAATACCGCACCGATACCTTCGAGCTTTAAATTCATTTCCATTTGGAAACGTTCTGCATTACGCGGTGACAAGTACGAGGTATGAGGTTCAACGGTACGAGAAAATGAATTCATGACCACTTGGAACACATCTTCTGACTCACCTTGACTTAGACGTTTCATCGCATAACGATAACGTTTGCCAAGAACTGTTTGAATTTCTTCCCACTTCTTGCCGGCAAGTTTCAGATTTAATGCGTCATATTTAACACGCTTGCGCCACAACTCATCAAGTTCTTCACGTGATGTGACATAAGGCATGTCTTCACGATCAAACTGGTATTCTTCCTTAACCGAAAAATCAAATTCTTTTTCGAGCAATGAAAGAGCGTACTCGTAACGCTCAAAGCGGCGTTGCACATTTAAGTTGTATATATCAAACGCAGGATTCAATTTGCCAGAGGTCACCATATCGTCAAACGAGTTGCGATATTTTTCGAAACCATCGATATCAGATTGCAGGAAGATATTACGCGAAAAATCTAAATTTTTAACATAATGGTCAAACACTTCCGATGACAATTCATCATCAAATTGAAATTTTTTGTAGTGTTGACGTGCAAAAGTTGCCGATATTCGCTGGCTTGCTTTCTTGTGCTGGACTTCTTGAGTGAGCACAGGTAAATCCTGAGCGGTGACAACCTTAGTTTCGGCAAAGGATGCTAATGAGGTGACAGACAATGAAATGGCAAGGGCTAATCGACAGACTTTTTGCATATAACAGCTCCGGTGATTTTACTTGGTAAAGATTTTGTCGGCTTGCGTTTTAACGATCATGCCTGAAACAAGTTGAACGGAAACATCTTTACCCGCTACTTCTGTAATAGTAGCAGCTATTGGTGAATTCCCAAATTGCACCATAACACTGGCGCCTACTGACAACGCAGAGGCGTCAGCTTGGGTTAATTTAACAGCAGGTTTTGGTTTAGCAGACGACTTCTTCGCCTTACCAACCTTAAACTTTTTCGCTTTCTCATCAGAGCGTTTGTCGCCCTGTTTAGTTCCTTTATAAGACGAATTTTCTTTTTTGTCTTGTGTTTTTTTGTTAGAAAACTTTTCTTGGCTCTCTTTTAGCGTCTTCGCAGCGTAATCAGCTTGCTCTTGATCTATCTCTGCGATCTCCGCTCCGCTAAGGTCTATACGGTGCGTTCCGGCCTTAACAGACTTAAGATAGCGCCAGCTAGAGGTGTAGTGGCGTAAAGCTTGACGAAGCTGTGTTTTGCTCACTTTCTCGTCGCCGTTTAGTGCTTCAGCCAAATCTTGAAAAATACCCACCTTTAACGGTTTCGCTTGTCCTTCTAAGGAAAAACAGGCTGGGAATTTTTCAGCCAAATAGGCAATCACTTCTTTACTGGTGATACGTTTAGTTTCCATAATTCGATTACTTCAAATAATTAAAATTGTTGTTCGAGATATTGCTCACGGTTATCCAGCACATGGCGGCACCAGTCATAAATATCTTCATGTTCGATTTCGGCCAGCGCGGGCTGACCAATCCAATGTTCCCACACCAAATCAAGCAACTGAGTCAATTCAGTTGGTTCGATATCGTCTTCAGCCAATTGATATAGGGTGTGATAAATCTCATTCAGGTTTTCTGTAACACACTCTTCCTCGCCATCCCAGTCACCAACGACTTCTTCAGAGACAAGAAAATCATGTATTACAACAAATTCTTTCATTAATTATACGCCAACTCGGTTAAAGGTGATGGATTAATTCAAAGATAGCTGAAAACGTTCAACTATCGCTTGTAATCCAATCGCGTCCTGTTCATCAAAATTACCGTATTCAGTGCTGTCGATATCCAGCACGCCTATAACCTTGCCATCGTTAAACACAGGAATAACGATTTCCGAATTGCTCGCCGCGTCACAGGCAATATGACCGCTAAACTGGTGCACATCAGTGACCAATTGCAACTTGCCTTCTGACACAGCGGTGCCACATACGCCACGACCAATGTCAATGCGAATGCAAGCGACCTGCCCTTGGAACGGACCAAGTACTAATTGGCCGTCAACCATACGATAGAAGCCAGCCCAGTTAACGTTTTCAAGGCTGTTAAACAAAATAGCGCTGATATTGGCCATGTTGGCTGTTACATCGGTCTCATCACCAATAATGGCGTCAACTTGAGCCAACAGGGTGCGATAAAATTGTGTTTTTTCCATGGGTGTCATTTAATTCGGATTATACGATTATAAAACTGGCATAACATACCTGTTAAAGCTCCGAAATTAAAGGCTTTATTGCATTTTTTTACGGAAAAGTAAGTGTCAGAGGCTGGCTTAGCTATTCAATTGAGAAGTTGATTAGCACTTGTGCAGCAATTTCACGTCTTCCTGGGGTCGACGTTAATGCAACCGCTCTGCTTGTTTCAGCGTCATCATTTACCCGTAACACCCGTGGTGCATTAACCGGTATCTCAGCCATATAGGTTACCTTGCCGACTTTAACATTAAGTTGTTTCGCCAATTGTTGTGCTTTGGCTTTGGCATCTTCAATGGCGATATCCATAGCTTGGCGGTAATACATGTCTGCTTTTTCGGTTTGATAATTCAATCCAGAGATATGCTTAACGCCAATCACGATGGCGCGCTCCATTAACGGATCATAGTGAGCAAAGTCATTGAGAATAAACGTTAATTTACGCGACACTTCAATAAGCGCTGGTTGATATAAGCTGTCTTGATTTTGTGATGAGTGGTCAAAAATTGGACGAATCAACATTTGTGCGGTTTCAATGTTGTCATCTTTCACACCTAAAGACTTAGCTACGGCTAAGATGTCTTGTGATTTTTCATCGACAACTTGTTTTGACTGTTCGGCGCTAACAGCACGGTCGGCAATAGTAATAGAAAAGGTAAACACATCAGGATCAATTAAGATGGCGCCTTTGCCTGTTACTTCTAACCCATGTTTTTGATACTCATTCGCGTGCGCAAGATTGGACATAAGGCACACTAAGGCGAATAGGCTTAGATGTAGATATTTCATGTATTACTCCTGCTCTTCCAAGTATTGCAAAAATGCCTCTTTGTCTTGTTGGCTAGCTTGTTGCCACCAATATTTAAGCATAGACAAGGATTGCGGCGATTGGTTTGCTACCGGCGCTTGTTCGCTTTGCAAAGACTTTTTGACGATTTGTTGGCGACGATTCATGGTTTCTCTCATCACCTCATCTTCATAACTTGCCAATGATTGATTTACCATCGCAATGGCTTTGCCTTGGCTGTCGATTAATTGCACTTGCGGATCTTTGGCAAATAATTTGGCGCTGTCGCTATCGATTGGCTTTGTATAACTGAAGGTGAGCTGTTCGTCACCGGCAATCGAAAATAACAAAATAAACGGCTTAGAACGAATCGTGGTGTGATGATCTTCCATATCGTCATCAAATAACTCTGAATATTTTAACACAACCACGTTTTGCCCTGGCTCAAGCGTGACTTTGGACTCTCTAGCAAAAAACGACGTCGAATGCTCTTCCCCATTGACGCGCAGCACACTGAACGTATCAGGAACAACCAACTCGGTTGCACTTAAAGCGCTGCTAAACAACAACGCCATGGCCAATAGCGGTTTATAGATGGTGTTAAATTTCAAACTAGACTCCATTATTGAAACGATTTATGGAACATTATTTTCGCGTCATCTAATCCCGAGTTCCCCTGATAGCCACTTATTTTATAGCCATTTTTCAATAGGAACTGCATCATCATCGGGTATATGTTCATCGATTTGACCCGTAATTGTTTATAGCCTTGTTGCTCGACCCAGGTCTCTTGATAACTCAGTAAACTTTGCGCCAACCCCAATTTACGATATTCGGGGTCTACGCCGCCCAACCAACTGTAAAACACATTTTGATTAAGCTGATAACCCACTTTTACCGCAACCGGCTGCTCGTCTACATAAGCAGCTAGGGCCAAGAAGGATTCGTTACCAATGCGATTGCGTAAATACTCTGCATCAATTTTTGGCTCAGCGGCAAGCTCTGGAATATTGCTAAGTAAATGTGCCGCCTGCTCCAAGGATATGGACTCAATATGACAATGGTGTGACGATTTTTCCGCTGCGCTGTTATTGTCTGAAAAATAATGTACAGCTAACCACAAAGTGGTTTCAGTTTGACTGGTTTTCGCGACTCGGTGTTTTAAGCCAGATTTAATAAAACAATAATCGCCTTTACCTAAGGTGACGGTTTCACCAGACTCAAACTCCAGCACGCCATGGCCATTTAGCACAATAACCCACTCATCTTGTTGCTGCTGATACCAATATCCATCGGCAGAACATTCGCCATTTGAAATAATGCGTTCGATCTTAAGTTGATTGTGGCCCGTGTTGCTAGGCCCCATTTCTAGAAGGGTTTCTATGATTTCTTTGTTTTGATGTTCGGGCAAAGATGTGAAAACGTTATTTATTGTGGTCATGGGCCGTTAATTAAGTTGCTCTATGCTATAAGACCTTAGCAAAGATTTGAATAATAAAAAGGGTTAGCCTCAGCCAACCCTTTCACTTGTTTAGCATTGTTGTAGAGTTTAGCAAGCGCCAAGCTCTTTTAAAACATTTTAAAAACAATCACCTGGTATACGAACCCAGCCTTCCATCAAAATACGAGCGCTGCGACTCATGATGGCTTTATCGACTTGCCAGCGATCATCAACACAACTTGCTTGTGCGCCGACCTTTAACGTGCCCGATGGGTGACCAAAGGTGACAAACTGACGTTCACCGCCACCTGCGGCAATATTCACTAGCGTGCCAGGTATTGCTCCTGCGGTGCCGATAGCAACAGCAGCCGTGCCCATCATGGCGTGGTGCAATTTGCCCATAGACAAGGCACGAACATTTAAGTCGATGTCATTTACGCTAACGTTTTTACCACTTGAGGCTTTATAGGCTTTTGCCGGTGCGACAAAGGCAACTTTTGGTGTGTGTTGTCGTGATACTGCTTCTGCAACGTCATTGATTAACCCCATCTTAATCGCACCATAGGCACGGATGGTTTCAAAACGGTTGAGGATCTCATCACTGTTGTTGATATCATCTTGCAGTTCACTGCCGCTAAAGCCTAATTCTTCTGCATTAAGGAAGATGGTTGGGATCCCAGCGGTGATCATTGTTGCTTGAAAGGTGCCAACGTCTGGTACATGCAATTCATCAACAATATTACCGGTTGGAAACATGGCTTCATTTGGATCGACAGGGGCAACAAACTCCACCGGTACTTCGGCAGCAGGAAAGGTGACGCCATCTAATTCAAAATCACCGGTTTCTTGCACGTCGCCATTTACCATTGGTACTTTAGCAATGATGGTTTTGTTGATATTGGCTTGCCAAATACGTACTGTCGCAACACCATTTTCTGGCACACGCTCGGCAGCGACTAAACCCGAGTATATCGCAAAGCTACCAACCGCTGCGGTTAAGTTACCGCAATTTCCCGACCAATCGACAAACGCTTTATCAATCGACACCTGGCCGAACAAGTAATCGACATCATGATCAGCCTTTTCACTTTTCGCCAAGATAACGGTTTTGCTGGTACTCGACGTAGCCCCACCCATACCATCGGTTTGCTTGCCGTAAGGATCTGGGCTGCCAATGACGCGCAACAGCATGTTGTCGCGCGCAGCACCCGCAACCTGACAACGTTCAGGCAAGTCGGTTAGGTTGAAAAACACCCCTTTTGAGGTACCACCGCGCATATAGGTTGCTGGAATTTTTACTTGAGGAACATGAGCCATGGCTCTCTCCTTTTAGTTATTATACAAACGGCGAGTTTCCTCACCGTTTATTCTTAGTTTTGTATCAGAATTTGACGATTAGGCGAATTATTTGCTTCTAAGAGCAAGGCGGAAATGCGCAGCCTAGTACCCTAGGTGAGCATATCCAACACAGCTCGCAAAGAAAATAAACGTCTAGGCGTTAGATTCTAAGAAGTCTTGGGCAAACTTTTGCAATACACCACCGGCATTGTATACAGACACTTCTTCGGCGGTGTCTAAACGACACTTAACCGCGATTTCTACCGTTTCACCATTTTGGCGAGTCATTACAACGCGCATTGGTGCACCAGGCGCTGGTGTGCCGATGACATCAAAAGTTTCACTACCGTCAATGTGATAAGTGTTACGAGTATCACCCGCGGTAAACTCTAATGGCAATACACCCATACCGACCAAGTTGGTGCGGTGAATACGTTCAAAACCTTCAGCAACGATGGTTTGTACGCCAGCAAGACGAACCCCTTTGGCGGCCCAATCTCGTGAAGAACCCTGACCGTAATCAGCACCGGCAATAATGATCAAAGGCTGATTGCGTTGCATATAGGTTTCGATCGCTTCCCACATACGACTTTGCTGCCCTTCTGGCTCGATACGAGCGTAAGAGCCTTGCATAATGTCGCCGTTTTCATCACGCACCATTTCATTAAGCAGTTTTGGATTAGCAAACGTTGCGCGCTGTGCCGTTAAGTGATCACCACGGTGCGTGGCGTACGAGTTAAAGTCTTCTTCAGGTAAGCCCATTTTAGCCAAGTACTCGCCAGCTGCGCTTGATGCTAAAATAGCGTTCGACGGTGACAAGTGATCGGTGGTGATGTTGTCACCAAGAACCGCTAATGGACGCATGCCTTTCATGCTGCGCTCACCGGCCAATGCTCCTTCCCAATATGGCGGACGACGAATATACGTGCTCATCTCACGCCAGTCGTATAGTGGGCTTTCCGCACTGTCGACATTGCGAATTTCAAACATTGGTTGATATACTTTTTTGAACTGCTCTGGTTTAACACAAGCACGAACAATCGCGTCAATCTCTTCATCCGATGGCCACAAGTCTTTCAAGACAATATCATTGCCGTTGTCGTCTTTACCCAATACGTCTTTTTCAATATCAAAACGCACCGTACCGGCGATGGCATAAGCGACGACCAAAGGTGGAGACGCCAAAAACGCTTGTTTTGCATAAGGGTGAATACGACCATCAAAGTTACGATTACCCGATAGTACAGCGGTCGAATATAAATCGCGCTCGATCACTTCTTGTTGAATTGTCGGGTCTAGAGCGCCAGACATACCATTACAGGTTGTACAGGCGTAACCGACAATACCAAAACCAAGTTTTTCAAGTTCAGGTAATAGACCTGCTTCTTCAAGGTACAACTTTATGACTTTTGAACCCGGTGCGAACGATGTTTTCACCCATGGTTTGCGCACGAGCCCCAGTTCATTTGCACGTTTGGCAACAAGCGCTGCGGCAATGACGTTACGTGGGTTTGAGGTGTTAGTACAACTGGTGATGGCAGCAATAATACAGGCACCATCAGGCATATTGCCCTGCCAATTTTGTAAATCAGGCTCTTGCCATTCGCCAGCAATTTCACGCTCAGCTAGCGCCGATGTAGGCAGACGACGATGCGGGTTCGATGGACCCGCCATGTTACGAACAACCGTCGATAAATCAAATTCCAACACACGCTCATATTCAGCGTTTTGCATACCGTCGGCCCACAACCCCGTGGCTTTGGCATAGTTTTCAACTAAGGCTACTTGCTCTGAGTCGCGGCCGGTTAGTTTTAAGTAATCAATGGTTTGCTCATCAATGTAGAACATACCTGCTGACGCACCAAATTCTGGTGTCATGTTTGATATGGTTGCTCTGTCACCAATGGTCAATTGACGGGCACCGTCACCGAAAAACTCAAGATAACTTGATACAACACGTTGTTGACGTAAGAACTCGGTAATCGCCAAAACGATATCGGTCGCCGTAATACCCGGGTTACGATGCCCGACCAATTTTACGCCGACAATGTCCGGTAAACGCATCATCGATGGACGACCCAACATGACGGTTTCTGCTTCTAGACCACCAACACCGATAGCGATTACCCCCAAGGCATCAACATGCGGTGTGTGCGAGTCGGTACCAACACACGTATCAGGGTAAGCAACACCATCGCGGGCTTGAATAACCGGTGACATTTTCTCTAAGTTGATTTGATGCATAATGCCGTTACCCGCAGGGATCACATCGACATTTTCAAACGCAGTTTTGGTCCACTCGATAAAATGGAAACGGTCTTCGTTACGACGATCTTCAATGGCACGGTTTTTATCAAATGCTTGCGGATCAAAGCCTGGTGCTTCAACAGCCAATGAATGGTCGACAATAAGCTGTGTCGGTACAACCGGGTTTACTTTCGCCGGATCACCGCCTTTATCGGCAATGGCGTCGCGCAGACCAGCAAGGTCAACTAACGCGGTTTGCCCTAAAATATCATGACAAACGACACGCGCTGGATACCAAGGAAAGTCGAGATCACGTTTGCGTTCAATAATCTGTAGTAAACAATCGTTTAAGGTATTTGGGTCACATTTACGAACCAACTGTTCTGCCAGTACTTTTGAGGTGTATGGCAAGGTATCGTAACTGCCAGGTTTCAGTGCTTCAACAGCTTCACGTGTGTCGAAGAAATCAATATTGGCGTTCGCTAACGGTTTGCGGTATTGGTAATTCATATCAATATCCATGAATAGATGAGTAAAGGGGAAATCGTCGATCTCCCCTATAATTTGCTGCGTGCTGCCTTATGTTAACAGCACATATTTTTATCGCTCGGCGATTGGTGCAACGGTGCGCGGCTCAGCACCAATGTAATCAGCACTTGGGCGAATAATACGGTTATTGTCACGTTGTTCCATGACATGCGCTGCCCAACCGGTTAATCGTGAACACACAAAAATCGGTGTGAACAATTTGGTCGGGATGCCCATAAAATGGTATGCCGAGGCATGGAAAAAATCAGCATTACAGAATAATTTTTTGCTATCCCACATAAATTCTTCACATGCAACAGAAATGTCATACAGTGAACTGTCACCAAACTCCTGAGCCAATTTTTCTGACCAAGCTTTAATGATGGTATTGCGCGGGTCAGATGTGCGGTAAACAGCGTGACCAAAACCCATGATTTTTTCTTTGCGCTCAAGCATACCAGCCATTTGCAGTTTGGCATCTTCTGGTGATTCAAATTTTTGAATCATATCCATCGCCGCTTCATTCGCACCACCGTGCAATGGACCACGTAAAGAACCGATAGCGCCGGTAATACATGAGAACATATCCGATAACGTTGAGGCACAAACGCGTGCGGTAAAGGTAGAGGCATTGAATTCGTGCTCAGCATACAAAATCAGAGAAACATCGATCACTCGACGATGCAATTCCGACGGTGTTTTACCAGTCAGTAATTTTAAGAAATGGCCGCCAATAGACTCTTCATCGGTGACACAATCAATCTCAACACCATCGTGAGAATAACGGTACCAATAGGTCATGATCGCTGGGAACGCCGCAAGCAGACGGTTTGCAGCACGATGCTGTTGGCTAAAGTTTTCTTCAGGTTCGATGTTACCAAGGAAAGAAGCACCGGTACGCATAACATCCATTGGATGCGCCGTTGCTGGAATGTGCTGTAAGACTTCTTTTAATGCTAGAGGTAAATCACGCATTTGTGCCAATTCGGCTTTGTATGCGTCAAGTTGCGCCTGATTTGGTAGCTCACCATTGAATAATAAGTAAGCAACTTCTTCAAATGTCGCATTTTTAGCTAGGTCTGAAACATCGTAACCACAATACGTTAGGCCAGTACCTGATTTACCGACTGTACATAGTTTTGTTTCACCGGCACTTTGACCACGTAGGCCTGCACCACCTAATTTCTTGTCCACCATAATAGTCTTCCTGTTATAGATTAATTCTTGTTGTATTTTGAGTGCCCGACGCTACTGCGCCAGGCTAAATTTCATATTCGCATCCGCGAAACGGCGTTTTATTTGTTTTTGCCTTCAGCAAACAACGAATCAAGCTTTTGCTCGTAATCGTGATAGCCAAGATAATCGTATAACTCCATGCGAGTTTGCATGTTATCAATAACGGCTTTTTGGTCGCCGTCGGCTAAGATAGTTTTGTAAACGAGTTCGGCTGCTTTGTTCATTGCACGAAATGCCGATAAAGGATAAAGCACCATGGCACAACCCCACTCACCTAATTGCTCGCGATTCCAAAGTTCGGTTTTACCAAATTCAGTGATGTTGGCAAGAATCGGTACATCAAGTGCCTCAGAGAAAGCACGGTAGTGTTCTTCGGTTTGAATTGCTTCAGCGAAAATACCGTCAGCACCGGCAGCTACGTAGGCTTTTGCACGTTCGATTGCGGCATCAAGTCCTTCTTGCGCAAACGAGTCGGTGCGCGCCATAATGAAGAAATCGTTGTCGATGCGTGCATCAACGGCGGCTTTGATTCGATCAACCATTTCAGCTGTCGAAACAATTTCTTTATTTGGACGGTGACCACAACGCTTTTGCGCCACTTGGTCTTCAAGATGAACCGCCGCTGCGCCGGCTTTTTCCATATCGCGTATGGTTTTGGCAATATTAAACGCACCACCCCAACCGGTGTCGATATCAACCATTAATGGCAATGATGATGCCGATGTAATACGCTGCACATCAGCAACAACATCGTTCAAAGAGGTCATGCCCAAATCAGGTAAACCGTATGATGCATTGGCAACACCGCCACCAGAAAGGTAAATGGCTTGGTGACCTAATTGTTCAGCCATCATTGCTGAATAGGCGTTAATCGTACCAACGATTTGTAATGGTTTATTCGCTTCTAAGGCGGCACGAAATTTGGCGCCCGGGGACATTCTTGCTGTCATATTAATATTCCTTTTCTAATTTCTTTTCTATGTTCTTTCTTGATGCGGCAATATGTCGGCGCATCAATATTTCGGCTAACTCACCATCACGTTCAGCAATGGCGGTCAAAATGTGGCGATGTTCATCAAAAGCACGTGTGGCTCGCGGACTATTCATACCAAACTGACAACGATACATGCGCACTAAATGGTAAAGCTCGCTGCATAATATGGTGATCAGTTGGGCGTTATGGCTGCCTAAGATGACCCGATAATGAAAATCTAAATCGCCTTCTTCTTGGTAGTAGGCGATGCCATCTTGCAATTCTTTGGTGTCCGCATGTACAGCCAATACCCGTTTCAAGTCTTCAATTTCTTGGTCGGTCATGTTTTGCGCCGCCAAGCGACAAGCCATGCCCTCTAACGCTTCACGCACTTGATATATTTCTAACAAGCCCGTAACAGAACATTCCACCACGCGCGAGCCAACATTGGCTTTGCGTTCGATGAGATGACATTTTTCTAGGCGGTTGAGTGCTTCGCGTAAAGTAGAACGACTGACTTGGTATTGTTTTGACAATTCAGGCTCTGAAATTTTACTGCCCGGTTCTATGCGCCCCTCAACGATATCGTGTTGTAATGACTCAAACACTTTGTCGGCTGTGGTAATCGCTTGTTTTTGTACGGGATTTGCTAGATTCATAAAATTGTCGACAATTTAGAAGATAGTTGCAGATATTACGCCCATTTCAAATATTGTCAATATCTAAAACGCAACATTGTCGACAATCAATAAACTAAAAGCGGTAAATTACGATAATAACGCGGTTTGCGTCGACAGATTGTTCGACATACAAGCGTTTGAATCAAACGTTTAAGTGGGGTTAAAGATTGAATGAGTGATTGAAATAACACAGAATAATGGCAAAAACTGACTATCCGATACTACATACCGATAACAGTTTTGCACAAAGTGTCGACAAACATAGCGAATAAGTTGTCGACCAAAACATCGAATAAGCGATCGATTACGCTATCGTAAGCCAGTCGATAAACGTGTGTATATGTTTAAAGCAACACAGACGTTGTTACGCCTATCTCTCTAGTGCTTATGTACTTCTCGCAACTTTTCCACAACGCGGCGCCTATCCACGACTTTGCAAAGCAATTTAGTGATCACAAAAGCCATATATATTGCCGCAAGAGTTTCGACGTAAATATTCGACCAAATATCAAGGTAAATGGCCGTTTGATGTAAGGATACCGCCAACGCTAAAGTGCTGACAGCAAAGGTGACTAATCTTAGACTCATGTTCTATCCTTTTGTTTTTGTTATTCTAATTTAAGATTAGTAAAGCCAGTAGAAATGTCAAAAAAACACTAAAAATTTATACATTTGTACAAATCAATTCATTGTATGAAAGCCAATAACACCAAGGTTTATTGCTATCGTGAAAATCGGTGAATAAGCTCGCATTATCAATTAGGCGTTAGTACCAATAAATGCTAACAATAACTCCGAATGAAAAAGGCCGTTGTCTTATTACGACAACGGCCTTTTTCAATACGTTTTTAAAATAACGGTAACGTGGCATTTACGCCACTTATCAATACCCCGTTAAGTTAACCTTATCCAGGAACAAAACAGCAGGCTATAATAATAAGGGAAAGAATAGCCCACGTTACGCCAACGTTGGTCAATGTTTTTGCCACTTCAGCTTCTTTAATCGTTAACTCTTTAATATCCGCTATCTCAACGGATACATCTTTGCCAACTAATTGAGTGTCGGTAATTTGCTCAATTCTAAATTTATGGCGTGTATCGTCTTTCATTGTGACGATGACGTAATCGCGAACTTTTACTTGTTCTGCAAGTGAGACAAAGGAGCCTTGCTCATTTGGCTTTACCTCATGAAACGTCGAGCAACCACCTATAAACAGAACAAATAGACAAAACGATAGGGTTTTTATTATAGAAGTATTCAATTTACATCCTTATATTATGAATATGTTTCACTTGAAATTAGAGCTTAAATATTAATCAAACGATGCGATATTCTTGGCGTTTACAAAGTAAACTCAGTATCAATTAAACATCACTGTTAAGGTCATACCCGCTAAGATAACGGCACAGAGCATCTTTGAAACGTTGATGACCATCTCTTGCATCTTGACCAAGAAGCCGGTGATGTCACTTTCTATGACATCGCCTTGGTGTGCGTATTGTTTTAGATCTCGATTGGGTTCTGATTGAACCGATAAGTGCTGTTCTGTTGGCTGAGCCAATTGCTGATAGGCTTGACTCTCTCCTAGTACCATAACAAGTTGTTCTTGTCTCACACGGTCTCCACTAGCACACAATACGTCAGCGATGATGCCGTCACGGCTAGCTCGGATTTCATGATCAACCTTACCAATTCTGATCTCAAACAATACTTGTTCGGCAGACACCTGCTGTCCTAGTGACACGCATATTTGACTGATGTACGCGTTCGCGTCATTGTCCGATAGCAAGGGAACGAATATATTACTAATATTACTGCTCATTACCCTGCTACCTACTGCTGACTCATGCTTTGGCGAATTTTGTCATTGAGCAGTTTAAACTCTTCTATCAGAGCATCACATTGAGATTTACTTGCTTGACACAGCGCGGTCATTTCAATGTGAATTTGTTTATCTTTTTCGACGATTTTGCGTTTAACCGCAGCTGGGTGTGCATCATGTTCTGTCGGCGTAAACGACCAGAGAACATAATCACCGTCTTCTTGCTCGGCAACAATCGTCCAGCCGCCCTGTTGACTAAACTGAGCGCCTTGCTTTGACTTCAAAGCCGTTAAAGCGCTTTCAACACTGTCATAGCCTATGCTCGTTTTTGCATTCGCGCTAAGCGCAGTAAATAGACTAAATGTCACCAATACCAGTCGGTATTTATTCATCGAACGATACATAATAATTATTGTTTTTGGCGTCTAATAAAAAGCAGCAATTAGGTTATGTAATCTAAATAAAAACTGCAATGATTATTTAAAAATTTCTAAAATTTTCAACTATATAGACTATATTTAATACAATACAGGCAACACCACTCGCCTGACTCTAAGGATTAGACCTTGTATAAAAATGCTATCTATTGGTTTGTGTTATTACTGATCATTCAAGTCGCAGGTTTTTGGCGAAGTTACTTCTCTAGAATGACATCTGATGACGTCACCTTTGCACAACATTTTCATGCCATTGCCATGCTTATTTGGGTGCTTTTATTGATTAGCCAAGCTTGGTTAATCAATCATAGACATAATCGTTACCATAGAATGTTGGGCATGAGTTCGTTGTTTCTCGCACCAATCATTGTGATTTCAGGTTTTACGGTTATTGCCGATATCAGCTCAAAAATCCCTTTACCTATGCCTGACTGGGTACCTGCCATGGTGTGGTTTGGATTTTTCCAACTAACAGTGTTTGCGCTCCTCTATGGCCTTGCGATTATGTACCGAAAGACTATGCAACTTCATATGCGTTATATGTGCTGTACTGGGGTAATGTTTCTGAACCCAGGTTTGAGTCGTTTGTTAGATTGGCTAGCCGAGGCAACGCCATTATGGTTGCCAAGTGGTATCCAGCACTTTTACATCCCCATTTTAATATGTGTGGTTATGCTTATCGATGACCGACGCCGTGGAAAATTCTACCTGCCTTGGGCGCTATGTGGCTTTGCTTGGATTATAAACATCGTCATTTTTAGCAACGCTAATCAGATCACGGCATTAGTCGATGTATCTCATTGGCTTATCAATGCCACACAAAAATAGCCTTGACCTGACTATAACGTCATCGTCTATTAACCAAAAAACCAGTAACACACTGCAATGGCAGCACTGATCCCTGCAACATCTGCAATTAAGCCACAGGCGATAGCATGGCGAGTATAACGAATACCGACACTACCAAAATACACCGCCAGCACGTAAAACGTTGTTTCTGTGGAACCTTGCATGATAGAGGCTAAACGACCCGCAAACGAATCTGCACCGTGATGATTCATGGTCTCAACCATCATTGCCCTAGCGCCGGATCCACTTAATGGCTTCATTACCGCCGTTGGTAAGGCATCGACAAAACGAATATCTCCACCGATGACGGCGACTAACGTACGTACCGAATCGACAATGATATCTAATGCGCCGCTGGCCCTAAATACGCCAATGGCACAGAGCATCGCCAACAGATAAGGAAGTATGGTGATACAAACCTGCAATCCTTGTTTCGCGCCAATGATAAATTCATCATAGACTCGAACGTTTTTACGATGCGCAATAATTAAAAACGCCACTAATACCGAGATGATTAACAAATTACCAAATAAAGACGACTGCTGCGCCAACTGTTCTGCTGACAAGGTTGCCATATAGGCGATAAGCGAGGCGAAAAATGCAAAAGCGGCACCTAAATAAGCCATCACCACACCTTGCATCAATTTGATTTTTTGTACCCAGCAAACCGCGAATAAGCCCGCTATGGTTGATGCAAATGTTGCTAACAAAATCGGTAAAAACACATCCGTTGGCACCGCTGCCCCCTGCTGTGCTCGATAAACAAACACAGTGATAGGAAACAAGGTCACAGATGACGTATTTAACACCAAAAATAATATTTGCGCATTTGAGGCAGTATCTTTTTTCGGGTTGATTGATTGCAGATCTTGCATCGCTTTTAAGCCTAACGGTGTTGCCGCATTATCTAGACCTAAAAAGTTTGCCGACAAGTTCATGGTGATGGAGCCAAACGCGGGATGGTTTTTCGGAACATCTGGCATTAAACGAGAAAATAACGGAGAAATCGCTTTTGCAATTTTATCTATTACCCCAGATGATTGTGCTATTTGCATCATCCCTAACCAAAAGCTCAAGATACCAATTAAACCTATCGCGATTTCGACCGTTAATGACGACATATCAATAATGCTGGTCAACAATTGCTCAAAGATAGAGGCATTATTTAACGCTAGCCATTGATATAGAGCGCAGACAAAAGCAATCAGAAAAAAAGAGAGCCAGATAAGATTAAGCATGAGCGATGATAATTATTTTTGTTTCTTTCACCATACCATAGCCTAGATAACTTGATAACCTCCTGATCAGCAACAGGTAAATGTTAACATTAGGTTAAATACTCTATAACAACCTGTGGATAAGCTGTTATCGTCATGTATAAAAACTTTAGATAAAATTTTAATTATTTTTCAACCATTGTCGCAACCCCTTGTATACAAAGGGTTTTAGTGTGGATAAAAAATATTGGCTTTTCTCAAGCCATGTACTAGAATTAAAATTCAAGGCAAACGAATTACATCATTTTGCTGGTTCGGTTCCAAGGTAAACACTAAGGAAATTGAATAGCGAAATGAGATACAGAATTTATTAGCGCAGGCTCAACCTATGAGCCATTCCCCTGAGCCCGAAGCACCTCATTGCTTTGGGCCTTTTTTTGCCTAAAGAAAATCACCATTTAGCAACACCTTATTTAATTGCCGACGGTAAGTATAACCGGCACTTACCGTTTGCTGTTTGCCGTTTATCGTTTACTGTTTACTGTTTACTGTTTACTGTTTACTGTTTACTGTTTACTGTTTACTGTTTACTGTTTACTGTTTGCGTAGTACGGTTAATTTTTAGACATAAAAAAAGGTGGCAGTGCCACCTTTATTCGCTTTAATAACCATATTATGTTGCGAGCTTAAACAAACAACGGTAATTATCAGAACTAAGCTGGGCAATTTCTTCAACACTTTGTGCACGAACATCCGACAACATTTTAGCCACTTCAACAACATAAGCTGGCTGGTTCTGTTTGCCGCGATGTGGTACTGGTGCCAAATACGGTGAGTCGGTTTCAATCATAAAGCGGTCATCAGGTACCTTGCTCGCAACATCTCTCAACGCTGCCGCATTTTTAAAGGTCACAATGCCAGAAAAAGAGATATAAAAGCCCATAGCAATGGCCTGCTCCGCCATGTCCCAACTCTCAGTGAAACAGTGCAAAATACCACCCACTTCATCCGCTTTCTCTTCACGCATGATTTGCAAGGTATCTTCTACCGCATCTCGGGTATGAATGATGATGGGCTTGTTAAGTTTGCGTGCAACGCGAATGTGTTTGCGAAATGCATCACGTTGTACTTCTTGCGTTTCTGGTGCGTAAAAGTAATCTAGACCGGTTTCGCCTATGGCAATCACTCGTTCATTATCAGCAAGCTGCTCTAATCTCGCTTCATCAACCATGTCTTCTTGATTAAGCGGGTGCACACCACAAGAAATTTGCACATTATCATACTTCGCGGTTTTGTCCGCCATGCTTTGAAACGCATCCAACGTTACTGATACACATAGCATCTGTTCAACACCCGCTTGTTTAGCTGCGGCAACAACGTTGTCTAACTGATTGTCAAAATCCGTTAAATCTAAACGGTCTAGGTGACAATGAGAATCAATATACACTTTTACTCCAATGACTCATCAAAAAAGGAGTTCGTTGAACTCCTTTTAGTATTTAAATGGTTTAAGGTCTCGTGTGCAAATGACCAACTCCTTTGCCACACAGTCCTTGTTAAATTACATGGTATAGGTCGGCTCTTTCGAATTTAGCATTCGCCCTAAATTTGATTCGATTTGATTACGCACGTTATTTTCATCGTTTACGAATGCAACACCAACACCCGGCTCGGTACCATTTTGCGCGCCATGTGGGGTGATCCAACAAACCGAACCATTTAATTCGACCGATTCAAGTTGACCAGGTAATGTCACGGTTAAATGAATTTCATCACCTAATTCAAATTGCTCAGGTGTTTTTACAAATAAACCACCTTGCTTTAAAAACGGCATATACGCCATATACAGCTCGCGCTCGTTTTTAAATTCTAACACAAAATTATTCATCAACGATTTACCTTGTTATTCTTATTTGATGGATCCGCTGTTGCATCAAGCGGCATTACGTATAGTCTGTTCAAGCTCCACCAGCAACACCTCAAGTGTATAGGTTTTATTGGCTTGTGTTAATGTTTTTAATTGTCTATTTGCTTGCATCGTTAAGTTAAGGCAGGCAAATACCGTCTCGGCATCTAGGCCATCGACAGTTTCAGATAGAGGGTTGTCAGCAAGCGCTTGTTGCCAGCCGCTATGATAGCGAAACATCGACTCAAAACCGAACTGCAACCAACGCATACCATGAACGGATGCCTGAATTTGCTCTATTAATTCAACGCCATTATCAAATTGATGGATAAACCGAGCCAAGCTTTGCAATAGCTGACGTTTGTCGTTGTAGACATCCTCATCGGTTAACTCCGCAATTTCGGCAATCGTACTAAATGGATGAACCGCCTGTTTATTGACAGCGACTTGCGCCAATTGCTCCCCTTGGGGTGGCGTAATAGCGACTTTACTGCAACGAGAAATAATGGTCGGTAGTAACTGTTCCATGTCATTGCACACCAACAATAAGAAGCTATTATTGGTTGGCTCTTCTAACGTCTTTAACAAGGCATTGGCAGCCGATTCGGTCATATTTTCACAGTGACTGATCATTACCACTTTGTTACGCCCTAACTGCGCGGTTTTTTCTAGAAACTGACAGGCTTTACGAACCAAATCTACACCAATGGTTTTGTCATCATTATCAATAACCACAAAATCAGGATGCGATTGAG
The DNA here is from genome assembly GCF_004752005.1 of Thalassotalea sp. HSM 43. Classification (NCBI taxonomy): domain Bacteria; kingdom Pseudomonadati; phylum Pseudomonadota; class Gammaproteobacteria; order Alteromonadales; family Colwelliaceae; genus Thalassotalea; species Thalassotalea sp. HSM 43. The sequence continues at coordinate 3,683,818 of NZ_CP038493.1, read as the reverse complement.
CTTTAAGTAGTTGGCAAGTTTTACACTGACCGCAAGGTTGGTTTGTTTGTTCAATATTTTCACAAAGCAGACTGTTACCAAGCCAATTAGCCAAAGGCAATTGCCCAGCACCGTAACTGCCATGAATTAACAAGGCATGAGGCAATATTTTTTGTAGGTATTTATTGATCAAATCCTGCTTATTGCTTGCAAGCCAAGGGCTTGCGATGTCTGCTGTGGTCTCGTTCATATTGATTCTTGCCATTACGGCAATTGGTTTTCCAATGTTTGACGAATATCTTGATGTACTTTATCCATCGACTGACTTGCATCAACAATAAAGGTGTTGTCATCTAAGGTGGCTAATTGCAAATACTTATTCCGTACACGATGGAAAAAATCAATTTTTTCTTGTTCGATACGATCGAGTTCGCCGCGATTTTGTGCTCGCTGCAAACCAAGCTCAGGCTCAATGTCTAGGTATAAAGTTAAATCGGGTTTAAAATCCCCTAGCGTAATATTGGCAATGGTATCAATCAGGGTATCGTTAAATTCTCTGCCACCACCTTGATAGGCACGTGAAGATAAGTCATGGCGATCACCAATAACCCACTTACCTTGTGCTAACGCAGGCAATATTTTGTTCGCCAATAACTGCGAACGACTGGCGTACATAAGCAGCAACTCACATTCTTTGGTAACTGTCTCATCACTAGGCTCTTTGACAAGGGCTCTGAGCTTTTCAGCCAATGGCGTTCCGCCTGGCTCTCGAGTCTTCACGTATTCGATGTGTTTTGCCTTTAAGACGTCTTCTATAACGGCGATAGCAGATGACTTTCCGGCACCTTCAATGCCTTCAACAACAATAAACTTTCCCTGACTCATGATAGGTTATTTACCTCTTATATATTTATCGACCGCTTTATTATGTTCTTGCAAGGTTTTTGAAAAATAATGCTCGCCATTACCCTTGCTAACAAAATACAAATACTGACTCTGCGCCGGATGCATGCTGGCTTCGATCGCCGATTTACCTGGCATCGCTATTGGCGTTGGTGGCAAACCATTAATGCGATAGGTATTGTACGCGGTCTTTTCACGGATATTAGCATAGGTGATGTCGCCAGTGTAACGATCGCCCAAGCCATAAATGATGGTTGGATCCGTTTGCAAGCGCATACCTTTATTTAAGCGCGAGATAAACACCGATGCAATCAATGGTTGCTCGCTTAATTTACCCGTCTCTTTCTCTATTAGCGAGGCCATGATTAACGCCTCATAGACGTTTTTATATGGTAATTTTTTAGCTCTGCCCTGCCAGCTGTCGTCTAATTCTTGCATCATGCGTTGATGGGCATTACGCAAAATATCAATATCACTCATCGAAGCGGTATATTGATAGGTGTCTGGAAAAAACAAGCCTTCTGGGTGAGTGTATTGCTCAGTGATTAACGACAATACTTGCTGTTGTGATTTATCCTGCAAGGTTTGTTTAATATGCGGCGTCTCACTTAACTGCAGTAACCATTGCTTAAACGTTGTTCCTTCAACAAACGTCAGCTTAAACTGGGCTTCCTTACCGCTGTTCATAAGGGTAATGATATCTAACATATTCATGTCAGCATCAAGCAAATAACTGCCTGACTTTACGTTAGTTTTTGCGGGATATAACTTGGCATAGACGCGAAATGGCAAGGTCGATGTCAACCAACCTTTATCGTTAAAATCCTTTACCAAATGATGATAACTCTTGCCTTTATTCAATTGGTATAAGGTTTGTTGGCTAATATTAATCGGCTTTTGCAATTGAGCGTCGACATAAGCGTACATACCACCGGCTGCTAATAACCCAAGAACGATAAAAATTAACAGGATCCGCTGCAACATGGTTTATTCCTTTATCCATTGATTCAATTGCTGATATAGCGACAGAGCGCTTGTCGAATGTTTTATGATATGACCATTAAAGCGAGTAACGGGGGCAAGCCCCAATACCGTATTACAAATAAACATCGCCTCAACATCCGCTAACGTATCGATGCATGTTTGCACTTCGTTAGCATCAATTTTAGCGAGCAGTTTTTGTCGGATAAGGCCATTAACTCCTGCCTTATCTAAAGATGGTGTCTGCCATTGACCAGCTAACTGCCAAAATACATTAGCTGAGCTTGTTTCAATGATATTGCCCTGAATATCAGCCACTAAAAGATCATCGTCTTGACTGTGTTCAAGTTCATCTCTTATCAGCACCTGCTCAAGGCGATTCAAATGTTTGATACCCGCCAGTAACGGGTTAATACCGAGCCGAGTGTCAGCGATGCCAACGGTTATGCCCTGTTCACGCCACTGTTGATAATGTGCCGGATAATCGGACGTTTGCACAATAATAGTCGGCTTTATGATAGCACTGCGAGCATAGCCGCGTTGAGACACACCAGCAGAAATAATAACTTTTAATACACCGTTTTGCTGAGCGGCAGATGCCTTATTAATCTCGCAAACCACAGACGGCCAATCGACGCCGGTAATACGCAAGCGTGCACAGCCATCTTGTAAACGAGTAAGGTGTTCACTTTGTATTAATAAGCGACCTTGTTCGATGCAGCCTGTTGTAAACAAGCCATCACCAAACGCCACAGCGCGATCATAGACACTGAGTTGCTTAGTTTGCTGAAAATTAACGGATACAAAGCTCATGATTAAAGCCGTAAGTTGGCAACTATCTGAATGTTATTATTATAAAAAATGCTCAACCACTATATCAAAGTAATTGAGCATTTCACATCTTAACTTGATGGCTTTATTTAAATCTTTTTAAATAATAACGAGCCGTTAGTGCCACCAAAACCAAATGAGTTACACAAAGCATAATCAAGCGTTGCCTGACGAGCGGTATGCGCTATGTAGTCAAGATCACAGCCTTCATCTGGGTTATCTAGATTAATGGTTGGTGGGACTTCTTGATTCTGTAAAGATAGAATGGTGAAGATCGCTTCAGCAGATCCTGCCGCACCGAGCATATGGCCGGTCATCGACTTGGTTGACCCCATCATCAATTTGTGGGCGTGATCACCAAATACTGATTTCGCACCATTGGTTTCGGCGATATCACCAGCTGGCGTTGAGGTGCCATGAGCGTTGATATAACCGACTTTGTCCGCGGCAATATTTGCATCTTTCAACGCATTACTCATCGCCGCAGCTCCACCTTCACCATTGGCTGGTGGCGAGGTAATATGATGGGCATCGCCACTCATACCAAAACCAACTAATTCTGCATAGATGTTGGCGCCACGAGCTTTTGCATGTTCGTATTCTTCGATCATCACCACACCTGCCCCATCACTTAGAACAAAACCATCGCGGTCTTTATCCCAAGGGCGAGATGCCTGTTGTGGTGCATCATTACGAGTTGATAACGCACGGGCTGACATAAAGCCACCAATACCTAACACCGTTGATGCTTTCTCTGCACCACCGGCCAACATCGCATCGGCATCACCGTAAGCGATCATACGTGCGGCATGACCAATATTGTGAACACCTGTCGTACACGCGGTGACTATCGCGATATTTGGTCCTTTCATGCCATGCATGATTGAAAGGTGACCGGAAATCATATTTAAAATAGTCGACGGACAAAAGAAAGGAGATAATTTTTTCACACTGCTTTGCAGCGCTTTTTTATGACCTTCTTCAATAAGCGTCAATCCACCAATACCAGAACCTACAGCAACACCAACACGACCGGCGTTTTGTTCGGTAATTTCAAGACCAGAATCGGCAAGTGCCTGATTACCCGCAGCAATACCGTATTGGATAAACAAATCCATTTTACGGGCTTCTTTTTTTGCGATGCCAAAATCTTCCGAATTAAAGTCTTTAACTAGACCGGCGAACTTGGTAGAAAAGTCGGTGGTATCCAGGTGTTCGATCATCCCTATACCGCTTTTCCCTGCCATTAAGGCTTGCCAGGTAGATTGAGCATCATTAGCCAGTGGACTTAACATCCCCAAGCCTGTTACAACGACTCGACGCATAACTTATTTTGTCTCCGTATTACACTTTTCAAAAACAAAAAAGGCGGTAATTAAACCGCCTTCTTCGTTGAATTCGTTATTAGCTGTTAGCTGTAACGTAATCGATAGCTGATTGAACAGTAGTGATTTTTTCAGCTTCTTCATCAGGGATTTCTGTATCGAATTCCTCTTCAAGAGCCATTACTAGTTCAACTGTATCTAGAGAATCTGCACCTAAATCATCAACGAAAGATGCTTCGTTTTTGCATTCTTCTTCTTTAACACCTAGTTGTTCAACGATGATTTTTCTTACGCGTTCTTCGATAGTACTCATTTTTTTTCCTTCACTAAAATTAGCAATATTTTCTAAATTGCGTGTAGTTTATTCGGCATCAGGAACTGTTGCAAGCATAAATGCAAAATTTTGCGCTGGTCAAACCTGATAGCCAACTCGATATTTATGGCTTAAAATCGGCGAATATGCAAGTATTTGCGACAAATCCGCCAATTTCTGTTGTTTTTATAAACTGATCGCCTAAACCATGTACATGCCGCCATTAACGTGAACAGTTTCACCGTTAATGTAGCCTGCTGCGTCTGATGCTAAAAAGGCGACGGTAGCCGCGATTTCTTCTGGTTGACCTAAACGATTTGCAGGCACTTGCGACGAAATCGCGTCACGCTGTTCATCGTTTAGTGCTTTAGTCATATCAGTATCGATAAAACCAGGTGCAATAGCATTGACGGTGATGCCACGAGAGGCTACTTCTTTTGCTAATGATTTGGTAAAACCTAATAAACCTGCTTTTGCTGTCGCGTAGTTAACCTGACCGGCATTACCCATTGAGCCGACAACAGAACCAATATTAATGATTCGGCCACTGCGTGCTTTCATCATTGGGCGCATAACCGCTTTGGTGATCTTGAATAATGAATTAAGGTTGGTAGAGATAATGTCATCCCATTCAGCGTCTTTCATTCGCATCATTAGGTTATCGCGAGTGATACCGGCATTATTTACCAATATATCAACGTTGCCAAAGTCTGCTTTAATCGCTTCAAATAAAGCGCTGATCGACTCGCCGTCTGTTACGTTTAAAACGTAACCTTTACCGTTGTCCGCTAAGTATGCAGAAATAGCATCAGCACCACCTTGTGATGTTGCTGTACCAATTACTTTTGCACCTTGAGCGACTAATTGCTCAGCGATAGCTTTACCGATACCACGGCTAGCGCCTGTTACTAGGGCAACTTTGCCCTCTAAAGAAAATAAAGACATTGTTAACCTTCCAATGCTGATGTAAGCGTGTCAGCTGTATTGACTGATACGCAGCTAAGTTGTTTATTAATTCGTTTTACAAGACCTGATAGTACTTTACCTGGTCCCATTTCAATGACGTTTTCGACACCCATGCCAGCGATTTTTTCAATCGACTCAGTCCAACGAACTGGGCTGTATAATTGACGAATAAGCGCATCTTTGATCGCTGCTGCATCATCAACCGTCGCGACATCAACATTATTGATTACTGGAATTTGCGGTGCATTAAAGCTGATGTTGTCAAAATCGGCAGCCAATTGATCCGCCGCAGGTTGCATCAATGCACAATGCGATGGCACGCTAACAGGTAATGGCAACGCACGCTTGGCACCGGCTTCTTTACACAAAGCGCCTGCTCGTTCAACCGCGTCTTTATTACCAGCAATCACAACTTGTCCAGGTGAGTTAAAGTTAACGGCAGATACGACTTGCCCTTGGGCAGCTTGCGCACAACAGTCAATAATCGTTGCATCATCTAAGCCGATAATGGCATACATAGCACCAACACCTGCCGGTACCGCTTGTTGCATATACTGACCGCGTTTCTCAACCAGTTTTACACCATCGCTAAGAGATAAAACACCGGCACATACTAGTGCAGAATATTCGCCTAACGAATGGCCGGCTAATACTGCCGGGTTATCACCATTGGCCGCTAACCAAGCACGAAATACAGCAACACTAGAGGCAAGTAGTGCCGGTTGGGTATAATCTGTTTGATTTAATTTGCCATCGCTGTCGTTTTGAATCAGATCCCAAAGGTCGTAACCAAGGGCTTCTGATGCTTCAGCAAAAGTTTGTTTTACAACGTCGTTGTCGCCAAGGTCAGCCAACATGCCGACAGCTTGTGAGCCTTGACCAGGAAATACAAACGCTAATTGATTGTTCATTTTATTTATAGTCCTGAAATTAAAAACGAATTAATGCACTGCCCCAGGTAAAACCACTACCAAAGGCTTCCATTAATACTGTTTGACCACGCTTGATACGACCATCGCGGACCGCTTCATCAAGTGCAGTAGGAATTGTCGCTGCTGATGTATTACCGTGCTTATCAAGGGTAACGACCACTTGTGACATAGGTAAACTCAGTTTTTTCGCAGCCGCAGCAATAATACGTAGGTTCGCTTGATGCGGAACCAGCCAGTCGATATCCGACTTATCCATATTATTGTGCTCTAGTGTTTCGGTAACGATTTCGCTTAAACGAGTTACCGCAAATTTGAATACTTCATTGCCCTTCATATATATGTAGGCTTTTTCTTCAGTTAACGGGTCACCACGTTTTGGTGAATTCGCGCCAAGTAATGCGCCGTAATTACCATCAGCATGCAAATGAGTAGAGATGATCCCCTGCTCTTCGCTGGCTTCAAGAACCACCGCACCGGCAGCGTCACCGAACAAAATAATGGTTGAGCGATCTTTTGGATCACACATATGTGATAATGCATCAGCACCAATCACAAGAATACGCTTGGCCATGCCTGAGCGAATATATTGGTCGGCAATACTTAAACTGTAAATAAAGCCTGAACATGCCGCTGCAACATCAAACGCTGGAACATATGGCATATCCAAATATTTTTGTACGTAACAGGCACCACTTGGCAAATCAACATGGTTTGAGGTCGTCCCCATAACAATCATGTCAATATCTTCTTTTTTAAGACCTGCCATTTCTAATGCTTTTTCAGCGGCGCGTGCGCCCATATAGGCAACGTTCTCGTGCTCTGCTGAAATGCGTCTTTCCTTGATACCGGTGCGTTCCATGATCCAATCATCGGTGGTATCTACCATTTTTTCCAAATCAGCATTAGAGCGAATTTGAGCCGGAAAATAGCTACCGGTGCCAGCAATTCGTGAATACATAGTTATTTATGACCTTTTACTAACGTCTGTTCCAATTTGTGATTTATTTTCTGTGGAACTTGTCTTTCAACTTCTTTAACCGCTTCCTTAATGGCGTTATAAAAAGCGGAGCTGGTTGCGTTACCGTGACTTTTAACCACGATGCCGCGTAATCCTATCAAACTTGCGCCATTATACTGGTCGGGGTTCAGACGTTTTACGATATTTTTTAGTGTCGGATTAAGCATTACGCCTAATAAACGGGTGAATTTATTCTCATTGATGATTTTCATCACCTTACCCATGACCAATTTAGCAACACCTTCACAAGTCTTGAGCGCAATATTGCCAACAAATCCATCACAAACAATAACATCCGCTTTACCAGAAAAAATGTCATTGCCCTCAATAAAGCCAACGTAGTTAATATCTTCGGTCTGCTCCAATAATACCGCCGTTTGACGGATATGGTCGCTGCCTTTGATATCTTCCTCACCCATATTAAGCAAGGCTACTTTGGGGGATTCGATTTCATCAACTTCTTGTGCCATCACTGACCCCATTACCGCAAATTGGAACAAGGTGGTTGAATCAACAAATACATTGGCACCTAAATCGAGCATAAAGGCGTGTCGGTGAGAATCGGTTATTGGTAAATGAGACACAAGCGCTGGGCGTTCGACGCCCGGTAACATCTTTAAGACATAATGAGCAATCGCTAGTAAGGCTCCGGTATTACCGGCACTGACGCAGGCATTCGCTTCGCCTTGTTGTACCAAATCGAGAGCTTTTCGCATCGATGAATCTTTCTTGGTACGCAAAGCAATACTTGGCTTTTCGTTCATAGCGATCGATTCGCTGGTATGACAAATTTCAATACGCGAATGGTCAACGAGATTGTGATGTTTGAGATGCGCTTCGATAACGCTTTTGTCGCCGCAAAGGGTGAGTTGGAGGTATGGCATTTTTGCAAGTGCCATTTTTGCAGCAGGAATTGTTACAAGGGGGCCATTATCGCCCCCCATAACATCTAACGCGACGGTTAGACTATCCAAAGTTAACTCGCTTATTTAGCGATAACTTTTTCACCTTTGTAAAAGCCATCGGCTGTTACGTGGTGACGGCGGTGAGTTTCGCCAGATACGCTATCTACTGATAGATTTTCTGTAGTCAACGCATCGTGTGAACGGCGCATGCCACGTCTTGAACGAGATTTCTTACTCTTTTGTACGGCCATTTTACCTTACTCCTAAAAATTTTTTAAAGCTACTTGAGGTTTTTTAAAACATCAAATGGATTCGGTTTCTCAAGCGTATCCGGTAACTTGCCCCAAGTCGTGTTGGCATCTTGGCCACAGTCCTCGAGGTTATGTTTCGGAATTAATGGAATCGAAACTAAAAGTTCATCTTCCACTAAATCGCGTAAATTGACTTCACCATTTTCATCTAAAACGACAGCATCATAATGTTCCGGCAGTTCACCTGCCTTCTCCTCATTTTTCGCAGGAGAGAAAGAAAAGTCTACTTTCAACTCTTGTTCAAATGGTTCATTACAACGCTGACATGTTAAATAAACTTGGGTTGATGCTTTTCCGCTGATAACAATCAAACCCTGTTCATCAACATCAAAATTTATTACAACATTTACATGCTCGGTAGCCTTATCAGCTTCACCAAGCAATCTTTCGAACCGGCATAGTTCAAAGAATCCATCAACGACTAAACGTCGCTGTGCACTTTTGTACGGATCTATTGTTACCGGAAGTTTAAGATTCTTCATAAGGCGCGCATATTAATGGGTGTATCGCCCTGTGTCAAAAGAAAATTAACCTTTGTCTGTTCTTTTGACTAATTAATGACAAATTTTAACACAAGTGACTTAATTGTGAACAATTTTACTCGGTTAACTTGCTATTAACCTATTTTGCCACAAGAAAAGCCAACTATCATCAATTCACAGTATGACAGATATTGGCGAGAACATGTGCTTCGGCTACAATGCCTGCAACATAACCAAACAAACACAGACCCATGACACAACTTGTATTAGGTTCAACATCTCCTTTTCGTAAAGCTTTGTTAGAGAAACTTGGCGTGCCGTTTGCCTGCGCCAAACCAGACGTAGATGAAACAGCGCTTGCTGATGAATCGCCAGAGCAGTTGGTCGCGCGCCTAGCTGAACAAAAGGCAAACGCGGTAGCGGCACAATATCCTGACGCTTTAATCATTGGCTCAGATCAAGTCGCCGTGTGCGATGGCAATATATTGGGTAAGCCACATACTCATGAAAACGCCATTAAACAATTGCAATCCTTCAGCGGAAAAACGGTCACCTTCTTAACCGGCTTATGCTTATATAATAGTGCGACGCAAAACAGCCAGGTTATTGTTGAGCCGTTTTACGTGAGTTTCCGCGAACTGAGCCTCACCGAAATAGATAATTACCTTAAAGCCGAACAACCCTACAATTGTGCCGGTAGCTTTAAGAGTGAAGCCTTAGGGATTTGTTTATTTGACTCGTTACAAGGTGATGATCCAAACAGTTTGATTGGCCTGCCATTGATAAAATTGCATCAACTATTAAAAAATGAAGGTTATGACGTGCTCGCGAAACAAAGCCTGTAATCACTAAAATTTGTTAAAGATAAAGGGTTAAACAGATTAACCCTTTCATCTATATAGGCGAGCTTTAGCTGCGCCATTAGCGTTTGTTAAGTAATACGGCGCCTACCCCTTGCTTTGCCAATGTGTCGTCTGGGTTATATAAAGGACAAGACTTTAAACTCAGGCAACCACAGCCAATACACCCATCCAGTGAGTCTTTAAGTTTATTCAGCTGAACTATGCGTTGTTCTAATTGTTGTTGCCATAAGGTCGATATCGTCTGCCAGTCTTGTTTGTCCGGTGTGCGATTTTTTGGCAGCGAGCGAAATACGTTTTTAATTTCTTCTAAGCTCACACCGAGCCCCTGCGCGACCTTTATTACCGAAATTCGTCGTAAAACATCGGCTTTGTAACGTCGCTGATTGCCGGTATTACGCCAACTGGTGATCAGCCCTTTGGTTTCGTAGAAATGCAACGTCGACACCTTCACTCCGGTGCGTTTGGCCACTTGCCCGACAGATAAGTTTGCCTCCATATTTCACCTCTTTATCACTAGCTCTTTGTAAGTAATCGAATTTTTCGATTCGTTTAATCTACTAATTTAATGCAAAAAAGCCTTTACCTCAAGTTAACTTGAGGTCTTATCCTTTGCATTACAAGATGACAACACACAAACAAAAACAGCATCAATATAAAGGAGCAACATGATGAAAACTTTAATCAATAACGTACAAAACTGGCTAGATAACGATTTTAAGAAAAAATATTGGCAGTTAATGAACGACACCATGGCCAACAAATAAGCGTCACAAAACGCTTTAGGCAATAACCAGGTAGCTAAAGAACGATAACAAAATAACCCGACGTTGGTGTTAATCAGAGGCAAAATAACAAACTCGAGACTCTAACACGTCAAGGAGAAAACGATGAGATTAGAACATATTAATTTGGTGGTCAGTGATTTGGATAAGACATTGACCTTTTATCAAGCGGCATTCCCCCATTGGCATGTGCGTGGTCAAGGACAGATGAATTGGTACGGCAAGGACCGACGCTGGTTACATTTTGGTGATGACCAGCAATATATTACCTTTAACGACGGTGGCGAAGGCAAAAATCGCGATTTAAGCTCACAACAACTCGGTCTCGCCCACTTTGCCTTTACCACTAGCAATCTGCAGTCGTTAATAGATAGATTAAAACAGGCTGGATTTACACGCTCTAGCGGTGGCAAGCAATTAACCGGTCGACGAAACGCTTATTTTATCGACCCGACAGGCTTTGAGGTGGAGTTTGCGCAATACACCGCCGACGACCCAGCAATACGTAATTTCTATGAAGATGAGTGAACACCTTGATACAGCAATAACAGGCACAAAAAAGGCGGAGAAAATACCGCCTTTGGATTTATTTTAGTGAACCGTTAACATAAGGCTAGCCATGCCAGCTTAATAGGTTTTGATGGTCTGCTTTTTCAATATCGCCGTTAATTGTGCATCATATGGCGCTTCAAAACGAACCCGCTCTGCACTTCTTGGATGTTCGAATTCAATACTGTGAGCATGCAGGAATAATCGTTTAAGGCCTTGCTTGTTCATCGTCGCAGTAAAATCTTCAGCACCGTATTTGGCATCACAAGCAATAGGGAATCCAGAGCATTGGCAATGCACACGAATTTGGTGCGTACGGCCGGTAACCGGAAACGCTCGAACCAAACTAGCACCTTCAAAATGCTTTATTACTCGATAACGGGTTTCTGACTCTTTACCTTGAATATTGTCAACGATAACGACACGTTCGCCTGATTTAAGCTCATTTTTACGTAACCCTTCGGTTACCTTAGTGAGTTTTGTAGGCCAATGCCCTTTGACTAAAGCATGATAAAATTTTTGCACTTTTTTACTGCGCAGTTGTTCGTGCAAATGACGTAATGCAGAGCGCTTTTTGGCAACCACTAGACAACCGGATGTGTCACGGTCAAGACGATGCACAAGCTCGAGCATCTTTGCTTGTGGACGCAGTGCGCGCAGCGCTTCAATGAGTCCAAATGACAAACCACTACCACCATGCACCGCCATACCCGATGGTTTATTAATGACAATTAAACAGTCATCTTCAAACAAAATGCTTTGTTCAAGACGAGATACTTTGTCTAATTTAGTCGAAACAACATCGGTTTTCTCAGACACGCGTATCGGTGCCACACGGATAACATCATCTGTCTGCAGCTTATATTCAGGTTTGGTACGTTTTTTATTAACCCGTACTTCGCCTTTACGTAATAAACGATAAATCATGCTTTTTGGTACCCCTTTGAGGGTTCTTAGCAGAAAGTTATCGATTCGTTGACCGGCACTGTCTTCATCTACCGTAATGAAGCGAACCTTAGGTCTATCAGCATTAGGCTCGGCAGCGTTTTCAGAGGGGTTTGTTGCCGCTTTTCGTTTATCGTGCAACGGATTTTTAGGCTTGTTGTCTTTCATGGCGCGAAGTCTAACACATTTTTTTGCATTTTTGCGTAAATTTCTAAGGCAAAATCATTGCCTTAAGCTAGTATTTAGTGGGATAATGGCTCAGTTACTGAAAAATTATCTGTAACAATAAAAAGTAAACGATAAAACTTAAAAAATCGACTTACTTATTAAAGGAAAATTGAAACAAACCGCACTCCAGAGAGAATCGTAAGAGGTTTATTGCGGCAACTTCACTATACGAACAATTGAGCGAGTTACATGCGCATAGGCCATTTGCCGAGTATGTCCGCCACAAAAGATATAGTGACAGCATTGCCCATTGCTTGATTGGCGCTTGTAACTTGCCAAATTCGAAGCATAAACAATGAATCCAGCAAATTCGGAGTGTTTTTAACAAAAGCCAGCACAATATGTGTGATGTGTAAAAGTTATTCGCGTAAGTAGAACCGACAAAGATAGGCTCTACTAACGTAAAAAATTTAATGACAGTCCCGAATTCATTAGGGAGTTGACATCCGTGAGGCTGACAACCCTCTGTTTATCTGCTTTTCTGCCTGAATACCAGGTATGTTAGCTTTTGCACAAATGCGCCTGTTGTGACTTGGTTTATAAAAACAGAGTCATAAATTATATGAAACGCATGTTAATCAATGCTACACAGTCGGAAGAATTCCGCGTAGCGCTTGTTGACGGCCAAAGCTTGTACGATCTGGATATCGAAAGCCCAGGCCATGAACAGAAAAAAGCCAATATCTACAAAGGTACCATCACTCGCGTAGAACCATCTCTTGAAGCAGCATTTGTGGACTACGGCGCCGAACGCCACGGTTTCTTACCTATGAAAGAAATCGCCCGCAGCTACTTCCCACAAGGCTACAGCTTCCAAGGCCGCCCTAACATCAAAGATGTATTGCAAGAAGGCCAAGAAGTCATCGTGCAAATTGATAAAGAAGAGCGAGGCCAAAAAGGCGCCGCCCTTACCACCTTTATCTCACTTGCTGGTAGTTACTTGGTATTGATGCCAAACAACCCGCGTGCTGGTGGTATTTCACGTCGTATCGAAGGTGATGAACGTACCGAACTTAAAAACTCACTGTCTAAGCTAAACCTACCTAAAGGTATGGGCCTTATTGTTCGTACCGCAGGTGTTGGCAAAGCCTACGAAGAGCTAGAGTGGGATTTAAACGTTTTAATGCAACACTGGAAAGCAATTGAAGATGCTGCATCGTCACGCCCTGCACCATTTTTAATTCACCAGGAATCAAATGTAATCTTGCGCGCAATTCGCGACTATTTACGTCGTGATATTGGTGAGATTGTTGTTGACCGTCCAAAAGTATTTGATCAAGTAAAACAGCATATCGACTTAGTTCGTCCTGACTTTATTAACAAAGTTAAGATGTACAAAGGTGATGTACCACTGTTTACCCATTATCAAATCGAATCGCAAATTGAATCTGCGTTCCAACGTGAAGTGCGTTTGCCTTCTGGTGGTTCAATCGTTATCGATCCAACAGAAGCATTAACCTCCATTGATATCAACTCTGCCCGTGCTACCAAAGGTGGTGATATCGAAGAAACCGCATTTAATACCAACTTAGAAGCTGCGGAAGAAATTGCCCGTCAATTACGTCTTCGCGATTTAGGTGGTTTGATTGTTATCGACTTTATCGATATGACGCCGGTTCGTCATCAACGTGAAGTTGAAAACCGCATGCGCGATGCCGTACGTCCAGACCGTGCTCGTATTCAATTAAGCCGTATTTCAAAGTTTGGTTTGTTAGAAATGTCGCGTCAGCGATTGCGTCCTTCTATTGGCGAAACAAGCCAACACGTGTGTCCTCGTTGTAGCGGTACTGGTAATGTTCGTGGTGTTGAGTCTTTAGCTCTTTCTGTTCTTCGTTTAATGGAAGAAGAAGCGATTAAAGATAAAACCGCGCAAGTTCATGCCCAAGTTCCTGTTCCTGTAGCCACTTACCTTTTAAACGAAAAGCGTAATGCTGTAGGGCATATTGAGCGTAATCATAACGTTAAAGTATTAATTTTAGCGAATAGTGATATGGAAACGCCGCAGTACGAAGTATTGCGAGTTCGTGACGATGAAACGGTGGCCACCTCAAGCTACGAAATGAAGCTAACAGAGGCGGTTGTTGAAGAAGCGGTTATGCCGAAGTTCCAAAAGGAAGCAGTTAAACGCGACGAGCCAGTATTGCAAGGTATGACAGCACCGAAGCAACCTGCTCCGCAACAAGCTGAGCCTGAGAAAGCGTCCGCTGGTTTGTTCGAAGCAATCAGCAGCTTCTTTAAATCTTTATTCTCGGCTGACGAGAAAAAAGAAGAGAAGAAACCACAACGCAGCAATCAACGTCGCCCACAAGACAACAATCGTCGTCGTAAGCCGCGCAATCAACAACGTCGTGGTAAAGGTCGCGAGCAGCACAAAGGTGGTGATAAGCAAGATCAACAGCGCGATAACAAACGTGATGCGCAACGCGATCAGCAAAATAAACGCCAGAAGCCGCAGAAAGACGCTCCAAACAAAGACGTTCAAAACAAAGGCAAGCAACAGCAACAGCCAAAGAAACAACCTCAAGAGCAAAAAGCGAAAGAGGAAAAAGTTGCAGAACGCCGTCAACGTCGAAATGTTCGTAAAAAAGTGCGCGTAAGTGAGCAAAATAAAGAGCAAGATGAAACTCAACAAGCTGCAACTGAGACGGTAAAAACCGACACACCAGTGAAAAAAGAGCAGCCTGCTAGAAAAGAGCCTCGTAAAAATAAAAACGAGAAAGCGAAACCACAGCAAGCTGAAGATGCTAAAGCTGAAGATGTAAATGAAGATAGCGCAGAAAATGCCGGTGATGAGGGTGACAATAAAGAACGTCGCCAACGCAGCCGTCGTTCTCCACGTCACTTACGCTCTTCAGGCCAACGTCGTCGTAAAGAAAAACAAGATGCTGCTGAGACTGAAAATGCCATCATCGAACAACGTATTGATGAAGATCCAGTAACTGCACGTTACCCTGGCAGTACAGAAGCTGATGAAGCACAAACATCGCTTGATCTTGAAACGCCAGAAGGTTTTGTTGCTAAACAACAAGCACCTGAATCTGAGGTTGAGCAAGCAGACAGTGGTGATGGTGTGCCAGAGCAGCAACAAAGCCTGCCATTAGATGCCGATGCGCCAGTAGCGAAAAAGAGAACGAGAAAGCCTCGTTCAGCTAAAAAAGCTGAGCCTGTCGCTGAACAAGCCACAGAAAGTGCTGAAGCTGTTAAAACCGAAGCACCTAAAGCAGAAGCGCCTAAAGCCGAAGCGCCTAAGACTGAAGCGCCTAAAGCAGACGCGCCTAAGACTGAAGAGCCTAAAGCAGACGCGCCTAAGACTGAAGCGCCTAAAGCAGACGCGCCTAAGACTGAAGAGCCTAAAGCAGACGCGCCTAAGACTGAAGCGCCTAAAGCAGACGCGCCTAAGACTGAAGCGCCTAAAGCAGAAGCGCCTAAGACTGAAGCGCCTAAGACCGAAGCACCAAAAGCAGAGCCTAAGACTGAAGCGCCTAAAGCTGACGTTAAAAAGCCAGCAGCAAAAGTCGTTCGCTTAAAGGCTAAAGCACATGCGCCAATGGCAAAACCAGCGGCTGTAGAACCTGCATCATCGGTTATTCCGACAGATGCGGTTGATACTGCCGATCGTGAGTCGGTTGTTCGTTCAGAACGTTCAGCTGCAGTAGGTTTTGCAACAGAGCACAGTACTTCAGGTCCTACGAAACCTTAAATAGGCTTTAATTAGGCTTTAACAGACCACAGTTTTGTTGAAGTACAATTAATCGCAACATAAAAATGCCAATCATATGATTGGCATTTTTTATTTTTAAACGTTTACTGTAAAAGCGGATGTCACTAATTAATATTTAGCGATTAAATCATCTCACTTTATCTGTTACAGCTTCATATACTGGGCGTTTTTCTCGATAAATTTTTCGCCAATACCTTTTACATTAGCCAAATCTGTTAATGACTTAAATGGGCCATTTGCTTGACGATAGTCAACAATCGCTTGTGCCTTTTTACTGCCTAAGCCTTTTAACTCAGACAATTGAGCAGCATTGGCTTTATTGATGTCCACACGACTATGGTTTGCTTGCGCCACAGCATCACTTGCTACGTTTTTGTTTTGAGCTTTATCTGCAAACGCAAAGCTAGTTGATGGGATTAATAGTGATAACGCCAAAAAAGATGAAGTAAGTATTTTCATGTGTAGTTCCTTTACGTATTTAGAGCTGAATAGAACGATGACTAAAGACCGCCCTGCCATTGCTGCATCCTGCAACAATCAGTGACAAAGGTTGTCACCTATTTAAAACATAGTTAACCAAGCGCTGATGTCAAAACAACAAAGGTACCATAGCGACTAGGTTAATGTATTTACTACCGCTCTCGGTCGCGTAAATAACGGTGCAACAAAAAAAGCGGCAACCTAGTGGTTGCCGCTTTTTAATCGTTATTAAAGCGTGACTGGTTATTTATCAGCACGACTCATAAATTTTTTCTCTTCGGTATTCACTTTTACGCGATCGCCAGTAGAGATGTATTCAGGAACTTGAATAACAATACCTGTCGTTAAAGTTGCAGGTTTAGTGCGAGACGTTGCCGAAGCACCTTTGATAGAAGGATCTGTTTCCACAACCTCCAATTCAACACTTGGCGGCAATTCAATCGATACTGGGTTACCATCAATGATGACCACGTAAATCCCTTCAGTTGCTTCATTGATGAACTGAATTTCATCACTGATAGATTCGGTATTAATGTTGTACGGCGTGTAGTCTTCATTATCCATGAACACATATTCATCACCATCGACGTAAGAGAACATGGCTTGACGACGCGTTAAATCAGCCAAGGTAAGCATGTCAGAGTCTTTAAACGACTCATCGGCTTTACCACCGGTTACCGCATCGTATAAGCGCATACGATAAATGCTGCCACCTGCACGGCCTTGTGGTACCGAACGTTGAATATCTTTTACGAAAAAAACGCGATCGTTATGTTCAATCGCCTGATTCTTTTTAATGTCACTTGCCTTAGGCATGATTAATTCCTGTTAACGTTTGTTCTAAACAATAATGCTTTTATTTATATCTTCAAGAACCTGGAACGGATCTGCAGCTTTGGTGATCGGACGACCAATGACCAAATAATCAACACCAAGTTCGATTGCTTGCGGCGGGGTCATGATGCGTTTTTGATCATCCACTGAACTGCCTACCGGACGAATACCTGGGGTTATCAATTTAAATTCTTGACCTAGGTTTTGCTTTAGCATTGCCGCTTCTTGGGCTGAGCATACGACACCATCAAGCCCTGACTCTTTCGTCAATCGCGCAAGGTTCATAACCTGTTGTTCAGGTGTCACCGCTAAGCCTAATTCATGCAGATCTTGCTCTGTCATACTGGTTAATACCGTAACCGCAATCAACAATGGTGCGTCTTTACCATAGCTTTCTAGGCCCTGTTTGGCGGTGGTCATCATTTTACTGCCACCAGAAGCATGAACATTGACCATCCAAACGCCAAGATCAGCGGCTGCTTGCACAGCTTTGGCAACAGTGTTTGGGATATCATGAAATTTTAAATCAAGAAAGACGTCAAAACCGCGATTTGTTAAACCTTTTACAAACTCAGGACCAAAGTGGGTAAACATTTCTTTGCCGACTTTCAACTTCGCCTGGTTTGGTTCAATTTTGTCAACAAATGATAGCGCTTGCGCTTTTTCAGCAAAATCCAGAGCCACAACTACTTTGGCATCAGACATCTAATTATTCTCCTTCAAGGCCTCTTACCGGCTTTAATTGTTCCCAGTCATGACAGCTTGGGCATGACCAGTAATGGACTGTTGAATTGAAACCACAATTACGGCAGCTGTACCTAGGCCTAATGTTAATATAGGCGGCGACCATTTCGCTAATCACATCAAGGCTTTTTGCGGTTTTATCATCCTGACTTTCATGACGTTGCATTTTTACAAAGTGTTTGAAGCCACGGATGGTTGGGCGTCTCTTTAACGCCTGCAAAATATATTCTTCTGCCTTTTCTTTCGATTTCGATTGTTCAACATATTCTAAATATTTGATCAGCGCAGTTGTACTACCACTTTTCTCGAACACTTTACGAATAAACGGATAGAATTCATCGTTAATATCACTGCGCTGATATGCAGCCTGCATTTTATCAATAACGTCAGGAAAAAACTCCATATCTTGATAAAAAATTTCTTTATAACACTGGCATGCATCATTAAATTGCTCGCTATTTTCAAAAACCTGAGCCATAAGAAAATTAGCACGGCTGGACTTAGGGTGCAGCTCTAATGCTTTTTGCAATAATTCTAGTTCGCGTATGTACTCATTTTGCGCAAACGCCTGTGTCGCCAACTCGCAATAAAAGTTCGCTAATACGTGTTGTAATTTCTTATCTTTGCTTTTAATTATCGCCTTTTCCAGTTCTCGGCCTTTTTGCCAATCTTTGGTGTTTTGGTATATCTGCAACAAATAACTTAAAGACTTATTGCCATAGGTAGGCGTTTTCGTCAGTTTTAAAAATAACTTTTCGGCACGGTCAAACAAACCAGCAGCATAAAAATCACGACCTAATTCAAATAAGGCTTGCTGCTTTTGAGGATCTGATAATACCGGCTGTCTCACCAGGTATTCATGGACTTTAAGCGCCCTGTCGAGCTCACCTCGCTTGCGAAACAAGTTTGCCATAGCGAAGTGAGCTTCAACGGTATCATCTTCTACCGTTAAGGCTTCTAAGAGAAACTCCATGGCCTTGTCTTGTTGGTTAGACAACAGATAATTTAAGCCAGTGGAATATTTGATGGTGAGATTGTCTTTGTCGGTTTGGTCTTTTTGTTTAACGCTGTTGCGGCCCATAAACCAACCGTAACCTACAGCAACCGGGAGCAACAAGAACAATAATTCAAACATAAAAGATAGGGCTTCTTGTTAGTTTATTTGCTGGAGGATTTACGCAAACGTTTAATTTTGCGCGACAGCATGATACTGAACATGGTCATCAGACCTATGACGAAGCCAATAAGGGTAAAGATGCTTACCGCCATGGCGACCGACATTCGTGACTTCGCAACGATATAGTTCAATTCAATCAATTGCTCGTTTTGCGTACCAAAAACAAAAGCGATGGCTAAAAAGATGAACAATACTAGTACAGATAAGTAGAGTTTCAAAGGAGTGCTCTTTTTGATTCGTTGGTTAAGTGTCTCAAGTATATGAATAAATAAAACCGGAGCACAAGTGCTCCGGCCTAATATTCTACAAAGACAGGTTCACCCGCTCGCGCAATTCCTTGCCCGGTTTAAAATGCGGTACGTATTTGCCCGTTAATTCAACCGACTCGCCGGTTTTAGGATTACGACCGGTTCGCGGTGCACGATAATGCAACGAGAAGCTGCCAAAGCCACGAATTTCAATCCGCTCCCCTGTTTCCAGAGTATTGGCCATCATCTCGATAATTTCTTTTATCGCTGTCTCAACATCTTTCGCTGAAAGATGTTCAAGTCTATCTATTAATCTTTCTATAAGCTCTGACTTAGTCATTTGAACCCCAACTCGTTCTTTTGCCATTCTTGTACCAAAACGCTAAGTCTAAGCTCGTTTGTTGCCTTAAGACTTTTGGTTGCCATTCTTTCTTTTATTAATTTTAATAAATATTATAGTTTGATCAAATAGTTATGTCGTCTTTTTTTTAAAAAATTGTAACCGTATCAACTTATTAGCACGCTTGAACAAAAAACAAACAGCAAATTGACGGCTAACTATTTAGAAAAATCGCATTAATTTGTCAAAACAACTTAGTACATTCGTTTAATTATAACGAGACGGGTAAATATCAGACATAAAAAAAGCCGCGTTAAGCGGCTTTTTATTACGTAATAACTTAATCTGATGTCAGATTAGTTTTTCGCGTTTTTGAAGGCTTCAGCCATAGCGTTAGTGAATGAACCATCTTCCGCTTGGTTTACGTCTTCTAGAGCTTGACGCTCTTCAGCTTGATCTTTCGCTTTGATAGAAAGGCTGATTGCACGGTTCTTACGGTCAACACCAACAAACTTAGCTTCAACGCTGTCGCCAACGTTAAGTTCAGTTGTTGCATCTTCAACACGCTCACGTGAGATGTCAGCTACACGGATGTAACCTTCAACACCTTCAGCTAGCTCAACTTTAGCACCTTTAGCGTCAACTTCGATGATAGTACCAGTAATAACGGTACCTTTCTTGTTGTCTGCTAGGTAGTTGTTGAACGGATCTTCTTCAGTTTGCTTAACGCCTAGAGAGATACGCTCACGCTCTGGGTCAACTTGAAGTACAACAGCACTGATTTCATCGCCTTTCTTGTATTCGCGAACAGCTTCTTCACCGCCATTCCAAGAAATATCAGATAAGTGAACAAGACCGTCAATACCGCCTTCAAGACCGATGAAGATACCGAAGTCAGTGATAGACTTGATCTTACCAGAAACTTTGTCACCTTTGCTGAAGTTCTTAGCAAACTCTTCCCATGGGTTCGGGATACATTGCTTAAGACCTAGTGAAATACGACGACGTTCTTCGTCGATTTCAAGAACCATAACTTCAACTTCATCACCCAAGTTAACAACTTTAGATGGGTGGATGTTTTTGTTAGTCCAATCCATTTCAGAAACGTGAACTAGACCTTCAACGCCTTCTTGGATTTCAACGAAACAACCGTAGTCAGTTAGGTTAGTTACGCGACCAGTAAGTTTAGAACCTTCTGGGTAACGATTAGCGATAGCTGCCCATGGATCTTCACCTAGTTGCTTCATACCTAGTGATACACGGGTACGCTCACGGTCGAACTTAAGAACTTTAACGTTGATTTCGTCGCCAACATTAACAATTTCACTTGGGTGCTTAACGCGCTTCCAAGCCATGTCAGTGATGTGTAGTAGACCATCGATACCACCAAGGTCAACGAACGCACCGTAATCAGTAAGGTTCTTAACGATACCTTTAACTTCTTGACCTTCTTGTAGAGACTCAAGAAGTGCATCGCGCTCAACAGAGCTTTCAGATTCGATAACTGCACGACGAGAAACAACAACGTTGTTGCGTTTTTGATCTAGTTTAATAACTTTAAATTCTAGATCTTTACCTTCAAGGTGAGCAGTGTCACGTACTGGACGAACATCTACTAATGAACCAGGAAGGAAGGCACGGATGTTAGAAACTTCAACAGTGAAGCCACCTTTAACCTTGCCGTTGATAACACCAACAACAGTCTCTTTCTCTTCGTATGCTTTTTCAAGGAACTGCCAAGCTTCGAAACGCTTCGCTTTCTCACGAGAAAGGATAGTTTCACCGAAACCGTCATCAGTAGCGTCTAGAGCAACATCTACTTGATCGCCAACGTTGATTTCTACTTCACCAGCAGAATTCTTGAATTGGTCAATTGAGATAACAGATTCAGATTTAAGGCCAGCATCAACTAGTACGTTGTCTTTTTCGATACGTACAACAGTACCTTTGATGATTGAACCAGGACGTGTTTCGATTTCTTTTAAGCTTTCTTCAAAAAGCTGTGCAAAATTTTCAGTCATAACTTGTATATAAACTCAGTTATTAATCCAGTCGACGTCATTGTCTCATGGGGTTGTTTAATTGACTTCGTGCTTCCATGCAGTAAGCCCTAAATAAAGATATCAACCATAATTGGTTGATATCGTATAAATCTATTTACATTAATTGTTTTAGCTAAAGATAATTTAAATCAATTACTTAGCTCAGCTTTTCACTGGCGAACAAGAGGATTTTTTCAACTACTTGTTCAATACTCATTTCAGTTGAGTCTACAATTAACGCACCTTCGGCGGGTACTAGCGGCGCAACTGCTCGGTTGCGATCTCGGTCGTCCCGTAGACGTATATCTTCCAAAAGGCGCCCGATACTAACATCTCCACCCTTTTGTTGCAACTGTAAATAGCGTCTTCTCGCACGTTCTTCAGCGCTGGCGTCAAGAAATACTTTTACTTTTGCATCAGGAAAAACCACGGTTCCCATATCTCGACCGTCAGCAATCAAACCAGGGGTTTCACGAAATGCACGTTGGCGACGCAATAATGCCTCTCGAACTCGTGGATACGCGGCGACTTTTGATGCCACAGCACCAACAGTTTCGGTGCGGATATTGTCGGTTACATCTTCCCCTTCCAACAATATACGCGTCTCGTTATCTTCCACTGAAAATTCAACATCCAGATGAGCCGCTAACGGGATCACGGATTCTTCATTATCAACATCAATGCCGTGATGTTCGGTAGCCACAGCTAGCACGCGATAAATAGCGCCACTGTCTAAAAAATTCCAGCCTAGTTGCTCAGCAACTATCCTTGCTACTGTCCCCTTACCTGCGCCACTTGGGCCATCAATTGTAATTAGAGGGATTTGCTCACTCATGTGTAATTCCTAATTCACTTATTATGCTTGTTGCTTTTTGATGTTCAAACCTACGCCATTAGCCATTTCAACAAAGTTGGGGAATGATGTGGCAACATTTTCGCACTCGAGTATGGTAATTGTATCACTAGCACGCAAAGAACTGATAGCAAAAGACATGGCAATTCGGTGATCATGGTGTGAATTTATCGTTCCACCGCCTAATTTTCCACCAACAATGTCAATCCCATCTGGTACAACAGTACAATCAACACCCAAAGTCACTAGACCATCGGCCATGGCTTGAATACGATCACTTTCTTTTACACGTAACTCTTCAGCATTGCGAAGACGAGTTGTACCTTTAGCACAAGCGGCTGCTATAAATATTGCAGGAAACTCATCAATTGCCAACGGTACATCCTTCTCATCGATATCAATACCTTGTAATTGTGATGCATGCACTATCAAATCAGCCACGGGCTCAGCCCCAGCAAAACGTTTGTTAACTAATTCAATATTTCCGCCCATTTGCTGAACAATGTTTAACACACCAATACGAGTTGGGTTCATGCCAACATTGCGCAAGGTTATCGAGCCTTGCTTGGCTATTAAGCCGGCAACGATAAAAAATGTTGCTGATGAGATATCACCAGGGACGGTAATATCACAAGCGGTTAAGCGACCACCGCCTTGTAGGCTCACTTTATTGCCATCGACTTGCACGTCATAACCAAAGGCTTGCAACATACGTTCGGTGTGATCGCGAGTAATGCCCGGTTCAGTAACTGTGGTTGTACCTTCGGCAAACAAACCGGCTAAAAGAACACAGGATTTTACCTGCGCACTGGCCATTGGCAGCGGGTAATCAATACCGCTTAGTTTGCTGCCACCTTTAACCACCACCGGTGGCGTGCCATCATCGTTGGCGCTAATATCTGCACCCATAAGTTTCAATGGGTTAACAACACGCATCATTGGACGCTTATTCAGAGATACATCGCCTGCCATTGAGCTAGCAAATGATTGCCCGGCTAGAATCCCCGACATTAAACGAATCGATGTGCCTGAGTTACCGATATCAATTTGTTCACTTGGTTGTCGCAAACCATCAATACCAACACCATCAATAATCACGTTATTGTCTGCATCAGGCCCTTGTATATTTACACCCATGGCTTTAAACGCATTCATAGTTGCCAAACAATCATCACCAGGTAAAAAGCCTTTCACATACGAGCGGCCATCGGCTAAAGAGCCAAACATAATGGAACGGTGAGAAATTGACTTATCTCCTGGAACGTTGACGTCACCATTGACGTTACCTTCAACAGGATTGGCAATAAAGGTTAGAGAACCTGACATGTTTACTTCCTTCTATATATACAGCATGAATGCGATGCGTGAATGCCTGTTATTGTAATTAGTGGCAGTTTAATCTGTTTATTATGGGTAAGTCGCTACCTTGCCCAAGTAGATACGTTGGGTTAAGCGTTTTCTGCGGCGAATTGCTTCATAAAGTCAACAAGTGCCTGAACCCCTTCGATTGGCATGGCGTTATAAATACTCGCGCGCATACCGCCGACCATACGGTGCCCCTTTAAAGCCAACAAGCCAGCGTCTTTCGCTTCACTTAAAAAGCGTTGGTTGAGATCTTCATCGGTTAAATAAAATGGTACATTCATCAAAGAACGATTGCTTTTATTAATGCGCGACTGATAGAACGCAGATGCGTCGATATAGTCATACAGTAATTGCGCTTTATCTTGGTTATGCTGCTCAATGGCTGGCACGCCACCTAATGACTTTAACCATTGAAACACCAGCGATGCCAAATACCAAGCATAGGTAGGCGGCGTATTAAACATAGACTCAAAATTTGCGGTCTTTTCATAATCCATAATCACCGGTGTTGCCTTAGCATGTTGACCAAGCAAGTCTTCACGAACGATAACAATGGTTAGGCCTGACGGGCCGATATTTTTTTGCGCACCAGCGTATATCAACGCAAACTGGCTGACATCAATTTGTCTCGATAATATGGTTGACGACATATCAGCAACCAAAGGCACGCCATTGGTTTGCGGAACCTCAAATATTTCAATACCGTCAACGGTTTCGTTTGGACAGTAATGAACATAGGCTGCGTTAGGGTCCAAGTCCCACTCAGAGCTTGGCTTAACCGCTTTTTCGCCATTAATGTCAGTGACGACATCTACACTGCGAATACGCCCGAACTTCTCGCCTTCAACCACAGCAGCTTTTGACCATGAACCGGTTACGATGTAATCCGCACTTTTTCCTGCAGGTAATAAATTTAAAGGTACCGCTGAAAACTGGCCTCGTCCGCCACCATGGCAAAATAATACTTTGTAGTTATCAGGGATGTTCATCAAATCACGAAGGTCTTGCTCAGCTTGGGCAGCAAGCGCCATAAATTCAGGGCCACGGTGGGATAATTCCATCACCGAACAACCGCTATCATTCCAGTTTAAAAATTCGCTTTGGGCACGTTGCATAACCGGCTTGGGTAACATTGCCGGACCGGCGCAAAAATTAAACACTTCACTCATTGCTGTTTTACTACCTATATAACTTGCGGCAATACCTTGCAGTCTTTGCCTGTTTAAAAACAAAATGAGCGGGGTTAGCCGCTCATTTTTTCATTGTTGTTACGTTGAATTATTCGTCGCTTGCCTCAGCGTCATCCGCTTCAGCCTGCTCCGCTTCCGGCTCTGGTTGAGCGTCACCATCTGCTGTTGGTGCACCCTCTTCGCCTTCTAGCAATTCATCGTCTTCATCGATTTCTTCGATTCGTTGTAAGCCTACGACGTTTTCATCTTCAGCGGTTCTGATTAATCGAACCCCTTGCGTATTACGGCCGATGATGCCGACTTCATTAACACGAGTACGAACTAAGGTACCGTTGTCGGTGATCAACATGATCTCGTCATTGTCATCAACTTGAACTGCGCCAACAACCGGACCATTACGATCACTCACCTTGATTGATACCACACCTTTGGTCGCACGCGACTTAGCTGGGTATTCTTCAAGTGCGGTACGTTTACCATAGCCGTTTTCAGTAACCGTTAACACCGCACCGTCGGAGCGAGGAATAATCAGTGAAACAACTTTTTGGTCACCTTCAAGTTTGATACCACGAACACCTGTTGCGGTACGACCCATGGCACGAAGTGCATGAATCTGTTCGCCAGTCTCTGCATCAACTTTGATTTCACCGGTCTCGCTATCGCGAGCCATCTCGTTGAAACGAACCACTTTACCTTCATCACTGAACAACATAATGTCGTCATGACCATCGGTAATATCAACACCGATCAAGGTGTCGTCATCACGTAAGTTCAAGGCGATAATACCATTAGCACGTGGACGCGAGTACGCCGTCAATGGTGTTTTCTTAATCGTACCTGATGCTGTCGCCATGACGATGTATTTATCTTCTTCATATTCGCGTACCGGTAAAATAGCGGTAATACGCTCGTCACTATCCAATGGTAGGATATTAACGATAGGTCGACCACGAGCAGTACGAGTTGCTAGAGGTAATTGATACACCTTCAACCAGTACAACTTGCCTCGGTCAGAGAAACATAAAATCGTATCATGGGTATTGGCAACCAACAGACGTTCAATGAAATCTTCATCTTTCATCTTGGTTGCAGCTTTACCTTTACCACCACGACGTTGCGCTTCGTATTCACTAAGCGGTTGATACTTACAGTAACCTTCATGAGATAAGGTCACGACAACGTCTTCTTCAGTGATTAAATCTTCTAGGGACAAATCATGAGATGATAATGAGATTTCTGAGCGACGCTCATCACCAAACTCTTCACGAATCGCTTCTAACTCTTCACGAATAACTTCCATTAAACGTTCAGGGCTAGATAAAATGTGTAGCAATTCAGCGATGATGTCTAATAACTCTTTGTACTCATTTAGAATCTTTTCGTGCTCAAGACCAGTAAGCTTTTGTAGACGTAAGTCCAAAATAGCCTGAGCTTGTTGCATGGTTAGGTAATATTTACCATCACGGAAACCGAATTCTGGTTCTAACCATTCTGGACGCGCGGCATCAACACCTGCACGTTCAAGCATGTCAGAAACATTGCCTAAATCCCAACCTTGAGCCGTTAGCTTCTCTTTTGCTTCAGCGGCTGTCGGCGAGCTTTTGATGCATTCGATGATAGGATCGATATTCGATAACGCTACCGCCAAACCTTCCAAGATGTGCGCACGCTCACGCGCTTTGCGAAGTTCAAAGATAGTACGACGTGTTACAACTTCACGACGATGCAAGATGAACTCATCAATCATATCGCGTAAGTTAAACAGTTTTGGTTGGCCATTTGAAAGCGCAACCATGTTCATACCAAAGCTAATTTGCATTTGTGTTAGTTTGAATAGGTTGTTTAATACAACCTCACCCACTTCACCGCGCTTAACTTCAATAACCATGCGCATACCGTCTTTATCAGACTCATCGCGTAGGGCTGAAATACCTTCAATACGTTTTTCTTTTACTAGCTCAGCCATTTTTTCAATAAGGCGAGCTTTGTTTACCTGGTACGGTAATTCGTGAACAACAATGGTCTCTTTGCTTGTTTTCTCGTCTACTTCAATTTCAGTGCGAGCACGAATATTTAATTTACCGCGACCGGTTTTATATGCTTCATGAATACCCGCAACGCCAGAGATAATACCCGAGGTCGGGAAGTCTGGTGCCGGAATGTATTCAATTAATTCTTCGGTAGTAATGTCTGGATTTTCAATCATGGCAATACAGCCATTGACGACTTCCGTTAGGTTATGCGGTGGAATATTGGTTGCCATACCAACCGCGATACCGGATGAACCATTAATTAACAGGTTAGGTACACGCGTTGGTAAAACTGAAGGCATAAACTCTTGGCCGTCGTAGTTCGGCACAAAATCAACAGTTTCTTTTTCAAGGTCGGCAAGTAAGGCATGCGAGATTTTCTGCATGCGGATTTCCGTATAACGCATTGCCGCTGCAGAGTCGCCATCAACAGAACCGAAGTTACCTTGACCATCAACCAACATGTAGCGAAGCGAGAATGGCTGAGCCATACGAACAATAGTGTCATAAACAGCGGTATCACCATGTGGGTGATATTTACCGATTACGTCACCAACAACACGGGCAGATTTTTTATAGCCCTTGTTCCAGTCATTACCTAAATCGTGCATTGCATATAGCACACGACGATGCACTGGTTTTAAACCATCACGTACATCAGGTAAAGCACGACCTACGATTACACTCATGGCGTAATCCAGGTATGAATTCTTTAATTCATCTTCAATATTGACAGGAACGATTTCTTTAGCCAGATCGGTCATAAAAC
This sequence comes from Thalassotalea sp. HSM 43, assembly GCF_004752005.1. Classification (NCBI taxonomy): domain Bacteria; kingdom Pseudomonadati; phylum Pseudomonadota; class Gammaproteobacteria; order Alteromonadales; family Colwelliaceae; genus Thalassotalea; species Thalassotalea sp. HSM 43. The sequence goes on along the minus strand of NZ_CP038493.1, from coordinate 3,655,712 downwards.
GATGCTTTCCCTAAACTTGAACACCTAGGTTTATCGGGTGCTCCAACATTATTATTATCGAGGCAGAATTTTAGCATAAAAGCCCTACCTTCTGCACTTCTTTAGTCGCAATAAACGTTTTTTATTACGGTGCAACAAAGCACCCTTTAGCTTATATTTACGCGACTAATAAAAATAGCCCTGCCGCAACGTGATAAACGACCAAGAGTGATTGCAACTCTAGAGGTAAAATGCGACAAGATAATTAACGCTCACTGAACAAAAAACACACGTCAAAAGTCAGTAAACCGTCGTCTTTCAAACTATTGATTAAACCCTAATCCTAGCCGCTTGTCACCTCTTTTATAAGCCTTTTTACAGAAAATAATCTTTGTTATCAGTTATAGGTTTACATATTGATATGACTTCGATATAAATAAGCGTAGTTACAAATAGTTAACACACATGGACTGTGTGATTTCATAGGTCAAAAAACCAGCGACGGAACGGTTATATGCGCAGGTAAGACCTGTTGTAGAAATTAGGAAATAATAATAATCACATGGCTAAAGTTATCCAGCGAAAAGTAACCATTCTTTATTACGACATAACCTCTTTACAACTAAAACACGCCATTGAGACATTTCCTCAAAAAGATGGCGGTCGAGTCGTTATTGATGAGGAATTTAAGAAAGGTAAATCCATTATTGCAGTATGTGATGGTGAAGTAACCGTTCTTAACAAGATAGGTGACCGAATAGACGACGAACGCTGATCGTTAGCGCTTGTTCCAAACAAAAAAACGCCAACACATATGTTGGCGTTTTTTTGTTTATCACCTATCGGCTTAATGCTTTAAGCCGCCAATCGATGCTTTAGCTTTCGAAATGTCGGTGCCGACATCGCCAATAATTGACACGCCCTATTGGCTGCCAAACCACTATCTAACGCCGCTTTAGCCAATAAACGTTGCATCAAATCCACTCTAGGCTCTGCCAATGGCATGCGCATAAGCGATTCAGAGATGTGATTAATCAACCCTAGCAACTTATAATCTTGTACCTCGGGCAATTGCTGAAGCTTTTGCCAACGACGTCTAAAAGTTGCCTCTGGCAGCAATAGAACATTCGCCGATTGCAACACAACCTGCTGGCACTGATTCATCGCGTATTGATACAGCGCGTATTCAAGATAGCTCGCTACCGGTGGCAGTTTTTGATACGGCAAGGTCACATCACTAATGGCAAAAACCAATTCCGTCAATGCTTGTTCAACACCTTGGTCAAACATAAAGGCTACAGTGTTTGGCGAATAGCTTGATACTGCTGAATGACTGGCAGATGGCGTGTTAAGCGGTGCTGGGCTATGCGGTACAGGGCTATGCGCTGCCAAGTTATGTGCGGTCGCCGGAGCATACGCCACATTGGATTGTGCTGCCTCGCCATGCATGGCATTGCTATTGGACGCACTCATATACGAAACACTAGGCAGTGCTACGCCAGCAATATCAGCCTGATTATTAGTAAAATGAGTGTTCTCGCGCTGAACAGACGACTGCGTGTGCTCAGGCTCAGTATCAATGACGTTTTCACCGCTATGGTATAAGCCAAGATGAGCGCAACCAAGTTGTTGCTCAGAACATAAAATTACCGCTCTGTGAATTAAGTTTTTCAATTCTCGTATATTACCCGGCCAAGGGTAATCTAATAATGCTTGTTTGGCATCGGCGGTGAAACCCGTAATGCCTTTATTGTACTCACGATTGTATACTTGCAAGTAAGACGATGCGATTAACAAAATATCGTCACTGCGCTGGCGCAGGGGAATATTTTTTAGGTTGAACACATCTAGGCGGTAATAAAGATCTTCTCTAAACAAACCTTGCTTAATTCGCTCTTTTAAATCGACATTAGTTGCCGCAACCAAACGCACATCGACGCGTTTAATATCACTTGAGCCGACTTGCGAATATTGTTTTTCCTGAACAAAACGCAGTAATTTAACTTGCATTTCCAGAGGTAATTCACCAATTTCATCCAAGAATAAGGTACCACCATCCGCCTTAGCGATCGCACCAGTAGAGGCCTTACTGGCGCCAGTAAACGCGCCTTTAACATGACCGAACAACTCACTTTCGACCAAATTTTCTACCACGGTACCGCAATCAAAAATAACAAAAGGTTGATCTTTTCGATCGGAAAAATGGTGCAAGCTCTTAGCCAACATCTCTTTACCAGTACCCGATTCACCCGTAATTAGGACTGTCGCATTGGTCGGTGCCACCAGTTGCAGCTCATCCATTAACTTATGCATCGACATCGAATTAAACCAAAAATTTGGTACATGGTTTTTATTTTGACTAACGACAGCGGTATCACTGTGACCTAGTTTGGTTAAGGTCATGGCAATAAAGTCTGCGATATGACACAACACATGATGGTCGCGCTTTTGAATACTCATACCGGAATGGTTTATCAATGACAAACAGCCTAATAGCCGCTCTTCATCATAGACACCAACGATTGATTGCGTGCCTGAGTTGGCCAATACCGAGGTAAACACTCGATAGTCTGAACTGGCATTTTCTACCGACGCCAAAAATTGCAGTTGTGTATCACTGATGGTTAACCCAGCATGCTCAACAGGTTGACCTTGTTGGTCTATGGCACACAACAACTTACTGGTGACGCCATTGCCGCTATCAACGATTTCATAATAACCACTTTGGTCGAGTTCAAAGCCATGACATAGGTGAGCTAGGGTACTTTCAATAAACTCTTCTTTACGGGCGTTATCACCTTGTTGGTTGATAATACTCCACTGCATCAACATCTTTTGATAATCGCCATCGGTGGTTTGCGATACTTTTCCGGAAATTTTATCCAGATTACCTATTTGCGTTAAGGTATTTTGATGCTGCCATTGGTTTAGTTGATTGCCACCGGTCTCCAAGGCATTCGATAACGAAAAGTTGGCATAATAAAACAATTCAATTGGCGAATAGCTGACTTCTTGGCTATTCAATGCCAAGCCGCAACTGAACGACAATGATTGATTCAATCCGGCAAAACGATGCTCATGCAATAACGTCTGCAAACGACTGCTCATGTTCAGCATTTGCTCTTCGTTGGTATCATAAAACATCAACATATAGATGGTACCGCCATAATGCGATGCTAAATCGCCAGGGCGAGCAAACTTTCGTAAAAAGTCACCTATGCCATACAAAACCTTGTCACCGATTTCACGGCCATATTCAATATTAACTTGGTTGAAGTTATCTGGGCTTAATAACAAGATTCCCGATACACTTTTGTTTTCATCACCAATATGATTCGCCAATCCCATAGGTAAATGATCAAGGCGAGTCAGTTGTCTAAGAAATAAAACCGCACCGCGTTCCATATCATCGTAATGCATAGGCGCAATAATACCGTCGAGCAAAACACTGGCATTATTCGCACACTGTACCGCGATGGGTTGCAATTTAGTTAAGGTATCAACTTTAATCGCGGCGTCGATAAACTGCTCGGCGTGGCGAGAACTTAAATCTTCACGCATACGAATCAATGTCGGCCATGGTTGACCGATAATGTCGACACCCACCGGCGCTAAAAGTGATAATGCCGATTGATTGGCAGTAACGATTTGACCACGACTGTCGAGATAAACCTGTACCTCACCAATAGCAGAAACCGCTTGTTGTAATAATTGTTGTTGGCAATCAATGGTCATTACGCCTGCCCCTCAGTAACCCAGCCACAATAATCATGTGACAACAAGGCTTCAAATTCAGTGGCGTTAACCGCTGCGCCAAATAAAAAGCCCTGTACCATTGTCACACCATGTTGCTCTAGTACGTGCAACTGAGCATCGTTTTCAACGCCTTCGGCAATCACATCTAGGTTAAGTGCGTTAGCCAAAGCAATGATTGCCTGAACAATGGCTTTATCATCTTCTGATGTGGCGAGATCAATAATAAATGAGCGATCAATTTTTACCGTATCGATAGGAAAGCGCTTTAAGTAACTAAGCGATGAATAGCCGGTACCAAAGTCATCAATGGCAATATCAACGCCAAGATCTTTGATCTGTTGTAATCGGCTGATGTTGTCTTTGACGTCATTCATGATGGCGCTTTCGGTCAGTTCCAGCTGCAATGATTTACGATTAATTTGGGTGTGTTGTAACACCTTTTCTAAATGGCTAAGCAAAGTGCCACGGCGAAACTGAATGCTTGAGACATTAACGGAGACTTTTAAGTCATGATACCCCTGCTTTTGCCACAAACTGGCTTGCATACAGGCATTTTCTAATACCCACTCGCCAATCGCGGCGATAAGGCCTGTTTCTTCGGCAATAGGGATAAATTTAGCCGGTGATACATAGCCAAACTCTTCACTGCGCCAACGAACTAATGCTTCAGCGCCGACGATATTACCGGCTTTGCTGCACACTTGTGGCTGATAGAATACTTCCAGTTCATTATTATCAACCGCTTTACGCAATGCCTGTTCCATTTGCAAGCGTTCGGCAGCCAAATGGTTGAGAGAGCTGCTGTAATATTTAAAACAACTTCGCCCTTCTTGTTTGGCATGATACATAGCAACATCAGCATTTTTCATCAAATTGGTTACACTAATGGCGTCATCCGGAAATACCGATACGCCAATGCTTGGCGTCACTAAAACTTCGTATTGCTCAATCATCAAAGGTTTAGACACCGCATCGATGATATCTTGCGCCACCACATTGATGTCATCCAAGGTATCGATGTTATCCAAAAATACCGTAAATTCATCACCACCTAAACGGGCCACTTGTGACACCTGAGGTTTCAAGCTACTTGGCGATACGCCGTGATAACTTGCCAGAGTTTGATCAAGTATTTTGGCAACTTTTTTAAGGACTTTGTCACCAAAATTATGGCCTAAGGTATCGTTGATTCGCTTGAACTGATCAAGATCGATAAACAGTACGCCAAGCCTTTGTTTATTGGTTTGCGCTGACTCGATCAAATGATGAAGCTTGTCGTAAAAACTTTGTCTGTTGGGTAACCCGGTTAAGCTGTCGTAATAGGCAAGATAATGCAAGTGCTCTTTTGAGTGTCTAAGCTCGTTTACCGCCTGTTGTGAACGCAACATATAGCGAACACGATGGCCTATCATTGGCCAGCGAATCGGCTTAGGTAAAAAGTCGGTTGCGCCAATATCATAGGCACGGCGAATAGACTGATAATCATCTGCACCGGTGATCATTAAGATAGGAATATCTTTACCTTTAGGGTGCTGTCGAATGCGCTCACAAACTTTATGGCCACTTAAACCAGGCATTTCAACATCAAGTAGTACGATATCAATTTCATGTTCTATAAATGCCGCAATGGCACGTTCGCCGTCGCACGCATCAATCACGTAAAAACCTTCTGCCTCTAACGTATCTCGCATTAACATCAGATAGGTTGGATCGTCATCACAGACCAGTACTTTATACCCGTTATAATCTTTTAATTCATCTTCGCTCATACAACTTCTCTGGCTATTTCATCAAGTACAAGATTGGTTTCGCCGTATACATCTTGCAACTGCTGGCTATAGCGTAAACAAGTGTCAATATTTCCTTGGCTGGCATTTCGCTCAATTTGCGCACAATAGTCAGCAAGCTTTTTGCCACCGACATTAGCGCTCAGTGATTTCATGGCGTGAGCGGTTTTTCGTACCTGTTCGCTATCATTACTTTCAAGTGCTTGTTCAAGCGCTTGGTATTTATGAGCGAACTCCTCTTTAAATGTTTTATAGACTTTGGCATAAATTGGCTTGCCGGTCATCTTTTCTATGTCTTTTATGGCATCAACCGCGCTTTTATCAATCAGATTGTCGGTTGTTTGCAATGGCTTTTGTGGCGCCGAAGATGACTGACGTTCGTTATTGCAGTCTTCAATCGTTCCTTGGTCTGCGTTATCTTGCCCCTGAGCATGGCTACCTTCTATATGGTAGGCCTCGATAAACTCATCGATTTCAGCATCGTCAACTTTAAGGTGTGCCAAAAATTGATTTAACACCGTCAATATTTGATTGATGGTAAACGGTTTATAGGTGTGTGAATTCATACCCGCATCGATACATTTTTGTTCATACCCCAAACCAACCCCTGCGGTTAGCGCGACAATCGGCACCGCCTCAAGGTTCATATAACTTTGCCACTTGCGTATGGCTCGGGTTGCTTCAAAGCCATCCATGACCGGCATTTGGCAGTCCATCAGTAAAAGGTCATATTGGGTTGTCTTAACCATCTCTAACGCTACCTGACCATTTTCGGCAATATCAACCTCACAGCCAAACATATGCAGCATACTGGTGGCGACTTCTTGGTTTGTGCGCACATCCTCAACAAGCAAAATTCGAGCTCTAAACTCATCGACGTTGGCAAAGGCATCAACAAAACCGTCTTTTTCCTCACGAATGGTGCCACTTAGACAGTCATGCAACACTTCTATGGTTACTTGCTTTCTTAGCGGTTTTTCTAAATGGAAACCATGATCCTTGACCTTACCATCCGCTGAGGTACTGGTTAACAACACCACGTGTTTACGTTTGGCAAAAAAGTGCTTAACCGCTGGGTTTTCCAATAATGGGCTATCAATGATGTATAAATCGGCATCATTCAGCGGTTGTTGAGATACAAAGTCTAAAGGCTTATCAATCGTATCAGCATCAATGCCTAATCGATGCAGGGTATTGATGGTCATGCGACGCACAATTTGCGAATCACTGAGCACGACAACATGAGAATCAAAACTTTGTGACTGACACTGCTCATGCTGCTCAGCTCTTACCAAAGGTAAGTTAATGGTGAACACTGAGCCTTTGTTAGGTATCGATACCACATCAATATTGCCGTTCATGACTTCCAGCAATCGCTTGATGATCGCCAAGCCTAAACCTGTGCCACCATATCGACGGGTAGTCGAGCTGTCTTCTTGGCGAAACGCTTTAAAAATCTTATTTTGATTGGCTTTGGCAATCCCTATGCCTGTGTCCGACACACTGATGACAATATGGTCACCTTTTACAGAGCAGCTTATTTCAATATGACCCTGCTCGGTAAACTTAACGGCATTGCCAAGCAAGTTGGCGATAATTTGGCGAATGCGTAACGCGTCGCCGACAACCCATACCGGCGCATGAGGGTCAATAGTTACCGCCAATTCAACGCCTTTGTCATGAACGCGATTGGCGAATAAAAACGCCGTTTCTTCGACCAGCTCATGTAAGTTGAAGGGTTGTTTTTCCAATTCAATTTGATCGGCTTCCATCTTTGAAAAATCGAGAATATCATTGATCAAATCAAGCAACATTTGACTGGCTTTTTGCACAGACAGCGCGTAGCGATTTTGAGTTCGATTTAAGCCTGTTTTCAGTAATAAATCACTCATACCGATGATCGAGTTCATCGGTGTACGTATCTCATGACTCATGGTAGCTAAGAAATTAGACTTGGTTTGTGCTGCTCGTTCTGCGGTATCTTTAGCTTTATTGGTTTCAATAACCGCGACTTCCAAGGCAACGTTTGCCTGTTGCAATTCTGCGGTCCGTTCCGCCACGTCTTTTTCCAATTGCGCTTGATAGGCTAGTTGATCGCGACGACGTTGCTTACTGCGCATCACCAAGCTTGCGATTAAAAGTAATGTTGCTAAGGCATAAAATGCATAGGCATACCAGCTGTACCACCATGGTGGATTTACCTTAATAGGTAAACTCAGCTCCTGTTTGCTCCATACACCATCGTTGTTTGAACCGCGCACTCGGAAGATGTAATCACCATCCGGTAAATTGGTAAACGTAATACGATTATTGTTGTCAGAATCAACCCATTCATTACGCAAGCCTTGCATCATGTATTGAAATTGATTGTCTTCTGGCTTGGTGTAATCCAAGGACGCAAATTCAAATTCTAAAAAGGCATCAGAATGTTTCAGTTCAAGCACTTCATTATGATTGAATACTTTTTCAATTGGCATTTCAGTACCAAAAATACTGAACCGCGTTAACCGTAACGGTGCCTGATAATTATTAATTGGGATCTGATCAGGCATAAAGGCATTAAAACCATTAGAACCACCAAAGAACACCCTGCCTGTAGCAGATTTAAAATAAGCACCACTGTTAAAGTCTTCGCCTTGCAAACCATGCGTGGTATTAAAGCTGTTCACTTTTAACGTCTTAGCGTTAATGCGCGATAAGCCTCGCGTATGACTGACCCAAACATAGCCGTCATCGTCTTCTACCATGCCATAGGTGAACAAACTAGGCAGACCATGTTGCAAACCAATTAATTCAAAGTGCATGTTACCTTTGGCGAAGTTATCTTTGCGAATACGTGCCAAACCGGCATCTTGGGTAGCCACCCAAATATACTTTTCGGTATTTAATAAACTAACAATTTTATTGGTTGGCAATGAATATGGTTGTTGTTGATGATGACTAAAGTAATTTACTTTGCCACTTTTAATGTTGTAAGTATTGACGCCACCACTGCGTGTCGCTATCCATAAATGACTCGCTCCATCGTAGATAACATCGAGTACCCTATCACTTGAAATGGAATCTTTATTGTTCTCATCGCTTTCGATATGAGTGATCTTGCCGTTTGCATCAATAATATTGAGACCGCCACCAAAGGTTGCAGCAACGATATTGCCGCTTGGTAATTCGATGATTTTTGAAATGGCGTTACTGCTTAAATGATGCTCTTTGGTTTGGTCATTGGTAAACAGTTGAAATGTTGATTCTCCGCTGCGACGCAGATGCAGGCCCTGACGAAATGTGCCTACCCATAAATTGTCATTTGAATCGACCAATAAACTTAACACCCGCTCATCTTGCAAGGCGCCTTCTGTACCCGGGCTCGCTTTAATCACTTCGGTTTTGGTGTTATCTGAGTCAAAAACATTTAAGCCGCCGCCCCAGGTGCCAACATACAAGTTGCCGGCTGCGTCTTCAGCAAATGAGGCAATGACATCCGACGAAATATTATCGTTCATTCCCTTACGAACATGAGGAAACTTGGCCAAACTTGCGTTCCAACGACTTAAACCGCTTTGTGTACCAACCCACATAACGCCACCGTCGTCTTGGAATAACGTTTTGACCCTATCATCTATTAAACTGGTGGGCCTTGCATCGCTATGGCGGTGAGCGATAAAGCTATCGGTTTCACTTTGGTATTGGCATAAGCCACTATCGGTAGCAAACCACAGAATATTATTTTTATCCTGATATATGTCATGTACGCTATCGTGACATAAAGTGCCCGATTGCTCTGATGAGATATAACGCTTTTGTACGCCACCGATAGGATCGAACGTAAATACCCCTTTATCGCCAGTGGCGATCCAAAGAATATTGGAATTATCTTCATAAATGGTTTTTATTTTGTTGCTGGGTATCGAAATTTGCGTCGATGTAGAAAATGTAACAAAGGAGTCTTCTCCAGGTTTTAATAAATTAAGACCATTAACCGTTGTTCCTACCCAAAAATTATTCGCAGAATCAAATTGAAGATCGGCTATCGCATTGCCACTAAGATGGGATTTACCATCAAGTTCGTTAAAATGTTTAACATCTGAGCCATTATCAATAAACGCAATAATACCTTGGTTACGACTGCCAAAATATAAGTTACCGTTAGCGTCTTCTGCGGCCACATCAAAATCACTTGGAATGATATCTTTGTATTGCGCTGAATCACTTAGATTACGAAAGCCATCAATCTCAGGTAGATATAAACTAATACCACCATCACCTAATACCCAGATCCGCTCTTCTGAATCAACAAATACGTCCTTAACCCAATTACTTGCAAGGGATTTTGGATCACGAGGGTTATGGTTATAAGCTTTAGAAGAGATACCATCAAAGCGGTTTAAACCATTTTGGTTACCAATCCAGATATAGCCCATTTTATCTTGAGCAATGGCATTAACCGATTGTTGTGATAAGCGTTTGCTGTCTTTTAAGTTGGTAAATTGAATCTCATGGTTGGAATATCGATACGACGACGCGAATAACTGCGCACTAACTAGTGCCAGAAAAATACAACAAAAAGAAGCGCTTAATTTGCGCATCGTAAAAGATAGTTTGGTTTTATACATCGATTAAACCCAGTTTATTTTTATAATTTTTGGGAGTACTGCTTTATCACATTAAAACACTTGCGCAATCCGTTGTCACGTCTATGTTTTGACTATATTTATCGCGAATTTTAATACCGATAAAAAAGGCACCTGAGGTGCCTTTTTTATTTTTCGTTTATTCGACAAACCAAGTATTGGTTATGGCCGCATTTTCAATCCTTTGCTGTGACCAGATATTGTCTGCACCTATTTCATCATCTGGCCATAAATGTCCATTAGTGAAGAACTTACCGTCTAGTTTTAAATACCCGTAGGCGGTAATGGTGTCGTTCGGCCATAAATAGTAGGTAGCGCCGATTTCATCATCTGGCCATAAATGACCTGTTGCACCGATTTCATCGTCTGGCCATAAATGACCATTAGCACCGATTTCATCGTCTGGCCATAAGTGACCATCAGCACCGATTTCATCGTCTGGCCATAAGTGACCATCAGCACCAATTTCATCATCTGGCCATAAGTGACCATCAGCGCCAATTTCATCGTCTGGCCATAAGTGACCCGCTGCGCCAATTTCATCGTCTGGCCATAAGTGGCCATCAGCACCGATTTCATCGTCAGGCCACAAGTGACCACTGGCGTAGGTGCCATCCCAGCTGTATTCTTTATTACCGACTAGGTAAAACTTGCCTTCTTGTAAATTGTAACGTGCTGGACCAACGTAATGTTGATACTTAGTTTGTGCGGTTAGCGTTTGTTCAATGTTCATGCCACGATTGGCACAGCCAACAGCATCAGAATTCACGGCACGTTCTGCATTTACAAAACCGGCACCTTGTTGGAACACACTGTAGGTATATTCATCCGTTTCAGAATTAGCGCCTGCAATAGCAGACGATAACAGGCGGCATTTGACATCATCCGGGGAGAGGGTTGGGTCTTCTTGTAACAACAGGGCAACAATTCCCGAGGTAACCGCTGTTGACTGAGAAGTACCAGATAGTGCCATGTATTTGCCGCCTGTATCGGCTTCTGGGAAATTTCGGTATATATAACTATTTTCTGTCATTAATCCTTGGATTTTGCTACCCGGTGCAATTAATTCAGGTTTAATAAATCCTTCGACCGTTGGGCCAGCACTTGAGAACGATGACAAGATGTCATCACCAAGGAAATAAGGCGTACCATTGTCTGAGCTAGCACCAATGGTAATAACATAAGGGTTATTGCCTGGCACACCAATACTCATCGCATCTGACCCTTTGTTACCTGCAGAAGCAAGCACGGTAATGCCCTTGCTCCAGGCTAAAGTAACGGCCTGATTAATAGGATCGTCCCAATAAAAAGACTGCGGATTAGCCGAGAACGACAGATTAAGAACCTTGATATTATGCTGGTCTTTATGGGAGATAACATAATCAAGGGCCTTTAAGATCTCGGTGTAAGTTGAGCTGCCATCTTCATAGAAAGCTTTTACAACCAACAAATCCGCATCAGGAGCAACACCATTATAGAAAGCCATTTGGTTTCCATTTCTGTCATAACTATATGAACTGTTACCAATGATACTTGCCACGTGGGTACCGTGACCATTTTCATCGTGCTTTATATCTGTACCACCTAAGACATTATGCAGCACTAAATTACGTTTATGACCTGTGGTATCTTGTTTGATACTTTTCATATGACGCACGCCTGTATCGATGATGGCAACACCAACACCTTTACCGGTTATGCCATTTTGATGCAACTGACTGGCGCCAGTTAGGGTCGATACATAGGTATTTCTATCGTTAGCGAATGCTTCTGCCGCAGCAACGTCCTGCTCATTAGCCATGCTCAATTGCACTTTATCGTCATTGAACAAACGAATCATAGGATGAGCGTTTCGCACCTCATTCACTTGAGCATCGGTCATTAATGCAGAGATTGCTTGGATGACAGTGTACTTGTGCAGTACTTCACCACCGACTGACTCTACAGCATTAACCAGTGTCGGCTTACTTGCTCCTTGCACAATATACGAAAAACGCTCTTCCGCATGTTGGTGACCGACGTATAGGAGAGCTGCCGTTAATACGAGCAGCGAGGTCATTAGCGCAGACCTTAAAACGGATTTTTCTAAAAATTTGAACGATTTCATGCCCTGTCCATAATTTTTTATTATTGTATTCTTTACAATGCGAGAAGCGTGCCAAACTTTAAAATAACCAATACAGACAACAAGTTATGGGGCTTAGTGCAATAAACGCACAATCACAGCAAAACCAAAACCAAAACCTAACGAGCAAAAGTGACGAAAACAAACGACGAACCAGAAAGAAATGACGAGCACCAGTAAAAGACAAACAAATGACGTTAAAAAATGACGAGCACGATTAACTATAATTGCAACAGCTTTATCAAAGTTGTTGATTAGCTAAAGAAAAAACCTCTGATACACTTAGTAAATACACACGGTAGTAAATGTGTTTCAATCATTTTGGTGCCGCCCTATGTTTAAAAAAATTCTAATATTTACCATTCTGTTAGTCCTAGCCTATGGTTTTTGGATCAGCCCAGATTTTAAAGAGATAGCTGCTGGTGTGGCGATTTTCTTATTTGGCATGATATCTCTTGAAGAAGGCTTTAATACGTTTACCGGCGGTACGCTGGAACGGATTTTAAAAAAATCCACAGACAAGCAATGGAAGAGTGTTGGCTTTGGTATCGCCACAACCACGATTATGCAATCGAGCTCTCTTGTCTCGGTTATTACCATTTCCTTTTTAAGTGCAGGACTGCTTGGTCTGGCCGCCGGCATTGGTATTATTTTTGGCGCCAACATAGGTACCACCACGGGAGCTTGGTTGGTTGCCGGACTTGGTCTTAAAGTTAAGATATCCGCCTATGCTATGCCCATGCTTGTTTTTGGTGTGGTGTTATTACTGCAAAAACAAAAGAACTTAAAAGGCTTTGGTTTTATTCTTGCCGGGCTTGGTTTTTTGTTTCTCGGCATCTCCTATATGAAATCCGGTTTTGAAGCCTTTAAAGACACCATTGACCTAGCGCAATTTGCCATGGAAGGATTCGCCGGCTTGATGTTGTTCTCTTTAATCGGTATCGCGGCAACGGTGATCATGCAATCAAGTCATGCCACCATGGTGTTGATCATCACCGCGTTGGCTGCGGGGCAAATCACTTATGAAAACTCTCTTGCGTTAGCCATAGGTGCGAATGTCGGCACCACCGTCACCGCCGTAGTCGGCGCAATGAGCGCAGCCATTCCCGGGAAACGGCTGGCTGCAGCCCACTTGATCTTTAATATGGTTACGGGCTTAGTTGCGATAATCTTTTTGCAACAGTTTTTAGTGGCAGTCAACTACTCTAGTGAGGTTTTAGGCATTGCCAACGACGATTACACTCTAAAACTGGCGGTATTTCATACCCTATTTAATACCGCAGGGGTGGTCATCATGTGGCCATTCGTCAATAAAATGGTCAGTTTTTTAGAAAACATATTTAAAGAACCAACGGTGGAAGGCAAAGGCGCCATTCATTTACATAATATTTCTGTCGACTTCCCTGAAACCGCAGTCGAAGCGGTGCGCAAGGAAACCGCCCATATGTACCAATTATCGACCAATGTATTGTGTGAGGGGCTGAGTTTAAATCGAGAAGAAGTGCTGTCAGACAAAGATCTTGAATTGGTTGTAAAAAATAGCCGAACCGTAACGGATCTTGATATTGATGGTCTCTATGAAACTGAAATAAAAGGCATTTACTCTGAGATAATTAAGTTTATTTCCAAGGCATCGTTTACCTGGGAAGTTGAGCAATCGTCATCGATTCATTGGTTACGATCGGCAACGCAAAACATTGTCGAGTCGGTAAAAGCGATGAAACACCTGCGTAAAAATATGTCTCAAGCGATTGTGCACAGCAATAAAGACTTACAAGAGCAGTATGACTTGATGCGGCTGATGATCGCTCGCATCATTCGCGAACTTGACGGTGTACGCGTCATGATACGGGTAGAAAATGACGATCAAAAAGCATTGATGATGATTCAAGATTTAAAACAGGAAATACAAGGCATAGATCAAAAGTTTTATCGTCATATCACCACCCTATTACAGGATAAAAAAATCACCGCACATATGGCGACATCCTTGATGAATGACGGCAACTACACACTCACCATAGCCAGCGACATTATCTCTATGGCAGAGACCTTGTATGCGGTTTACAACGAGCAAAAAGAACAGGTTAAACGTGAGATCATATTAAATGAAGAATAGCGGTTAGATATTTTAACGCATACAAGGCCTTTCACGTCACAGATAAAAAAAGCGCTATCTTTTTGATAGCGCTTTTTAATGACTGGCGAAAAATCAACTAGAGAATAGCGTATTTATTGCGACAGCAAATCCAGCATAAATGCGAATACCAGAGCACGGTCTTTATAACGTTTATAACGACCGGAAACACCACCATGGCCTGCTTCCATATTTATATGGAACAACAACTCATTATCGTCTGTTTTCATCTCACGTAATTTCGCCACCCACTTAGCCGGTTCAAAGTATTGAACTTGCGAGTCGTGCAAGCCCGTTGTAACCAATAGATTCGGGTACGCTTTGGCCTCGACATTATCGTATGGTGAATAAGACAACATGTACTCGTAATAGGCTTGCTCATTTGGATTACCCCACTCATCATATTCATTTGTGGTCAATGGAATAGACGCATCTAGCATGGTGGTAACCACATCGACAAACGGAACCGCTGCAACAACGCCACGATAGAGTTCGGGTGCTTGGTTGATTACCGCGCCCATTAATAAACCACCAGCACTGCCGCCATAGGCAAAGATCTCGTCTTGTGCGCCATACTTGCCTTTCACCAATTCACGGGTAACATCAACAAAATCATTAAAGGTGTTCTTTTTATGCAGTAGTTTGCCGTCGTCATACCATTTACGGCCTAGCATAGAGCTACCACGTATGTGCGCCACAGCATAAACAAAGCCTCGATCGACCAAACTGATTATCGAATCACTGAAAGATGGATCATTGGTTGACCCATACGAGCCATAAGCATATTGCAATAACGGGTTATTGCCATCGCCTTTAAACATGTCTTTTTTGTATAACACACTAACCGGCACATCAGCGCCATCACGGGCTTTCATCATAATGCGCTCAGAATGATATTGCTTAGCGTCATAACCACCAAGTACCTCATCTTGTTTCTTAAGGTCAATGGAGGTTAAATCCAAACTGATGTCATAAACAGAGCGAGGTGTGGTCATACTTTGATAACCAACACGCACTTGTTGTGCATTAAAATCGACGTTGGTATGCAGGTACACCGAGTATAAAGATTCATCAAATTCAACAGGGGCAACCTTGTTAGTATTTAAATCCATCACTCTCATGCCCATCAAACCATTTTCCCGTTGCACATAAACCAAGGCGTCATTTAGTACTAACATGTCACTGATTAAGGTGTCGTCACGATGTTCAACAACGTCCTGCCATTTACTCTTGTCAGCAACATCGGCTTTAGCGACTTTGGCAATTTTAAAATTCTTAGCATTTAAGTTAGTTAGAATATAAAACTGGTCACCGTGAGGTTGCACGCTGTATTCTAAGTCGCGCTCTATCGCGTGTGCGACCTTAAACTCGCCTTGTGGATTATTTGCATCAAGTAATGACACGCCAAGGCTTACGGTGCTGTTGTGAAAAATCTCAATGTATTGATTATCCAGCGATTTACCAATCCAGGTATAGAATGACTTGTCGGTTTCTTCGTACATAAGTACGTCATCATCTTGAGATGTACCTAATGTATGACGATAAACCTGATAACCAAGCAAGGTCGTTGGGTCTTTGCGGATATAAAACACCGTTTTCGAATCATTTGCCCAAATGATTTGCCCGTTTGTACCGGTTAATTCATCACTGAGCATATCGCCGGTGTCGAGGTTTTTAAATTTAATCGTATAAATACGACGACTGACCATATCTTCAGAATAAGCTAATAAACTATTGTCTGGGCTGACTTCGACACTGCCATTGGCATAGTAATCTTTACCTTCGGCCAGTACATTGGCATCAAGCAATACCTGTTCTTCGCTTTCGCCCTGTTTCACTCGGCTGTATATACGGTACTCACCGCCTGTGACAAATTTACTTTGATAGGTATAACCATTTTTCGTATAAGGCACCGATGAATCGTCTTTTTTAAGACGGCCGATCATCTCGTCATATAGGGTATCTTGCAGCTTTTGAGTATGCGCCAATTTAGCCATGGCGTAATCTTCTTCCGCTTGAAGATGGGCAAGTATTTCTGGATCCGAACGGGTGTCGTCACGTAACCAGTAATAATTATCAATGCGCTCATCACCATGAATCTGCATTTTTTTCGGGACTTTCTTTGCGACAGGAGCGGCCACTTTAACCTCTTGTGCTACGGATTGTTCAGCTTCTTCGTTATCGACACTACAGCCCGTCAAATAAACAGGCAGTAGCAACAAAGCAAATTTTTTCATTATTCTTCCCTAACTTAAGTTGTTGACTTGATTCAATTTAGTGTAGTTATAGGAATTAGACAAATGAATTTTTATTTTTAGATGCTTTCTATTAAAGTTATTCGTGTAGAAGAATACTAAGGACAGGAAATTGTACTGACAGAGTTGCCTGATGAGTCAGTGCTAAACAAAAAACAGTCAGAGCAACGATGGTGACCTTGCAAATAGAGGGTGGTAAAAACAGTAAATTACGCCCTGGTGATATTCATGGCAGCTTATGCTCAAATCCAAACATAAGCGACCAACAAATTGGTAAGTTCAAAGTGTAAGCGGTTGCATCGTTTATCGCGGTCGAGGCCAAAATTGCTAATCTTGCTAATCTTGCGGTAAAAACCATTAGCGAAGGCAAAATGAAAGGGCGTAATTTTAGGGTACGAAAAATTAGCGAGTCACCACAGAGCCAGCAATTACGCATTCATTAGCTAAAAAAAAGCCCCACTAAAGAGTGGGGCGAAAAAATTTGCATTTCAGGGAGGAAAACTATGAAAAGTTAACTGTGTTTAATAGTAAACTTTTCCTTAAAAAATACCGTTAATGAAATGTAAAACACTGCAAAAGTGTGTTGTTATGCTTTTGTTAATAAAATAGTGTTTTACTTGATATCTATAACACGTCTTTGAACGTTCAGCCTTATAATATGTCTATCCGCAGTGAATTCATCTAGAATTTAAAAGGCGTTTGAACAAATCTGCAGGAGCTTTAAGTTGCAACAATGTATTGTATTTATCCTTCTTTTCTCGTTAACCGCTTGTGCCAATAGCGATTGGCGAACGGCAAGTCGAGAACCTGCCGGTATCGCTGCATTACCGAGTGAAGAAAATCGAGCAATCATAGAAGTATATGCGGCGGATGCGTTTAGTTGGCGCGGCTGGTTTGCGGTGCATCCTTGGGTGGCGATAAAGGATAAAGATGCCAATGAATATACCGTCTTTGAAGTGGTAGGTTGGCAAGTCAGACGTGGCCTTTCGGCCATCCGTGAATTTAACACCGAGACCCCTGATAGGTATTGGTACGGTTCTAAGCCTGAGCTATTGCTATCGATTAAGGGCGACCGAGCAACCGAGCTGATCCCTAAGATCAAGAAAGCCATTGAAACTTACCCATGGGCAGATGAATACAGTGTTTTCCCTGGCCCCAACAGCAATACCTTTGTCGCCTGGATAGCCCGCGAAGTGCCGGAACTTGAATTAGAGCTTCCGTTTAGCGCCATTGGCAGTGGTTATGCTAATGAGTAACTAAATCATATTTATTTGATTATTTGTCGATTTATCAAATTAATAATAAGGATATCTGATTTTTGCTTTAATGAGTAAATAGGATGTAAGACACATTTCAGAGATTACGAAATTATGCAATCCTTACATATCGCGCCTATACTTGCACTAGCGTATAAAATCCAACGAAAACAATAACAAGCAGGACGCATGAGTCTTTTTCAGGAACTAAAGCGGCGAAACGTATTTAAGGTGGCAAGTGTTTACTTGATCACCGCGTGGCTGATCATCCAAATTATATCGGTGGTATCCCCTTACCTACATTTACCAATTATCTTTGGCACCATCACCACAGTGGTACTGGCCATCGGTTTTCCTATTGCGATGATATTTGCTTGGGCATTCGAGCTCACACCACAAGGTCTAAAAAAAACCAAACACGTTGATAAAGACACGTCGATAACTCATGTCACGGGCAAAAAGCTCAGTATCACATTATCGATACTGTTGGCGTTTGCGTTATTTTTTATCGCATACGACAAACTTATTGCGACCAAGCAAACAGAGACAATACAAACCCAACAAACAGCTGAGCACTCTACAGACGATTTGACTATTGCGGTATTACCCTTTGTGAATATGAGTACCGATAAGGAAAATGAGTTTTTTGCTGATGGTTTGACCGAAGAAATACTTAATAAGCTTGCTCGGGTAGCCAAACTGCAAGTTACCGCAAGAACATCGGCGTTTCAGTATAAAAACAGTAATGAAGATTTACGTATTATCGGTGAACGATTAGGTGTCAGTTATATTTTGGAAGGTAGTGTACGTAAATCGAATAACATCGCCCGTATTACCGCACAGCTGATACGTACCAGTGACGGCTTTCACCTATGGTCTGATACCTACGATAGTGAATTAGATAATGTCTTTACCGTACAAGACAATATTGCCAACGAAGTTACCGAAGCGCTTGATATCATTCTCGATGAAGGTGCTAGAGCTGAGATGCATCAAGCTGGCATTGGCGATGTGCAAGCCTTCATCGCCTTTCAAAAAGGCGTAGAAACATATAACGAGGCCCATTCTAACTTGATTGTCGATATTCAGATATTAGAGCAGGCAAACCAATACTTTGATATCACCATAGAACAAGCGCCTAAATTTCAAGACTCTTACATTTATAAAACAGACTATTACGGCCATATATTTTTAACCGATGAAGTCAAATATAGCATCGATGATAAATTGGCTGCTCTTCAACAATTACAACAACTGTTTGCACAAGTGATTGCTAATGAACGCAATAAAAGCTTAAAAGCGGTGTATCAGATGAGTGTGACGATGTTTTCCAATGACTGGCGAAAATTGCCGGTTTATAAAAATAACATTAGTGATATGGATTTTTGCGCCAACATTCAATGGTTCGATATGTTAAGAAATTTAGGTTACGGCGAACTAACTCATGCAATGGCTGAGCAAGGGATAAAATGTGATCCACTCAATGGATTAAACAGATTAATTCTTATTTTTGAAACCTTCCATATGGGGCTGCAAGAACAGGCCAGACAAATTATAGCAGGCTATCATCAAGAACAAGATGCCGGCAATGGCTACGAAGTCATCAAGGTGTTGACCTATCTAGCTGAAAACAACATAGCTGAAGCGGTAAGTATAATAAAACAGGTTAAGCCAAGTCCGTTAAAAATCATCGGCGAGGCATTTATTGCTGCCGCTAAGGGCGATAAACAACAGATAGAACAAGCAATCGAGGCACTAAGAGCAAACCGAGATGGCTCACGAAGTCATTTGTCAGAAGATCTGGTACACGCCAACTATTTAGGTGACCGTGAGACGGCTAACCGTATCGCAAGTAAATTAGATAACGATCCCGCGGGACCATTTCACCTTTTACAAAGCATTGTAAACTGCTCTTGTGGTGCGACGTTTGACATCGATAGCACACCAAATTTTAAAAAACGCATTGAAGAAGCGCAATTAACCTGGCCGCCGAAAACACTGATCAAGTTTCCATTGAAAGACTGGTGATAGCTGATAGATGCTAGCTTTTTGGTGAAAGCTTTTTGGTGAAAGCTTTTTGGTAAAAGGTGACTGGCTTTAATTTAGTAACATCACCAAGCAATTGCTCACTGAACGTATCGAATCCAGCATTAATTAACAATTAGCCAACCAATTTATAACAACACACTCTTGCACTGTTTTACATTTGGTTAACGGTATTATTTTGATAAAGGTATAACATTAAAGGCAGTTAACTTTTCATAGTTTTCCTCCCTGAAATGCAAATTTTTCGCCCCACTCCTTAGTGGGGCTTTTTTTTAGCTAATGAATGCGTAATTGCTAGCTAAATAGTGACTAGCTAATTTTTCGTACCCTAAAATTACGCCCCTTCATTTTGCCTTCGCTAATGGTTTTTACCGCAAGATTAGCAATTTTGGCCTCGACCGCGACAAACGATGCAATCGCTTGCACTTTGATCTTACCAATTTGTTGGCCGCTTATGTTTGGATTTGAGGTTAAGCCGCCAAGAATATCACCTGGTCGTAACTTACTCTTTTTACCACCATCAATTTGCAAGGTTACCATCGTCGCTCTGACGGCTTTTTGGTTTAGCACTGACTCATCAGGCAACTCTGTTGGTACAATTTCCTGACCTAAGTATTCTTCTAAACGAATAACTTTATGAGCTTCTTTATGGCTAATAAACGAACAGGCAGTACCGTTTTTACCCGCTCTGCCGGTTCGGCCTATGCGATGAACGTGTACCTCAGGATCGTGAGCAATATGAAAATTAATCACCAGATCCAAGTTATCGACATCGAGACCGCGAGCTGCGACATCGGTTGCCACCAGCACAGATAAACTTTTGTTGGCGAAACGAATCATGGTTTTGTCACGGTCTTTTTGATCTAAATCACCATGCAATGCGGCACTATCAAAGCCACTGGCTTTTAATTGCTCGGACAATAGTTGGCATTGCACCTTGGTGTTACAAAATACCACCGCCGATTGTGGCTGAAATGCAAGCAATAAGCGTTTACTGGCATCCATGCGTTGTTCATCACCACCTTCAACTTCATAAAAGTATTGACTGATGCTGCTGTTATCATGGCTCGACTCTACCGTGACTTTTTCAGGCGCGTTCATAATATGTGCGGCAAACTGTTCAATCTTCGGAGGGAACGTGGCACTGAACAGCAGGTTTTGTCGATCACTCGGACAAAAACCAACAATGGTATTTAATGACTCTTCAAAGCCTATATCGAGCATTCGGTCGGCTTCATCTAATACTAATGTATTGACCTCATCTAAAGATAAGCGGCCTTTACGGATATGCTCTTCAACTCGACCGGGTGTACCAACGATAATATGCGCACCATGCTCTAAGGACCCGATTTGCGGCCCCATAGGTTGGCCACCACATAAGGTCAACACCTTGATGTTATGAATATTTCTCGCCAGCTTGCGTATTTCAACAGCAACCTGATCGGCTAATTCTCGGGTTGGACACAACACCACACTTTGCACTCGAAAGCGCTTCACATTTAAGTTATTCAATAAGCCCAAGCCAAAAGCACACGTTTTACCGGAACCGGTTTTTGCTTGGCCGATTACGTCTTTACCTTCGAGCATAAGTGGAATCGACTTGGCTTGAATGTCAGTCATGGATAGGTAGCCAAGCGTTGTTAGATTTTCAACGAGGGCCGATTTTAAATTAGTCGAGTTAAATGTTGGATTGGACACAATCAATAGCTATATGAATGGGAAAGCGTAAGTATAACAGATACTAATGCCTTACATTAATGCTAATTAGGGTCAATGGCTTGAATTTAACAGCTTTTACAACCATAAATTCAACGAGTCAGCGACAACGAGAGATAAAGAGAGATAAAAAGAGATAAAACAAGTGACGATGTCTTGTCTCAAGGATATGATCGTCATCCCGGAATACCATACAGTCATTGTGCTCTATGAAACATATACTCAGTAAGCTCAGTGTTTATGCCAAGTAGCTCAACCCAGTTAACTCAACCAGATAATTTAAATCCGATAACTCAGTCAGGTAAATATGAAACAAACAATCATTTCTCCAAACGCATTCAAAACCATTGCTTGGAAAAACGGCAAAGGCAACACCATTGAACTGGCGATAAACGAGGGCGCGAGTTTAGCAGATTTTAAATGGCGTATTAGCATGGCTGATGTCGTTGAAAATGGTGAATTTTCAGACTTTAGTGGTTATCTAAGAAACTTGGTTTTAATTAAAGGAAACAGCATCTCACTAGAGCATGACAAACAAGCAACCGATATCCTTGATCAGCATTTAAGTTTCGCAACATTTGATGGCTCGAATAAAACATACGGTAAGCTGGCGAATGGAGCAATTACCGATTTTAATATCATAACCTGTCGCCAAACCTACCACACAGAGGTGTTCACCTGTATCGATACTATGACGAAACAATTGCCACCGTGTGATATCGCATTTGTCTACGGCTTAACATCTCCTATTGATGTGAGGCTAAATAATGCTCAACAGACATTTTCGTTAAAGCCAAACCATTTGCTCAAGTATGAGTTTGAAGACAACCAGCACGTTATACAGGCCACAGGCCGAGAAATGATTATTGTGTGTCTAACAGAAAAATAACGCTGAATTTTGCGAGCTCGATTAACACATTTATAACAACACACTATTGCACTGTTTTACATTTGGTTAACGGTATTTTTCGCTCAAAGGTATAACATTAAAGGCAGTTAACTTTTCATAGTTTTCCTCCCTGAAATGCAAATTTTTCGCCCCACTCTTTAGTGGGGCTTTTTTTTATCTGTGGGTTAACCTTCGATTTTTAATCTACATCGATTGTGCGCCCTGCTATGACTAACACGACCGTTTTGCTGCGACACTCTTTTGCACTGTTTTACATTTTGTTAACGGCATTATTTGGCGCTTGCTGTAAAATTAAAGACAGTTAACTTTTCATAGTTTTCCTCCCTGAAATACTATTTTTAGCCTCACTCTTTAGTGGGGCTTTTTTTTGTCTGTGGATTAATCTTCGATTTTTAATCTACATCGATTGTGCGCCCTGCTATGACTAACACGACCGTTTTGCTGCGACACTCTTTTGCACTGTTTTACATTTGGTTAACGGCATTATTTGGCGCTTGCTGTAAAATTAAAGACAGTTAACTTTTCATAGTTTTCCTCCCTGAAATACTATTTTTAGCCTCACTCTTTAGTGGGGCTTTTTTTTGTCTTTCGCCCTGAGTAATCCACTTTGCTTGGCTCGGTGTTGCTGATATACAATATGATCTTTATTTGTGTTTGCGCGCTTTAATCAATGATGAAGTCATTTAATATCCCATTAGTTTTTCACCCTATATATAGCCAATTGGATTTGCCTGAGCGGCATCGCTTTCCAATTGATAAATATCGAACGATTTATGAGCGCTTGCTTGCTGAAGGCGTGCCACACAGTGTCTTTCATCAGCCTAAGACATTAGACGCAGGATCTGCCTCACCGTTAATTGATGCCAGCTATGTAGAGGCATTGGTTTCTAATTCGCTTGATCGCAAACAAATGCGACGTATTGGCTTTCCTTGGTCTGAGCAATTGGTAAAACGTACCTTTACCGCCGTTGGTGGCACTTTACTAACAGCAGAGTTAGCACTCGCGCATGGCATCGCAATTAACTTAACCGGTGGATATCACCATGCCTTTGCGGACTTTGGTTCTGGATTTTGTATGATCAATGATTTGTATTTGGCAGCCAATAGAATGCTTGAGCATGATGATATAAATCGCGTATTGATATTTGATTGCGATGTCCACCAAGGCGATGGCACAGCCGCATTAGCAGAGCACCGCGACGACATCATTACGGTGTCGCTGCACTGCGAGAAGAACTTCCCGTATCGCAAGCAAGTATCGAATATGGACTTTGGCTTAGACAACCATTTAGACGATGACGAGTATTTGCAAACCGTTGAGCAAGCCTTACATTTGGCGCTGAGCTGCTACGATGTCGATGCGGTGATTTATGATGCCGGTGTCGACATCCATCAATATGATGATTTAGGCCATTTAAATATCACCACCCAGGGGGTGTATCAACGTGACAAATTAGTTTTTGATGCCTGCGTTTCGCGCCAACTTCCTATTGCCGCAGTTATTGGTGGTGGCTATCAGCGCGATATTGCCGCCCTTGCCGACGTGCATCTGCAACTATTTAAAGCCGCTCATGACGTGACATTGTCGAATCGGGATTAACGCAAAGCTAACTGATGAATAACGATTTGCTAACAACACACTCTTGCACTGTTTTACATTTGGTTAACGGTATTATTTTGATAAAGGTATAACATTAAAGGCAGTTAACTTTTCATAGTTTTCCTCCCTGAAATGCAAATTTTTGCCCCACTCTTTAGTGGGGCTTTTTTTTATCTATTGCTTGGCAATTAATAATCGACTTTGTGGGTCAAAAGAAACTGAGATTTATCTAAAGCTGTATAAAAGTCTCGGTATGGTTCCGGATCATCAATACTGCGTTTTCCATGGTGAGCATTGGTTCGCACCAGTACATGACCATCACCCTGATCTCGCACGGTAATCGTCAGCCGAATGTGATAGCCACTTAATTTAGTTGCCGAAATAACACCAAAATCGGCATCGGCCTTTTCAACGACAAAACCTAGATCTTGTAAGGTCGCGACAACACTGCGCAATGTGCTCATTTTGTCTGTACCTTCATAGGTTCGTGACTGAAAACTACGTGACTCCACCGCGCTTTTATCCATGTCAAAAGCTCTATTGGCGGTATTTTCGCAGCCAAATAACAAACTGCTACCCGTAATAAGGCAAATCATTAACGTTTTCATATTTCACCCTCCTCTAAAAATAGGGATTTCGATAATTTTTCAAAGAACGACTGATATAATTCAGGCTCATCAATTATCTCAACCGTGGTCACTATCCCCTGGGTATTACGTACGATTCGTTGCATGGTTATCCTAGCTGTCGCCTTATCGGCGTGATTTAAATCTTGATAGACCACCAAGCATATTCGGATGCTTTGTATATCGTCAGTCGCAGGCATACTGCCCGTTAACATGGCAATGATAAATGCTGCCGCCTTTTCACGAGAGCGTGAGGCATCAATGTCTTTTTGTGCCGATAACACGCCAATGCTACTATCTGACTCTTCAACTAAATAGCCAAGATCTTGCAAAACACCGCCGGTTGCTAAAAGCAATGTTTCCCTATCGACGTTATCAAATTTGCGACTTTGCATTTGTCGGCTCTCCAAAGACGACTCTTCTAATTTGAAGGCATCTTTAGGTGGCGTCGAGCTGCAGCCAAACATCAACATAAGGCAACAGATGGATACTATTGTGTGGTTATTCATAACATCCTCCTTAAAATGTTGAGCTGTGGTAGGCAAAATCGTTGACAAAGTTACCTTCATCAAAACGAATGATAATGGTTAACGTTTTACTTGTTCTAGAAGCTGCGCCAGCGTTTTTGTTATAGCCACCGCCCCCGCCAGCCAGCACTTCGCTACCAAAACCTAAGATCAATGTCGAAATACCACCACTGCTGTTAGAGTAAGCAAATTCTGTGGCAATTTTATCGTATACCCATACTTCATTGCGCTCTTTGTCGGTGGAAACAATATTAGGTGAGCCTAAAATGGCGGCAACATCTGCACCAGCCATGCCGAGCTTTATCTCTTTCTGCACAACACCAACCGTTAGCTTGTTGGCATTATTTCCATTGACGGCTTCATCAACATCGTTTTTATGCTCTGAAGCAGACATACAACCGGAAACTGAACAGAGTAAAGCGATAACAACAATAATTTTATTTAACTGTTTCATACACCCTCCTGAATATCATTTCGGTGTAAGAGTTAAATTGCAATTAGTAAGCCAATCAACAAAACCAGTTAAGCTACTGTTTTTATGTAGGTTATTTAAAAATAAAAATATTGGCCGAATTAACGTTTGAGCATTTATGCCAATACAAAAGACATATTTGTCAGTTTTTTGCGATAAGAAAAGTAAATAGTCACCAATCAACAACACACTGTTGCGCAGTTTTACATTTGGATAACGGAGATTTTTATGGTCAAAAGGTATAGTTATTAGCGTTAACTTTTCATAGTTTTTCCTCCCTGAAATACTATTTTTAGCCCCACTATTTAGTGGGGCTTTTTTTATGCGTAAATATGACCGTATTGAACGTAAAAAGCTAAGCACATAAATATATGTTACTTAGCTTTTTTAATGACTTTAACGGCTATTTATCTACAATTGTAATTGTACAGACCGCCATTTAACTCTTCGCATTAGAAGTAATCTTTTATTTGCCACGCTGCGAAGCTAGACAGTTCGTATCCATAGAAAATGACCGTACGGGGATCGCTATCAAGATCGCCACTATAGTAACGCTCTTCGATGATATTGTTGTGCTCGTCATACGTTAAGGCTCGACTGTCATCAATACTGCCGTCGCCCCAGTTATCACGCAAATAATTAAGCATAAAACCATGCTCATTATAAGTACGATAAAGAATGTACTGTGGCGTTTCCAAATCACCATTGACATAACTGGTGTGTTCTATTCGCAAGTTATTGTCATCGTACTTGTACTCATTGCCTTGGTAGTTCACACCATCAGCATCATGGTCATAATATTTGCTGAGCATATTGCCCCGGTCATCGTACGTCATAGACTCGATATTGTCGTAGCCCTCAACCAAAGGATCGGCATCGGTTTTTACAAAGATAAGGTTACCGGCATCATCATAAACGTAATCTTTAATAGTGACTCGATTGGCTGAAAAGTTGCTGTCTATTTGTTGTAATAACTGGCCAGAGTCATTGTAAGTGTATTCCACCTGTGAATCGACGACATTGATGGCATTTTCATCGTAACTCGCATCCCAATAGTTTTCCTTTTTCACTAACGTGCCATTGTTGTAATACATTTTATAGACAGTGTCTGGGTTACCATCGTTGTTTCTATCTTGCGCTTCACGGGTCAAATTGCCATCGGCATCGTATTGGTACTCAACAATGAGTTCAGGCTGTTCTGCGCCATTGCGGGTACGATTATAAGAGGACTGAAGACCTTGCTCGTTGTACATATATTGTTGGTCATTGGTATAACTGCCACTGGTGTAATTTTGACTTACCGGTCGGCCGTGTATATCTCGCGTAGTAACAGACTGGCTCGATAATTCACCTTCATAATAACCTTTCCATGATAAGAAGTTAGCGTTAGCATCGTACTGCTCTAGGTCATAGCCCTGACTATCTGCAACCTCATTTCCTTCAACATCTAGCTCGTGATAATCCCAACGCAACTGATGAGTTTCTTTGTCATAACTCACTCCATAAACATAAGTAACGTCATCGGATGCACTGGTATAGATATCCTCTGATACAGAATAAACCTGAGACTGCAAACCCATTGCCATAAAGGCATGATCCATCGCAACCATTGGGTGTGTGGTATCAGCATGAACGATGTCACCATTAGCAAAGGCAGAAAATAGCGACAAAGTCAGTTTATTGCTGCTAAAGAGATAATTGAGTTGGTACAAATCAAAGTTTGACGCCATCAATGTTTGATGAGTGCTTTCTTTAATAGAGACATTATTACTACCATCTCTATCGCTATCAAAACTGTAAAGTAAGGTCAGTATATTAATTAGCGCGCTGTTGGCTAGACTGTATTCGCCGTAGTTAAAGTTTTTTAGAAACTTCGTCGTTTCAATTGCTGTGCGCGGCAAGCTAACATCACTGACCAAATCCTCTGGTGATATGCTCGCTTTAGCCATCACTTGTTCACCCAGTTGCGTGCCACCTAAATAAAAGGTGATGTTATCGCCGGCGTTATATACAAAGCCACCTTGCTCATCGGTATAGCCTGTCGCGCTGTCAGATTCATATTTTAAGCCATGCACACCTTTCATAAACGAGCCTTTGGTAACAGCAGCCGTTACCGTCGACTGGGCACAGTTTTCTGGGTTTAAATTTTCACAGACTTGATAGGTTAATGCGTAGTCACCAGCTAAGGTGTCGGCAAGCAAGCTTATACTATTATCGACTAGGGTTAACGCGTCATCACCACTGACCAATGTCACGCTGACATCGTCAGCCATAATGGCTTGCTCATCCATCATATCGTTAGCAAGCACATCAAGGATATTGAGGTTTTCTAATCCACCATTTAAATCCATACTGGCATCTGTAGTCAGTGCGAATGTGGCAGCCATCACCTCAACGCTAACGTCGCCAGTTGCACACACACTGGCATCGCTTTGCAAACACACTTGATATTCAAGCGCATAGGTACCGGCGGGAGTCATTGCGGCAACGTTAATGGTACCATCTTCATTTAAGGATAACGGCGTGTCGCTGTTTAAAACGCTTATGGTAACTAGATCAAGTGATAATTCGGCGTTATCTAAGGTGTCGTTATCGAGTATCGATAAACCATTGGCACCAGTACGTCCGGCAATATTGCTAATGGAATCACTGGTCAATGAGAGTTGTGGGGTATCTTGTTTTTGTTCGATATCTTTATCACTTGATGAAGAACCGCCGCAAGCGGTTAACATGACAATAGACGCGATAGATAAGGACGCTTTGTTCAGCGTTTTTTTAGATGGCAATAAGTGCAACATCAGCACCTCCGAGATTAACATTTATTATTATTTTTATTTGCTATCCCTGCGGTTAATACCAACCTATCAACTATCTCAAATGCTAACAACCTACCATTTGTAGGGTTATTACGATTTGCTGGTTTGTTGTTTGGTGAATGGTTGCTGTTGCAATTTTGTACCGCAACGCCACAGCCATTCTAATGGTCCAAACTGAAATCGTTTAAGCCACCAGCTACTGAATTTTAATTGCACAATCAGTATAACCAGCGCAATAACAAGGCCTTGATGGTGAGATAATTTCGCAATATAACTTAAGCCCCAATTGAAAAAAATAAAGGTGCCGATCAAGCTTTGCGTCACATAGTTGGTCAGTGCCATTCGGCCAAATGGTGCTAAGCGCAGTAAAAACGTCTGCCCACGCAATGTAGTAAAAGCCAAGAGAAATAAACACAGATACACACCGGTCATCGTCAAATTAACCAATTGATACATGGTCAAGGCCACCATGCCGACAAAGCTATCAAAACCAGCGGCGTTTTCTTTCATAAACGCGTGGTAAATCACAAATCCAGCGATAGGTAGACATACAGCAAAGGCAATGCCCAGTCGTTTAAGCCAGGTTTTAAATACTGCTTTATTGGCAATAATATCGTTGAATATGCCTAACCTCCCCAACCAAAGGCCGATTAGAAAGTAAGCAAAGGTGAGGTAAAAACGACCAAAAATACTGATTTGAAATTCAAATTTCGCCAGCATGCCAGAAAAGGCATTCTGATAAAACACATCACCAAGACTGCCTTGTGTTATAGCCGCAATATAAGCCTGTGCCGCCGGTTCATCGGGTTCCACACTTCCCCCAGGTATGATGGTATCGGTGCCGTGAGTGAAAAATATTAAATAACGAAAGCCACCAGCGAAAATAAACGCCATTATCCAAAAAAAGGCTTTATTGGAGAGTTTATAGCAAGCAACTAGCGGAATACCTAAAACCGCATAGATCACCAGAATATCACCTCGATAAAACAGATTATGCACAAAGCCAATTAGCAATAACAAGGCGAGTCGCCAAACAAATCGGCCGTGGTAATTGACGCCTTTGCGTTCAGCGCTGTCCATTTGAATAAAAAAGCTGAGACCAAAAAGAATTGAAAATAGCGCAAAGAATTTACCACGCAGGAAAATCCAGTCCATTGGACCGATAATGGCGTCTATGACACTGGTATTTAAACCATCAAAGAATCCCGGTGGCGGCAAGGTTGCCATGTATTGTTCTAGCATATGACAAATAATAATGCCCGCCAGTGCAAAGCCACGCAACGCATCGACAACATGCAATCGAGCATTGCTCGTTTGTGTTGATGAAAAATTTACTAAGCTATCATTTTGCATAGGTTTCCTTATTCCTTGGACTACGTAAGCAGAGCTGTTAAAAACAGGGCTTAACCAAAATACCTGCTTTACAGTCTATGTCAGATACTGCCATTGAGCGAGAATTGGCCAACGTTGAAACCAAACATCTGTACAAACGGGTTAAGCAGCTTCTCTAAAAGCACACTAACACCCTGTTTAATATTATAAAAATCAAGCACATCAACATAATTCTACTATAGTTATCAAAGACGAATTCGGGCGTTTTAAGTTTAGTGAAACGGATATGACCCGATTTGATAATAAACAAGGAATCACTATGAATACACGCATTTCACTGAGTTTTGCGCTCGTTGGCTCTTTGCTACTAGGCGCTTGCTCTTCCGGTAATAATGAAGTTGAAAGCACCATGGCAAAAAAAATTACTCCTCCTGCACTTATCGATCGTGCCGTTTTATTTGGCAACCCAAGTCGTTTTCAAGGCCGTGTTAGCCCGGATGGCAATAAAATGAGTTTTCGTGCGCCATTAGATGGCGTGATGAACTTATGGGTAGGCGATAAAGGTAACTTTGACAGTGTTAAAGCGATTACTAAAGACACCGGACGAGGTATTCCGAGCCATTTTTGGTCAAAAGACAGTAATTACATTTTCTATATTCAAGATCAAAACGGTGATGAAAATTGGCATTTATACAGCGTAGAGCTGGCCACAGGTAAAACCACGGATTTGACACCGCATGCCAATACACAGGCCCAGTTTTTAGGTCAAAGTAAGGACATGCCAGGCATCATCATTGCCGGTATGAATGACAGAGATCCACGTTGGCATGATATATACAAGGTTGATTTAGCCAGCGGTGAACGCACCCTGTTACAGCAAAATGAAGGCTATGCCGGTTTTGTACTCGATAATGAACTGAATGTTCGTTTGGCTGCAAAAACCCTCGCTAACGCCGATATGGAATGGTTTAAAAAAGACGGTGAACAATTTACATCATTTTTAAGCGTCCCTTATTCAGATATGCGAACCACGCAGATTTTAAAGTTTGATAACGACAACTCAGGTGTCTACATGCTCGACAGCCGCGGTCGTAACACCGCAGCATTGAGTCACATGGACTTGGCCAGCGGTAAACTTACCGTTCTCGCCAGCGATGATAAAGTCGATATTTCCAGCATTTTGTTTGACCCAGATAACCATACTCCGGTTGCCTATAGTGTCGATTTTATCAAACCAGAATGGGTTGCCATTGATGACGGTTACAAAGACGACATTAACACCCTAAACAGTCAATTGAGTGGCGGTGCGCAAATCTTAGCGCAATCAAATGATAATAATTACTGGACCGTATATACGGACAACAGTAACAGCTCGCCTATTTACAAGGTGTATGATCGAACCACTAAAACACTGACCGATATGTTTGTTACCAACCCGAAACTTAATGAGGTTAGCTTAGCTAAAATGTACGGTGTGGTGATCAAATCACGCGATGATAAAGACCTTGTTTCATACCTTACCCTGCCATTAGAAAGCGACATGAATCAAGATGGCAAACCTGAAGCCAAGGTGCCTATGGTGATGCTGGTTCATGGTGGCCCATGGGGACGTGACATCTATGGTTACTCTCCGGTTGTACAATGGCTAGCAAACCGCGGTTATGCGGTTCTGCAAGTAAACTTTCGCTCATCAACAGGCTTTGGTAAAGAGTTTACTAACGCCGGTGATAAGCAATGGGGCAAAGCCATGCATACCGATTTAATTGACGCCAAAAACTGGGCAGTTAAGCAAGGCGTTACGGACGCCAATACAGTAGCAATTATGGGCGGTAGTTACGGCGGTTATGCCACATTAGCAGGGTTAACGTTTACCCCGGACGAGTTTAGCTGTGGGGTTGATATTGTAGGCCCGTCAAACTTACAAACGTTATTGTCTTCTATTCCGCCTTATTGGACCAGTTTCAGACAAGTGTTTGTTAACGCCATTGGCGACCCTGATACCGATGAAGGCTTAGCACTATTGAAAGAACGTTCACCATTAACCTATGTTGATGAGATAAACAAACCATTGTTAATCGCTCAAGGTGCTAATGATCCACGCGTTAAGCAAGCGGAGTCTGATCAAATCGTCGATGCGATGAAAGCGCGAGATATTCCCGTGACCTATGTGTTGTTCCCGGATGAAGGGCATGGTTTCCAAAAGCCTGAAAACAATCTGGCATTCTACGCGGTAGCGGAAGCATTTTTAGCAAAATGCCAAAATGGTCGTGTACAACCGATTGGTGATGACTTTGACAACTCAAGTATTCAAATTACCCATGGTGCTGAGTTTGTGCCAGGTGTGCCGAGCACCTCGGTAAATGAATAGTAAACCAGTGATAAAAAGGTAACCGAAAAAAACAGTGCTCTATTTACATCATAGTAACAACAAAGCATTGCACTGTTTTACATTTGGTTAACGGAAATAATTTATGAACAGATTAGACTTAATAGCAGTTAACTTTTCATAGTTTTCCTCCCTGAAATGCAAATTTTTGCCCCACTCCTTAGTGGGGCTTTTTTTTGCCTGACATAACACCTACTGGCAACCTTTCACTAGTTCATTTCAAAGCTTGGCAATAGGCTTGCCTATCTACTCGTCTCTATTTCGTTTGCAAACATTTATGATAAGGTGGTGAAAAAACAACAAGAATAAATAATGATGATCGAAAACGGAATTCTTAATAAACCCAAATTACGAGAACAGCTCTGGTTCAAAGTACTGTTCGCCTTGTTTGCCGGTGTCATCGTCGGCGTATTGATGGGCCAAGACTTGGCGCTTATGCCGCATCACATAGCAACATCTATCAGCGAATGGTTAGCACTACCGGGCTACCTATTTATGACCTTACTCAAATTTATCGTTATCCCTTTGGTGATAAGTTCGGTAATGCTGGGAATTTGTGACTCGTCTGGCTCAAAAGCACTAAAAACATTAGGCTCTAGCGTAGGCTTTATTTTATTTACCACAACGATTGCAACAACCATTGCCTTAAGTCTGACGTTTTTAATCGAACCAGGTGCGGCTGTCGACAATCGTTATTTTGGTGGCACCGGTGACAGCACCATCAACCCTATCAACATAGCCGAAAACGGTGCGTTAGGGATTATCAAAGGCATTATGCCTGGCAACCTGTTTTATCATATGAGTAACGCCGATATGCTGCAAATTGTTGTCGCAGCGATCATCATTGGCTTAGCGCTATTAAATATGGCAAAAGACGATTCGATGCCGCTGATAGCGTTAATGCGTTCGGTACAAAAAGTCTGTATGACTATTGTTATTTGGTTGATGAAGTACACACCTATCGTGGTGTTTGGATTGATTCTTAACACGGTTGTGCAAATGGGCTTAGGCGCCATTGTCGCGGTTTCGATGTTTTTTGCAACCGTCGTGTTGGGCATGTTGTGCATGGTGCTGGTGTATATGTTGATCATTGCCATCTTAACACCGCATAACCCGCTCACCTTTATTAAAAATTGCCGCGAGGTTATCGCGTTTGCGTTGGCAACATCATCATCAAGTGCCACCATGCCGGTGACCTTGCGTGTCACCGAAACATTGCACAAGGTTCGGCCGCAAATATCGCGCTTGGTCATTCCCTTAGGTACAACGGTTAATATGGATGGTACGGCGATTTTCCAAGCCACCGCGGTGGTCTTTATCGCTCAAGCATTTGGCGTAGATTTAACCACAACGCAATTGATCATCATTAGCTTATTGGCCATTGTTGCCTCAATTGGTGCGCCTGGTATTCCTTCGGGATCTCTTCCGATTCTTGCTGGTACCTTGGCAAGCCAAGGACTGCCGGTCGAGGGTATGGCATTGGTCATTGGCGTTGATAGACTCTTGGATATGGGCCGTGGGGTTATCAATATATTGGGTGATATGACATCAGCAACCGTACTTAATACCTATATAAAAGAGGATACGGTAACAGATGTGCCGGTCAGCGACGCTGGCTAAGTTAACAGTTTTATAACAACAAACGATTGCCAACAATTACGTTTGGTTAACGGTATTTATTCAGGGTTCAAGTATTATTATACACAGTTAACTTTTCATAGTTTTCCTCCCTGAAATGCAAATATTCGCCTCACTACCTTTAGTGGGGCTTTTTTTTATTCCGATAAAAAACAGAGCCGAGTGCAAACCAGTAATGAATTACAAGGAAAAATGACCTAACGGCTACGGTATACTAATAATGTTCTTTGGTAATTAAACTGACCTGCCCTTGTTCGTCTAACCAAACATATGCCTGTTGTTCAAACTTTGCCGCCAATTGATTTGCTTGTTGCTGAGTGATGTTGGTTATAAACACACTTTTTTCTGCTGGCCAACTGTCATCGCGTCCAGCGCCATAACCATTTAAAAACGGCAATTGCTTAGCATTAAGCTCAGCCACTAACGCCTTGTGGCGCTGCTCATTCTGTTGCTTAGACAAGGCTTTACTGTGAGGGTTATACGCGGTAATAAACGCCGCAGCAGGCTGTTTAAAACGATGCAAATAACGACTCAAGGTGCGTTCGGTTTGGCCTATATTTATCAGCCAAATGCCAATATCATCATCAATGATGTAATCAGTTTGCATATAGGCGTTTAACAGTTTTTTATCCATAAAAGTGTACATTTGGGGTAATTGCCAACATTGTAGCCGATTTTTATCTGCTACAGTTAACACCATGTTACTGTTCAGAAAATTAATTTCTAAAGCCTTCCCAAAACCCGAGCCTAAATCGTTGCCAGCTAGGGTCGTGAACTATACCTGGTATGCGATAGGTGAAATCGCGTTAATTGTTGTCGGTATTATGTTGGCAATAAGCCTGAACAACTATAACGAAAACAAAAAACAGCAGCAGATATTTATCAATGAACTGGAGATTGTCTATAACAAGCTGTTTGAAATAAAAGACCTGCATCGTAACCACGTATTTGGTATTGATAAGCAGGAAAACATCATTGATGCCATCTTAGAAGATCGTTTTTTCTTATCCTATCCAGAAAGCCAACTGCCCTACTTCTTGTATTATGTCGATCTACCCCATCAACATTGGGGAGTTCAGCCGGTAAGCATAAATAATTATATTAAAGACCTAAAACCGATCACCGCCAAGCAAACCGAAGTCTACAACGTCTTACTCGATTATATCGAACACAAAGATTACAACGGTTTAATGACGAGCTCACACGCGTTAAATCAAGCCATCATCTCACCTGAATTAGAAGCCTTAGGTATCCCCTATCCAGCATTAGTATTTGGCATGTACGCGCTTAACAACTTTGAATTTTTTAATACCATGCCGGTATTTTCTGAAGAGGATGTGAACAAAGTAAAACGCTTACTGAAGCAACCACATATGATCACTAAACTGCACAGCCTAAAGGCGAAAAAAGCGTTGCTTAAATACCCCTTTTTTATGAGTCCTGTTGAAATTGACAACGTGTCACAGATGATAAAGAGCTATTTTCCCAGTATCTCTTACCAAACTCCAAAAATAGGCATCATTGGCTCAGCGATTGAAGGTCATGGTTGGTTTGAAACCTCTTTAGATATGGCACTTATAGATGAAGAACAAAGGACTTTTTATGTGCGCGTGTACTTAAATCAAGGGCAGGTAAAATTTAGGGCCGATAATATGTGGAAAAAGGATTGGGGTGGTAGCTTTTTCCCATCTGGTGAAGCGATTTTAAAAGGCGATAATATATCGGTGCCGGAAGGTTTATACGATGTCTACTTTGATTTATCGGCTTTGTCTTATCGATTTGAGCAAGTAGAACAAGCACCGACAGAGCAGCAAAATAACCAGTAAACTAGTCCTTAGTCCTTAGTCCTTAGTCCTTAGTCCTTAGTCCTTAGCTCTTAACTCTTAGTCCTTAGTCCTTAGCCCTTAGTCCTTAGCTCTTAGCTCTTAGTCCTTAGTCCTTAGTCCTTAGTCCTTAGTCCTTAGCCCTTAGGCATAACATTCAATACAAGCAACCTAGCGAAGATTTATTTCCGTGCCTGAGCAAGGTTAACGATTAATTAACAACACACTGTTGCAGTGATTTACATTTGGTTAACGGTATTTTTTCTAGGCTCAGGTATTATAAACACAGTTAACTTTTCATAGTTTTCCTCCCTGAAATGCAAATTTTTGCCCCACTCCTTAGTGGGGCTTTTTTTTATGCTTACTATTTTTTAGGTATCCACTTCGGATGCTCACCTGTTTTCTCATCTAATCCACTGATGAATATCCATTTTATTGTGATGAAAATAGCAAAATTTCAATAGTTTGCTAATCTTTAGGCACCGGTAAAGCGCAGACTTTACGGATCCTGCTAATGGTATTTAGAAGCGGCTTCAAGCGGTAACGCAGTAATTAGCTATGTAAAATTAGAAGGATACAAGATGAAAGAGTACATAACCTCCCTAACCCTAGCGGTTAGTCTATTGTTCAGCTCTGCTCTATTTGCATTTGATGACCATGAAAAGCCTAAGTCTCTCGCTGACATGTGGGTGATGGTGCCAAATGCCGGACAGCAAGCACAGTTTGAAAAAGCATTTAAAGAGCACCTTAAATATCGCTTATCAAAAAAAGACTCTCGCGAATGGCATGTCTTTGTGCCAACCGTTGGTGTTGATATGAATCGTTACGCGGTGCGTTTTTGCTGTACGTCATTTAAAGATGTCGAAGCCTATAACAAATGGGCTAAAGACAATGACATCGGCAAACATTGGAATGAAACCGTTGCCCAATATGTTGCCAGCTATGAGCACTTTTTTGGTCGCATGGACTTTGAAAACAGTCATTGGCCAGACGATGGTAAAAAATACCGTTATTTCGCAGTTACCGAGTACCAAGTAAAAATGGGAAAAAGTGAAAGTGTTGAAGCGGGTAAGAAGACATTAAGTGACAATGCAAAAGCGATGAAGTGGCCATATCTTTGGTCATGGAGCTGGACCATCGGCGGCGAAGGTGGATTAAACCTAGTCATCCCTTATGAAAACTTTGAAGGCATGACGCCACCAGATAAATCGTTTGGCGAAGCCTTATCTGCGCATTTAAAAGACGATGCCAAAACCGCTGAAATTTTCAGTAACTGGAGTGATAATTTCAGCAGCACCAATTATACCATTTGGTCACTAAGAGATGATATGAGCATGGGACAAAGCGAATAGCCCAAGCACTTATTAACGACTTAACAACAAAGGCAAACCGAATCTCCTGCGGTTTGCCTTTTATTTTTATAAAACAGTAAGATATAGACTACATTTAGTGAATAACACCATACAAAGCACTTACTATTATGCTATTACGACGCATTAACCTTCATTTAAAACAACAAAACTGGACAGCGGTCATCCTAGATTTTCTGGTCGTTGTGCTGGGTATCGTCGTCGGATTACAAATAACCGACTGGAATGAACAGCGCAAAGACAATGCCAAAGAACAACAGTATCTCAGTCAAATCTATCGCGATTTTGGCGTTAATATAGAGAAAGCCAATGCCTTAGTTGCGCATCATGATGAACGAGTCAACGACAGCATGTATGCCATTTCCAAAATCATCAAGCAAAAACCGCAAGATGACGAGGAAGTCGAACGCTTTAAATGGGCGGTATTAACCTTAAAACAACGCCCACCATTGATGTTAGAAATGGGCGGATACAATGCGCTGATTGCCGCGGGTGACTTTGCTCTTATTCGTGATAACGAATTGCGCAACCTATTTATTCGTATCGACAGTGCGATTACAACCGATAAAGAAATGCTCGATATTTTTGATGGTCAAGATTGGAATGAACAAGATCAACAACGAATTGGCAAAACCTTGCCTCACCCAAGTGGTCGTGGCCTGGCTTTTGAAGTAGATTACGATTATGTCGCCAATCACCCGCAATCACTGTCTGTATTCTCTGCGTGGCGTCGCAGTCATGCCACCCTACGCGATTATCGCAGTTATCTAGCAAAGCTTTTCACTGACGCCAGAGAACGAATAAAAGTGGTAAACAATCAATCCTTTGATACAGAAAATAGTCAATAATCGACGATAAACCTATATTGACTATCATCCGTATTACACAATTAACACCAAGTTTCCTTTGATATTAATTGTTTACCTGGGCTAGAATCGAATCATTCTCATCAAGTTGTTTATACCTATGTCAAAACCTTTAAACGTTAACCCTGAAGAAATCGCTAAATTTGAAGCCGTTGCTCACCAATGGTGGGATTTACAAGGTGATTTCAAACCACTACATCAGATCAATCCTTTACGTCGAAATTTTATAACGTCACATGTTGGTGACTTATTTGACTTAGACATTATCGATGTTGGTTGCGGCGGTGGCATTCTCGCTGAAAGTCTGGCTCGACTCGGCGCTAAGGTAACGGGTATCGATATGGGTGAAGAGCCGTTAAATGTTGCCAAGCT
Source organism: Thalassotalea sp. HSM 43 (assembly GCF_004752005.1). Lineage (NCBI taxonomy): Bacteria > Pseudomonadati > Pseudomonadota > Gammaproteobacteria > Alteromonadales > Colwelliaceae > Thalassotalea > Thalassotalea sp. HSM 43. Next base: position 3,617,289 of record NZ_CP038493.1, on the reverse strand, counting down.
GCATGCTTTAGAGTGTGGTGTTGACCTCAATTACCAAAAAATTCCCGTTGAAGAAAAAGCCGAACAATGCCCAGAACAGTTTGATGTCGTAACCTGTATGGAAATGCTTGAACATGTGCCTGATCCGGCGTCAATCGTTAAAGCCTGCAGCGACATGGTTAAACCCGGTGGTTATGTGTTTTTTTCTACATTAAATAAAACCATCAAATCCTACTTATTCGCGATAATTGGCGCCGAAAAAGTATTAAAAATCGTACCTAATGGCACCCACGATTGGGACAAGTTTATTCGACCGAGTGAGCTTATCGGCTGGGCCGAAAATGTTAATTTAAAATGTTTTGATGCGACAGGCATTCATTACAATCCAGTGACCGAGAATCATAAATTAGGCGATGGTTTGGATGTCAATTATCTTATCGCTTGTCAAAAAATTACCGAATAACTTACGGATACCAAAACTATGCTAAGCCAAGCTAAAGGCGTGTTGTTTGATCTTGATGGCACCCTACTCGATACCGCAAAAGACTTAGGTGCGTGCCTCAATTATTTGATGGATAAATATGGCTTTGAGCACGTCTCATACGAACAATATCGCTTGGTTGCATCCGATGGTGTCTACCCATTGCTCGATCTTGGCTTTGCCGAGCAACTGGTGCATTTTGACCGCGAGCAATTGCGCCAAGAATTTCTCGATTACTATCTCGAAAATATTGCCGTTCACAGCAAACCGTTTGACGGCATCGTTGAGCTTATTGATGCCATTGAACGTCAAAATGTGCCTTGGGGCGTGGTAACAAATAAGCCCGCGTTTCTTACCGATCCATTAATGTTGCAGTACCCAGAATTTAAACAATCGATCATTAATGTCAGCGGCGATACGTTACCACAACGTAAACCGGACCCTGCGCCAATGTTACTGGCCAGTGAAGCCCTTGGTGTGGCCAGCAAAGATATTTGGTATTTTGGTGATGCAGAGCGCGATATCCAGGCTGGTCGACGTGCGGATATGACGACCGTGATTGCCAAATGGGGTTATATTAAAAACGAACAAGAATTAGCCAGTTGGCAAGCAAATTATTGCGTTGCTCACCCTTTGCACATTCTTGCTGTCGAAGATCAGGCCAAAGATCGCCCAAACCTGTAACCCACTGTTTTAAAAAGCATTTAAATTGAATAGTCGTTTTTAGTATAACAAGGTCAAAAAACAACCAAAAAGATCTTAAAAAAAATTTTTTAGCTAAAAAAAGATCTTGCTTTTTTGCGATTCTCTTTAGAAATAAAGCGCACAATGTAAGTTGTTACTAACCGGGAAAGCGCAAGTGATTTTTCCACAATTTATTCACTATTTATTGGGGTTGCATTAAGGTCAAAACCTCATTATCTTGTGACTAGATACATTAAAAACCCCAACATATTGTGCATCGCTTTTTGTTGTAAAAGTGTGCAATCAGGGTAGAAAATACACACGGCATGAAGCTGTGTGGCTGCAAGCCAGCGCTAATAAATAACAATAACTACAAATAAAAAAGCAGGGAAAGCAGATCACGTATTACTGCCCTTTGCATACAAGTCAAAGCTATGTATAAAAACTATAAAGACAGGTCATTCATGAACAACAACCTTTTTGTCACTAAGCGTACCGGTGAAAAAGAGCCAATCGACTTAGACAAAATCCACAAGGTAATCGACTGGGCAGCGGAAGGATTAGAATCAGTTTCCGTATCTCAAGTAGAAATTAAGTCACACATCCAGTTTTACGATGGCATCAAAACGGAAGATATCCATGAGACCATCATTAAATCTGCCGCTGATTTAATTTCAGAAGAAACACCAGATTACCAATACTTGGCTGCTCGCTTAGCGGTATTCCATTTACGTAAAAAAGCCTACGGCCAATATGAGCCGCCAGCGCTATTTGATCACGTTCAAAAAATGGTTGAACTTGGTAAGTATGATGAGCATTTGCTGGCTGACTACAGCCCTGCAGAATTTGCTGAAATGGACTCTTTCCTAGACCATGATCGTGATAAAACCTTCAGTTATGGTGCGGTTAAGCAGCTTGAAGGTAAATACTTGGTGCAAAACCGAGTTACCGGCGAGATTTATGAAAGTGCCCAGTTCTTGTATGTATTAGTTGCAGCGTGTTTGTTTGCTAAGTACCCACAAGATACTCGTATGCGCTATGTACGTGACTTCTACGATGCCATTTCGCTATTCAAGATTTCACTGCCAACGCCTATTATGGCCGGTGTACGTACACCAACACGCCAGTTCTCATCATGTGTATTGATTGAGACCGGTGATAGCCTTGATTCGATTAATGCCACATCAAGCGCCATTGTAAAATACGTTTCACAACGTGCAGGTATTGGTATTAATGCCGGTCGTATTCGTGCGCTAGGTAGCCCGATTCGCGACGGTGAAGCATTCCATACTGGTTGTATTCCATTCTACAAACACTTTCAAACAGCGGTTAAAAGCTGTTCACAAGGTGGTGTACGTGGTGGCGCAGCAACATTGTTTTATCCACTTTGGCACCTTGAAGTTGAAAGCTTATTGGTTCTTAAAAACAACCGTGGTGTTGAAGAGAACCGTGTTCGTCATTTAGATTACGGCGTTCAATTTAACAAAACCATGTATCAGCGTTTGATCAAAGGCGAATACATTACCTTGTTCAGCCCGTCAGACGTACCTGGTTTATACGACGCTTTCTTTGAAGATCAAGAATTATTCGAAGAGCTTTACGTTAAATACGAAAACGATTCAACTATTCGTAAGAAGCGCATTAAAGCCATTGAGCTATTTACCTTGTTTGCACAAGAACGTGCGTCAACAGGTCGTATATACCTGCAAAACGTTGATCACTGTAATACGCACAGCCCGTTTGATCCAAAAGTGGCTCCGGTTCGTCAATCAAACTTATGTTTGGAAATTGCCCTACCTACGAAACCACTTGCTCATGTTAATGATCCAGATGGTGAAATCGCGCTATGTACCCTATCAGCCTTTAACTTAGGTAAAATTGAGTCGTTAGACGAACTTGATGGTTTAGCCGATTTAGCGGTTCGTGCGCTAGATAGCTTATTAGATTATCAAGACTACCCAGTACCAGCGGCATTAAATGCCACTGTCGGTCGTCGTACCTTAGGTATTGGTGTCATTAACTACGCATACTACTTAGCCAAAAATGGCGTGTTCTACTCAAATGGTAGTGCAAACAACCTAACACATAGAACATTCGAAGCGATTCAGTATTACTTGCTTAAAGCGTCGAATCAGTTAGCGAAAGAGCAAGGTGCTTGCCCATTATTTAACGAAACCAAACTTTCTAAAGGTATCTTACCGATTGATACCTACAAAAAAGAAGTCGACAAAGTCTGTTCTGAGTCGTTGCATCTTGATTGGGAAGGTTTGCGTGAAAACATTAAGCAATATGGTGTGCGTAACTCGACCGTTTCAGCACTTATGCCGTCAGAAACCTCATCACAGATTTCGAATGCGACTAACGGTATTGAACCGCCACGTGGTTTGATTTCAGTTAAAGCGTCAAAAGACGGTGTATTGAAGCAAGTTGTGCCTGAATACGAGCGATTGAAACACAACTACGAGTTACTTTGGAATATTCCAAATAACACCGGTTATCTTGAACTGGTTGCTATTATGCAAAAATTCGTTGACCAAACGATTTCTGCAAACACCAACTACGACCCAAGTAAATTCGAAAACGGTAAAGTGCCGGTTAAGCAAATCCTTAAAGACTTATTGCTTGCTTATAAACTTGGCGTTAAAACCATGTATTACCATAATACCCGCGATGGTGCTGATGACAGCCAGGGCGATATGGATGATGGTTGTGAAGGCGGTGCATGTAAGATTTAATCTTACCTCGCTATCTATCGATAAAAAGAGAAGGCATGCCCTTCTCTTTTTTTATGGCCCGATTTTAGGTGCTAGATTTTAGGCCTGAGCATGTATGCGCAAGTTTTTATGTATAAGACTGGGTACTGTGATTGAAAACCACTGCACAGTAACCCGACAGCGCAGGCATGAGTTCAAATAGCTTCAATAACAATGAACGTTATCAGCAAGCCCGCAACCGCCTCGCGCATGCACTTCAATCAAACACGTCAAGCAAAGTTAATATCTATATATACAAACCTGCCCGTGACAACGATTTACAGCGAACACGTAATCTTTACATCTTTATAACAACAAAGTCTTGCAGGCTTTTACATTTGGTTAACGGTATTATTTTGCTAAAGGTATAACATTTAAGACAGTTAACTTTTCATAGTTTTCCTCCCTGAAATGCAAATTATTCGCCCCACTCTTTAGTGGGGCTTTTTTTTGCGTTTATTTAGTGAGGCTTTGTTAACTTATAGAAAAAGTTAATGTTGCTGCCTACAAATACATGTAGTTAAGCGTGAATGATAGGATAATCCACATCAGGATACTGAGCGGGATACCGACTTTCATAAAGTCAGAGAAATGATAACCACCAGCGTTCATCACCAGCAAGTTGGTTTTATAAGCCATTGGGGTGGCGTAACTTAAATTAGCACCAAATAAAACCGCCAGCACAAAGGGCTCTGCCGGTGCACCAAGCTGTTGAGCCACAGAAATAGCAATCGGTGTACCGATAACCGCAGCGGCGTTATTCGATACCACATTGGTTAAGATAGCCAGCAGTAACATCAATGCTGCGAGGACACCGCCGGTGGGCAGCGAAGAGGACATAGCAACAAACAATTCAGCCAAATACTGAGCGCCGCCGGTTTCCATCATCGCCGTACCTAACGCCAATGACGCAGCAACGATTAAAATAACCTGAGTGCTCAATGCGGCACTGACTTCTTTCCAATTAAGACACCGTGTCATCAATAGCAACAGCACGCCAACAATTGAGCTCACCACGATTGGCAAAATATCCAATACAGGCAAGGTAACCACGGCACAAAGAATACCGAGTGCCAATGGCGCTTTTCGAGTGTGGACTATCTTTGCAGCGCCATCGACAACCAAAATACCTTGTTTGGTTTTTAGTTTTTCTATTTGCTCCACATCACCTTGTACCAGCAATATATCGCCAATATTCAAGGTCACATTACCAATGCTTTTACGGCCGATTTCCATCGCTTTACCATCGCGATGTAAGGCAATGACCGATAAGCCGTATTCGTGAGCAAAACTGACGCTTTTTAAAGTACGGCCTATCAAGCCTGAGCCTAATATCACTACAATTTCAGCGAGCACCTGAGAACCGGGCTCTAATGGGTGATCCGCATCGAGTTTGTGTTTTCCTGAGTACAAGGTTGCTTTTAACACCCGTTCAAACTCTTTTAATCGGTCAGGGTAATCTCGTACTTGCAACCTATCACCAGGGCGAATTAAGGTGTCTGGCAATGGCATAAGCTTATGATTGTCAGAGCCACGTTGAATACTTTGGATTTGCAATTGACCATCGGTCAATTTAATTACTTCGGCAATGGTTTTACCTGCCGCTAAACACGTGTCATTAACGCTAAGGTAAGCGCTAAATAAGCGCGGTGATGTATCCGGCATACTGGCTTCACGTTTAGGCAAAATACGCGGCGCAACCAACCACAAATATAACACCGCTGCGGATGCGGCAACCAATGCAGGAATAGCAAAATCAAATAAACCAAAGCGCTTTAAGCCCATATCAAAGGCAACACTGACCACCAACAAGTTGGTTGATGTACCTATGGTTGTGACCATTCCGCCGACTAATGTTGCAAAGCCCATCGGCATGAGCATGCCACTTGGGTCGGCTTTGGTACGAATCGCGACACTGATCAAGATAGGTAATAACAGCACCACGATTGGCGTGTTGTTGACAAAGGCACTTAACGTACCGGCAATAATGAGGGTAAATAATAACGATATTTGCGGACTGATCTTCCACAATTTCGCCAGACTTCGCCCTATCGGCTCTAATGCACCGGTACGTACTAACGAATGACCGATGATCATTAACGCACAAACCGTCACTAACGCTTCATGACCAAAGCCATAGAAAAACGAAACAGGTTCAATCACATTGCCGTTATACTCGAACGGGAAGACAGCAAAAAACACCGTTAATACGGCAATAACCGTTAGCGAAGAGGTTTCCAAGGAGATATCTTCTCGTTTGAAAAGATATAAAGCACCAAGTGTTAAGATTAAAACTACTAGAGCATGGTAATTCGGCAGGCTCGGGAGTGTTGCCAGCATCATAAGTCTATCTTTTTTGGTCTATTTTTGGTGTGTCATTGCAATTAAGAATAGCCAGAAATCTGGCTAAAAAGCAACCATTAATTGACTATGACAAGAATTGCGGTCAAAGATTCAAAATTCATGGTATTTATCTAAATTGCTGTCATCATAATGAATTTAGAAATGCAAACAATTTAGTTATCAATTTTCCCCTGATTTGAGTAGAAACATTTCCATATTTGGTGTTATTATCCAATTATTAACCACCATATATTGTGTAATTAGGTGGTTTGGCACAATTAAGTTGTGAACTCGAATCCTGAAAAAAAGCCGGCTTTATCGTAGATTTTTCGCTAAACGGTTAAATGAATAACCAGAACAATAAACGCCTTGGATTTGAGATAGCAGAAAATAAAAATTTAATACTGTAATGACGACATATTGGGCAGTATTGAAAGGAGAAATGATGTCGTACTCAACTTTTAATCAAACCAAAAACAACCCTTTACTTGAACCGATGTTTTTGGGCCAAACCGTTAACGTATCCCGTTACGATCAGCAAAAGCACCCTATTTTTGAAAAGCTGATTGAAAAGCAGCTTTCGTTCTTCTGGCGCCCAGAAGAAGTCGATATTTCTAAAGATCGTGCCGATTGGCAGTCATTGACGCAAAGCGAGCAACACATCTTTATTTCCAACCTGAAATATCAAACCTTGCTTGATTCAATTGCCGCACGCAGTGTTAACGTCTGTATGCTACCTTTGGTTTCGATTCCAGAACTAGAAACATGGATTGAAACTTGGGGTTTCTATGAGACCATCCATTCACGTTCGTACACGCATATTTTGCGTAACTTGTTTACTGACCCAAGTGCCGTATTCGATGATATCGTTATTAACGAAAACATCATCAAACGCGCTAGCACAATCAGCCAATACTTCGACCGTTTGATCTTGATGACTCAGTTATATCAAGCTCAAGGCGAAGGTACTTACGAAGTTGAAGGTAAGCAAGTTGAGGTTACTGAGCGCGAAATTAAAAAAGCGCTCTACCGTTCAGTATGTTCAACCAATGCATTAGAAGCGATTCGTTTTTATGTGTCGTTTGCCTGTTCATTTGCATTTGCCGAACGCGAATTATTGGAAGGTAACGCCAAGATCATCAAGCTAATCGCTCGAGATGAAGCGGTTCACTTAACCTCTACTCAACATATTCTAAATATTTGGGCGAGCGGTAAAGATGATCCTGAGATGAAAGAAATCAGCGAAGAATTACATCAAGAAGGTCTAGAAATTTTCCTTGATGTTATTCGTCAAGAAAAGGAATGGGCTGATTATCTGTTTAAAGACGGTTCTATGATCGGTCTTAACAGCGAAATTCTTAAGCAATACATTGAGTATCTATCAAATCAGCGTTTGACTGCGATTGGCTATGCGCCACAATTTGAAATTAAGAGTAATCCATTACCATGGATCAACTCTTACTTGAGCAGTGATAATGTGCAGGTTGCACCTCAAGAAACCGAGATTTCATCATACCTGGTTGGTCAAACGGACAGCGCCGTTGATTCAACCGATTTTGAAGACTTCGATCTGTAACCTCAGGCCTAAGCATTAAGCCTGTGGGAAACAAAGTCACCATAGATAACAAGGTTGTCGAAGCGGAATTCGACAACCTTATCTATAAAACCACCCTTGAATATTTTGAAGCCAACGACATAGAGATTCATTATCATTGTCGTGATGGGTTTTGCGGCGCCTGTCGCTGTAACTTGGTTGAAGGTGATATTGAATACGTCAACGGTGAACCACTGGCCTTTATTCGTGATGGTGAATTCTTACCTTGTTGCTCGGTTCCCAAAACCGACATCATCGTCACAACAGATTAACTCTGTCTAGCAATCTACTCGTTAGCCTTTATATAACTCCCTGATTAATCAACTATATCCCTGTAAATCATGGCCTTTGTGCTATACACTCTATAGCAAGCTGAATAATTATTTTCCTCTGTTTGAGACTCATAAGGATTACCTATGGCCGCCCCACAACGTTCACTCACCCTTCGTTTTCTCGCTGAACCGCAAGATGTCAACTTCGGCGGCAAAGTACACGGTGGTGCCGTAATGAAGTGGATCGATTTGGCCGCCTACGCCTGTTCGGCGGGTTGGAGCTCACGTTATTGTGTTACCGCTTACGCTGGTGGCATTCAATTTGTATCGCCTATCCACGTTGGCAACCTAGTCGAAGTTGAAGCCAAAGTAATCTATACCGGTAATACCTCGATGCATATTGCTTTAGAAGTGCTTGCTTGCGATCCTAAATCGTTATCTAAACGTCTAACCACACATTGTATTGTCATCATGGTGGCTGTCGATGAGAGCGGTCATCCGGTAAATATCCCACAATGGGTTCCTGAAACCGACGAAGATATTAAACAGCACGAAACCGCGAAAAAATTAATGGATATGCGCAAAACCATTAAGAATGAAATGCAAATATTCAATACAGCGACGGTGAGTAAATAAAACACCGTATCTATATTCAAATACCAACACGATTCAATACCCTAAGCTATTAAGAACCTAAGCTATTAAGAACCTAAGCTATTAAAAACCTAAGCTTTTAAGAACCTAAGCTTTTAGGTAGCACGGCTCAAAGAGCCTACCTTTGAGCGTTTGCCTGACAGGTGCATAAAGCAACTCACTATCAACGTCTGCGTATACCTAACTGGAAGCAGTGTTGCATGTTCAACATAGAAGCGTCATTACAACTTATTATCAATACCATGACAATTGATAATTTCACATAATACATGTCAATTCATATAATCTCCTCATCGAATCGAGTTACGGTTTATCCAGCTCAATTATTCATTATTTAATTATCAAGTTTGGAGTACATTATGAAAATGAATCACGTAGGTATTATGGTTGGCGACATGGATAAAGCGATTGAGTTTTACACCAATGCTTTAGATCTTGACATTGTTATGAATAAAGCGACCGTTGTTGAAGAGCGCGAATCAGCGATTGGCCGTATGTGTATCGCCGTTTTTGGTGAAGGTTTTAAAGGCTTTAATATTGCGCACTTAGTTACATCAGATGGTATTGGCGTTGAATTATTTGAGATGAAAGAACGTGCTGAACGACATGATTTAGACTTTTCTCGTTTGGGCATATTCCACTTTTGTTTACAAACCGATGACTTTGCAGGCGTTATCGAAAAAACTGAAAAGTTTGGCGGTAAGGTACGTATGGATATTATGCGCTACCACCCAGAAGACGACAGCAAGCCAGCAAAAATGGTGTATTTAGAAGACCCGTTTGGCAACTTATTTGAACTGTACTCACACACCTATGAAGAAACATACGCGTCTGAATACGAGTAATCGTGCGAGCAACATTTAAAATGAAAGGATTGGCATTGCCAATCCTTTTTTATTTGTTATATCGCATTAAAACGCAATGGTTAACTTTTTGAGAAGTGGCCTCACCGCGACTAGTCGGCATTGGATTTCGTTAGCGCGGCTTTTATCGAGGCAATATGTTTTGGCCCCATACGGCAACAGCCGCCGATAATATTTGCGCCGGCGTTTAACCATTGCTCTGAGGCGAGACCGCATTCATTTGGGGTTGCCGTCCCATGCCACGTTTTACTTTGTGCATCATAGTCTTCGCCAGAATTAGGATACACAACAATAAACTTGTCATTACAAACGGATTTGATTCTTTCGATGAGTTCGACCATGTATGTAGGGTTGGTACAATTTACGCCAAAAGCAATAGGATTTGCGCTATCACGCAAGGCGACAACACACTCTTCAATCGGCGTACCATCGTTTAATTGTTGTCCATTTTTACATGAGAAACTTAGCCAAGCGGGTTTTGTTTGCTTGTTAAGTAACTCAGTTAACACTCTGGCTTCTTGTAAGCTAGGTACCGTTTCACATGCCAGCATATCGGCATCGGTTTGAGTTAATAATGACAGTTGCGCCTGGTGATGCGTTTTCAATACCTCATCACTCACACCATAATTACCATGATATTCTGAACCATCGGCTAAGCTGGCGCCATAAGGGCCAATACTCGCGGCAACAAAAGGTCGCATGGTATCTGGATTAAGCTGCATAAATTGCTCAACAGCGTGTTGCGCTAGGGTAACCGAGCTGACAATTAAATCACTCGCTTGGTTTTCGCTTAATCCTAATTTAGTCAACTCAGCAACGGATGCTTGATAGCTTGCGGTGATTACGCATTGCGCTCCGGCTTTTAAATAATGCAAATGTGCTGCAACGATAGCACTTGGCGCTGATAATAAAAGCTGCGCTGACCACAAGCTATTGTTTAGATCAAAACCTTGTTCTTCAAGTTGGTTAGACATGCCGCCATCCAACAACAAAGTGTTACCTTGATTAAGGAAGTCAATAATACGATGGTCTTTCAAGCGCGGGTTCGTCATAGGTTAGTCACTGTGTTGCTGGTTATATCAGACATTAAGCATTTGTTTTGCTTACGTCAATCATCGGCATATGATGGTGCTGTTGCTGTTGCTGGTGCTGATGCAGCTATTGCTATTAGCTTGCTAGTCTAAACGTTAGCAAATCAACCAATGACCAACATCCAGCTCTTTTAAAAATGTCGCCGCATGCTCTCCTTGGCACATCGACCAGGTTGCGATAAAGCCTGCTTGCACACAGTTAGGCGCCGTGATGGTCACTGAACGCGGCGCATTAACAATTGCCTTACCTGTTTTTGGGTTAAGAATATGCGCGTATCGCACACCGTCTTTTAAAAGATAGCGATTTGCGTCACCGCTACTGGCAATGGCGCCTGTATTTAAAGATACGGTATGCACTGCGTGTTGTTTTTTATCAGGGTGCTGCAACCCTACTTGCCAAGCTTGACGTTCATTGCCAGTGTTTAGCGGAGCTTTATTGGCCAACATATCACCGCCAAAGTTAATCAATATCGCTGGCAATGCTGTGTTCAGGTCTGACATCAGTGATTCGGCGATTAGCATCGCCCTATCTACCGCATACTCTTTTCCTAAGCCGCCTAAATCTAATTCCATTGATTCGGGCATCCACATCGTGTCAGCGCCTAGCTGTAACTTATCTAAGCCAATGTGCGCTAACAATGGCTCAATGTCTTTATCTACAGGTAGCTGGTCGGAACCATCAAACTGCCAAGCTTTGCGTAAAATACCGGCACTGATATCAAACAATCCATCACTTAATTGATAGCACTGTTTGGCAAAGGCAAATAAACGCTTGGTTTCGTCGTCAATAACGGTTTCATGTCCCGCTTGTTGGTTAATATGAGTTAATACACTGTCGCTGCGGTATCTTGAGTACTTTTGTTCTATACGGCGGGTTTCATCGACAATGGCTTGGGCTAACTGCTTAACCACAACGTCATCATCACTATTAATAAGAATTTCGCAAAGACTTGCCATAGCGCTAAAGCATACCTTGTAACCCAATGAGGTTTTCGCTAACGAGAATGGCAATAACGTCTCAGCGACAGCTGATGGACTATCAACATGATGTTTTGATTTTACTCGCTCAGTGGTCATAGGCTTAGCCGCTAAAAAGAATTACTGACTTGAAATATGATGGCTTTAACCGATTCATATAAATCTTGTTCAGCCAAGACGCCCGGCGCGTCAACGCCAGGATTATCTGGATCTTGCTGGTAATATTGCAATCGAAACGACCATTCTCGCCCTTTATCAAATAAAATGCCGTATTTAAAGCCGAGGGTGAAGGCACTCATTTTCCCCAAACGATAATCGGCGCTGACGTGTGTCGGTTGCTCATTTTGCCATTGTTCCGTTGTCACAAAAGGTTGAAAAAACTCGGCCTCCTGCTGCTCGTAATAGCGAACATGCGGCTCTAAGTAACGGCCATTTAATTGTATGCGGTAGCGCAAATCAAAGGTATGCGAGTTTATTTGCCAGTCATCCCACATGTATCGATACGAAACATCAATAATGTCATGCTCTAAATGATATTTGCTTTGCGCAAACACACTTTGTTTTTGTCTTGTATCCGGACGGCTTTCATAAATTTGTGCTTGTGAAATACCTTGCTCGTCCACTAAAGAAACAATTTTAAACGCATCATTGAGGTAGCCATCTACGCTGGAATAAGAATAATTGAATTGCACGATGGCGCGGCGACTGAGCACCTGCGTAACACCAAACAACACATCAATGGTGGTTTTATCATCGTCTTTAGCGATTCGATATGGGTTTTCACCTGATGATAAATCGGTAAACACATTACCGTTTAATACACTATCCGGTGTGACTTGCGGCAAAATAGCCAATGGCTTAGGAATGCCACCTTCAGGATCAATTTGATCAATAAAAGCACCGAGGCCAAACGCTAATGTGGTATTTTTTTTATTAAAATCGCGAGCAACCGAACCACTGACACCGAGTGAAAAGTAGTCATATTCTTTCGAGGCATGAGCGGCTACGGAATAACGAGAGTCGGCACTAACAGGCTGTGACCATGAGGCGTTTAACTGTAAACGGGTGTCATGAAATGTTGGGTCTAAGGGAGTTTCATTGGCATCAACTTGATATACCCCATCACCGCTTGGTCTGGCAAATGTCTGAACATAAGGCTGAGGTACCGCGCCATTAGCCGACGCACCACTTAATGTATCGGCAGTAATTTTGCCATTAAATATATGTTGGTCGCCAAAGTCTTTTGTCGCTGAAACTATGCCTTCAACGACTGAAACACGTTGCTCTTCGGCATAAACCAAAACCGCCGTATCAACCTGCCAGGCGTCTTGTTGTGCTTTTGCGTTGCTGCCAAGTAATGAGCATGCAGCTGCGCCAAGGATGGCTTTGACATTATTGCCGGAGTCATCCTTTAATTGCATCCACAGCCTCCACCAGCAAAACTGCGACCGCCACTGGATGCTTCCTTGGAAAAATAAACATGATCGTCGACGATGGTATCTAAACCACCGCTGTTAAGCGCCATTTCTTTTTTTGCTAACAGATCTCGCTGCCATGGTTCAACGCCTAAACTGGCGCATCCACTAAACATCAAACAGCTAACAATTACGATGACTCTTTTCATAGATACTCGCGTCGATTGTGTTGATTATGTCGAACGTGTCGGAGAAAAATGCATATCAGCTGATATTCGCTAACAGTAAATTCGAGCAACTCAACATTGTATGTTAATGTATATCTAAATATTTTAGTGCAATCAATGGCTTTTAGTGACAAACCATTGCAAAGGTAGAATATCACGATGTCAAAAAACAAAATTATCGTGCTGTTGTTATTGGCGTTATCGTTTTCTATATACACCAATATCACCCTATTAAAACGTCAAGCGCAAGTCGAAAATAACATTGCAGAGCAACCTGCCAATGGCGTTTCCATGCACACAGCGTCAACAAATAACAATTCTAACAATGGTTCCTTGAGCGCCAGTGATGGTCTTTCTTCGTCTATTTCAACCCAAGAAAAAGTCGATCAACTTTACAGCGACGATAATCGCTTAAACCTGCTTATCGCCAAAGCCCATCAATATTTTGACAGTTATCAATTTGCACAGGCCGTCGATCTATATGAAGAAATTTATTTTAGCGACGAGGACATCAGCTTTAAATTAAAACTAACCTGGCTACAACAGGCTAACCTTTGGCTAAAAGGCAACCAAATCAATATTTCTGAAGATTTTGTCGAGCAAATGCTAAGAGTATTTCCGTACGATTACGAAACCAGCATAGTGCAATTGGCGATATTAAAAAAACGCGGTGACAATGAATTGGTTTTTGAACGTTACCTCGACCTGATACGTAATCAATTCGACAGCCGCAAGCACAGTTTTTTAGAAAGTCAGTTGCAGGCTTATTATCAGCAATGGTCTGCGCATATCATGCAATTACAAAACTGGTCACTTTTGATTGAGCAGACAGAAAAGCTTATCGATCAGCAAGGATTTCAAGTCGAGTATATTCTGGTCATCAGTGAAGCGCATATTCACTTAAATAACATAGACAATGCATTGGCGTATCTTGAGCAAGTCGAAGGTTTACCGCAAGTTGAAGTGCAACTGAATAAACTACTGCGCATGATAGAGCGTAAAGAACGCAACTTAAACGGCATTCCTTTAATCAAAGATGGCGACCATATGTTGGTTAATGCTCGATTTAATCAAGGTCGTTATGGGCGTCTAATGATTGATACTGGCGCATCATTAACGGTTATATCTGAACGTTTGTTAAATGAATTATCAGCACAAGAAAACTATGATGTGCATCGCACTATGACGATACGAACAGCATCCGGTGAAGAGCAAGCCTACAGCATTATTATTAAACAATTTACCATAGACGCTTGGACCGTCGAAAATTTGGAAGTGGTTATTATGCCATTAGAAAGTATGGACAGTGCCGATGGTTTATTAGGCATGAATTTTCTTAAGCAATTTACCTTCAATATTGACCAACAAGAGCGCTTACTGTTTCTGCAAGAAAAATAGCAACCGATGCGGGCATATAACAAATGCAATTACAGCCCTGTCTAGCTAAGCAACTTTTTTCTCAATAGCGCTGCGGCTTTTCATAGGGATCACCTTACTCACTTTGCCTAACTGATGACGTTTCTCATCATTTAAAATGGCAATCATAAATTGTAGGTCGATATATTTACCAACAATTGCCAGCAGCAAACTGATAAGCGGTAGGTATAGGATTGAATACACCATGTTGTTAACCAACAAAATATCCACCATCAATGGGGTTAAAACTAACAGTGTTGCTAAGTAACGATATCCTTTTAACATCATACGATTCATTTTCATGATTTGCTCCCGGTGCTTGTATGCAATTTATGGTGTTAATGCTAGGCATTGACCGAGATTTGTACAAAGGGAAAATATTCACCATATAGGTGAATATCATTCAACCATAAAGAAACACAGATAAATTTATTAACATCTTATTAACAATCAACAACTTACAAGTTTAAGTCGCGCTGTGTTCGATGACAAAATGCCGACAACCGTATGACAACAGATGAAAATTAATCCGCTATGAATGACTATGTTGAGGTTTTCTTAGTATTTTTGACTTGTTGTTGCAATAGTGGTGACTTGGTTAACCAGGATAAAAAACAATGGATCTCATGGCGCTCTTCGTCTTCTGGACGGTACACCGCATACAACGCATTGGTGTATGGAGTGACTATTTCAAAAGGGTTTACTAATAACTTGCGCTCTATCAATCGATTTTCAATCGGCACCATAGCCAAAGCCACCCCGAGCCCCTGCTCAGCTGCATCAAGCATGGTGTCATAATTGTTAAAACTTAATTGAGTCTTTGCCTTAAAGCGGTCAACACCTAAGTACCCCATCCAAGTCGACCAAATGTTATCCATATTACCCAAATCAAGCAGTGGCACATCACTAAGCTGTTCAAGTTTACGTAAGTCATGTTGCTGCTGAAATTCAGGAGAGCAAACGGCGGCAATATCGACGTTCATCAACTTTTGGCTCAACACCCCCGGCCAACCGCCTTTGCCTATGCGTATAGCAATATCAAAATCACTGTAGCGCAAATCCGCCAATTGCATGCCGGTCTCAATGCGAATATCGATGTCTGGATGAGCCTTTTGAAATAACCCTAATTGCGGAATAATGACGTTAGACGCCATGGTTGGAAACGTGGATATACGCAATACCGGCGATTGAAATTGGCGGGTGATCTCTGCGGTGCCCTGCTCGATGGTATACAACGCATCTTGCACTGTTTTTAAATAACTGCGACCGGCATTATTCAAACTCACCTTACGGGTTTTACGAATAAATAATTCGAAGCCAAGAAATTCTTCTAATGCTTTTATTTGATGGCTCACCGCCGACGGCGTGATAAACAGCTCTTCAGATGCTTGTTTAAAACTCTGTAGTCGGGCTGCAACTTCAAATATTTGTAATAAGTGCAGAGGTGGTAACTTGCGTGCCATAAATGAATCTAAATCAACTGTTATTATTGCTTAAGTGTACTTGGCTTTATAATTTTTATCACTATGTATTCGCGGGTTACAACGACTACACTTGAATCAATTGACGCTAGCATTTTGTATTTAAACGCATTTTCGTACATATCTAAAAGCTGGCTGCATGAACTACCTTTTTGTATTAGCAAGTGCTAATATAAGGCAACTTTAGATCCAAGGTATTTTTTATATGACAGAATTCACTCCCTATTCGGCGCTGATTGGTGGCGCTATTATAGGTATAGCAGCAATCTTATTGTTGTTGTTACTCGGTAAGATAGCCGGAATTTCCGGTATTTTTGCCCATACTTTTTCTCGCTATCCGATTCAATCGAGCTGGCAGTTATTTTTCATACTCGGCCTTATTGCTGGCCCTATGATTGCCGCTTTTTTCGGCTTTTCGTTGCCCAATGAAATCAATGTACAATGGTCACATGTGATCATAGGCGGCTTTTTGGTTGGTTTTGGCTCTAGATATGGTTCAGGCTGCACCAGCGGTCACGGCATTTGTGGTATAGGACGATTATCAAAACGTTCAATCGTCGCCACTGTTGTGTTTATGATCACAGCCGCCATTACGGTGTTTGTAACACGCCACATGGTAGGAGGCTAGCATGACCAGTAAAACCGGAAAAAGCATCGTAACCAATGTATCTGCCTTTGTCTGTGGTCTAATATTCGCGATTGGCCTAACGGTGTCGCAAATGGTCAATCCAGATAAGGTGCTTAACTTTCTCGACTTATTCGGTAATTTTGATGCCAGTCTCGGGTTTGTCATGGCTGGGGCATTAATGGTGTTTATAAGCGCGTATTTGCTTGTGATAAAACGAATGGAAAAACCAATATTTGCCAGTAACTTCGATTTGCCTAAAAGTACCAGCATCGATAGCCGATTAATCATTGGCAGTGCTATTTTTGGAATTGGCTGGGGCTTATCGGGTATTTGTCCGGGTCCAGCCGTTGCTAATATAATTGGTGCCAATGATAAAATACTGGCTTTTATTTTGATGATGTTAGTTGGTATGATCATCGCTCAGAAGGCCAATAAAAATAGTCAATAAGCTAATTTCTGCACCAAAACAGTGCTGTTGATAACTATAGATAAAAAACGCATCATCATGAATAACTATTCAGATGGTGCGTTTTTTATGCAAATTGACGCCTTGAATTTAAGACAATAAAAAGTACTGATGACCCAATGAATTCGTTAATTTTTACAACGCAAGCCCCAACGCCACAAATTTTCGCCATATTTAACCGTGCGCCTATACAAAAATCACAGCAATGGCTTTCACCCCTTTAAAAACAAGATGTTAACCTAGCTGCACGTAATCTGAATTCAATAAAAATCAAATTTGAAAGGATGAAAAAACTGACAAATGTCAATTTATAAATTCGCAACATTGTCTCGATTCGTCATATTTTATTTTTGTACATTAATGCTATAGATAAGCACTTTATTGCACAGTTAGTACAATAAACTTTTTACACCTCGAGCTGTGGATAACTCTGTTAACAATGTTATTAAATGTTGCTAGATACGGTTTACAGACCTATGCCAAGTTTACACTTTCAAAATTTATAAAGTTTTCATGGCAGTTACATTTCCACCTGTCTTGTAAATTTAACAAAAATGCAAAGTTTTTCACAAAAACAGTGGATAACTTTTTCCACGCCGTACTGTTATTGACCTGTAAATTTGCAAGCGTTTTTTTTACTTTTTTTTATATTCTTTTGGTAATATAAATATTCCTCTAAGAACAAAACTACATATAGGTTAAAACAATCATGAAAACTGTAACGGCCGCCCTTTTTGGCGCATCAGGTCTGACCGGAAGTGCCCTGCTCACAAAGCTGCTTAACAGTACGCAATTTAGCCAAGTGACGGTTTTTGTTCGTAAAAAGCTTAATGTTAGTGACGCAAAATTAATACAAGTCGTGGTTGATTTCGATCAGATAGAGAACCTCGCAGAACATCTACGAGGCATTGATACAGTGTTTTGTTGTTTAGGGACAACCATAAAAAAGGCCAAAACGAAGCAAGCCTTCGCGGCAATTGATTATCAATTGGTGCTAGATATTGGCAAACAATGCGCACACGCTCAGGTAAAGCACTTTATGGTGATCTCAAGCTTAGGTGCTAACAGTGAATCTAAAGCGTTTTACAATGCGACTAAAGGCAGAATGGAGTGTGACATAGCTCGCCTTGGTTTAACGCGTATAAGCGTTGTTAGACCTTCTTTATTGATTGGCCAAAGACCAGAGTTTCGCTTAGCTGAACAACTCTCTATCGTTATTACATCAATGTTGGGCTTTGTGTTTATTGGTCCGTTAGCTAAATTAAAACCGATTAAGGTCAGCTCGGTGGCAAACGCCATGTTCCAGATCGCGGTACGTGACCAATATAATGGCACTGACACTGGCAAAAACAATCACATCGAGTTTATCGAAAATGATACTTTACACCGCTTAGCTGATGCGGCTAAGGAATGAGTTCAGCAACGACAGGTAAGATTGACACCACCAGTAACAGCGCCATGGTGAGGTTAAAATAGCGAACCGATTTAGGGTTATTGATTATCTTGTTCATTAACACGCCAAAATAGAGCCAGCTACCTACGCATGGAAAAGCGACCAAAAAGAAGCCCAAAGCGACCAATAATACTTGGCTAAATAAATGGCCATCCAGCTGAGTAAATGCGGCGATTGCCCCGGTTGCCATAACCCAAGCTTTAGGATTTACCCACTGAAATAGCACCGCTTGTATAAAGGTAAGAGGTTGAGACTTTGTCTCGCCTTGTTGCTGGGTACCGGCATTGGCAATCAGATAAGCAAGATATAGTAAATACATAATACCTATGACTTTGATTGCCATATGTAGCATCGGGAAATGCTCAAAAATGACGCCAAACCCTAAACCAACCAGCACCACCATTGAGGGGAAGCCCAAACAAATACCAAACAAATGTGCCAATGATCTGCGAATGCCAAAATTTAGCCCTGAGGTCATGATCATAATATTGTTAGGCCCAGGGGTTATGGTCGATGAAAAGGCAAAAATCAGAATTGGTAGAAAAAATTCCATGGTTTTATATAAACTTCTATTGGTTAGGTTTAGGTTCTGGTTAGTTTGCTTTTGCTTTTGCTTTTGTTTTTGTTATTAGCGATTTAGCGTCGCTGTTCTGCATTGATGGATTTATTAACGCTCAAAAAAAATCGCATACAGGGATTCACTGTATGCGATTTTTATCAGCAAGCAAAGCTTAATCCGTAATAGCGTATAACCTTGGCTTAAACACCATGTTGGCTAAATAATGCCAACATTTCATCTTCCGTTAATATATCGACGCCAAGATCCGTTGCTTTAGTTAACTTACTTCCAGCTTTTTCACCGGCAACAAGGTAATGGGTTTTAGCCGACACACTGCCTGACACCTTAGCTCCCAAAGATTGCAGCTTCGCTTTCGCCTCACTGCGGCCCATCTGATTCAGCGTACCCGTAAGAACAAAAGTTTGATCTTTAAGCGGTAATTCATCGTCAGCTTTAACTTCAATATCAGGCCAATGAATGCCAGCGGTAAGCAAGGCATCAATCACCTCGTTATTGTGAGGCTGAGCAAAGAACTGCACAATGTTATTTGCCACCACATCACCAACATCACTTACCTCCAGCAATAAGTCTATACTCGCCTCACGCAATGCCGTTAGTGTTAAAAAGTGCTGAGCTAAATTACTGGCGGTTGTTTCACCAACCTCTCTGATACCAAGCGAATAAATAAATTTGGCTAATGTCGTTTGTTTAGATTTGCTTAAAGAGCTAACCAAATTTTGTGCCGACTTACTGCCCATGCGTTCTAACGTGCTTAGCACAGTCTCATTTAACGCAAACAAATCCGCTGGCGTATGAATCAAGTTTTCATCAACTAATTGCTCAACCAATTTATCGCCTAAACCGTCGATGTCCATCGCTTTACGGGATGCAAAATGTTTGATCGCCTCTTTACGTTGCGCTTCACAAAACAATCCACCAGTACAGCGCAATACCGCTTCACCTTCTTGTTTGTCGACGGCAGAGTCACATACAGGACAGGTTTGTGGGAAGATAATATCCTTAGCCTTGTCGTCACGTTTGGCCATCACCACACTGACTACTTGGGGAATCACATCACCTGCACGGCGAATGATCACTGTGTCATTAATTTTTAACGCCAAACGCTCTATTTCATCTTGGTTGTGTAATGTTGCATTAGAGACCGTCACACCACCGACGAAAACCGGCTGTAAACGTGCAACGGGGGTAATAGCGCCGGTTCGGCCCACTTGAAACTCAACATCTAATAATTGAGTCATTTCTTCTTGTGCTGGGAATTTGTACGCGGTTGCCCAGCGTGGTGCTCGAGCAACAAAACCAAGCGTTTGCTGCATGGCAATATCATCAACCTTTAAGACCACGCCATCAATTTCATAAGACAACTGCTCGCGTCGCGTTAAGATGTCTTGATAAAAAGCCTGACATTGCGAGGCATCGGACAATAATTTGCTCTCTGGGCACATTGGCAAGCCAAGTTCTTTAACTTGCATTAATCGTTGAAAGTGACTGTCTGCCAACCAGCTTTCATCACTAACATAACCAAGACTGTAGGCGTAAAACGACAAGTTACGTTTGGCGGTGATACGAGAGTCCAATTGGCGTAAAGAGCCAGCGGCAGCATTGCGCGGATTGGCAAAGGTCTTTTCACCCTGCTTTATTGCCCGCTCATTAAGCATTTCAAAGCTTTGCTTTGGCATAAACACTTCGCCGCGCACTTCAAGCACGTCAGGAAAGTTACTACCACGCAACTTTAAGGGAATGGCATGAATTGTTCGAACGTTTTCAGTAATGTTCTCGCCGGTACTGCCATCACCGCGGGTTGCCGCTTGCACTAACAGACCTTGTTCATAACGCAAGCTGACCGCCAAACCATCTAACTTAGGCTCTGCGGCAATGGCAAATTGCGAGGTATGCAAGCGGTCAGATATACGCTTAACAAACGCTTGCCACTCGTCATCACCAAAGACATTATCCAAGGATAACATCGGCAATTGATGTGTCACTTGCGAGAATGATTTAAGCGGCGCACCACCAACTTTTTGCGAAGGCGAATCGAGTTGTACCAGCTCTGGATGGTCTTTCTCTAACGCCTGCAGTTCACGCATTAACCGGTCGTAATGTGCATCCGGCACACTCGGTTGATCCAATACATAATATTGGTAATTGTACTCGTTAAGCTCAGCAATGATTTGCTGCATCTTTTCTAAAATAGGGGTATTCATGGCTTGTTCAGACATAACGGATCACTTTAGATTAAAAAGCCCCATTGTGTGGGGCTTGATGATTCAATGAGATTAGTAACCGGCCAATCGGGCGCGGCGATCGAACTCACGTATTTTGCTCATATAGTGTTGCTCGGTTTGTCGAGTCATAACACTGCGCTGCCCATCTAAGACTTGACCACCAAATTCATCGGCAATTTGCTTAGCTGCGCTCAGCATTTGCTTAAACACTTTTTGCGGGTCATTGGCATTAGGCAAGGTCATAAACATGGTAATACCGCGAGTGCTGAATTGCTCTATGTTATCCAAGTCAAACGTACCCGGATTAACCATATTGGCAACCGAAAAGGTAATTTTGCCGTTGCCGGCATTGTCTTGATGGCGGTGGAAGATATTCATTTCACCAAACTTCAAGCCTAAGGTTAAGAAACACGGTAACAAGGCAGCACCACTGATTGCTTGTTGCTCAGGCATAACCACTGATAACGCCAATACTTCTTGTTCTAACTCAACTTTCTCACCACGCTCTAGATTATCAAAATCCATTTCCATTTGATTTCGTTTAACGGTTTTTTTGGCTTTGGTTGGTTTTGCAGTACTGGTTGTGGCTTTTGCTTTGACTGCAGCTTTAACTGAGGCTTTAGCATTTTGCACCTTTGGCTCAGTCGCAACAGCGCTATTGTTCGCAGCCACGTCATCATCATCCAATGCGCTCATGCTAGGCATCTCTGGCTCTGGCGTTGCGGATTTAGACTCAAACACTGGCTCTTTGTAAACAGGCTCTTTGTAAACTGGCTCTTTGTAAATTGGCTCTAGCGTTACTTTGGCAGGTTTTGCCGTCACAGCGACATCTTTTGCAGCCGCAGCGTGTTGCGCCACACTCTGATCAGCGGCGACTGTCGCCGGCTCAGCTGTTGCGCTGCGAGCTTGACTGGTACTTACGGGTTCGGCACTGACCGAATCAGCTACCGCAGGAACCTCTTCAAAACTTTGCTCAGCAACAGGCGCTGGCGTGTTCATTGCCTGAACGTTTTGCTCTGCATCACTTACGGCCTCAGCATTTTCAGCAATGGCATGTTGTGATTCTAAGCTATTTTCCAAGGCAGTCTCTGCCATAGCTGAAGTTGCATCGAGCATACTGGCATCAAGCGACTGTTGATTTTTATTGTCCGATTTAGCGATAGGCTCAAGATCATCGTTACTTGGAGAAAAATCACGCTCAAGCACTTCAATCTCTTGCAATGTTGGCGCTTGCTCCATCAACTCTTCATCGCTTACTGGTGGAGGATTATTCGAGGTGATCACTTCAAGCTCTTCGTCACTCGGTTCTGGCACCGAATTGTCAAGAACGACAGGTTTTGGCACACCAACACCAAGTTGATCAAAACCTTCTCGATCAAAATTACGAGCAACGTCGTCTTCAATAGAGGTTTCGACTTTGTCCGATTTGAGCTTTATTGGGTTTTTTCCATCTACATGGATTTTTCGACGTCCGTTCAGATAAATAGCGATGATGACGACGACACTTATAATTATTAATATATCTCTGAAACTGAATTCCATTACCAAGCCTGTTTTACACTGCCTCTGCCATAGCAACTGCTTCGTCAATATCAACGGCGACCATTCTGGAAACTCCAGGTTCGTACATGGTCACCCCTGTCAGGTGCGAAGCCATTTCCATGGCTATTTTATTGTGACTGATATAGATAAATTGCACTGTTTGCGACATTTCTTCAACCAATTTACAAAATCGTCCGACATTTGCATCGTCCAATGGTGCATCCACTTCATCGAGCATACAAAACGGCGCGGGGTTGAGTCTGAATATCGCAAATACCAATGATAATGCGGTTAGCGCTTTTTCACCACCAGAAAGTAAGTGAATTGTACTATTTTTTTTGCCCGGTGGCCTTGCCATAATGGTCACACCAGTATCAAGCAAGTCATCTCCAGTCAACTCTAGATAGGCGCTACCACCACCAAAAACCTTAGGAAACAAAACCTTAAGGTCATTATTCACCTGTTCAAAGGTCTGTTTAAACTTAGCTCGAGTTTCACGATCAATTTTTGCTATGGCGGACTCCAGTGTTGCTAATGCTTGCTGTAAGTCATCATTTTGCTGATCGAGAAAGTTTTTACGCTGCGATTGTTGTTCAAACTCTTCAATCGCCGCCAAGTTAATCGCGCCAAGCGCCGATATTGATTTGACCACACGAGCCAATTTAATTTGCCACTGATTTTCAGAGGCTTTGCTATCTAATGCAGCCAGTATCGTATCGAGATCTTGCTGTAGCTCAGCCAACTGCTCTTTTGCACTCTCTGCTTTGAGTTTGTAGCTTTGCATATCAACAAGCAATTCTTGTATTGATTGTTGGCTCGCGCTAATGCGCTGCATGGCATTGTGCTGGCACTCATTTAAGCGATCAATTTGCTGATTCGATTGCTGCAGTTGCTGATTTATCGCCGATTGCTGGGTATCCAGTTTTGACCGTTGCTCTAGCAACGTTTGCAAACGCGCCTGTTGCTCATCAAGAGGTTGCAGATTTTGTTTAGCCTGTTGTTCTAATTCATCTAATTGTTGCTGCAATTTTTGCCAATGTTCCGTCTCACGAACGTTGGCTTTTTCGATGGCGGCTAATTCACTAGTCAACTTTTGTTGCGTCAGTTGCAGCGATTGAGAACGCTGCGTAGCAACTTTATGTTGGCTAGAACAGTCTTGATACTGTCGCAGCAATTGCTCACGTTCATCGGCCATCGCCGTCAATGCTGACGCATCAATTGAGTTGTCCTCTGCTAAATTATGTTGCTCAATTAATAACTCTTCATAACGAGTCATTTCCTGTTGCAACTGCTCCTGTTGCGCGGCAATCTGATCACCGATTTGAGCTTGCTGATTTTTTGTTAACTCAAGCTCTTGGCGTTTTAAGTGCACCGTCTGTTGCTGCTGTTGTAATGCCTCGTTCGTGGCACCACGTTGCTGTATATGCTGTGCGAGGGTTAGCTTTTGTTCGGCAACGATTTGCTGCTGCAAAGTAAGTTGTTGTTGCGCATCAGCGAGGGATTGTTGTGCTGCGTGGTGTTGCGCTGCCAGCTCTTTAAGACGATTATGTCGTTCAAGTTGACCTTGAGAGTCCGCTAAAACCCCTTTGCGTAACCATTGTTTCGACAACCATAAACCTTGCGGGCAGATCACTGACCAGCTGTTATCCGGTAACACGCCAATAAGCTCTAATGCCTTGTCTTGCGTGTCAGCAACCAACACCTTGGAAAGTTTATCAGCCAATGCGTCACCACCAGCGACTTTAGACAACAAGGTGTGTTGCCCTGCTATCGCCTCAGGCAATGGCTGTTTATCGGTGTTTGTATCATTGCGAACCAACACAGCTTGCTCTAAATCACATGATTGCGGCCATTGTTCAACGTATTGAGCCATAAGAAAATGCTCTAGCACCATTTCAACCGCAACTTCCCAACCCGCATCAACGCTCAGCTGTTGTGCGACGCTTTCAAGCTCCGTTACACCTTGTTGTTGAAGATAATCAGATTGGCGTTTTTGCCAATCACTTTGATTGGCGTTTATCGAGTTCAATGCATCGATTTGCGATTGCAACGTGCCCTGCTGCAGTTTTTGCTGTTGCACCTCATCCAGAAGATTTTGTAATTTGTTTTGCTCGGTTAACAACGCGCTTTCACATTCTTCGACAACCGCTTGATACTGTTGATAACGACTCGAACACTCTTGTTCGCTGAGCATTGCCGCTTCAATCTGTTGTTGTAATTGCTCAACATCAACTAGCGATGTTTGCTCTTTCAACTGACTCAATCGCTGCTCTGTTTTTAGCAACAATTGATTTGTCGCGTCTATTTGGCTTTGATTAATGGCGACGCGCTTTTCGTAATCCGCTTGTTGGCGTTGCTGCTCATCCCATTGTCGTTGCCAGCTTTGTTGGCGCTGACTGATGTCCATTTGTTGTTGCGTCAATTCGTCAAGTTGGGCGCTGACAATGTCGAGTTCTGGTTCAATTTGGCTGAGTTGCTCATGCAACTCAGCTTGTTGTTGCTGATGTTGCTCAATGAGTTTCTTGCTCTCTTGCAAAGATTGTTGCAGACGTTGGTTATTCTCAGACAGCGATAGTTTTTGCGCTTTGACATGTTTGATGTTTTGTTCGACGCCGGCAATATTTGACGTTATTGCCAATTTTTTTTGATTAAGCAGCTCTAGCTTGTCGGTGCTATCATCTTGTCGCGTACGGGCGCTAATAATGTCCTTTTCCGCCTGCACTTGCTCAGCATTGAGTTTTTCTAATTCAGTTTGTAACTGCAATTCTTTACTGTGCAATGATTGCAATTTTAACTGACTATGGCGATATCGTATGCCCGCCAGTTCAGCTTTTAATTGACGCTCTTGCGCTTTTAATTCACGAAAACGAATGGCAGCTTGCGATTGGCCATGCAGTTTTTCCAAATTGACCGCTAACTCTTGGCGAATATCCGCCAAACGCAATAAATTGTCTCGAGTATGGCGAATGCGGTTTTCGGTTTCTCGGCGACGCTCTTTGTATTTTGAGACCCCTGCCGCTTCTTCGATAAAAATGCGCAACTCTTGCGGCTTGGATTCGATAAGCCGAGAAATCATGCCCTGTTCAATAATGGCATAGCTGCGCGGGCCTAGACCTGTGCCGAGAAAAATATCGGTAATATCTTTACGACGGCATTTGCTGCCATTTAAATAGTAGGTATTTTGGCTATCACGATTAACCACGCGGCGAATCGATATTTCGCTGCGATCGGCCATAGAGCCTACCAAACTTTGCGATGCATTATCAAACACCAACTCAACGCTTGCTTGGCCCACCGGTTTACGAGACGTAGAACCATTGAAAATAACGTCGGTCATCGAGTCGCCGCGTAAGTTTTTGGCAGAGCTTTCACCTAAAACCCAGCGTACAGCATCGATAATATTGGATTTACCACACCCGTTAGGCCCAACAATAGCCGTCATGTCTTGTTCGAACGGCACATTGGTGACGTCGACAAAAGACTTAAAACCGGCGAGTTTGATCTTTTTTAGGCGCATAAAGTAACGAGTATTGATTCTTTTTTTAGGTATTTATTATTGTTTTTCTGCCTGAGTTGCAATGCTGAAAATATTGCGCAAAGGCTTATGCTTATTGAACTACTGTATCAAATAAACACACGCTTTGTAACATTTTTCGCTGTTGTTGCCAGCCCCTAATTCGTTATACTAAAAAACAGCTATGAATTTGTGTAAAAAGTGATTCATTACCCACTAAGCTTTACCTTATAAGCGAAGGGTAATTCACCGCAATAATAAAGGATGACAAATGACACGCAGTATTCGCGAGCCTATCGCCCAAGGTGGTGCCGGCTACTTTTTCAAAGGCTTTGAATTAATCAAAACACCAGGGATTCGCCGCTTTGTATTTGTGCCATTGATGGTCAATCTCATTTTATTTGGCGTCGCGTTTTATTATCTCACCTTATACATTAGCGATATCATCGTCGATTTTGAACAATGGCTTGGCACGGACTGGTCATGGCTGACCATGTTTGTCGAACCATTATTGTATGTCACCGCGCTGATATGTTTTTCATTTGTGTTTTCTACGTTTGCCAATTGGTTGGCGGCACCATTCAATGGTTTATTAAGTGAAAAAATTGAACGTCATTTGTCTGGTCATCAACTGGATGATTCCGGCTTTGCAGACGTTATTAAGGATATTCCCCGTACCCTAAGTCGCGAATGGTGTAAGTTAAAATACTACTTACCTCGCGCCATTGGCTTTTTTATCGTGCTATGGATATTGCCATTTTTTGGACAAATCATCTGGTTTGTCTTTATCGCCTGGATGATGGCCATCCAATATTGTGATTACCCTTTTGATAATCATAAAATCAATTTTATCGACATGCGCAGTAAGTTATCTGAGCATAAAGGCAAGTGTTTTGGTTTTGGCATTAGCGTCACTATTGCCGCGATGATCCCAATCGTTAACCTAATTGTCATGCCGGTTGCCATTTGCGGTGCCACAGCGATGTGGGTTGATTATTTTCAACGCGATTATGTTTCTGGCTAGGACTGCAACGTCAGTTAAGCCATAGCGTATATGCTAAGTTAGAACAGAATAATCTCTTACGGACACTCCCATATGATTGCCTAACGTATTTAAATTCAGTATGTTAAAGCTATAAGCCGGTCAAATGGGAGTTTTCAATGAACGAGAACTGGTTACAAAGACAAGATCAAGGAACACGATCACGAGTTTTAGATCATCGCTCACCGTTTCAACGGGATCGAGCTCGCATTCTGCATTCGGCTGCGTTTCGACGCCTGCAATCAAAAACCCAAGTCATGGGCGTTGGTCAAAGTGACTTTTACCGCACTAGGCTCACTCATTCGCTAGAAGCCGCACAAATTGGCTCAGGCATATGCGCCCAATTACGCAATAAATACCCGACTCTAAGCCAACAATTATTACCCACTGAAGATGCCCTTATTGAGGCCGTGTGTTTAGCCCATGATATCGGCCATCCGCCGTTTGGGCATGGCGGCGAGGTGGCGCTTAATTTTATGATGCATAACTTTGGCGGTTTTGAAGGTAACGGGCAAACCTTTCGCATTGTTACTAAGCTCGAACCATACACTGAACATTTTGGCATGAATTTAACACGGCGCACCTTATTGGGCTTGATCAAGTACCCGCAAGTGGTTGAACGACTCGCCAATCAACAAGCACAAACTCCGCCGGTTAACTTTCGCCAATTAAAAGCTGGTGATTGGCACCCACCTAAAGGTTTATATAAAGACGACCTTAAGATCATCGACTGGGTGCTTGCACCATTGTCAGAAAAAGATCGCAATGAATTTCAAAAGGTCATTGTTAATGGCAATGGTCATCACAAAACCTGCTATAAATCACTCGACTGTTCAATCATGGAATTAGCCGATGATATAGCGTACGGCATTCACGATATGGAAGACGCCATTGTCACCCGTGTTGTCAGTCGTGAAAGCTTTGAACAAAACGTTGTGCGACCACTTAGTGAGCTCGATGATGAATTTTTAAATAAACACACCACAGCAATATTTGAAAAGTTATTTTCTTATAAGCGCTATCTGCAAAAAGATGCCATCGGTATGCTGGTGAACTATTTGATCACTCATATTGAGTTGCAGGATTTAAATGACAGCATTGGTACCAACTTCCAAGAGCCATTATTGCGCTACAACGCCGCACTGCCTGCAAAGCAAGCTCAAGCATTAAAAATATTCAAAGATTACGTCTACAAATTTGTGATCAAGCAACCCGACATCCAACGAATGGAATACAAGGGCCAACAGATTGTAATGGAGTTGTTTGAAGCGTTTGCCAGTGATCCTGCTCGATTGTTGCCAATTTCGACCAATGAACGTTGGCAAGTTGCGTGTCAACAAGGTGAAAACCCGCATCGCGTCATTGCCGACTATTTATCCGGGATGACCGATGAGCACGCTATACGGGTTTATGACAGTTTATTTTTGAGCCAAGGTTTGAATAAAAGCCAAGATTTATACTAACCAATCAATTGCACTGGCAGGTGTTCTAGATCGAGTTGGCATAAGTCATCAAACTCAGCAGCTAAACGGCTGCTTTCGGCGACCACTTGCAGAAAATAATCGATGCGTTGTTGTTCAGATAAGGTTTTAAAATCCGTGCGATCGGGAATTTTTTGGTACGGTAAACTGCTGACAAACTGCTGACTTGGGCTTAACACCAACACGTTATCAAAATACTCTTGGTTGCTGTATCTGTGTTTTACGTATTTATCGAACCAACCGGGTTTAAATTTATGATGGAAATGCGGATACAATACCAGCCCCTCTTTAGACGGGTTGCCATCTACCGTCACCGGTCGCGCTAAAAATCGCTGATCGAAATGATAATCAATGATGCCACCATCGCGATACATGCCAGGCCCTGCGCCGCTGATGTCTCTCACCCCGCCAATAAGCAGTGGAATAGCCCCCGTCGCCAATAACGCATCATAGGTATTGTCCGCCGATAACGCCACCTGTTTTGAGTCAATGCCATCGTTATAATCAAACGGCGCGGTAGACTGATTTTGTGAGAAAATAATGCGTTGATAATGCTTCGATAAACGTTTGCGGCTGCGCGCATTAGCCATCGCACTGGCCAGTAAACCACCTAACTGCAGCACAGGATTCTCATGGCGACTTAAGCCTTTTGAACGAGCGACAATGATATGATTGCTAATGTTGGGATTATTGATGATTTCATTCACCCCATTTTGCCCCAGCACATGTTGTAAAAGCTGTTCAGATTGCGCTGTCACTTGTTGTTTATTGGCTTTTTTTGGATAACTTAAATTGGCGTAGCCATCTATCAAGCGGTTTATCGCCGCGAGCTTGTCATTTTGCGCGTAACAACTGAACCGCCATGCGCCGGCTGATGATCCCAAGGTATCTAGCGGCGTTGTTCTGTCTTTAAAAAAATCACCACAAAAATAACGATCGAGGCCTGCTAATACAAACCATTTCGGCCCACCACTGGCACCCACCAATGTGGTAAAAAGATCTGGCTGTAAGCCGTATTGCTTGATGGTGTGATATGCCGTTTTACCTGCATACAAGGTTAATGAACTGCTCACTTGTATTATCTTCGCTTATGTTAATTATCGAGCTGTGTTGGTCTTTATGTTGCTCGAATTTACTTGGTTCGTCTTTACTGCGCTAGCCTTTGTAATACAAGGCACAGTGGGCTCCAGCGGGGTCTTTAACGATCACGTATCTGTCACTGCCCATAGATTTAATGTCGGTCACCATAGCACCGCCATTTTGCTCTACCGCACTAACGGCCTGATCAATATCGGCAACCAGAAAGTACGGTAACCATACCGGTGGTAATTCCGCATTGCCGCCACGAGCATGACAAATTCCGGCTTGCGCATCACCGCCTTTGGGGCTCAACATAACAAAGTCTTCATAGTCTCCCATCGACACACTATCGGATTTCCAACCGATGACCTGTTGATAAAAATCTCGAACGCTTTCGGCATCATCGACGGTTAAATCAAGCCATGCCATATCACCTATGTTATTTTTGTCCATTCTGTAGTCCTCGTTTGGCTGTGCAGTTATATCAGGCAAAAGTTGCCGCTAACAAAACTATTTAGGATTCTTTGGATAGTAATGCTCAGGTAACTGATTTATATGTTCAAAAAACCGCGTGTCTTTATAAGGTAGCTTCATAAAGCCAGCAATTCCAAGCTCATCAATGCTCGGCAATAATTCGAGAAGTTGTTGTAAGCACTGTTCAAATTGTTGCTTTTTACTGTGATCGAGCAGCATTAAATAGCTGTGAATTTTGAGATGTTGTTCCAGCACCTCAAAAATAATACAACCGGTATGATGAATGCTGTTCATTTCTTTAAGAACCAGCATCACATTGTCGGGTAAATGCAAATACTCATCAGGGTCTTTACCGTCTTCAAAATATGAGTGCAAATGCGATACATTTTCTAAATCAGTGATTGCCGAGACTTCAAATGGAATGCGCTGGCCATTATTTTCAAATGGTGCAGTGCGTGTATCACGTTCAAAATGCAGCGTATCTTTGGCGTTAAATAAGCAAGATTTAAAAATACCGACGCGATAAATACCTTGCGCCAAATAGATCATATTATTGACCGCCGCCTGAAACGAATACTCTAACGACGGATCATATAAGGTGATATTGGAATCAACATAAACGCCGTCTTTTTCCCAGCGCACAGCAAGGCCACCGACCACAGGGTATTTTGCTAAGCGACTGACCGCGGCAATAAATGCCTTTTCCGTTGCTCCCATACCAGCAAGGTAGTTTTTATAATATTTTTCCAGCTGCACATCATCAACGTCATACAAGCTTTGCTCGCTACCCTGCTCTCTTAAAAACGACTTACGAGAGCCATAGACAACGGTTTCGATATCTTCTTCATGGTGTCTAAGCCAAACAGGAATTAACGGTTCAACTGCAGGTTTGGTTGGTGTATCGGATAACACCAACTTTTTTAACATGCCAAGGTTGTTAAAAAGATAGTCACCGGCTTGACGACGCAATACTGGGTCATCGCCAAGCATTGCATCAATTGGTTTGGCCAGAATTTGCGGTAAGCCAAGCGAGCTTGCGGTTATCACCTTGTAGCCATAACGACATGATTGACCTGATGCTAAGGCATAAATGGTCGCCGCCATGCCTTGCTCATCAAATCTTGGGCTAGATAAACCACCGTTAAGCTGCTCTTCACCGATAAAATAGATATCACCCATACGAGAATTGGTTTGCTGGATATCAGAGCTCATCAAATCCATAACATTGGTCGCGGTACTGTTGCCCTGTTTATCCAACTGTGCCCATACCGACGAGCCCCAATCGATCAACTGCAGCGATTGCTTGGCGTCATCCCAAACAATGTTTGATGGTTTGATATCACCATGAACCACTGGTTTTAGCATACGGTTATGTTTTGGATCAGCAATATAAGTAAGTAGCTCGATCATTAAAATGGTAATGTTAACGATTTGCTCTGCAGGCAACGGCCCCTGCTTTAACGAAATAACCTCTAAATCTTCGCCTTTGGCGCGGCTCATGTGGATAATGGACTGACGCTTAATTTTTAAATATTCATACAACCGAGGAATGGCAGCGTGGCTCAGAGCGTCTTGCATTTGCGCTTCTTCTTCCAACCTATCTTGCACATGCAACGGCAAATCAAGTCGCGAGAACTTAAAGACTTGTGGTTGGTTGTTGTCGTCTTCACCCTCAAAGACAAAACCGTAGGCACCTTTACCAATCATTTCTACATTACTGTAGCCAAGACGATTGAGCTGTTTAATACAAAGTTCCATCCATTTTTTAAGCTTTGCGGCGTCTTTCGAACTAAGCAAATAAATGGATTGGTCTTCAGCGATATAAAAATGTTTTAGCTTTTTTTCTGCCACAAAAATCTCTTGCAGATCTTATGCTTGCCTGCGATACATGGTAATCATTATTACAAGCAAATTAAGCATTGTGAATTTAATTTTCAATTTGTTGCGTGGTTGATGCGCAACTAACCGCTGTTGGCTATGCTTAGACGATGAATCATAAAAACATCGACCTTAGGCAAATATCACCATGGCGCAACGACAAAGCTTGGCTAAGCTCTTGCTTTAGCCCTTGGCTAAGTGTTTGGTTTAGTCGCTTAGTTATGGTCATGTTATGCGCCTTGTCTTTGCTCGCATTTAAACCATTCGCCAAGGATACAACAAACAACTCGAACAGCGCTAATAACAAGGCAACGCAGCAAGCACAACAAGCACAAAAAAGCGTACTGCGAGTATTGGTATGGTCAGGCAATGAAAACTACCTGCCTAGAGCGGGCTCACCGCCGAATCTTGACCGAGAATATCTCGAATTATTTGCCGATAATCATGGCCTAAATCTGGAGTACATTGAAAAACCATCGTTTGAGCAGCTTATCCCCGCCCTACTGGCTAATGAAGGCGATATTATTGCCGCCAATATGACGGTAAATACGCTTAGGCAGGCGCAGGTTGATTTTACCTTGCCTATCACAGAAACACCTGAGTATATTGTCTTAGGTAAAAACAATAAGCCATTAACGGCCGCAAAAGATCTCGATGGTCGAAAAATAGCGGTACAACCTGGTACCTCGCATGCCATAACCGCTTTAGGTCTTGCCAACGTCTATCCAAACATTCAAATCGAACAGATACCAGCCAAGACCACGAGAGATAAACTATACGACGCCTTGGCTAAGGGTGAATACGATTTAACCATCGTTGACGGCAACATAATCGACTCAACCTTAAAATACCGCGATGATATCGTCAAAAGCCTGCAAGCCAACGTCGCTAGAAGCATCGCTTGGGCGGTAAGAAAAGACTCTGCAACCTTAAAACAACAACTCAATACCTTTTTACGACAACAACAGCTAGGCGCACAGCAAGACAGTGAATCGGTCACCGCATGGCAAACAATCACTAAACGGCGCACCATTCGCATAGTCATGCGCAATACCATCTCATCCTATTACCTTTGGAAAGGCCAATTAATGGGCTTTCATTATGAGTTAGCCAAAGACTTTGCTAAACAACACAAGCTTCGTTACGAAATTTTGGTTGCTGATGACAATATTGAAATGTTTGACATGATCAAAACTGGAGAAGCCGATATCGCGCTAGGCTTTTTCACGCCAAACCAGCACAGAGCCGAGCAAGGGTTAGCGTTTTCACGCCCATACCACTATGCCAGCGAGCAAATTGTTGCTGGCCCGAATGATCCACCTATCGAGTCGGTCCACGATTTAAAGTACCGTAATATTGCGGTTCGTAAATCCAGTTCTTATTATCAAACCCTTATGGATTTACAATCCATCATTCCGCAGATAACCGTCAGTGAAGTCCCTGAAGAATACGATACCGAACAAATTATCGAAGGCGTTGCCAGTGGCGAATTTGATTTAACACTAGCGGATAATCACTTAGTCGATATGGAGCTCAACCTTGATACCAAGATCACGCCAAGTATCTTTATAGGAAAAGAGAAAGCACAAAGCTGGATATTCAAAGATGGCAACAATCAGCTTAGAGAAAAAATAGACAGCTATATCAAACGTACCTATCGCGGTCTATTTTACAACCTCATCCACAAGCGATATTTTGAAGCCGACGGATTAATTGATAAGCATCATGATGCCTATGAAAACCTGCAAGCTGGCGGCAATTTATCACCTTACGATGAGATTGTTGAAAAATACGCAGCACAATATGGCTTTGACCCACATTTACTGATCGCACAAATGCACCAAGAAAGTCGATTTGATCCCAACGCAACGTCTTTTGCTGGAGCTCAAGGCTTGTTTCAAATAATGCCTCGCACGGCCAAGCAACTCAATATTATCGATGTTACAGATCCTGAAAAGGGTATCCATGCTGGGATAAAATATATGGCTTGGGTCAGTGAACGCATGCAAGAGCAAGACGTTCGCGACGACCAATTAACCTGGTTTACCTTGGCATCTTATAATGCCGGCCCTGGTCATGTGGTTGACGCGATGCGTTTGGCTGAGCAAAAAGGTTGGCAACGGGACATTTGGTTTAACAATGTTGAGCGGGCAATATTATTGCTGTCGCAGCGTAAATATTCCTCTAAAGCTCGTTATGGTTATGTTAGAGGCCAAGAACCCGTGACTTACGTGCGCAATATTCGCCGCAAATACTTGATGCTTAAAGACGTAGTGACCACCGCTCATTAACAATAATGATCTTATCTCTGATTAGAATTGATAGTGGATACCGAACGATACCAGTTCAAAGTCCTGATCTACGTCGAGTAAATTTGGATGGTGATTATTGTCATCGGACTCAAGTTCAGCTTCAACGTAGTCGTAACTTAATCGAATCGCGATATTGTCGGTGATATCAAACTGCGTACCAGCGCCGAAAGAAAAGCCAATGCCTGTCCAGTAATCACTGTCACTGTGGCTAAATTCCTCACCGTGTTTGTCATAGTCTTCGGTATATATCATCACCCCTAGACCGGCTTTAACAAACAACGACCACGATGGGTATATATGAAAATGATAGCTAGGGGTGAGCGTAATAACGGTAAGATATACATCATCAATCGGCAGTTCAGATGGTCTGCCTTGCATATCCATGACAATAAACAGCATGCCTTCTAAAGACCACACATCGGCAAAATTAAACCCGGTATATAAGCCAAAGCCTTGTTCATCTTGCGATTGCTCGTATTTCATCCCATCAAACACCGAAGACGCGTCAAATTCCGTGGTCATGTCGGCATTACCGGCCATCAAGCCTAAATAGAAGTACGACCCATCATGCTCCGCTTCAGCCTCAGTATCTTGAGCGCCATCAAAGTATTCTGTTTCTTGTGTGTGTGCCGCCAATGGCAACAATATGCTGAGCAAACTAAGTCCAGTGACAACAAGCCGTTTAATAACGTTCGCCATAAATCCCTTATTGTTTTTAGCATCGATATACCTATAAAACTGAGTATAGGCAAAGATCAAGATTTCGCTAAAATTTGAACTTTGACAATGCCTTACAATGGCCATGGGTCGTAATGAGGCGATGCCGTAGGGTTATTTTGCAGTGTCTCTTTTAATCTCTCCTGACAACACGTCTCGACAACAGCTCCCTGCAACACCTACTAACAACATCTTCCGGCAACAAGTACCGCTTAACCGGTACGCTTAGCAATTGCCGAATATAGACATAAAAAAAGCACCGCTTTGGCGATGCTTTTAATCAAACTTGTTATGCAACATTACTCGGTTTATTCGTCCGGTAATGTGTTTAGTTTTTTACGTAAACGCTCGCGATACTTAGTTTTCGCTAGCTTTTGCATATCTGCCACTTTATCACTTTCATCAACGATCTCTCGACCGAGTATGGTCTCAATGGCATCTTCGAGGGTGACAATACCTGCCGTTTGGCCAAAGTGATCTTCGACCAAGAAAATGTGTTCGCCGCGTTTAATAAACAAATCCAATAAATTAAGCACCGGAAAACTTTCGGAAATACGGTAGATAGGTTTAGAAATCGCTTTTAGTTGCAACTCACCTTTACCTTGACGATCGTTTTCATAGAGTTGACCTTTAATGATCACCCCAGTGATATTATCAATACTGCCCTTGTATACCGGCATGCGGGTAAAAACAGCGGTTTGCTCTGTGGTAAGCGCATCAACAACTTTAGTCTCTTCATTTAATGCATGAACTACCGAGCGTGGCGTTAAAATATCTTCAGTTTTTGCTTCACGCAAGGTCAAAATGTTTTCAATCAGTTGGTTTTCTTGACTGACCATTTTGCCATCTTTGTAGCTCAAGCTTACCATTGCCAGGACTTCTTCACGGGTAGTACCGTGGCTCGATTTTGAAGAAAACAACTTGGTGATACGGGTAGATAACCACACCAATGGAAACACCAGCTTAACCAAAATAGAAATCATATAAGCCGATGGAATCGCCAATTGACGCCAAAATGTTGCACCAATGGTTTTTGGAATAATCTCAGACAAGTACAAAATAGCTAAGGTTAAAACGAAGGCGATTAGGGTTTCCCATTTTTCACCGAATAGTTTTATCGCTTGTGCGCCTACCCCAGCTGCTCCCATGGTATGGGCAAAGGTATTAAGAATCAAAATGCTGGAAATGGACTGATCTAAATTGTCCTTCATTTTTGCCAGCATTGCCCCACCACGTTCTTTTTCTTGTTCTTTTTGAGCAATAAAGCTCGGTGTGATGGATAAAAGTACCGCCTCTAGTATCGAACATAAAAACGATACGCCAATGGCAATACTCAAATAAATAATTAGTAGTGTCATAAACCTTTAAACTAGTGTTGATAGACTGATAAGTGTAATCAATAGTCGCTAAAACTGTTACTACAAACCAGTAACAATTCGCAATTAAGCGTTATTTAGACAGTCAATTACCGTAATAATTCGCCAAGGTATTGATATAGCGTTATAAAAAATACAACACTCATAAACACCAAAGCAACAAAAACAATGGCAGAACCAATATCTTTAGCTCGACCAATCAAAGGGTCATGTTCAAGACATACTTTGTCGGCTAAGGCTTCCAAAGCAGAATTGACCAACTCTGCAAACAGTACAAAAATCATACTGAAAAACATCCACAACCATTGCTGAAAATCACTGGCGATAACAATTGAGATAGGAAAAAGTAGCAAACACAACAACGCTTCTTGACGAAAAGCGGCCTCATGTTGCCAAGCGGCACGAAAGCCCTTGATAGAGCAATAACCGGCCTTAATTATGCGCGCAAGCCCGGTACCATTAGGTTTATTGGTCATAAATCTTTATTAATTATCATCGATAATGCTCATTATATTCGAGCTTATGAATGAATGCGAGCCTTAAAAACAACCCGTTAATGCCGTAAAAAATGCATTTAAATCAGTCGTCTAGTAAACGTTACAGCTGCGGCGATGATGTTTATGCGTTTGTCTGCAGCTAAGTGAATAATATATTGCTTTTGCATGACAATTTTAATATTTTAGATAGACCTCAATATCATTGGTGGCGATTGAATAATTAAAGCCGCGTTAATTGCGCCTTTAATTAGTAACATTTGCGCAGATGATTAGGATGCTAAGCGATTGTCTTAGGTTATTGAGGCAGGGATATTTGCTAATAATAATAAGTAGAGTGTGTTAACCATCTCGTTAAATAAAACGCTAAGTTAACATGCCCTGGAAAACAGGATTCATTTTCATGTCGTCGTTTTCACGAATTTTTTTCAAGAATCTGATCATTACCTTGGCGGTTACCGTCATCTATGTGATTTTCAGTATCTACAGCCTCACTGGTTTTGTTGAAGAAGCCCAAAATGACCATAAAGTCAGCTTAAATAAGATCACTGAACATTATCAGGGTGACGATCTAAAAGGCTTTTCTAAACAATTGAAGTTAGCGTTCGAATATGACGAGCTGAAGATAACTGATCTTAATAATCAACCGATATACAGTTATAAAAATTCCTCTGCCAGCCCATCCCTACTGGCCTTAGTTGGTATGGATATTGCGCCTAGCAAGATAAAAAACAACAACTTAGGCATATACATCTCCTACAAAGTTAATAACGACGAGTTGTATGCGGTGTATTACAAAATCACCTCATTTATTGCCTTAGTCATGATTTTGGTATTGTTTGCCGGTTCGATGATTTCCGCAAAAATGACCGCGCGAGCATATCGTCGTGCCTCGCAAAACGTTTCTGAGAATATTGCCAAAGAAATTAAAACCGCTATCGAAAACCGAGATACGGCAACAAAGTTGGCCTTACCGACTGAGTTTTCTGATGTAAACAAAGTCTTAGTCGAGCTGAAAACCTTTGTCGCAAATAAAGTGATTCGAACCCAACAACTCGAACAAACAGCGTTTGTTGATACCCTAACCGAATTAGAAAATCGCAGTGGTTTTGTTGATAACTATGACGAGTACGTTAAAAAATATGGCGATTCTGCGTTTGGTGTTTTGATCATCACCCGTTGCTCTGAGTTATTAACCATTAATAAAGTGCATGGTTATCAAGAAGGTGACCGTTATATTTGCCAAGTGGCCAATATTCTAAAAGCTCAATGTAAGCACATCGAAGGGTCCAAATTATATCGCCTTAATGGTTCTGACTTTGCAACCTTTTTACCGAACATTACCGTTAAAGCATCTGAAAAGTTTTGTGACGAGCTAACCGGCTTATTTAATGAGTACCAGCAGTTGGCTGATTTCGATTCTATCGCTTATTCGGGTATTGTTAAGTTAGATACCAAGCGCCCACTGGGTGAGTTATTAGCGATTGCTGACTCAGCCATCTCTGTTGCACAAACTCGCAATAAGAACGCTTGGTTTGTCCAACAAGATCCAGAGCTATTGCATAGCGATACCGCAACCTATGGTAATCAAACCTGGAGCAAAGAAATTGACTTTGTTATTGAAAACCAAAGCGTTTCCTTGCTACAGCAAATCATTCAACCAAGCAGCCGTAACAATCGTATTTATCACGAGGTACTATCGCGCTTTACCAGTTCTGAAGGTGAAACATTGCCAACCGCAACGTTTATCGCCATGGCTGAGAAGCTTGATAAAATCATTCTAATCGACCGCTTAGTGATTGAAAAAACCCTAGCGGAAATAAAAGAGAAAAACATAAGTAGCCAGTTTTTTGGTATCAACTTGTCGACCCGCTCGATTCATGACGAGCATTTTGTTATTTGGTTAGAGCGCCGCTTATTAAAAGATCACGATATCGCAACACGATTGGTGTTTGAAATCAGTGAGTTTGGTTTAGAGCAAAATATCCGTGGCAGTAAATACTTTATCGACATGGTACATCGTGTCGGTGCGCGTATTTGTGTTGAGCATTTTGGTGTTGGTATCACCTCATTTAAATTCTTCCGTGAATTATCACCAGATTATGTGAAAATGGACGGTAGCTACACTCGTGATGTTCACTTAGATAAAAACAATCAGTACTTCTTACGTTTGATGATTGACTTAGCGCATCGTCTTGGCATTCGCGTATTGGCTGAAAGTGTTGAAACACAAGAAGAAAAGTATACCTTTGATGAAATATTCATTGACGGCTGTCAAGGCTATTACTTAGGTAAACCGGAAGCGCTTTAAGGCGCTTTCGTTATTTTTTAAGCAACAAATTTACCCGTCTTAGTTTAATTTTGTACTATAAAGATTAAAAAATCAGCAATTAAAAATAACCTTACTAACAACAAGTTGTTAAATTGCATATAAACTAGGATAATAACCTCAGTGATTCTAACAAATAGACATAAATGACTGATTACGTTTTACTTTTGATCGGAACCGTGTTGGTAAACAACTTCGTTCTAGTCAAATTCCTAGGCCTATGTCCTTTCATGGGGGTTTCGTCGCGCACGGAAACAGCCATCGGCATGTCGTTGGCAACCACCTTTGTACTCACTCTGGCATCGCTACTCAGTTATTTATTTAGCACCTATTTATTGCAGCCTCTTGGCTTAGAATATTTAACCACCATGGGTTTTATATTGGTTATTGCCGTGGTTGTGCAATTTACCGAAATGGTGGTGCAAAAAACATCTGCCAATCTATACCGTCTATTGGGCATCTTCTTACCGCTTATCACCACCAATTGTGCGGTGTTAGGTGTTGCTCTATTAAACCTCTACGAACAACATAATTTTTTCCAGTCCATCGTGTATGGCTTTGGTGCCGCCGTCGGGTTTTCCATCGTGTTAATCATGTTCTCGGCAATGCGTGAACGACTCGCCAGCGCCGATGTGCCAGCGCCCTTTCAAGGTGCCGCTATTGCCATGATCACCGCAGGTTTGATGTCATTAGCCTTTATGGGTTTTACCGGGTTGGTGAAATAATGGAATTTTTATTGGCGGTTTTTGTCTTTGGTTTACTTGCCGCAGGCTTTGGTGCCCTACTTGGTTTTGCCTCAGTAAAATATAAAGTTGAAGGCGATCCTCTGGTCGAACAAATCGATGCCTTGTTGCCGCAAACACAATGTGGTCAATGTGGTTACCCTGGCTGTAAACCTTACGCTAAAGCCGTTGCCGATGGTGACTCGATAAACAAATGTGCACCTGGTGGTGAAGACACCATCAAAAAGATAGCTGATTTAATGGGTGTCGAAGCAATTCCTCTCGATGAAGCCCACGAAGCGGATGCAACACCAAAAGTTGCGTTTATCATCGAAGAAGATTGTATCGGCTGTACCAAATGTATCCAGGCATGCCCTGTCGATGCCATTACCGGTGCAGCAAAGCAAATGCATACCATCATTGCCGATGAGTGTACGGGCTGTGACCTATGTGTCGAACCGTGCCCTGTCGACTGTATTAAAATGATCCCTATCGAGCAAACGCCAGAGACCTGGCAGTGGGATCTCGAATCGATTGATATCGTTCAGATAGATTAGTGAGGTTGTAGTGGAATCTGTCCTTGAACGCATAAAAGAACACAAATATTTTAACTTTGCTGGTGGTATTCATCCTCCAGAGCAAAAGTTTTTGTCAAACACCAAACCGATTAAAAGCATTGCCTTACCAAAACAAATCATATTGCCGTTAAAGCAGCATGTCGGTAAAGCAGGTGAGCCTATTGTTAACGTCGGTGATAAAGTCTTAAAAGGCCAACAATTAAGTAAAAATGGCAACCCGATGGCTGTGCCTGTGCATGCGCCTACGTCGGGAACCATAGTGGCGATTAAGCCTGCGACAATAGCCCACCCGTCGGCAATGAAGGACTTGTGCATAATCCTAGAGCCTGATGGCGAAGACAAGTGGCGCAAACGAGAAATCGTAAAAGACTTTAAACAGTTATCGAAAGCGGATTTGATCGATAAAATCGCCGAAGCGGGTATTGCAGGAATGGGCGGTGCAGGTTTTCCGACCAATATAAAAGTCAATGTCAAACCAGGCATAAAGTTTTTGATCATCAATGCGGCGGAATGTGAGCCGTATATCACCGCAGATGACCTGTTAATGCGCGAACAAACCGCGACCATCGCCAGTGGTATAGACATACTTGATCATTTGCTTGAACCCGAGCATGTGTTGATTGGCATTGAAGACAATAAACCCGAAGCCATCGGCGCGCTTAAAAAAGCGACCGCACATAATCCTAAAGTGCAAGTCTGTGTGTTGCCAACTAAGTACCCAACCGGTGGTGAAAAGCAACTTATTAAAGCCCTGACAAATCAAGAAGTACCTAGCGGTGTTTTGCCTGTTAGCATGGGCATCATTATGCAGAATGTGGCAACCGTATTTGCCATCAGTGAAGCGGTATTAAACGACACGCCGTTGATTCGCCGTGTGGTAACGCTAACCGGTAAAGCCATTGATAAGCCACAGAATTTATGGGTTCCTCTTGGTACCCCTATCGAGCATCTACTGCAA
This sequence comes from Thalassotalea sp. HSM 43, assembly GCF_004752005.1. Lineage (NCBI taxonomy): Bacteria > Pseudomonadati > Pseudomonadota > Gammaproteobacteria > Alteromonadales > Colwelliaceae > Thalassotalea > Thalassotalea sp. HSM 43. The sequence goes on along the minus strand of NZ_CP038493.1, from coordinate 3,575,212 downwards.
CAAGTTGGCTTTAAGCCACAACCGAAACAGCGTGTGATTATGGGCGGCCCGTTAATGGGTTTTGCCTTGGCCGATTTAAATGTCCCAGCGGTAAAAATCACCAACTGTATATTGGCGCCAAGTGAAATTGAAATCGCCGCTACCGAGAAAGAGATTGAGTGTGTGCGTTGCGGTCAATGTGCCGACGTGTGCCCTTCTAATTTGCTACCGCAAGAATTGCAGTGGTATGCAAAAGCCAAGGATTTTGACAAGTTACAAGAGCTAAACTTGTTTGATTGTATCGACTGTGGAGCATGTGCTTATGTCTGCCCAAGTCATATTCCTTTGGTGCACTACTATCGCGTTGCAAAAGCCACCATTCGTCAAAACAAATTGCAAGAAGGCAAAGCGGAACGCGCAAAACTGCGTTTTGAAGCCCGTAAAATTCGCTTAGAGCGTGAAAAGCTTGAGCGTGAAGAAAAACACAAGAAAGCCATGGAAGCACGCCGTGCTAACATGACGAAAGACAAAAGCAGTGCCAGCAACTCAGCGGTTGCTGCGGCGTTAGCTCGAGTTAAAGCTAAAAAAGCAGAGCAACAATCGGCAGATGATACAGGTCCTGCACCAATGGATGCCAAAGCAAGAGCTGCAGCTGCTATTGAGCGTGCAAAAGCCAAGAAAAAAGCGCAACAACAAGCTAAAGCGGCAGCGGTTGAAGGAACATCTCAACCTGAAAGTGCCGATAGCAAAGCCGACGACGCTAAAGCTGCGGCAAAAGCGCGAGCGATAGCCAAAGCCAAGCAACGCGCTGCGGATAAGAAAGCCGCTGCGAGTGACAGCCAAAGCACAGCAGCGTCTGCTAAATATAAACCTGCGCCAGCAGCAACTAAAGCGACAACCGCACCAGCGGTTAAGCCATCGGCACCTAAAACAGCAACAGCAACGGCAACAGCAACGGCAAACGATGCAGACAAAGCAAAGTCGGCACGAGTGGCAAGTGCTGTCGCAAAAGCAAAAGCTAAAAAAGCAGCAAAATCAGCTCAGCAAGAGTTGGATTTAGCCGATGTAGACAAAAGTGACAGTAAAACAGCCGCGAAGCCTGCAACCAAAACAGCTGCTAAGCCTGCGACAAAAGCAGCTGCGAAACCGGCGACAAAAACAGCCGCGAAACCGGCGACAAAAACAGCCGCTAAGCCTGCGACAAAAGCAGCCGCTAAGCCTGCAACCAAAACAGCCGCTAAACCTGCGACAAAAACAGCCGCGAAACCTGCGACCAAAACCGCCGCGAAACCTGCGACAAAAACAGCCGCGAAGCCTGCGACAAAAACAGCCGCGAAACCTGCGACAAAAACAACCGCGAAACCTGCGACAAAAGCAGCCGCGAAACCTGCGACAAAAACAGCCGCGAAACCGGCTACAAAAACAGCCGCGAAACCGGCTACAAAAACAGCCGCTAAGCCTGCGACAAAAGCAGCCGCGAAACCGGCTACAAAAACAGCCGCTAAGCCTGCCACCGATGCAAGTACAGATACAGATACAAATGCAAGCGCAATTGCAAATACTGCGGACAAGCCTGCTGCGACATCGACTAAGGACTCAGCTTCTAAAAGCTTGACCTTAAAAGAGGCGTTGGCAAAGTCAAAACAACAAACTGCAGCCAATAATAAAGCCAAAGCGTCTGCCGATAATGAACTGACCAAAGAAGATGGCGAACAAGCGGAGCTCAAGAAAGCGCGTATCGCTGCGGCTATTGCAAAGGCGAAAGCGAAAAAACAGGTTGAGGCTTCGGATAAAGATACAGACAGTGACCAAGCAGCGGATGCAAACGCTACTGAAAACATAGCTGTAGACACTGGTGTAGAGACTGCTACAAATAACCCTGCAGCTGAATCAAGCTCAGCTGCAGATGATAAAAAAGCCCGAATTGCTGCCGCTATCGCCAAAGCCAAGGCGAAAAAGCAAAACAAAGAACAACAAGGTGAGTAACTGACCATGGCTTATTGGATAGCAAGTTCTCCACATAACCACATCAAGTCGAAAACTCCGGGTTTGATGCGCACGGTGATTATGGCTGCGATACCCGGTATTGCCGCACAATATTATTTCTTCGGACCGGGCACCTTAATTCAAATTGCCCTTGCAATCACCTTTGCTGTGCTCGCTGAAGTGACATTTTTAGCCATTCGCGATAAAAATATTAAGGCGCAAGTTGGTGACTTCTCTGCGGTATTAACCGGTTTACTTATCGGTATATCGGTACCCTCGCTTGCCCCATGGTGGATCACGGTAATCGGCAGTATTTTTGCCATCTGTGTGGTCAAACAATTGTATGGTGGCTTGGGTTACAACATATTTAACCCAGCAATGGCCGCCTATGTCATGTTGTTGGTATCGTTTCCGGTTGAGATGACCTCATGGCAGCCAGTGCAACAATTGATGAGCCATGACATCAGCTTTTTCAATCACTTATGGGTTATTTTAACAGGCTATACCTGGGAAGGGTTTTCCGTTGAACAACTGCGTATGAACATTGACGGTATCACCATGGCAACGCCATTAGATACCTTAAAAACCGACTTAAGCTTGGGATTAACGGTACAAGAAAGTATCACTAGCCCAGTATTTGGCGAGCACTTCTCGCTTGGTTGGGAATGGGTAAACATAGGCTTTTTCATTGGCGGTTTATACCTGATTGCACGAAAAGCCATCGACTGGGTTATTCCAGCGAGCTTTTTGGCGACATTATGGTTGGTGACATTTATCGCCTACAGCATCTCTCCTGATAGCAGTGCCTCAACGATGTTCCATTATTTAAGTGGTGGCACCATGTTAGGCGCATTTTTCATCCTTACAGACCCAGTATCCGCGTCAACCACACGCAAAGGGCGAGTTATATTTGCCGCCTTTATTGCCTTTATGGTCTATATTATTCGTGCCTTTGGTGGATATCCGGACGCCATCGCCTTTGCGGTATTACTGGCCAACATGATGGTGCCATTGATTGATCAATACACCCGTCCACGTACCTATGGTCACAAGGCAAGCAAGTAAGAGAATCATTGATGAAAAAAGCCATAGAAAATAATGCCAAAGTACTCGCCATTTTCGCGGTCGCTTGTACAGCCATGGTATCGCTTGTCAGCTTAGGCACCAAAGATCGAATTGAAAGACAACAGCAAAAGCAATTGCTTGATACGTTACATCAGGTGATCGCTAAAGATCAGAGCAATAACGATCTCTATAATGATTGTCAGTTAATTAGTGATGCCGACTTACTCGGCAGCGAACAAATGCAAACCGCCTACGTTGCCCGCGTAAATGACAGCGCAACAACCGTCGCCCTAACCACCATTGCGCCAAATGGCTACAATGGCAACATTGAATTATTGGTCGCCATTAATATCGATGGCAGCCTCAGTGGCGTACGAGTATTAAAGCACAAAGAAACACCAGGTCTTGGTGATAAAATCGAGACCCGTAAAGACGATTGGATTTTAGATTTTAACGGTCGCTTCTATACTGAAGACAATGCGTTAACTTGGGCAGTAAAGAAAGACGGTGGTAGCTTTGATCAATTCACCGGAGCAACCATTACCCCAAGAGCGGTCGTCCAAGCGGTAAAAAACGCACAAATCTACTTCGCCAAACACAAGCAGCAATTATTGTCAGTACAGCCTTCTTGTCATGGAGAAATCAATGACCCAGCGTAGTGAATACCAAGAACTGGCCTGGCAAGGGCTTTGGAAAAACAACCCAGGATTGGTGCAACTTCTCGGCTTATGCCCTTTATTAGCGGTAACCAATACCCTGACCAATGCGATTGGTTTAGGCCTGGCAACCTTATTGGTCTTGGTGTGTTCAAATGCCACGGTTTCCTTGATACGTGATTACGTGCCAAAAGAGGTGCGTATTCCAATCTTTGTATTGATCATCGCGGCCTTCGTAACCTGTGTGCAATTGCTGATGAACGCCTATACCTTTGGTTTATATCAATCATTAGGTATTTTCTTACCGCTTATCGTCACTAACTGTGCCATCATCGGTCGCGCAGAAGCGTATGCATCGAAAAACCCGTTAAAACAAGCCTGCTTTGATGGTTTGATGATGGGACTTGGATTCGCTGCAGTACTGATGGTGCTTGGCGCAATACGCGAAATCCTTGGTCAAGGCACCCTATTTGATGGTGCAGAATTATTGTTTGGCGATTGGGCAACTGTGTTGCGTATTGATATATTTCATTTTGATAGCAAATTTTTATTGGCTATTTTACCGCCGGGTGCTTTCATCGCGATGGGCTTTTTAATAGCCTTAAAGAACTATATCGACAACCGTGTTAAGCAAAAAGAACCAGCAAAAGAAAGCAGCAGCATTGAGCGTGTACGCGTTAACTTTGATGGTTAATAGAATTTGCGTAATGCACATATAGAATGGCGTTAAATCGATAATAACAATGAATAAAGAAAAACGATTAGAAATTCTCACCCGATTGCGTGATGACAATCCACACCCGACCACTGAGCTTAACTTTAGCACCCCGTTTGAGCTGCTTATTGCCGTATTACTTTCCGCCCAAGCGACCGATGTTGGTGTTAATAAAGCAACCGATAAGCTTTATGCCGTTGCTAATACCCCGCAAGCAATTCTTGATCTTGGTTTAGACAAATTAAAAAGCTATATAAAAACCATTGGCCTGTTTAATACCAAAGCCGAAAACACCATGAAAACCTGTCAAATGTTGGTGGACTTACACGGCGGTGAAGTACCAGAAGACAGAGCCGCGTTAGAAGCCCTACCAGGCGTTGGCCGAAAAACTGCAAACGTTGTGCTAAATACCGCATTTGGCTGGCCGACAATCGCAGTGGACACCCACATCGACCGCGTTTCAAACCGCACTAAGTTTGCTATGGGTAAAAACGTGGTTGAAGTAGAACAAAAGCTTCTTAAAGTAGTGCCTAAAGAATTCAAAGTCGACGTACACCACTGGTTAATTCTACACGGTCGTTATGTATGTACTGCGCGCAAACCAAAGTGTGGTGCTTGTATTATTGAAGACTTGTGCGAGTTTAAAGATAAAACTGAGTAAAGTTATATTTTAAAACGAATTAAACAGAGCGTCAGAAGTAGTATATTTCCTAACGCTCATAGGTGCTGTTATTTAGTTCAAACGTATTAAATTAGAGTTCATTACCGTTTTTATCTTCACCAATAAGTATCCAATCAGGATTATCATTATAGTCAGGGTGAGTAGTCCAATTGCTCAAATCAAAAATCCAAGGCTGTAGACACTCTCTATCTGTCACACATGGATCGGTTAACGTACCCATAAATTCAATCACTTTTTCAGATTGTTCGGTGTTAATATCAATTTCAGGTGCAGGTGAATTCGATACGGTTTCATCAAACGTTTGTCGAAACAAAATACGCGTATTGTTAAATGCATCAGGATTCATATTGTTATAAACCTGTTCACATGTTTCGCCGGTTTTATCCATAATATCGATGATAGATGTTAGCTCACAATAATCAGCATTTCCCATTTCATTAAACCTAGCATTGCCGTTAAGAATAGTGCTTATTCCAAGCAAGTCATTCATAGCTCCTCCCGGATTTCCATAAACATCCATAACCTGTCGTAAAGTAGATAAACTGCCATTATGCATGTAAGGGCCTGTTTCTGTGATATTCAATAAAGGTGATGTACGAAAATGATAGGTATCTCCTACGTCTCCCGTGATATTAACACGACCAAAGTCAGAGTTATTCACGGGTGGGAAACTTGAACTATCGCTATTACCCGGCCCTACTTGTCCTAGTCCAATGGCATGAAATTTCTCGTCGGTGAACGCATCACCTGAGTGACATTGACTACACGCCGCGCCTCCTTCGTCACCTGCGGTCATAAACAGCACCGCGCCAATTTTTTCATTCTGCGTCATTACATCAATGTTTCTGTCTGCAATTCCTTTCAAAGCAGCTACGTATTCCTGCCAACGATTTTTGGTAAACACCATAGACTCTTCAAATGTAGCTAGCGCCTCGGCAATGCGGTCAAAACTAATATCTGAATCACCATAGGCAGTTTGAAAGAGTGCTTCCCATTCTGCATCACCTTCAAAACGAGCAGCCAACATTGCACGATATGCTTGGTTGTCATCATCTGTTAATGGCTCATCACCTCGCATTTCATTGTGATTTACCGTTGGGAAACGAGATTGCGCATTGGCTAATGAAGCGCCTTCAGGAATATTACTGTCTACGCTGTTAAAATTGGCAGAATCTGGCGTAATAATACCCGCATCAGTGCCTCTTGTACCTGGGGTATTACTTGCGCTTTCAATACGTGAATCCCAAAACAATCCTCGATCCATTAGCCCAATATTAAATATCGTTGGCGCATTACGGCCAATCAGGGGATATCCTGCTAGCTCATTTGAATCACTACCATTAAAATAACGGCCTGAACCAACGGTATTAGAAGAGAAGTTATGAAAGACATCAACTGCATCGTAACCAACAGGCCACGACAAATTATCTCCGCCACCTAAAACTGGATGATGACATGAAGCACAAGCGGTGTCGTACTCGCCACTTAATCGTTTTGAATAAAACAAAGCTTTACCAAGCTGAGCTTTATCATCATTAATGCTAGGTAATTCACGCCCCGTTGTTGGGTCGCCCGTATAACCTTGCTCTTCAATTAACACTTGAGCATGAGCATCAACAGGAGCAATTTCCCCTTCAGGTGAGCCTAAACCATCATCCACCACTATGGCCGGTCCATTTTGGAGATCAACACTAGCTAATTCATTATCACCCGAGCCGCTACGCACAAGCCTCACCAACATGTCAGAACTCCGCCCTTTAAACCAATTCAAGCCCGCTTTAAAGTTTACAAACCAAGAATCCTGAGCAAAATCTATCATCGGAGACGAACTCCATGTGTAATCTACGCTTGTGGATGGAAAAACATTTAGGTTAATAGCAGGCTCAACACGGTTGAAATCGACTAATGAGTATAGTTCTTTAATATTAGGGAGTCGCCAATCACTATAACCCGCCAACTCACTAGTTTGAGCATGCTCTAATGCTAACGCCCAGTCCATGGTTTCTGCTGAACCATTATCACAGTTAATCCCGCTAAGGCCTGCAACACATTGCGCCCACATAAGATCGGTTGCTAAATCAGTCACTGTACCGTCATTATGCACTTTGTAACGTTCATTAGGCGTTTGCTCTACATTATCAACAAATGGATCCATCACCCTAACTAAGCGGAGTGCTGATGCTTGATAACGCTGAACATTTTTATTATTACCAAAGGCTAATTGAAACGCCCAAGCATAAAATTCACCATGCGAACCGCGATAAGGAGACGCAGTCCAGTAAAAGTCACTCGTTGCATTAGGAAAATAGCCTTGATCAATTTTAAATGAGTTAGGACCAAAGCCATTGCCGAAGTTTACTAATGACATAAACTGAGCATTATCTGGTACCCTCCAGTCACTATAACCGCAGAAATTTTCCTCATTGGTAGCGATAATCAGATTGTTCCAGTCATCATAGTAATCACCATCTCTATCTTCATTATCTCTATCTTTTGCTGTTAAGCCCCCCAACGATAAAAATTATTCGCGTCGTGGATGCCACCATCTCTGGTTTTCACTTCCCATAGCAAGCCTGTTCTATCATCACGAACACATGCCCAAGGGTCTGAAGCGTAGTTCCCATTGCCACTATAAACACTGCCATCGGCATTGATACGAGTAAGATAAAAACCACCGTCACCATCACTACCGGAATTAACAGTCGCACTTCTTCCCTGACTGCAATCTTGTTCCAGTAGCAAGCCATTTGTGCCTGTGATAGTTGTAGTACAGTTAGTACCGTTATTCGATTCATTTGAGCCGAAAGTTATGCCCGTATCGTTTAGAAAGGCCATGCCTGTATTAAATTCTAAAGGTTCAGGATCATTACCATTGTTATTACCATTTCTGATGTTATCAAGCTCTGCTTCTAGCTCTGTAATGATTGCTTGTTCTGCTGCACTTAAAGAGCCACTATTTATAAGCTCCTGTTCTTCATATGGGTCGGAAGCTAAATGGTAAAGTTTCATGGTGCCGTCAGCATTCACGATAAGCTTGTATTCTCCATCACTGATCGCCCACATATCAACATCGCCATCGTCCTTTTCAACGTATTGATAATCTCTAATTTGAACATCATTAGTAAAGAGCGGTTTTAAGCTCAAGCTATCATGGATATTGGGTTCATCAATGCCAGCAATTTCTGAAATAGTGCTAAATATATCTGTCGCAGAGGCAAGGTTTTCAATGAGTCCCGATCTTGTTACGCCTTTACCTGTAACAAATAATGGTACATTAACGCCGCCTTGGTACACTGAACCTTTTGAACTTCCCTGCCGATAAGGAGACTGCGCAACACTCGAAGGCGTACCATTATCACCCATCACAATAATTACGGTATTTTCTAATTCTTGTTGAGGAATACTGTCGAGTAAACGACCTATTTGATAGTCCATCGCTTCTATTGCAGCTAAGTAATAGGGTAACGCGTCTATACCATCTTCATACGCTGGTAAATCACCTTGAGAGTGCATAGAGTTTGGTGGAACATGGTACGGCGTATGTGGAGCATTGTATGCCATCCACATAAACCACGGTTTATCTTGCTGCTGTGCTATCCAATCAATAGCAACGTTCGTTAGTTTTGTCGTCGCATATTCTGTTTGCCTCGAAGTAGTACCATCTTCATACATTTGCCACTCGTAGTAATCATTGACAGCGCCACTAATAATCCCTGAGTAAAAATTAATACCAAAATCTTCTGGATTTAAGGTTGGTTCGGTTCCTGAAATATGCCATTTACCGACTACCGCAGTTGAATAACGGTCATTAGTTAGGGTATTAATATGGCTTTGTAAGGTAACTTCTTGCGGATCTAATATATCACCAACCCATTTCACGCCAGTGTTAACACCGTATTTACCCGTTATCATTGAAGCTCTTGTTGGAGTACAGCTAGGGTAGCTCCAAAAATTATTAAATGATAAACCCGCATTTTGAAGATCATCTAACGTAGGTGTAGTCGGTTTTATTTGGCCTTCTGAAAAACCATTGGTAGCATCTTTACCCATATCATCAGCAATGATAAGTAATATGTTTGGATATTCTGATGGCTCTGATATAACAATATCTATTACCGCGATAGGTAGGCTAATTTTGGTTTCACCGCCTTCTCCACTACAACTTAGTTCAAAATCGTAATTCCCAACGGCATCAAATACATCAGTTTCTTCACTGCCTGTAAGTGATTTATCTCCACTCCACGCTCCCGAGGCAATGCAACTTGTCGCGTGACTACTCGACCAAGTAAGTAAGGTGTTCTCGCCAACTTCTATACTCGTTGAACTGGCAGATAAGGCGATGGTTGGTTTGGGTGCTGTTGTATTTTCACTCCCCCCTGACGTATCACCACCTCCGCCGCCACAAGCAGACAGAAAAAGTAAGGGTGATGTAATACACAATGCGAGAAAAGTACTTTTATTTCTTATTTTTATCATAACAATGCCGATCCAATATTTTAAAATTTCCCATTAACTTCGACATCATATTTGAAGAAAGATGAGCGGAAGATGAGGATAATAAATAAATGTTAAGATAATGTTTGGTTTTGCAAAATGAAGTCAATTAGCATGCTTTAAAGGAGATATAGAAATAGCTCCACTGTTCGATTTATTCTTCAGCCAGATTCATTATCAACATTTGCTTATCATCTAGCTCTACCGTTAACTTTAACGAAATTGCTGTTGCAGCCGAATGCGCGATTGAAAGGCCTAAACCAACATGATTAGTACCCGTTCTCGAACTATCCTTTCTCCATAAACGGTCAAACATTGTCGAGAGGTCATTCTTACCTATGTTAGGAGCAAGATTAGCGATCGTAAAAATCGAATGACTGTTGTTACTGTGAATAATGACTTCACTGTTTTTAGGTGCATACTCAACAGCATTACTTATCAGATTGGAAATAATAATACGCAAAAGGTGAGGGTTACTTTCTATTACGTGTTGTTCATTCAAGGACAAAGCAAGCGTTATCCCCCGCTTTTTTACAAGCGTTGATTGCAAAGCAATACATTCTTCAATAACGATGGAGACATTCACCTTTTCGAGGAGTATTTCAGATCCAGAGTTCTCTATTCGAGCTAAAGAGAGCAAGCTGTCTATCGTATTTTGTAGTTGTGCAGAAGATTCAGCAATATATCGATAATCATCAACTGATGACTGTTCGGGCCATTTCATTGCTACTTCACTTGTTGTACGAATAGCAGCTAACGGCGTTCGTAACTCATGCGCAAGGTCATTATTGAATTGGCGCTCTCTTTCAAAACTTTTTTCCAATCTTGCAAGCAATTGATTGAGCCTACTGATTAAAGGAGTTATTTCCGTTGGTACACCTTCAACATTCAATCTATTATGCAACGAACCAGCTTCTACTTCCGCCACTTTTTTAGACAGATATTGTATCGGCGCTAATGTTCTTCTTATGGTAAAAACAAGTATGAATGACAATAAACAGCAAAAAAATGTGCCTCCAATTATCAATTTATAAGTAAGTGTCGCTAATTGTTTATTCGTCTCTGTCTTCAAAATCGCAACTGAAACAGGTATATCACCGACTCTAGGGCCGAGCCTCAACGTAAAAGAGTGCATACGAATATCTTCACCCGAAGCTAACCGACTATTGTAGTGTCGTTGCTGATGTTGTTCACTCGGGTAGCTAAACTGATACTCGGCAAGGTTTTCAGATTTACTTACTGTTGCTCCATCTTCATCCCAAGCTTGTAAATAAAAGGTGTTATTTTCATCGTTAAGCAAACGTTTGGTGTTTTTAGCAATCTCTTTTGGTGACCTCATATTACCACCAAACCTCCGAGGTGGTATTGGTATTCTATTGGCAAGTTGAACCGTGCGAGCAAGCTTATTAAGTTCATTATCAAGGCCACTATTAAGCCTACGTTTTTCAGAAAAATACAAAGTTGCCGCTGCTAAAATCGCAATAACAATAAAACTTGGCACTAGCCAAAATAATAGTTGTGAGCGGATACTTTTCATGGCTTTTCTTCGCTAATTACGTAGCCCATACCTCTTCGAGTATGAATTAGTAAAGCATCGTTTTTTGATACCTTAATCGCTTTTCTCAAAGCGCATATTGCTGTATCAACTACGTTACTCATGGGCGACACTTGTTCGTCATAAATATGCTCTTCTATTTGGGTACGAGAAATAACACTTCCCTCATGCAACATGAGGTATTCTAATAATGAAAACAATTGAGAGGATAAAGGGATATTATAGCTTCCTCGAGTAACAATTTTGGCTGATCGGTCTAAGGTCAAATCACCAATAGATAATTTTGGAGAGCGGGTTTGGTATTTTCGTCTAGCAAGCGCTTCAACCCTAGCGATAAGTTCTTCGATCGCAAATGATTTAACCAAATAATCATCAGCGCCTAAGCGCAAACCAGTAACACGATCTTCAATTGAGTCTTTCGCTGTCAAAAACAATACCGGCGATTCATTGTTAGCTTCCCTCAACTTTTTAAGCACTTCTCGACCATCTAACCCCGGTAGCATTATATCGAGAATAATCACGTCATAATCATTCTCTAATGCCATCCATAAACCATCAGAGCCATTACCTGTTGCGTCTACCGCAAACCCAGATGCTTTCAACGCTTTAACGACAGCCCTAGACAGTGCTTCGGAATCTTCAACCAATAATAATTTCATCTTACAGCTCTTCTACAATAAACGGTTTAGTGGTGAACAAGTTTTTAACTAGCAATTAACTGTGAAATTTCCCAACACACCTTCAAAGGTATACAAGTTAACATGAGGAGAAGATGAGGTGTATCAACAAATTTTAATAGCGCTACTATCAATAATGATTATTATGGGGATATCAAATCCATCAACCACCCCATTATCTATCTTAATTATCTTTTGGCTGGCCTACTATCGCTGTAGACACCCACATTGACCGCGTATCAAACCGCACTAAATTCGCCATGGGTAAAAACGTGGTTGAAGTAGAACAAAAACTTTTAAAGGTTGTACCAAAAGAATTTAAAGTCGACGTACACCACTGGCTCATTCTACACGGTCGTTATGTATGTACTGCGCGCAAACCAAAGTGTGGTGCTTGTATTATTGAAGATTTGTGTGAGTTTAAAGATAAGACTGAGTAAAACGATTTTATTTTAAAAAAAGCCAATTGAATATTGGCTCTATTTCACTCACATCAATTATTGTTTAATAAAGACCTGATACTCTTCGAAACGTTTATCTAAGAATTCGATATTTTCACTCTTGTGGCGAAGCATACTTTTCTCTAGCCCTTTCGACTCTAGCAAGCCTGCAATTCTACCTTGTTTATTAAATTGGAATAACTCCGCATTATAAGTATCTGAAATAGGATCTTTATATGCATCTTGTGGAGCTATGACTTCCCAACCATTTGCCCGTATATGCTTGATCAACTTACCTAAAAAAAGTGCAGCAATTTCATTTTCGTGCAGCAGTAAAACGTGTTTTACTGGCCTGTCTAAATGCTTTTGTGCAAGTGCGTCGTAGAACTCAATACCTTCCCATAGAGTATCTACATATAGCTGGCCTAACTTGTCATGATTGACCTCAAGACCTTGTTCTTTTGCTTTTAAAAGTTTTGAGTTCATATACCAGTCAAAGTTGTCAACGGTTACATAGCCAAAATCGTAACCTTTGCTTATTAAATGGGCCTGAATTGATTGTCTTTTGTTTACCGTCTCACCATAGTGTAAATATGGATGTCGATGAAGCTTCAAAACATTATCAAAATTAATTAGCGCTTTATGTGCAATATCAAAATCATTTATGTAAGAGTTAACTTCAACTTTATTGGCTGAAACGTGGGTGTGGCTATGATGAGCCAAGTGGAAACCGGCATCTGAATAATCATTCAACCTCTGTTTATCAAATTCCGAAGTAATGTTAGCCGTTGTTACGAAAAATAGTGCGTCAGGTACATTATTTTCCTGTAAATGTTTTATTATTTTCTTTGTTTTTTCTTCTCCACTCATTATGTGACTCCCTGCTAAAGGGGCATCATCAAAAGTTAAAGCAATTTGTTTAGAATAAGAGAATGGAGAAACTAAAGAAAGTAATAGCAAAATTGAGTTTCGATTCATTAATAGCTCCTTAATATTAGTAATCGACTTACGCTCAGTTAAATATATCTTTTCAACTATACATAGTTATCAACAACTTAAAATATTTTCTTCAATATTTGACTACACAAAATAGTTAGCCATATCTACTTTCCTTATCTTTAGGCTGGCCGACAATAGCCGAAGACACCCATATAGACCGCGTATCAAACCGTACTAAGTTTGCTATGGGTAAAAACGTAGTAGAGGTTGAACAAAAACTTTTAAAAGTTGTACCTAAAGAATTAAAAGTCGACGTACACCACTGGTTAATTCTACACGGTCGTTATGTATGTACTGCGCGCAAATAAAGTGAACTACCTTTTAAATAGTTTACACCACTGGTTTATTGTTCACGGGTGATACCTGTCCACTGCTTGTAAACCTAAGCGTGGTATGTGTATTATTGGAACTTGTGTGAGTTTAAAGATAAGATGGAATAACAACTAAAATGAAACCATTCATAGCCTTATTGCTTAGTATTAGTTTATCTGCTTGTTCTCCATCATCTATTCCAGTTTCTTCCAGTCCTAAAAATCCTTGGCTATTAGTCGATAACTTCGAACAAACAACATTAGAAAATTGGACCAACTTAGACACTCAAAATGACACGGCCCCTTTTGTTGCCAACCCACAAATCACTAAAATCATCAGTGATGATCACAATCAATATCTAATCAAAAAGCCAGCAAAGGATGGTGTTGTAGGTAATCGTAAAGCTCTGAGCTTTACTCAATTACCCGAAGCTGTTGCTGTAGGAGAAATTTATACCTTTTATACTGAGATTTTAGTTGAACAATTTCCGAATAATCACGCGTTTGGCTTGAGTAATATGGATGCTAGCGGCATTGCTAAACATGCTTATAATGCATTTGAACCAACGTTAAGAGTCACCGACAAGTATGAATCAAATGGATTCAAAAATGACGGAACCTTAATGGTCAAAATAGACAGTGATGATAAATACAGACAATACAGCAAAGTTCAAAACTATAACTCTGGAAAACCTGCGACTCCTTTGCAAACTTCTCAATGGTATAAGATTTGGTACGTTGTAAATAACAATCTTATTGTTAATGGCGGTCAATCTTACGATGTGTATATGCAAGGTGGCGAATTTTCAGAACAAACATTGGTGTTTCGACAAGCGAATTTTCGCATGAAACGAGAACAACCACTGATATACTTTTTTGCTACTTGTAATACGGGTCCACAAACAAAGCCTTATGGAAATGGCGGTCTCGCGTACGACAATATATTCATGAGTAAAGGCATAAATTTATCGCTGCCCACTATCGATTAAAACTCTACTTAAATATTTGCCAAAACAGCGACCAATAGCTCTTTTTGATAATTGCTAATATTTACTTTCCTTATATTTCGTCGGACCAACAATAACTCTAGACTCGCATATTTATCGCGTTTCATACCGCACCAAACCTGCCACGGGCAAGAAGGTGGTAGAGGTGGAACAAAAGCTTCTTAAAATAGTGCCTAAAGAATTCAAACTAGACGTACATCACTGGCTTATTCTTTATGGCCGTTAGTTTGTACAGCACGCAAACCAAAGTGTGGTGCTTGTATTATTGACGGTTTGTGTGAGTTTAAGAATAAGACTGAATAGCCTTGCATCTTCGGTTAGCAACAGTAATAAAAAGCCCTAAATACTAAACCAGTAATTAGGGCTTTATTTTTTAAGAAAAACTAATATCTAATCGCCTTTCTTTTCAGTATCACTGTCGTCTTTGTACTTATCAAACCAAGCTAAGATATAGCCGATTTTGCGTGCTAGATTAGAAGGCTTAGCGGCAATTCCATGATAGGCGCCTTGAATACGAACCAGTGAGCTTTCGACACCTTGTAAGCGCAATGCACCGTAGTATTGTTCGCTTTCAGACATAGGCGTACGTACATCTAATTCACCGGTTAGTACCATGGTTGGCGTTTTGACATTGCCAACTAATGATAACGGCGAACGATTCCAATATTGCTCGTAATCGTTCCAAGGTAAGTCTGTAAACCAATATTTGCTCATAAAGGCATAGATATCAGATGTACCGATCATGCTGGTCCAGTTGATGACGGGTTTTGCCACAACAGATGCTTTAAAACGATCGGTGTTACCGATAATCCAAGACGTTAACGTACCACCGCCGGAGCCACCGGTTACAAACAGGTTCGACTCATCGACATAGCCTTTGGCAATTGCCGCATCAACCATATCCATCAGATCATTATAATCTTGTGATGGGTAATTTTTATCGATCAAATTAGCGAACTCTTCACCTTGAGAGGTAGAGCCACGAGGGTTGCCGTATAAAACCACATAACCAGCCGCTGCCATTAGTTGCACTTCGGTTGAGTAACCTGGGCCATACGCGGTGTGTGGGCCGCCATGTATTTCTAAAATTAATGGGTATTTTTTCTTAGGGTCAAAATTTGGTGGTGTTACTATCCAAGCTTGTAAATCTCGACTATCTACACTGCTTTTTAACTCCACTAATTCTGGTTTGTTCACTGTTTTGTGATCAAATACATCACCATTTAAATCAGTAAGTTGTTTGGCTTTGCCCTTCTTATTTACTATCGCAAGATCAGCTGGACGAATACCCGTTGAAGAGGTGTAAACAATGCTGCCATTGTCGGTTACATCGTAATTGCCTGAGGTATATGGTCTACCTAAAGTCGTGCCACCTAAGTTACTTGTTTTCTTTGAAATCTTACCTGATAAGTTTACGTAGGCGACATTTTTCTTACCCATATCATCATAACTGAAATATAAGCCTTTACCGTTATCTGCCCATTTAATATCACCAACAGAGCGGTCTAGTTTCGTCGTTAAATTTTCAATACTAGAGCCATCAACATCCATTACGTATAATTGGCTTAGCTGATTTGACTTGCCATTGTCTTCATTACCAACAAAGGCTATTTTGTTACCATTAGGACTCAATTGAGGGCTGTATTCTGGGCCACTCATATCCGTTAATCTCGTTACTTTTGACGTGTTTACATCAATGCTAAATAGATCGCTATTTAGCATATCGAACTCTGCGTCATCTTTTGTGTTGGCAGAGATAATTAACTGTTGGCCGTTTTTAGACCATGCTATTGAACCTGCGTGATCGTGTTCACCGGTGGTAATTTGTCTTGGCGTGCCACCAATAGTCGGTACAACATACACTTGCATGTTGCCTGGGCGTCTCATGCCCATGCCATCTCGTTGAAAATTAGTTTGATCAATATACTGAGGGTTTTCCGCCCACTTAGCATCTTTTGGCTTAAAACCTAAACTAAATAAAGGTTTGGCTTTCGTTGGTGTAAACATAGCAAAAGCCAAATATTTACCGTCAGGTGAAAAACTCATACTGCTAGGGCTCATTGCAACGTCTGTTACGCGAGCGGTGTTGTTTGATGCTAAATCTTTCAAATAGATTTGTACTTTACCCTCTTTACTTGACAGGTAAGCCATCTTAGCGCCGTCAGGTGAAAATACAGGGTTAAAGTGATTTTTACTGTCAGAAAGAATCGGTAGATGAGTGCTACCATCTAATGCGACTGACCACAGGTTGCGTCGCATTGAATCCGTCATAATATCCATGCTTCGGCGCTCGTAAACTACGTGTTTACCATCGGGCGTCACAACAGGATTAGCAGCATATTCAAGATTAAATACGTCTTTCAAAGATAACGTATTACTTGTCGGCTCATCGGCAAAAGCTGCATGGCTGGCAAATAACGTACTAATTAACAGCGTTAACGATGATTTGGTTAAATGCTTTTTATTCATGGTAGGTTTATCTCTTATTGATTTTAATTCGATAAAAATTCGTAAAGCTGTCCTAAACATAACTTATTCAAACGTATAAACACCATATATTTAATTTAGAAAGTGCATTTTTTTAAGAAGCTAACAAGAAAATTGAAGAATCTGTTTTGACGTGCTGTTGCACGGTTTCAACACATGCTCACAACGGGGACTGTAATATTCTCGAGTGAATATTGGTGGGACAAAGAATTGGGCTAAATCGCAGCCCAATTCTTAATTTAGTCATATAAATTGATGAAAGAACTCAATTTTTATGGGTTATAGCCATCATGAGTATTGACGATGCTATAAAAGGTCGCCTGAACATAATCGTCAGCATCACCGGTATTATTCTGATTATAAACACCTGCTTTGAAGTAATTATACTCGTCACTACCGTTGTGATATCCGCTATTGCTCATATCAACTTTTTGTTCAACATCCGCTTTACCTTCACGCATAATGGTGACCGTCAAGTCGTGACCCACGACCTTGATGGAATAGCTAAAGACTTCGCCCAGAGCGATACCATCACTTGGGTTTGATGCCGAGCTTGAATTGCTGCCTATCATGTCGTATTTATCATCATTACCACCGTTGGGCTCATGGGCCAAATAGATTGAACCTAAGCTGTTACCCGGTAATTTACGATAATATAGTTTCGCTGGCTCGTCATTGCGCGCATGGATCTGACCGATAATCACACGGCCTACCTGGCCACTGTCACCACTGGTGGTAACATGATCAACTTTCAACGTAGCGACTAGCTCACCATCAATACCACCGGCATTTGAGCGGTCCTCAGCAGAGTAGGTAGAGAAAACCCAGTTGTTTTTATTTATCCCTTGGGTAGAGATACTCTCGTCACCGCGACGCAGCATTTCTCGTAATTCTGAACGAGTGTAACTGGTGTTCGTCGATGTTTTAGGCGCATCAATCGGGGCTTTAAATACTAAGCCACCGTCCGCGGCATAATAGAACCATTCACTGTGCTGATAGCCAGCAACTAGTTCATTTTCACTTATGGTATCGGATTTGCCATCACCGTTGTTATCAACAGGGACACCTAATGTCCAATCGTTTAATTCAATGCCAGTTGCCGGCGGCTCTACAGGTGGTTCTACCGGTGGGTTAGTACCGCCGTCTTCCTGATTACAGCCTAGCACTTTGGCTTCAATGATACTGTTCCAGGTGTTTGACGAGTTGCCATAACCGGTAATACGGATATATCTGGCCTGGGCACTAAAACCATCGACGGTTTCATAACTACTGCTGCTACCAGACGATTGTGCACTTACCACAGCAGCATCCCAGTTACTGTTATCGAGTGATGTGTCGACATCGAAATAAGAAACACGGGTATTGCCCTTAAACCAGACGATTTGAGCGCCATTAACGGTGGCTTCAGCGCCTAGGTCGAATGTAATCTGCTTACCAGAACCATTAGACGACCAGCGAGATGTGTTACTTAAATCATCATCAATGGTATTACTCGGGCCGTGACCATCATTGCTACCATCATCAAAGGCAGATGAGATAGTTAATTCGCCACTTGCCTCGCATTCGCCGCCGGTTGGTGGTGTGGTTTCGCCAGGATCTGTTGGTTCACTGGATTCGGTTAGACTAAAATCATCGAATCGTCCTTCTCCCGAGCCATACTCACCAAATAATGTGATTTGTGTCGCAGAGCCTGAATTAAAGGTTACCGTAACGGCTTCAAAATCACTGCTACTGGTACTGTTTGAATACGTGGTGCCATTGACGCGTGCGCCAATCTTACCTGATCCCTTGATAAAAGCCTGAAGCTGATAATCGGTATTTGCGAGAACATTCACAGATTGTTCGAAAGCCCCAGAGCTGCCGGTAATTTTCGCCGCTCGGTTACCTGAGTAAGAATCTGACGATATGGCAGACGGATCGGTATCGGACCAACCATCCCAATTACTCTCAAAACCTGGATTTTCTATATTGACGGCACTCGCAGGCGCCGCAAAGCCCACTGCAGTGAAGGCGAGGCTCCCCAGAACCAAGCTGGTTAAATAGCTTTTGTTATTGTTTTGCATCATTTGACCTTTTTATATTTATTATTTTTGTACGACCAATTTGTTAATCTTTGGTTTCAAGTTGTGACCAAATTGTTAACCTTCGGCTTCGAATTGGATACTGCAACATGTCAGACCAAAGATCAAATATTGGCTTTAATGGCCATTTACAAGACGAAAAATGTGAAATTAGGGCTATTAGTTTAAAAAACAACCAGATAACAAGGGGTTTTCTGCTGAAGTGATTACTAACTGGATTTATTTTTGGTCAGACCAATTCCTGGTGAAGGCTAGTAATGTTAATGCCATTAAATTGACACGAAGCGCGAGGAAATTCGCGGTGAGAAGCGAGGTTTTATAAAAGTTATTAAAAAATATTTGTTAGAACTTATTAATCTATAAATGTCGCAAATGACGCTCAATTTAGCACTTGATTAAGACCTCATTAGAGCTTAATCAAGTTTTTTATAAAAGCGCTTCAGTTAAGTTGTTTATTTCCAAAACAACATAAATTGCATGTTCTCAGATTTTAAAGAGAAGATTTCAAAGAGAAGATTTCAAAGAGAAGATTTCAAAGAGAAGATTTCAAAGAGAAGATTTCAAAGAGAAGATTTCAAAGAGAAGATTTCAAAGAGAAGATTTCAAAGAGAAGATTTCAGAGAGAAGATTTCAAAGAGAAGATTTCAGAGAGAAGATTTCAGAGAGAAGATTTCAGAGAGAAGATTTCAGAGAGAAGATTTCAGAGAGAAGATTTCAGAGAGAAGATTTCAGAGAGAAGATTTCAAAGAGCTGTAAAGTCACGATGTATGCACAACGTGAGAGGCAAAACTTAATGCGTTTATAAATATCGTGCGTTTATAGTAGTGCTTTTATAGTAGTGCTTTTATAAATTTAATGCCGGTATGCGTATGCTGCGTATTATTGAAGACCTAAGTGAGCTTAAAGCTATGACTGAACTAATACACCTGAGTAACGTTAGTCTGCAACGAGCCCATGCCAACGGTGACATAAGCTCGCTTTATGTTTACAAAGACTCTACTCATCACTCGACAAAAGGCGGTAACACAAACTCGATTTCTTTGTCTTCTATAGGTTTGTCGGCTAAAAAGGCTTTAATGGTGTCAGTCACTTTAGGTGATAACATAAATAAGTTATGACCTGCATTTTTTACGGTTACTTTTGTCACGTTTGTTAAACCTGCCGTGGCTTCATATTGCGATTGCATATAGGTTCTTCCGTCTAACGTTCCAGATAACAGTAACGTTGCGACATCACTTTTTGGCTTAGCACGAAAATCATCACCTAAATCTAACCCAGGAATCACTTTGTTTAGCTGTGGCATTGGGAAATTTAACATTTTACCGACCACTGAATCTGGCGCTTGTTGCTCAATTAAGGTTAACCGCTCATCGGTAACACCCGAGGCGACATCCATTGCAAACGACATGATGTCAAAGCTTACTTTATCGTTCAGCAAGCCTGCACGTTCAATAATACTCGGCAACATGGCCGTGGTGCCATTATCAATCTCTGAATATATGCTTAATAGCATAGCCACATAACGATGTGGGTCAGAAATCGTTGCAGATGCTATCCCTTGCATATGACGCTTTTGAAATAAGAACTCAACCGACTTACCATCTTTTTGTGGAACGGTTAATGTTATCGGCTTATCTTGCAATTTGTTGTTTACACGCTTGGCTAAAGCAATCACATCGGGATATGCGGCTTTGGCTTTAGGTTGCTGATCTATTGCGTGTTGCAAACGTTTAAAATAGGCATCGGTACGAGCTGGTAATTTAACGGTTTGATTAAGCCCTTCCGCACTGGCAAGCACCATTTTGTCGATATGATTTTCCATCACCTTTAAACTGACCAATGCCAGATGAGTACCGTAAGAAATACCCCATAAGGTAAGTTTTTCAGCCTGTAGGTGTTTTCTCAGATCATTTAAGTCGTGGGCACTTTGCACTGTGGTATAGCCAAGTACATCGGCGCCTTGTGTGCGCCAATAATCTACGCATTCTTTTGCCGCAGCGCGGTAAACTTTGGTTACTTGCGCATCCGACAAACCTTCGTTCAGCGCTAAGGTTTGCGTCGATTCACATCTAGGAACGATACTCGACTTGCCTGTGCCACGTTGATCTAAGGCGATTACATCGCCAAATTCTCTTAACGCCATAAACAGTGGGAATCGAAAGTTTGGGTATTGTGCGGTTGAAATACCAGAACCACCAGGCCCTCCCGACAAATACACAATAGGTGAGCCTTTTTTATTGCCTGTGGCAGGAAACCTTACGTAGGTGAGAGGTATGGTTCGACTATTTTTGTCGTTACGGTTTTCTAATACCTCAATGGTACCTTCAAAGGCGAGTGTTGACTGCTCACCACTTTTGAACAAAATCTCTTTTTCATTGGCGAATGTATTGCTTGCCATACTGTTAAATGACATTAATGTCGTTACTAAAGACAACAAACCAAGTGTAATTTTTTTAATATTCATGACTTCTTCCTTCTTGTTTCAATGTCGTCACTATTGCTTAAGTGTTACAGGGATGCATTAATAACTCGTTGAAAGGCATGGTTTTTCCACTTTATTCCGTTAAGTGGTATAAATTAATCGGTAAATGGTCGCGCATGATCACCTAATTTTTAATATAGTATTTTCCATGACAACACGTATTTTACTCTCTAAGTTTTGTTTCATCCTGTGCCTGTATTCAGGGTTCGGTTTTGCACAATCTTTAGTGTCTATTAATTTAGACTCGGTCACTATTTGCCCTATAACGTCACAGTCTAGTGTGATGCCCAGTTTTAGCGAAGCAGAATGTAAAACAGCACACGCCAGTCAGATAGATCCTCAAAACAAGGCGTTATGGGTAAAAACCACCGTTAATGTTGCCGAAGATATGCTCAAAGATAAACAACCTCATAGTGTTTATCTGTCTGGCAAGGCCGCCAGCAAAGTCTATTTTAATGGCCATTATATAGGCAGCAACGGTTCACCTAATGCGATACCCAACTTAGAGCAAGTTGGCAAAATAGACGCGATGTTTTATGTCCCGGCAAAATTAATCAAGCCAAACAGCAATGAAATCATTATAGAAATGTCATCGCATCACGGCTTTTTAAGCTTAAACAGTCCGTTGAATTTTATCGGCTTTGGTATCTATTCTGCGCCGACTTACTTTATTCAACGTAATTTAGGTGTGTCGATTGTGCCTTTAGGCGCGCTGCTGTTAGGGGCTATTTATTTCTTAGTGGCGAGCTTTAACCCTAGAAAGCGCGCAAATAGTTTGCTCTTTTTATTGATGACGTCGTTTGCATCATTACAGCTATTTGCTGAAATTTCTCGCGCTTTATACTCTTATCCATACCCTTTTCAGGATGTCAGGCTATTGCTCATCGTCTCACTCTCGTTTCTTTTCGGGATGTGTTTATTAAGTTTTGTTGTATTAAAGCTGAAAAAGAGCAAACCATATTGGTGGATTTTGACAGGTGGATTTCTCACCTTGCTCATTGTCTGGCTCATCCCAGGATTTGATCCAAAAACCGCTTTAGCGATATTTGTGCCCAGTGTGATCAGCGCTACCCTGTTAACCATGCAAGCGATACGCACTAAATCAAAGGAATGGGCATTGTATGCGCTGCTGTTTGTGTTGTTTTCATTCACCATTGTTTTAACCCTCACCACCTTTCATGATGCGCTGTTTTATTACATCATTTCTGCGGTGCTGATAGTTCTATTTATTCTGCAAGCGCGAAAGCTCAACCAAGAACAAAAAGACAAGGAGGCAGAGCAAGCCTTAGTGGCAAAGCTGCAATTTAAGCTCGAACAAAATCAGCAAAAGACAGAGCCAAGTAGCATTAAAATTAACAGTGCAGGGAAAATCGAAATAATCACCAGCGATCACATTGTGTTTTGTAAAGCGGCGGGAGATTACGTTGAAATGAACCTTAAAAACCATCAGCAACGTTTATTTACCGGCAGTTTAAAAGAGTTAGAGTCGACACTTCCCAATACGTTTTTACGGGTTCATCGTTCTTATTTGGTGAATGTTGAGTTTATTCACAGTTTAACGACAACAAGCTTAAAACAAGCGAAAACATCGGCGGCTGGCTTTTTGCAATTACACGATGCAATGGAAGTACCGGTCAGTCGACGAATTATGCCTACGGTGCGAAATTTCATAAAACAAAACTGATATTATAAATGGCTTTCATAAACGTCAGAGCTTTGCCCAATCAGACTGAAATAAAACATGGATAACAAAGGTTTTAATCGACATTTGTTATCTTTCTACTGGCCAATCATTGTCTTTATCATTGTCATTGACAGCCTTATATAGTCTGAGCCGGTTATCGCCGCATTTTGGCAATGCGTAAATATGTTGATCTGGTCGAACAAAAGCTGCTAAAAGTAGTATCTAAAGAATTTAAACTTGATGTACACTACTGGCTTATATTGCATGGGCGCTATACTTGTGTAGCAAGAAACCCCAAATGCGGTGCCTGCATCATAAAAGATTTATGCGAATTCAAAGAAAAACCAGCGATTAGGATTTATTATGCGTATTCTACATACAATGCTTAGAGTCGGTGATTTAGACCGTTCTATTAGTTTCTACCAAGATGTTTTAGGCATGCGTCTATTGCGCCAATCAGAGAACGAGCAATATCGTTATACCTTGGCCTTTTTAGGTTACGATGATATCGCCCACTCGACGGTGTTGGAGTTAACGTATAACTGGGGTGTCGATAGTTACGATATGGGTGAGGCGTTTGGTCATATCGCCATTGAAGTAGACGACGTTTATACCGCTTGTGACAAGATTAAATCGTTAGGCGGTATCATCTCTCGTGAACCCGGCCCGGTAAAAGGTGGCACCACCGAAATCGCTTTCGTAAAAGACCCAGATGGTTATGCCATTGAGTTAATTCAGGCAAAAGAACACTAAGGACAAGCAGTCCAATCAGATAAGACCGGGCTAAGCCCGGTCTTTTTTATCCTATAGCAGCGAATAATCAGGCTAATCATGGCATTAAAAGCAACCGTAAATAAAGCGCACATACAAGTTAGCGACATGGATCGTCATTACTACGAGACACTATCGATGACGGTCGCTCAGCACCCTTCTGAAACCGATAAGCGCATGATGGTTCGCCTACTCGCGTACGTATTAAATGCCAATGAGGATTTAACCTTTACCAAAGGCTTAAGCGAAGACTCAGAACCAGAGATTTGGCAAAAAGACTATAGCGAGCAAATCTTGTTATGGATTGATCTTGGTGAGGTGGATGAAAAACGCATCAAAAAAGCCTGCAGCAGTGCCCAGCAGGTAAAAATATATACCTATCGCTCAAGCACCGATACCTGGTGGCAAAAAATCGAAAACAAATTGCATGGCTATGACAATTTGCAAGTGATCGCATTTGATCCTGACCAATGCGAACAAATGGCAAGTTACGTCGCTCGCTCTATGGATTTGACATGCACCATAGATACTGGTCAAATTTGGCTAAGTAATGCAGAAAATAGCATGCAAGTAACCACCACGTTTTTAAAGCAATAACGTTCAGAGGACTCATGAAGAGCACAAGTTCGGTAAAAACCAACACAGTATTCGCCGTATTATCGGCAACATTATTCAGTTTTTGTTCACCGCTTTTCGCGGCAACGATTAACACCAGTCAAGTTGACAAAGATTTGCGTTTTCTCGCATCCGATGAGATGCAAGGACGTGCCATAGGCACTGCGCAAATTAATGATGTTGAAAATTATATCGTCGATCAATTTAAAGATGCTGGATTGAAACCTCTGGCACAATTAAAGGGCTACAAACAAGCCATTAACCTTTATGTGTATACTCCACAGCAAGTTGAGCTAAGCATCAATGGTAATGCTATTGATGCTGCGGATATCGCTTTTAGCGCCGGTCATAATTTCAGCTTGAATAAAGAAAATAGCCAAGTTGTTCATGTGGCTGCAGCTGATGATTTGCGTGCAGCGATGTCGAGCGTTAATCAGCAAGGTGGCAACACCTTAGTGGTGATTGATGAAGCGCATCGTACGCAATTTGTGCAATACCAACAATACTTAGCGCGTGGCAGTAAATCATTAACCGAGAAAGCTGAGCAAGCGTTGGTTATGGTGATTGCCAATATCGATTCGCTAGAAAATTATGCTGCCAAGGGCAGTGTCGAAAAAAGCCAAGTTACACTAGCCAATGTGGTTGGCGTACTTGAAGCCAATAACGACAGCGATGAGTATGTTATCTATTCTGCGCATCACGATCACGTTGGTACAACCCAAGCCTTAGATGAAGCTCAAGACGTTATTTATAACGGTGCAAACGATGACGCCAGTGGCGTTAGCGCGGTGCTTAACCTTGCGCGCTATTATGCAGCCCAGCAAAAGTCAGGTCAGCTTGAACTAAAACGCAACATCATGTTTGTGAGTTTTACCGCCGAAGAATCTGGCCTGCTTGGCTCTAAAGCGTTCGTAAATGATGTTAACACCGACCAAATCGTTGCCATGATCAATATCGAAATGATCGGTAAAGCGTCTGAATTTGGCTCTGGCAAGGTATGGATGACAGGCTTTGATCGCTCTGATCTGGGTGAGTTATTAAACAAAGCCAACGGTGAACAAACGATTTATGCCGACCCTTACCCGGCTTATCAGCTGTTCTATCGTTCTGACAATGCGTCTTTGGCTAAAGCTGGCGTGCCTGCACACAGCTTTTCCAGCACGCAAATCAATAAAGACTTGGATTATCACAAAGTGACCGATGAAGTTGAGACCTTAGATGTCGAGCAAATGACACTGATTATCAATACCTTAGCAAATGCCAGTATGCCATTGCTCACCGGTGAAGTGACACCAAAACGGATTGATAAAGAAAGTGCAGGCGCCGCAGGTGCATTCTTTTAAAGAGTGCCACAACCTTTACAACGCCCCCTCATTTAAAGCTCGGCAATCGCCGGGCTTTTTTGTCTTTTAAAATAACAAAAGATGCTAAAACACCTGCTTAGCCTATTATTTAATCATCTTTATTTCGCCAAACGATGACCAGCAACAACCTCAATTCACCGTATAAATCAGGTAGTTGGTCGAGTCTTAAGATCAAATAGTTACAGATTTGTTGAAAATCATTACTTTTTAAGGCACCCTTTGGCACCAAATCTAAGCAAAAGGTCAAATTATGCGAACAACAAAATCTTTATTGGCTCTTGCCCTATCTAGCGCCCTACTAACGGCTTGTAATAATACAGCGCCACAAACAACACAAGTAGAAACTGCGCCGGTAGTCGAAGCCGAGCAAAAGGCTCAAACGGAATCTGAGCGCCTTAATGCGTTCTTCGAAAAAGTATTTATGGACGGCGTTATGCGTTCACCACAAACGCAAACCTATTTAGGTATTCGTCAAGATTACGATAAGTGGGATGACTTCACCGAAGAAAGTGCAGCAGATGATTTACAGTTCACTAAAGATAGTTTGGCCGCACTTGATCAGTTTGATTATGACAAACTCGATGCTCAAACAAAAATCAGCTACCAGTTGTTCAAGCAATCACTAGAGCGACAAATTGTTGGATTCAAATGGCGTCATCACAACTACCCTGTGAATCAAATGTTTGGTACTCACTCAAACATCCCATCATTCATGATCAATCAACACATTGTTAGCGACGCTAAAGAAGCAGCCGATTATGTTGCTCGTTTGAACGGCGTTCAAACCGTTATGGAGCAATTGGTTGAACAGCTTAAAATTCGTGAGCAAAAAGGTATTATTGCCCCTGATTTCGTTTTCCCTCACGTTATCCGTGATTCACAAAACCTGATCACTGGCGCACCATTTACCGAAGGTGATGACTCAACCTTATTAGCCGACTTTAAAGGCAAGGTCGACAAATTAGACATCTCTGACGAAAGTAAAAAAGACCTAATCGCCAACGCCGAAAAAGCATTGCTTGAAAGCGTACAGCCAGGTTACCAACACCTTATTGATTACCTAATCGAGCTTGAGCCAAAATCAACTCATGATGCCGGTGCATGGAAATTCCCTGAAGGTGCTGAGTATTACAACCAAGCATTGAAAAAAACCACCACAACCAACTTAACCGCAGATGAAATTCACGAAATCGGTTTAAGTGAAGTTGCGCGCATTCATAACGAAATGCGTGAAATTAAAGACAAAGTTGGTTTTAAAGGTGATTTACAAGCCTTTATGCAGTTTATGCGTACCGACAAGCAGTTCTACTACCCAAATACTGAAGAAGGCAAGCAACGCTACCTTGACGAAGCAACTTTCTGGATTGATGACATGAAAGCCCGCTTAGACGAGCTGTTTCTTGTTAAGCCGAAAGCGGATTTGGTGGTAAAACGTGTTGAAGCGTTCCGTGAGCAATCAGCAGGTAAAGCATTCTACAACCGCCCTGCGCCAGACGGTTCACGTCCAGGTATTTATTACGCCAACTTGTATGATATGGAAGCAATGCCAACCTATCAATTGGAAGCATTGGCTTATCATGAAGGTATTCCAGGTCACCATATGCAATTGGCGATCTCTCAAGAGCTTGAAGGTATTCCTACTTTCCGTAAATTTGGTAGCTACACAGCTTACTCTGAAGGTTGGGGTCTATATTCTGAGCTAGTACCAAAAGAAATTGGCTTGTACGAAAACCCATACGCAGACTTTGGTCGTTTGGCGATGGAACTATGGCGTGCATGTCGTTTGGTTGTTGATACGGGTATGCACACCAAGAAGTGGACTCGTGAACAAAGTCTTGCTTACTACGTTGATAACACGCCGAATGCCAAATCAGACGCCGTTAAAATGGTAGAGCGCCATGCGGTAATGCCTTCACAAGCAACAGCTTACAAAGTAGGTATGCTTGAAATCTTACGTATGCGTGAGATGGCGAAGACTGAGTTAGGTGACAAGTTTGACATCCGTGAATTCCACGACGTTTACCTTAAAAACGGTCCATTACCATTGGATATCATGAACACCATGATGGAAAACTACATCAAAGAGAAAAAAGGCGCTTAATCACGCTGCTTTGATAAAAACACAAAAGACCCGGTTATGATACCGGGTCTTTTTTTACCTATTTTTTACTTCAAATGCGCTAAGCATATAAATTAATGATATTTTTTGTCATTTTTTCGCCAAACTAAAGTGTCAGTGTTACAATCAAATAAGTCGTAATCCCCTTTATGAGACAGCTGTGACCATCAATAGCTACTTTACTCGATTCTTCCTTGTCCTGTTGGTTCTGATCACCGCCAACATCGCTGTTTTTTATTATTATCAGTCAACCGCAAATCAACTTAACGCCTTAGAAAACGATCGTGTTGCCATTATGGAACTGGCCGCCATTGTTCGCGACTCATCGAATAAGCAAACTCGTACCTCGCGCACCTACGTGGTTACCGGCGATGAAAACTACCATCAGTATTTTCTAGAAATCATCGAAATGCGACGCGGTGACCGCATGCGCCCTGCTCACTATTTCAGTATCTATTGGGATAAACATCACACCGAACGCGAAGAAAACATCAAACGTACCGAACCTCTTGCTGGAATAATAGAGAAATTATTGGCGCCAGAAGAACAATTAGTTTTGCTGCGTGATGCGGTAAAAATGGGCGATGAGTTAGCCGATGTAGAGCAAGCGGCGGTCAATCTATACCACCAAGATAACGTCAAAAACAAAGACATAGCCATGCAGCTTTTATACGGCGAAGACTATTTAAAAAAGAAAAGTGAATTCATGGCGCAAATCGATCGTTTTCAACAAGAATACGACCGATGGCATTACCAAATAACATCGAGCCTTGAACAACAAATTAAGAACGGCCGCTTGGTTAAACTATCCCTACAAGCCTTATTCATCGTCAGTTTGCTGTGGATTCGCTACTACATCATTAAGCATATCTCGGGGCCATTAGGCACCATTACCGATCTCGCACGCAACATAGGCATAGGTAATTTTAGCCATCGCCCTAAGCATTCAGGTAAAGCCGCCGACATTCATATGCTGTTAAAAGCAATGAACCAAATGCAAGATGAAATTAAACAAACCTTGGTTAAGTACGAACAACAAGCCTTGATTGCCGACAAGGCCAAGCAGCAAGCCGAAGCAGCAAATCGTACCCGTGGTGAGTTCTTGGCCAATATGAGTCATGAAATCCGCACGCCAATGAATGGCATTATCGGCTTATCTCAACTGCTGCAAAGCCAAGACTTGGCAAATGAAGACAAAGCCTATGTCGACAAAATATTGATCTCGGCGAAACAACTGTTGGATATTCTTAACGACATTCTCGATTTCTCTAAAATAGACAGCGATCGTATGACCATAGACAAGGTCGAGTTTGAACTAAACAGCCTATTTGATCGCCTTGCCAACGTATTGGCGATTAGCGCTGAGGATAAAAACCTCGAACTGCGTTTTAACATAGCGCCCAATGTCGCGCGCAGTTTTTATGGCGACCCGGTAAGAATCGGGCAAATCTTAATGAACCTGACCTCAAACGCCATCAAATTCACCAGTGAAGGTGTGGTCATGGTGTGTTTAGAGCAAGACCACGACAATCTGTATTTTAAGGTCAAAGATACTGGCATCGGGTTAACCCAAGAGCATAAAGAACGCATTTTTAAACCGTTCTCGCAAGCTGATAACTCGATAACCCGAAAGTTTGGTGGTACCGGCTTAGGATTAACGATATGCCAAAAGTTAGCCAGTTTAATGCAGGGCACCATAGAGGTTGAATCCGACTATGGACACGGCAGTTGTTTTACACTCACCGTGCCAATGAAACGTGAGCTTGAACAAAAAACGCAACAATTGCAGCAAAACCGCGTATTGGCGATCACCGACGACAACCACCATATTGACTTACTGACGCAACATTGTGCGCACCATAAAATAGCACTTACCTTTATTAACGATTTGAGCGCCAATGCTGAGCTAAGTGCTGCCCCTAACACCAAATCAAACACGGACATGGACACGGACTCAAACACTGCCACTGACACCGACACCGACACAGGCACTGTCACTGACACAGGCACAAGCACAAGCACAAGCGCAGACTTAACGACCGATTTAAGCAACGACGACAAAACCTGCTTATTGATTGATATATGCTATCTCCAAGACGATAAAATTGCCGCCTTGGAGCGACAGGTACAAAGCCTATATCAGCAACATACGTTTAAGATGATCATCATCTCTCGTCTTGGCCAAACCGAACAACGTAATCGTTTTGCATTTTGTGATAACCGTCACCATGTGCATTGGCCGATGACCTTTCAAGGGGTTTTAGACGCCATGGCTAACTCCGGCGATGAGAGCACCGACAACCACAAACTTGGCTTGTTTAGTGGCATCAAAGTGTTGCTTGCCGAAGACTTTCCGCTTAATCAAATTGTCGCCAAGGGGTTATTAGAAAAACTTGGTGTTACCGTAGATGTGGTCGAAGATGGTGAGCAAGCAGTGTCAGCTATCAACGCCAACCATTATCATTTGGTTCTTATGGATGTGCATATGCCGAAAATGGATGGCCACCAGGCAACGCAAACCATTAGAGAAAATACACAGTTTGATGATTTGCCAATCATCGCCCTAACCGCCGATGCACAAAAAGAACACATCGAGCAATGTACCTTATCGGGCATGAATGACTTTGTTTCAAAACCGTTTATGTTGGCGGATATGGAAAAAATACTGCATAAGCATATTCACAAATAAAAATGCCAGTAGCCGAAATTACTGGCATACTGGCGTTGTAAGGGGGGTACGAAATTGAAGTTAACAGAAACCAGCGAGTGAACATCAATTAAAGTTAACATCACCTAAGATACGCCCCTAGTGTGACATTTATATGACACTTTTATGTACAATTTATGACCTATTAAAGATAACGAAAATAATGAAAACAATAATCTCCCTTAGTCTAACCAGTATATTCAGCCTGATGATTGCAGGTTGTAGTTTTGGTCCGCATGTACAAACCAACATAGATAAAGAAAACTTTGACGAATATTTTGCCGCGACCAATGTGCAAATGTTTACTGAACAGACATTACCTGACACAGCAAATTATTTAGGCTTGGTCGAAGGCAACAGTTGCAAAGCCAAAGCAAACGACAAACCAGCCAATGACATTGACGCACGTACTTTGGCGAGAGAGCAAGCAGCACAAATTGGTGCACAAGCGGTTGTGTTCACCTCTTGCGTTTACGTTGAAGACCCACAATGCATCGAAATGAAAGTCTGTTATGGCAAGGCATACGAGTTAAAATAACCATGCAAGACAGTTTTAATATGGCGCCGGTTGCGGTTATTCATTCGCCTTACAAAGAAAAGTTTGCTATTCCACGCCAGCCCAATTTAGTTAGCGCCGCCCATGGTAAAATTGAACTCTTACTCGATTGTAACCAAAGCGAGCTTATTCGCGATTTAGAGCAACACAGCCACCTATGGTTGTTGTTTGTATTTCACGGCACCATCGAACGTGGCTGGAAGCCTTTGGTTAAAGCCCCTCGCCTTGGCGGTAACAAGAAAACCGGTGTGTTCGCGACACGCTCGACTCACAGACCCAATCCAATCGGCATGTCGGTGGTCAAGCTCGAAGGCATCAGCCGTATCAATGACAACCTAGCCATTGATATCAGCGGCTTGGATTTGCTCGACGGTACGCCTATCATCGATATTAAACCCTACATTCCTTACAGTGATGTCGTGGTTGACGCCAGCTCTCAGATGGCGCCCGATGCACAATCGTCATCATTAACCATTGGCTTTAGTGACAGCGCGTTGCAACAACTCGCGCCATTGACGACACAATACCCGCAATTACAAACCTTTATCGAACAAGTATTGAGCCAAGATCCCCGCCCTGCGTATCGTAAGAAAAGTAATGATATGCAAGAGTATGGAATGAGCCTGTACGATTTAAATATTCGCTGGCAAATTCAAGGTAATGACTGCACGGTATTGAGCATTAGCCAATAGCTCCGGCTATCGGCTTGCCATTGGCCTTTTTACACCCACACAATAACCCTATTAATATTGTGGATGAATTTTCACTGTTGGCTCCGTATAATGGCGCCGCTGTCAGACTGGGTGCTATGTTGTACATCGCTCTGCAGCGCGTTAATACACTATAATCTTACAGTGTTGATGTTACGTTGCAGGGGAAACCCGCAAATTGATGTCAACAATAATTGCTTCGGATTTACGTTCCGACTCGCGAGGAAATATTATGAGCAAGTACGTTGTTTGTGCTTTGTACAAATTCGTCACCCTGGAAAACTACCAGGAAATCAAACCACAGCTTTTACAAGCCATGCTAGATAACCAAGTCGTTGGTACTTTGTTATTAGCGCAAGAAGGTATCAATGGTACTGTTGCTGGTTCAAGAGCTGGTATCGATGCCCTACTTTCTTTTCTAAATAACGATTTAGGCCTTGAGCCAATTTCTTTCAAAGAATCCTTCACCGATAAAGCGCCATTCAAACGCACTAAGGTAAAGCTTAAAAAAGAAATCGTTACCATGGGCGTACAAGGTATCGACCCAAAACAAGTTGTTGGCACCTATGTAAAACCTGAACAATGGAATGAGCTAATCAGTGATCCTGAAGTGTTGCTTATTGATACCCGTAACGATTATGAAATTGAGATCGGTACCTTTAAAGGCGCTATCAACCCAAATACCGATTCGTTCCGTGAATTCCCACAATACGTTGAAGACAATCTTGACCCACAAAAACACAAGAAAGTTGCCATGTATTGTACCGGCGGTATCCGCTGCGAAAAGTCTACCGCGTACCTTAAAGAGCAAGGCTTCGATGAGGTGTATCACCTAGAAGGTGGTATTTTACAGTACCTTGAAGACGTAGATAAAGAACAAACTATGTGGCAAGGCGATTGCTTTGTTTTTGATGATCGCGTCGCGGTAAATCACGATCTAGAGCGCAGCGCTTATGATCAATGTCACGCATGCCGTTTGCCAATCACCGAAGAAGACATGCAGCGCGAAGAATACGTTAAAGGCGTAAGCTGTCACCATTGTTTCGATAAAACCAGTGAACAGCAACGTGCGCGTTATGCCGAACGTCAACGTCAAATGGCGCTTGCCAGTGAACGTGGCGAACAGCACATAGGCGGTGCGATGCAGCAACAAATTGAGCAACGTCGCCAACAAAAAAAACAACAATTAGAACAGCTTAAAAATAAGCAAAAATAATGTTGTCACCGTTTAACGTCGGTTAATCACGTTACCCATTAATATCAAAACGCTTTTTAGTCTCTAAAAAGCGTTTTTTTGCTTAAGGCATTACCATACGGGCGTTTGCGAGACATCTCTTGCATCTTGTCTAAGCGCCGCAAATTTGAAATAACGGCTATTTCGCTGTATGATAGTGCAAAATTTAACCAGTAAGCATTAATGCAGTTAACGCGATATCAACGTTATATCTAGGCAATTAATTCTTGTTATTAAGTTTTTATCACAAGTTTGTCACTAAAGCATATCGAGGCATCAAGATGGCTGATGACAGTTCAGACAAAGAGTCGGATAACAATTCTCATAAAATAGAATTGGATGTCAGTCGCGACCATCTGTATTTCCCCTACGGTGACGTTCCATGTCCAACCGCGTCAACACCAAGTGATCGATGGTGGTTTCATAATCGCCGCCGCCATAAGCACGTGCAAATCAAACGCAGCATTCAACGTCGACGCCGTTAAACGCGTTCAGCACCCATTTATCCGCTATTTTTAACAATTGTAGACGTTTAAGCATTTGCCTAATTATCGGGTGCTGTTAGAATACCCCTAATTTTCCAAGTAACTCTAAACATACGGAATTGCATCTCAATGCGTACTAGCCAATATTTACTTTCAACACTTAAAGAAACCCCAGCCAGTGCTGAGGTCATCAGTCACCAATATATGTTGCGAGCAGGTTTGATCAGACCTGTCGCCTCAGGCATGTATACATGGTTACCCACCGGTCTGAAAGTGTTGAAAAAAGTAGAAAATATCGTACGTGAAGAAATGAATCGCGCCGGTGCGATTGAAACCTTAATGCCGATGGTTTTGCCAGCTGATTTATGGCAAGAGTCTGGTCGTTGGGATGATTATGGTCCAGAGCTTTTACGCCTTAAAGACCGACACAATCGTGACTTTGTATTGGGACCAACTCATGAAGAAGTGATCACTAAGTTGATTGCCAATGAAATGAGCTCATACAAGCAACTACCGATTAACTTGTATCAAATTCAACACAAATTCCGTGACGAAGTTCGCCCTCGTTTCGGCATCATGCGTGGCCGTGAATTTTTGATGAAAGATGCGTACTCATTCCACTTATCGCAAGAGTGTTTACAAAATACCTATGATGCGATGCACGCAGCCTACTGTCGTATCTTCGATCGACTAGGTTTAGATTATCGTCCAGTAATTGCCGATACCGGCTCTATTGGTGGTGACGCATCTCATGAATTTCATGTATTGGCAGACTCTGGTGAAGATGACATCGCCTTTAGCACCGAAAGTGACTATGCCGCGAACATTGAAAAAGCAGAAGCTGTTGCGCCACAAGGCGAACGCCCTGCTGCTACTCAATCATTAGAAAAAACGGCTACAGCAGACGTACACTCGATTGACGATGTCACGAGCTTCTTTAACACCACCGCCGATAAAGTTGCCAAAACCTTGTTGGTACTTGGTGAAGCGGAAGAAGGCGAACAAGCGCCTGTTATTGCATTAGTGTTGCGTGGCGATCATGAACTTAATGAAATCAAAGCCGAAAAAATTGCCGGTGTTGCTAGCCCATTAACTTTTGCTAATGATGAACAAATCAATGCAGCCGCTGGCTGTGATGCAGGCTCTATTGGCCCGGTAGGCTTAACATGTCAAGTAATCGTCGATCGCAGTGCCGCGCACTTAGCTGACTTTGTTTGTGGTGCGAACGAAACCGGTTTCCACTTTACCGGTGCTAACTTTGATCGTGACATTAACGACTACCAAGTTGCTGACATTCGCAATGTTGTAGCCGGTGATGCAAGTCCTTGTGGTCAAGGTACATTAGAAATTAAACGCGGTATCGAAGTTGGTCACATTTTCCAACTTGGTGATAAATACGCCAAAGCGATGAACGCCGCCGTTCTTAACGAGTCAGGCAAAAACCAAACCATGACCATGGGTTGTTACGGTGTTGGTGTATCTCGTATCGTGGCGGCAGCCATTGAGCAAAACCACGATGAAAACGGCATCATTTGGCCTGACGCAATTGCGCCATACAAAGTCGCGATCATCCCAATGAACATGCACAAGTCGGCACGCGTACAGCAAACAGCAGAAAAGCTTTATGCTGAGCTTACCGAAGCAGGTGTTGAGGTTTTGTTTGATGATCGTAAAGAACGCCCAGGTGTTATGTTTAAAGACATGGAGCTTATGGGCATTCCACACAGCATCATCATTGGTGAACGTAACCTAGATGCAGAAGAAGTTGAATACAAAAGCCGCGTCAGTGGTGAAAAATCAATGCTTAAAATCAGCGAAGCAAGCGAATTTATCATCAACAAGTAAACGCGTAATCTTTCAAAAAAGGGGTCTGTGCTTACACAGGCCCCTTTTTATTTGCCGCTAATTATAATTGTTCTTGTCAATGTTCTTGCCTATCGTTTTAGATATTACTGAGCCCGCTTAGTAATGCTCCGCAACCAACCATTTATCGCCTCTAACTATCTGAAATATCATCACAAACAGCTAAATTGTAGCCTTAGGTTAATTAAGACAGCAATGCAATAGGCAAAGGTACAAAAAAAGCTACCAAAAAAAGCTTTAATTGATTGAATTATTTATCTTTTCTGATAGTTTATGAGGGCATTCAAGGACGGGATTTACTGAGCCGTCTACATAATATACTGTTAGTTGCAAATGGTGCATCCAATCAATTAAGGAGAATAAATATGGGTGAATGGTCAGAGTATTTCGAGGATTTTCCTGAAGAAAATCCTGCTAACTATGTTGGTGGGGTTTTTAACCCTCAAGAAGCCAAAAGAATTAGAGATATTCAACAAAAACGAGAAGCTATATCAAAAGCAGAAAACGCCAAAGTAAATGCGATGATAGCAAAAGCTAAAAAGGAAACTAAAGCTCGATCGTTACTCGAAGTTGAAGATTGTCCACAATGTGGGCTTAAAGAACTCAATACCTACAAAATCAGTGCTAAATTTTACCTTTGTGAATGCCAAGATTGTGGAATCTACGGTAAAGGAGAAACTCACGTACAAGCTTTAAAGTGCACATCGGATGCAATAGGTGAATTTAAAGATTGGCGTGAAGGTTCTGAATTCTAAGCAACTAACAAGCCAATAAAGCAGGACTTTTAACAGTTGGCTGAGTCCGCTTCGCGAAATATTATAGCCAACGATTAAAAGCCTCTTATTAGGACATTAGGCAGTACTTCAGTATTAGTGTAAATATTAACTTTATGAGTAACAAACAAGATAGGGAAAATCATGGATAAAGGTTCAATTAGTTTCTTTGAGGTAAAACAATGCGGATTTTACTCATCAAAAGATCATAAATCTGTTTATGAAGAAGGCTCAATGGAAGAAATAATAGATAGCTTCTGTAATTGGGTTGAGAACAGAGATTTTAATCAAACTATTCCTTGGGATACCAAGTCACATCCTAGAAGAACGCAAATTTATTGCAAAAGCATTTCACAAGATCCCACAACCAAAGATACTTTATTAGTGTTATGGAAAAGGTTTGGTGATGATAGCGGGAAAGTTAGTGGTATTGCCCCTGATGCTAAAGTTGGTTCTGATACAAGTGACTCAATAAAAATTGATCCTAAAGTTAAAGGTCAGAGTGCTTTTTTAGGGCAACCAATGTATTACTGGTTTATTCCAAGTAGAAATGTAATAGCGTCAGTAAACTTCACTCATTCATCAGCCATGACTAAAGAGGTTTGTGATTACTTAAAGAGGTGCTTAGATTATCGAATAGCTCATCCTAGAAAAAAAACTAATGAGAGTGAAAGTACAAACCCTAATACCGGTACCGCAATTATCAGAAAGTTCATAACGTATATGACACGAGATAACACTAGAGCAATGCGCTCTAAGTTTCAGGTAAGCACAAAAGAGTTAAACTCCGATAAAGCCAATGCAGCGAGGCTAGCTCAAAGGATAAGTCACATTGTTGTAAGGGACACTATTACAACTCAAAAAAGTGATGACAAAGATTCCTTTTTCAACCTTTGGTCAAAAGTAAAAGGTAAAAAGACATTTAGTAAGCATGTGGAAATTATTGAAGAAGCAACACTTACGGAATCTGAAGTGGCTGATATCATTAAAGTACATGATGCAGAGTATAATCCCCTAGATAAATGGAATAATGTTGGCTTTAGAGAGGCAGGAAATGATACTACTCGTTGGTTTAATAAATACGTAAGTCGTGAACAAATATTGTTAGCCCCACTTACCGATGATAATACATATTATCCAGCGGAAATCGTTTTGAATGAATTAATTAGGTTACGTGATGATTTACTAGTTCAGATACCAAGCGATGAATCAGTAGAGCAGGATAATGTCGTAGGAGAGGAAGATGCTGCTTAATAAAAAGTCTATGGAAGTACTTAAAGCGTTCTTAATTTTTATCAAAAGTAGGATTGTTCCGCATTCTTTTTATATTGTGACTAGCTTAGCTTTAGGTTACTTCTTAGTTGATAACGTAACGTTAGGTGATTTAAAACCAATAATGGGTACATTACAAAATATAGCCGCGGCTGTTTTCACCCTTGCAGGGATTTGGATTGCTTATTCATATCCTCAGGCTATAGCTGCATATACATCCCCAAGTACTGTAAGTATCATTCCTACAGACGAAACAAAGAGAATTGAAAACTTAGTTTTAATTGTATTAACTTCAGCTTTTGTAATATCCTCGTTGCTATTAATTAATATGCTTTACCTATTGGTATATAAGTCTATTTCTGATTTGAATACTTTGCATCTATTAAAGCTTCTAGGGATTTCCTCCGTTTTCTACTTAGTGTTTTTGCAGCTAAAAGCCATCTTCATCGTCATGGTTACCAATGTTTCGTTTGTAAATGAACTGCACGATAAGAAGACAGAGAAAGATGCAAACGATGATCTGTAAATCTTAGTAATTGTACTGCCTAACAAGGGTTTTCAAGACGGACAAATTACAGTTGGCTTTTTGTTCGTGCCTCACTTATTTTAGCTAACTGCAATTTGCCGCTTAAAACGGCGTTATGCATTCACGGAAGTATGGCGAAAATGTCGATGATTGAGAATCGAAAAGAATATTATCGCAAATGTAAATGCGGTAGAGATCACGAGAATAAATTTATTCGCGGCATGTTTAAATATAGTGATGAACATGAAACAGCTTTTTGTCTTGCTATGCTTGAGCATCAGAGCAAGCGCCATATTTGGCTTTCATTTATTACTGGTGAATGGCCAAACACCAATCACAAAGATTGTGCAGTGACATGTCATATCTATACAACTGATAAAGGTCGAGTTTTCACCATTCAAAATGGCGAGGACTCACCTTTTGTCAAAGATGATATTTTTGATTGTTACCAAGTTACACGCGAACAAGTATTAGCCGTAAATGGTGCAAAAGAATGGTTTATCGACACCTATTTATCGCTGTTTAAAACAGATGACAAGATTGGCAGCTACTTGGTGACAGAGGATACCTAACAAGCCAACCATAGTCTGCAAAAAACCACATCTAAACCGCATCCGGTTGATTATTATGTCGCAATTTTTTTTGTGATCGGGCGATAGCAAATAAGGTGATGGCAAACATGATATTCATAAACTTAGCCGATGATATTTCCAGCTCAAAACTCACGTCAGTTAGGTGCGCATACACCATACCGCTACCTACAACTTCAGCGACAATCACGGTAAACGGGTAGACTAACAACAGTATCGCTGCTTTGCGTAATCGCTCATAGTGTGTTGGCTCAGCTAAAAATCTGGCTATCATGACAAATGCCGCGGCTAATACTATAGAAGACAGCATCATCATGCTGCACACTTTGCGGATCAGGTCGTTACTGATGTCATCAACATAGGGGTACAATTCAAGCAATTCCATTTTCTGGCTTTGCGGAATAACCACGCCTAGCGCACCGTACAGCAATACCACAGCTGCCGACAGATAAAATAACCATCTGCTTTTCATTATTATTCCCTTTCTAGCTGGTTATATAAATACCTTACCAGTAGACCACAAAGTCAGTGAAAAGTTTATAGGGTGAATAGACGTTAATAAGATTCCGCATCCATTTCGATACCGCCCAATTTTGCCGACACTACATTGTAGGCAACAGATGACATGGCGCCTAAGATAAAACCAACCAAGGCGAATAATACCGGCATACCGACAATCGCGCCAAAAGCAAACAGGCTGCCCCAATTAACGCCAGTGCTGGTGAGATCAGCCCATAATCCGACAAACGCGTATAACAGGCCTGCAATTAAACCAAACCCTGCAAACGCCAAGGCGATTAATTTAGCCAGGAAAACAATACCAATCGATTTCAATTTAGCCATCATTGCTCCTAATGCTCTGCTCATGCGTTAAAGTGCCATTTATCCCAGTAAATTTTACGATTAAATCGCTTCGATAAGTTTTTATTCAATTGATGAAAGGTGGTCACGTCATCACGTAGACCGCTGATGCAATACCAAGCAAAACGATGGCAGTTGTTTTTGATCAGATGGTAGTCTTGGTATTCGAAAATTTTCTTGGCGGCTCTTTCTGCGGTGATGGCATCGGCTAATGCATTACCTTTGGAATCACAGGCAACAAAGATTTCACTGCCCGAGCGTTCTTGCAAAAAGCGTTGTGGCGATATCGCCTTGATAAGGCCTGAGCCATGCAATTCGACAATGGTATCGTCATCTACCCAAATGCCGGTATGATCAAGCACGCCGCCTAAGCCGCAACAGATTAGCGCACCGGGTTTAACAATCGCCGGCATCTCATTAGCAAACACTTCACTCGGGTATTTAGCGACACCACTGTCATGTTTTGATAAACGTTGACGTGTTTGATCGCCTTCGCCCTTGGTGCGCAAATGTTCTTGCCGCTTGCGTTTTTCATCAAGCTCGTTGACGGCAGCGGCGCCAATAACAGCAGCGCCTAGCCACAATAATGGTAATGGCATATCACGTACCTCTTCATACTTCAATTTTAGGGCATGTCATAAGTTATACCGAATTTATTGCACTAATACCTAAAAAAAAGTGTCAGTAAGTATTTCAAATGTCACAAATTTAGTTATCCTTAAAGCAATCATTAAGAAAATCAATTATTAAGCTGTAACCAATGAGCGAGTACTTAAAGTCAAACAAATTAAGTGGGGTCTGTTATGACATTCGCGGTCGTATTGCTGATGAAGCAAAACGACTGGAAGAAGAAGGCCATAAAATATTAAAACTAAATATTGGTAACCCTGCCCCGTTTGGCTTTCTCGCCCCAGACGATATCTTGCGCGATGTCATCCATAATCTACCGACGGCACAAGGTTATAGTGAATCTAAAGGCATCTATTCAGCCCGAGTTGCGGTGATGCAATATTATCAACAGTTTGGAATGAAAAACCTTGATGTCGAAAATATCTTTATTGGCAATGGCGTCAGTGAGCTGATTGTTATGGCCATGCAGGCGTTGTTAAACGAAGGTGATGAAGTGTTGATACCGGCACCGGATTACCCGTTGTGGACCGCATCCGTCGCCTTATCTGGTGGCAACCCTGTACATTATCGTTGCGATGAACAAAAGTTCTGGTATCCGGACATGGACGATATCGCCAGCAAGATCAATAAAAATACCAAAGCCATTGTTTTAATTAACCCAAATAATCCTACCGGTGCTGTCTATCCAAAAGAAGTCTTGGAGCAAATTTTGGCGTTAGCCGAGCAGCATGGCTTAATCGTTTTTTCTGACGAGATATACGACAAGGTGTTATACGATGGCACCACGCACACCCCTACCGCCAGCTTAAGCGAAGATGTCTTAGTGGTCACCATGGGTGGCCTGTCTAAAAATTACCGAATCGCCGGCTTTCGCGCGGGCTGGATGATGCTCACAGGCCCCTTGTTAAAAGCGCGCAGTTACCTTGACGGCTTAACCATGCTTGCCTCTATGCGTTTGTGCGCGAATGTGCCCTGCCAACATGCCATACAAACCGCATTAGGTGGTTATCAAAGCATTAAAGAGTTAGTGCAAGATGGTGGCCGTTTAAAGAACCAACTCGATATAGCCCATCAAATGATCAATAACATTAATGGTCTGAGTTGTCATAAAGCCAAAGGCGCGATGTATTTGTTTGTCAAAGTCGATGGCGAACAACTTGGCATTGATGACGATGAACAAATGGTGCTCGATATTTTGCGCCAAGAAAAAATGCTGGTGGTACAAGGCAGCGCCTTTAATCTAACCGAAGGCATTTATTTTCGCTTAGTATTTTTGCCTCACGCTGAAGATTTAATCGACGCGGTTAACCGCCTCGAGCACTTTTTCAGTCATTATTCACAAGATTAGGATATTCAATGGACAGTACATTTTTAGCCTGGTTGTTTCGTATGCCTCTGATCAAGCGCTGGGCACTAATGTATTGTGTAAAAGCAGAGAACATTGCCGAACACTCGCATCAAGTCGCGGTTGTTGCCCACCTACTTGCGGTGATCCGCAATCAAAAATTTAACGGCAACCTCAACGCAGACAGAGCAGCAACAATTGCCTTGTATCACGAAGCCGCAGAAACTCGCTATGGTGATGTGGTCAGCCCGACCAAATACGCTAACGAGCAAATTTCTCGTGAGTTTAAAAAGATTGAAGGCTTGGCTGAGCAAGAATGCTTAGCTACCTTGCCAGAAGAGTTACAGCAAGTGTTTGCCGAGATCATCGTGCAAGATGATGTCGATACCGAGCTCAAAGCCGTGGTTAAAGCCGCCGATATATTGGTTGCCTATATCAAAGCGGTGACCGAACTGTATCATAACAATCCTGAATTTGAACACGTTGAGAAAAACCTCAAACACAAGCTCAATCAAATTAAAGCCGATATGCCCGAGGTGGATTACTTCATTGAGACCTTTATTCCGGCATGTACTGCGACCGTTGACAATCTCAGCCAACAAAATTCCAACGGATAGCAACAAACAGTTTTATTTAGACGTCTAAACTGCTATAGTGGCGAAACTTTAACAGGTGTTCTGTTGTTTTACTTAGCAAAAGCTAACCGATAAACAAGAACTTAATAGGGAATGAGGTGTAAGTCCTCAACTGTTCCCGCAACTGTAAGTAAAGCGTTTTTAAAGGGTGAGTGCCCTGCATACCACTGGAAACAAGCGGTTCCGGGAAGGTTAAAAACTGGATGATCAGGCCAACAATGCGGTCAAGGTTATCACTTTACGAGTCAGGAGACCTGCCTGTAAAAGGACAGTATTCGTGCGGGTAACGCGAAGCAAGTCGGTCTTTTGTTTGTTGTCGTCAATGTCATATCATTGCCCTAACTGCTGACCTGCTGGTTATCCCATTTTTGGTTAAGCGCCTTATTTTTAAGGTAGCGGGTTTAAACGGTCATATGAGCAACAAGGTTTTGACGTGCCAATCATTAACATGGCAAGTCGACGAACAATCCATACTCAAGCAAGTCTCTTTTGCGATAGAGCGCGGCGAATCCATCAGTATTGTCGGGCCCAATGGCGCCGGAAAAACCTCATTATTAAAATGCCTAGCCGGTCTTATCGACGCCGACAGTGGCGATATTTATGTTCATAATAAAAACCTCAAACAGCTTAGCCGCCGTGACATTGCGCAACATATTACCGTTGTAAACCAGCACCACAGCAACCCGTTTCAACTGCGTTGTCGTGAAGTGGTTCACATGGGGCTCATTCCACATAAAAGCTGGTTTGAAACAGACAGCGATGCCGACCATCATAAAATCAGTATGGCACTTGAAAAAGTCGACCTACTC
The DNA here is from genome assembly GCF_004752005.1 of Thalassotalea sp. HSM 43. Taxonomy (NCBI): domain Bacteria; kingdom Pseudomonadati; phylum Pseudomonadota; class Gammaproteobacteria; order Alteromonadales; family Colwelliaceae; genus Thalassotalea; species Thalassotalea sp. HSM 43. Next base: position 3,532,047 of record NZ_CP038493.1, on the reverse strand, counting down.
GATAAACAAGAGCAGCACTTTAATACCCTATCAGGCGGCGAACAACAGCGGGTCATGATTGCGCGAGCCATCGTACAAGACCCAAAGATATTGCTGATGGACGAGCCGACCAATCACCTAGATATTTATTACCAACAACAGATTTTATCGTTGGCCAGTTCGCTCGACCTTACCTTGGTAATGAGTCTGCATGATCTTAACCTAGCCAGCTATTATAGCGATCGCATTTTAATGCTGAATCACGGTGAAGTTGTCGCCTTTGGCAAGCCAGAAGAGGTATTAAAAGAGACCACCTTGCAACAGGTGTTTAATGTACCTTGTCAGGTTCATCGTTATGTTGACGACAAGCAAAATTCACAAGTACAAGTGCAGTTTTTACCGGGTATGGTAAACCCGAGAGGAGCTACTGATGCGAGTTAAAAGTCGCTATATCCCGGCGTTAATCGCATGCAGTATCCTCGCCTTGATCAGCATCTTTGTTGCATTAGGGCTTGGCGTTACAGGGGTGTCGCATCAACAGTTATTGTCCTGCTTGCAACGTTGCGATAATCAATTACACCAAACCATATTATTTGATATTCGCCTACCACGAGTCATCGCCGGTTTTCTTGCTGGTGCCGGATTAGCGGTTGCCGGTGCGTTAATGCAAAACGTAACTCGCAACCCACTCGCCGATCCCTATTTATTTGGCATTGTCGCAGGTGCTGGACTAGGGGCCACCTTGGCAACCTTGCTGCCACCTCACTGGCAAGTCATTGGTTTGCCATTGTCGGCATTTATTGGCGCTTTATTTGCCGTTGCCATGGTGGTCGCGGTATTGACCCATAACAATTGGCGCCGAGTCGAGCATTTATTACTGGCGGGTGTGGCGGTGTCATTCTTATTGAGCTCCATCACTAGCTTTATTCTTTATACGGGCGATGCATTCTCGTCGAATCGAGTGATCTTTTGGCTAATGGGCTCTCTCGCCTCAGCGGATAGCGATGCCATTTGGGTGATGTTGCCAGTGGTGCTACTGGCGATTACCGTATCTTTGATATTAAGTCGCCAATTAGATGCGTTATTGTTAAGTGATGAAAGCGCAAAAACACTCGGCGTAAATGTCGATGCGTTACGTCTTAGTGTATTAATATTGTGTGCCTTAGTTTGTGCCATTATTGTCTCGTTTTGTGGTGGTATTGGCTTTGTCGGCTTAATGATCCCCCATGTGGTGCGCAATTTATTGGCGATAACCAGTTTTAAACTCATTGTCTTTAGTGCACTTATCGGCGGCAGCTTTCTGGTCTGGGTCGATGTCTTGGCGCGCACCCTACTAGACGGTCAAGAGATCCCAATCGGGGTCATTACCTCCGCCTTAGGCAGTATCTTCTTTTTAGTGTTAATGCGACGCATGAGGTAAGTAGCAATGAATAATAACCTCAACACAGCCAATACCGCTATGACAGTCATGGTGCAAGGCACCACGTCAGATGCCGGAAAAACCACCTTAGTGGCTGCGTTGTGTCGCATATTTGCCAACAAAAAGCTCAGTGTTGCGCCATTTAAACCGCAAAATATGGCGCTGAATAGCGCGGTAACTGACGATGGCGGTGAGATTGGCCGTGCTCAGGCAATGCAAGCCAACGCGGCACGAGTCGCGCCCCATACCGACTTTAATCCGATTTTATTAAAACCACATTCCGATACTAAAGCGCAAATCATCGTGCATGGCAAAGCCTTATCCGCCATGCAAGCGACCACCTATCATGCCTACAAACCTAAGGCGCTAAAGGCGGTCATGCAATCACATCAACGCCTTTGTCAAACGTACCAATATATCTTTGTTGAGGGGGCTGGCAGTCCTGCTGAGATAAACCTTAGAGAAGGTGATATTGCCAATATGGGCTTTGCAGAAGCGGCAGATTGCCCGGTGATCATCATCGCTGATATCGATAAAGGCGGTGTCTTTGCGCATTTAGTCGGGACTCTAGATTTGCTTAGCCAAAGCGAGCAAGACCGGGTTGTCGGTTTTGTTATCAATCGTTTTCGTGGTGACATCAGTTTGCTGCAACCTGGGATTGATTGGCTTGAACAACGCACTGGCAAGCCTGTACTGGGTGTGCTGCCCTATTTATATGACTTACGCTTAAGTGATGAAGACAGCGTCAATGCGCAACAAAGCGTGTCGCAAAGTAATGAGCAAGACCGCATAAAAATTGTCGTGCCGGTATTGCCAAGAATGAGTAATCACAGCGATTTCGATGTGTTGCGTTGGCAGGATAACGTCGAATTAATTTTTCACCAAGGCACTGAAAAAGGCGCTGATAAAATTAACGCAGCAGGCAGCGACGCTAATGGCTCTAATGACTTTCTTGCCAGTAGACCATTGCCAGCCTGTGATCTGATCATTTTGCCGGGCAGTAAACACGTACAAGCCGACCTTCACTTCCTCAGACAACAAGGTTGGCACCACAATATCAATCAACATTTGCGATACGGTGGCAAGGTCATTGGCATTTGTGGCGGTCTACAAATGCTGGGTTGCAATATAACGGATGCGCATGGCGTCGAAAGCGATGTGCAACAGACAACAGGTTTAGGTTTGTTGGCGATTGACACTAGCTTGTCTGCGCAAAAACAGCTCGCCAATGTTGACTGCAACATAGAGTTTAATGGTCATAGACTTGATGTCAGTGGCTATGAAATACATGCGGGTAAAAGTTGCTTGCAGGCAAGCAGCCATGCAAACCCAACGAAGAGACTTAATGTCACCGGCAAACACCTAAACCAAGGTACTGAGAATACCAATGCAGATGTTGGCGATGAGATTGCCGATGCCTATATGAGCGAAGATGGGCAAATCATGGCCAGTTATCTACACGGCATATTTGATCAACAACAACCTCGAGACGCCATACTAGAGTGGGTGAAACCCAATGCATGCGCCTCAACCAATGCGTCTAACAAGCAACAAATTGAAGATCACAGCCTTGATTATTTAGCGCAGCAAGTAAGTCAACATCTCGATATTGACGCCCTACTCGCTGCCTGTACACGCTTTTATCAAAGCGCTAATCGCGCTCAGACAAATGAACAACATGGAAATAACCTATGAGCAATAATGCCCAATCGCAACAACAAAAACATCAGCAACGCCAAGCAAAACTAAAAGAGCAAGTTGATGAGCGTATCGCCAAAGCCACCATCGAAAAAGGCCTAGTGCTGGTGATAACCGGTAATGGTAAAGGCAAATCTACCTCAGGGTTTGGCACCGTCGCTCGTGCCGTTGGCCATGGTTTAAGCGCCAGTGTTGTGCAATTTATCAAAGGTGGATGGGAATGTGGCGAACGCAATTTACTGCAACAACACGGCGTTGATTTTCATGTTATGGCAACCGGCTTTACCTGGGAAACGCAAAATAAAGAGCAAGATACGCAAGCGGCACAAGCAACCTGGTTAGCAGCGAAAAAGCTGCTCGCAGACGACAGTATCGACATGGTTTTGCTCGATGAAATCACCTACATGATCAGCTATCACTACATTGATATTGACGAGGTGATTGAAGCCATTGAACAACGTCCTGTTAACCAGCATGTGATCATCACCGGTCGCAACTGTCACAGACGCTTAATCGACTTGGCCGATACCGTCTCGGAAGTTCAGTCAGTCAAGCACGCCTTTGATAATGGCATCAAGGCGCAAGCTGGCTTGGATTGGTAAAACAGACAAACATAATGGATTTTCTGATGGGTAATAACACCGCTGGCTTGATAGGCTCATGTCAGCTCAAACTTAAACGAGCAATACAGATTGTCGCTGCACTCACCTGTGTGCTGCCTATCGCCGTCAATGCGTTGCCTGATGAGGTATCCAGCGATGCAAGGCTAGCTGATGATGTCAAAACCGGTCCGTCGATTCGAATTATCGCGCTTGCGCCGCATATTGTTGAGATGCTCGACGATATAGGTGCCTATGAGCAAATCATTGCCGCATCAGAACATTCGGACCACCCTGCCAAAGCCAAACAATTGCCGCGAGTTGGCAATTACGCCAGGCTGAGCATCGAAAAAATACTGTTATTGCAACCGGATATCATTATCGCTTGGAAAACTGGCGTACCAATGAGCGACATTGAACAACTGCAAAAACACGGGTTAACGGTAGTGTATTCTGATCCTCGCCAGCTAGAAGATGTTGCCAAGGAATTTCAATGGTTAGGCAAGCTAACAGGTCGTCGTGACATTGCCGAACAAAAAGCCAAAGAATACCGTACTCGGCTGGCGAACTTGCGTCAGCAATACCAAGACAAACAGCGTATCAAGGTGTTTTATGAGCTTTGGCCAAAACCGTTAACCACCGTCGCAGGCAATGCATGGCCGCAACAACAATTGACGGTATGCGGAGCGACCAACCCATTTAAAGATGCGATTTCAGACTACCCGCAAATCAATCTTGAACAAGTGATTGTTGCCAACCCAAGCATTATTATCCAGCCCACATCGAGTCACGGTTTGGCCAGTGATGCCATAGATTGGCAACAATACAACAGCGTTCGTGCAGCACAGCATCAACAAATCATTCGACCTAATGCCGATATCTTACATCGTATGAGTTATCGCCTACTGGATGAATTGCAGAGTCTGTGCCAGCACATTGACAACAGCCGATTATATTATCGGCAACGTAAGCAGAATCATTAGTTCGCTATGATCTGCTATTAGGGAAAAGAGCCCAAGGAAGGAACATCAATCCCGCTTAAGTTTTCGAACCTAAACCAGGTAATCGAATGAAAAGGGAAACAGGTGACATCCGCACGGTATCGTGCCGTCGGAACAGTCCTGTGCTGCCCCCGCAACGGTAGTTGAATTTTATATTCAAAAGCCCGGAGACCGATTTAAGCGATATTTTCATAGGTGCGGTGGGCACCTGTAGTGAGGAAATATGAAAAATAATAAACGATTTACCGTAAATAAACTGAGTTTGACTTTAACCGCTGGTGTAAGCGCATTTAGCAGCGCAGCACAACAGCAACACGTTGATGAGCAAATGCTGGTCACGGCAAACAGAACAACACAGCAACAATTTACTGCATTATCTAGCGCGCAGATCATTACCAGCGAGCAAATCAGTCGATTGCAGGTTGAAAACGTAGCGGCATTGCTAGACACCGTTGCAGGTATTAATATCGCCAGCCAAGGTGGTGGCGGCCAAGTGCAATCTATTTTTACTCGTGGTGCCAACGCCAATCATACCTTGATTTTGGTTGATGGCGTGCGTGTAAATTCAGCGACATTAGGCTACACCAATATATCGACCATTAGTCCTGCGCAAATAGAACGAATTGAAGTCGTTAAAGGCCCTCGCGCCGCACTTTGGGGCAGCGATGCCATAGGTGGTGTGATTCAAATCTTCAGCAAACAATATGCTGCAGGCGAAGGGGCGATTAATATCATTGCCGGTTCGCATAGTTACCAACACGCTGATGCGGCGATTGGTTTGGGTAATGAAACCCATCAATTAACCGTATCGGTTGCCGGAGAAGACAGCGATGGCTTTAATGCATACAGCAGCGATCCTTACCCATATGACGTTAATGAGCCTGATGATGATGGTTACGACCGATTGTCAGCCAGCATAAATGGTAAATCTCAACTTAACCAACGCTTCAGTGTTTCGCTGGTCGGTCGCATTGAAGAAGGCGGCAGTGAATACGACGCCAGTTATCCGGAAAGTCCTTGTTGGGACGATCCAACCAGCATTTGCCCAGCGTTTTATGCCAATGAACAAGAGCATGACAATTACAGCGTCAAAGTTGGCGGTGAATACGCAGGTGATCTGCTGACCACGCAATTGAGCTACGGCAAGAGTCAAGACCAAGCAACCACTTTTGGTAATGGCATCAAAAAAAGCAATGGTGATGAAATCAAAACCGAGCGCGATCAAGTTAGCTTGATCAGCCTTTGGCAAGTTAACCCTAATGCCAGCCTGACTTTAGGTGGTGATTATTATGAAGAGCAGGTTTCAACCAACACCGACAAAGATCCGTGGACTCCAGGATTTCAAGGTTGGGCGATTGACGAGCGCGATGTGACCGCGGTATTTGTGCAGACTCAAATCAAACAAGATCAATGGCTTGCTGAAGCAGCATACCGTTATGATGACATTGAACACACAGGCAGCGAAAACACCTACAATGTCAGTCTCGGTTATCAAATTAATGCCAATACGCTAGTGTCAGCAACACGCAGTACAGGCTTTAAAGCGCCGTCGTTTAACGACCTTTATTGGCCGGGTTCGGGGAATCCAGACCTAAAGCCTGAACAAGTAGACAGCAGCGAAATACTATTACGTCATCGTTTTTTATTTCCTCACCTACAAGGTCAGTTTGAAGCGGTTGTGTTTGAATCAGACATTGAAGATTTAATCGCTTGGGCGCCAAATCAATTTGGTTTATGGCAGCCAGAAAACATCAATAATGCCAATATCAAAGGCGCTGAACTGTCGGCAACATTGGCAACCAGCCTATTTACTCACACCGTCAGTTTTGCCTATATCGAAACCGAAGATGAAAGCACAGGGTTAGAGTTGTTGCGTCGTCCGGAGAAAACCGCCAGTTATCAAATAGACTTTGATTGGCAGCAATTGATGTTAACCGCCTTGGTGAATTACCATGATGACAGTCAAGACTCTGCTGGAGAATTAGACTCTTTTGTGGTGGTCGATATCGCGGCAAGTTATCAGCTAACCAATGCCTTGTCGGTCAACGCCAAGTTTAACAACGTCTTTGATGAGGATTACCAAACGGTGATGAACTATCAAGCGGATGGCAGCAATTACAAAGTTGGATTAAGTTACCAATTCTAATTTAACGTTATCTAACCTCATATGTTGTTATATGAGTTGATATTCTCTAGGCGCTGTTTTAAGCGCCTTTTTTATGCTCCTTTTTTAATAAGTACTGAGCGCCACATTGCACTGATTCATCCGTGCAAGTTCGCCAAAACTCAAGGCAATTGCAAATAGAATGCTCACCGACGTTGACATTGGCAGGACAGACCACTAACTTAGCCTGTAAATAACCCAACAGATATATTCATACAAGATGATAGATTTTCGTTCTGATACGGTAACCCGCCCTACCGACGCCATGAAACAGGCAATGACCAGCGCAGAATTGGGGGATGATGTTTATTCTGATGACCCAACGGTTAATGCTTTCGAGCAACGTATTGCCAAAATGGCCGGCTTTGAAGCGGCGATGGTGGTGAATTCAGGTACGCAATCCAATTTATGTGCGCTACTTGCTCACTGTGCCCGCGGTGAAGAGTACATCACAGGTCAAGGCTACCATACCTATCTCTATGAAGCCGGCGGCGCAGCCGTACTTGGCTCAGTCGTTCCTCAAACCGTTGTTGAACAACCAAGTGGTGAATTAGCCTTTGACGATATCAAGGCCGTTCTAAAAGACGATGACCAGCATTTCGCGATGAGCAAATTGCTGAGCTTAGAGAATACCCATTGCGGCAAGATCATCCCGCTGTCATATTTTCAACAGGCTCGTGAATTTGCCAACGATCATGGTTTGAGTATTCACCTAGACGGTGCACGTATCTTTAATGCCCTAACCGAGCTTAATATTGAACTGAGCGACATTTGCCAATATGTTGATTCGATCTCAATTTGCTTTTCTAAAGGCTTAGGGACACCAATGGGCTCGGTATTATGTGGCAGCAAAGAATTGATTGCCCGTGCCCGCCGTATTCGCAAAATGGTCGGTGGCGGCACTCGTCAAGCGGGTATGATAGCGGCAGCCATGGATTATGCCTTAGACAACCATGTCACTCGCCTAAAAGATGACCATAACAACGCCAAAAAATTGGCCAGTTTGTTAGCCCAGATTGATGGCTTATCACCACGTCCATTACAAACCAATATGCTCTATGTCGATGTTGAGCCGTCCATCAATGACGAATTGCTGTGTCAGTTATTGAAAGCGGAAGGTATTTTGATATCGCCGCGCAGCCCATTGCGTATTGTCACCCATTTAGACATCAGTGAAGCCGACATTGTCTATACCGCAGACGCGATTAAAGATTGTTTGGCACTGATGCAAGCGACGACAGCATAACGACTTAGACGTTATTAAAAACAAAAAACGCCACATTGATTGTGGCGTTTTTTATTGCATAAATATAACGTTTTACTGTTGGAAACGGTACACAGAACCGATTTTCAAAATTTGCGTTAACTCATCCAATGCCGCTCTTGATTCAAGCAACAACTGTGGATCACGCAAATCATCAAAGCTTAAGGTGTCACGATAATACTTGTTTACCCAAGCCGTTAATGTGCTGTATAAGCTGTCAGACATCAAACAATTAGGGTTAACCGCATTTAACTCCGCTTCGTTCATAGCAATACGCAAACGCAGACATGCTGGGCCACCACCGTTTTTCATACTTTCATTTACATCAAAGTACTTAACCTGTTTGATTGGTGTATTTTGCGTCACTAAGTCATCTAAGTAGGCTTTCACGCTTGGGTTATCATGACAATGCATTGGCGCAATGATGATCATATCACCATTAGGCAAGGTAATGATTTGGGTATTAAACAAATAGGTATTAACACAATCATCAACACTGACTTGATCCGTTGCCACTTTAATAAAGTGCACATCATCAGAGCCAAATTTTTGCTGTACTTCAGCTAAAAAAGCTTCGGTATTTAAAAACGCCTGCTCATGGTAGAACAACACATTTTGGTTACCGACACTGATAACGTCATTATGGAATACACCTTGATCGATAACATCAGGGTTTTGCTGTACGTACACCACTTTGTCATCGCTCAATCCGTGCAGACGCGCGACGGCACGACTCGCTTCTAGCGTTTGACGCGCTGGATACTTCTTTGGTGCCGGCATATTGCTGTTAAACGCGTATTTACCAAAGGTGAATATTTCAACACCTTGTTCGCCATAGTTTGAACACAGGCGCGTATGGTTCGCCGCACCTTCATCACCAAAATGGTCATTGTCATTAAGATGTAGGTGATGGGCAAAGTACTTGTCATCGGCAAACACACTTTTAAGGATATTACCGGTTGTATCAGGCTCTAATGAACGATGAAATTTATTAGTCAGGTTAGCGGGTGTGAAATGCACTTTACCGTCTAAGGTATCACCTGATGGCGACACGGTGCCTGCGTTAGCGGTCCACATGCTTGATGCACTGCAGCATGCTGATAATAACGATGGTGCTTCTTTGTAGGCTTTTTCAAGCACATTAGCATCGGTACCTGAAAAACCTAAACGACGTAAGGAAAAAATATCAGGACGCTCTTGCGGTGCAAATACCCCTTGTACCATTCCTAAATCATGCAACGCTTTCATTTTTTGAAGGCCTTGTAATGCTGCACTCTTTGGACTGGATATGTCATTTGCGTTCGATTTTGACGCAACATTACCTTCTGACAAACCGGCATAATTGTGAGTTGGTCCTACCAATCCGTCAAAATTTGCTTCAAAACTTTTCATAAATCCCCGCGATATTTTTTTCAATGTGAACGCTATTTTAGCGATTTTTACCACTTAGTAAATGACCAAAATGACTGATAGACCACTATTTTCAATGAATTGTAAAAATATTGTTGACAAGTTAGAGTAACTGCTTTAAATATAAATTAACTTTATCCAAATATTAATTATACGATGTTAAATCTTATTCTATTCATTATTCTCCTGATTGTCGTGGTGCTTGTACCAGGGCACGGGTTTTCAATGAATTAAGAAACATCGCATAAACATTCATTAAAACCCTCCGAGAACACTCCGAGGGTTTTTTTCGTTTTAGGGCAAAAAAAATTTAAAAGGCAGCACAATGAGTACAAAAGAGCTTTATTCAGGCGCAGTTTTATTGACCAAGTCGCTGGCCGAATTGGATGTTGAATTCATATTTGGTTACCCCGGCGGTTCGGTTTTGGATATCTATGATGCGATTTTCCAACAAGACAAAGTAAGTCATATTCTTGTGCGCCATGAACAAGCGGCAACGCATATGGCTGACGGTTACACCCGCGCCACCGGTAAAACGGGTGTTGTACTCGCAACATCAGGGCCTGGTAACACCAACTGTGTCACGGGTATCGCCAATGCCTATATGGATTCAATCCCTATGGTTGTGCTAGCAGGTCAAGTTGCATCTAACCTGATTGGCGGTGACGCGTTTCAGGAAACCGATATTGTCGGTTGTTCACGACCTATCGTTAAACACAGTTTTGCCTGCCGTGATGTTAATGAAATTCCAAATGTTTTAGCCAAGGCGTTTTACCTGGCTGAATCGGGTCGACCTGGTCCTGTGGTTATCGAGCTGCCAAAAGATATCCTCAACCCGGACATTAAGGTTGAGTACAAAATGAATAAAGACGTTAAAATCCGCTCTTATAATCCGACGGAAAAAGGTCACAGTAAGCAAATCAAAAAAGCGGTTGATACCATCATCAATGCCAAGCGTTTGGTGGTTTATACCGGTGGCGGCATCATATTGTCCGATTGCTCCAACACCCTAACCGAATTAGTAGAACGTTTAAACGCGCCATGCACCAACACCTTAATGGGATTAGGCGGCATAAGTGGCCTGCACCCAAACTTTATCGGCATGTTAGGTATGCATGGTAGTGTAGAAGCGAATAAGGCGATGGCCAATTCGGACGTGATTTTAGCCATTGGTGCGCGCTTTGATGACCGTGTTACCAACAAAGTGGAAAAGTTTTGCCCTAACTCAACCATTATTCATGTTGATATCGACCCAACGTCAATTTCAAAAACCGTTAATGCGCACATTCCTATTGTTGGTTATGCCGATGTGGTAATTGACCAATTATTAAAACAGCTGGACGAAGTGGGTCATAAACCTGACAGCGATCATTTCGCCAACTGGTGGCAGGAAATTGAGCAATGGCGTCAATTGAACAGCTTTAGCTACGAAACGCACCCTGACAAAATCAAGCCACAACAGGTTGTCGAATCTGTTTATAAGCACACCAACGGTGATGCCTATGTGACGTCAGACGTTGGCCAGCATCAGATGTTTGCCGCGCAATACTACCCGTTTAAAGAACCACGTAAGTGGATTAACTCAGGTGGTTTGGGCACCATGGGATTTGGTTTCCCTGCAGCTATGGGGGTGAAGGTTGCCTTCCCTGAAGCAGACGTGGTGTGTGTTACAGGTGATGGTTCAATTCAAATGAACATTCAGGAATTGGCTACGTGTCTGCAATATAACATTCCCGTTGTTATTGTCGCTTTGAATAACCGCTCGCTAGGTATGGTACGACAATGGCAAGACATGATTTATGGTGGTCGCCACTCACAATCGTATATGGAATCTTTACCGGACTTTGTCAAACTGGTGGAGGCCTATGGCCACGTCGGAATGCAAGTGAATCACCCTGATGAATTAGATGCTGCCATGGAAAAAGCATTTTCAATGAAAAATCGTTTGGTCTTTGTTGACGTATTGGTTGACGAAACGGAACACGTTTACCCTATGCAAATGCGTTTTGGCGCTGTTGATGATATGTGGTTGAAGAAAGGAGAAAAAGTATAATGCGACGTATTTTATCTGTATTACTGGAAAATGAACCAGGTGCGTTGTCGCGTATCGTCGGCCTTTTTTCACAACGAGCGTTTAATATTGACAGCCTTAACGTGGCACAAACTGACGATGCCACTTTATCTCGCATCACCATTACCACCTATGGTGATGATCAAGTATTGGAGCAAATTACCAAACAAGTTAATAAGCTTGTCGATGTCTTACGCGTATCGGATTTAACCGATCGCCAGCACATTGAACGTGAAATCGCGTTAGTTAAAGTATTGGCGATGAACCCTAAAACCCGTGCCGAAGTAAAGCGACTGAGTGAGATTTTCCGTGCCGACATTATTGATGTGGGCAAGCAAATCTATACCGTGCAAATAACCGGTGATGACGACAAGATTTCATCGTTTATTGAAATCCTAAAAAATGAAACGGAAATCATCGAAGTGGTTCGTTCAGGTACCGTTGGTATCGCTCGTGGTGAAAAAGCGTTGCGCGGCAAATAAGCTGCCGTAACCCCATAAACCGTTGAGCGACGAACCTTAACAACTGACGAGCGGCACAGCCATAGATTTGCGAGATTGATTGCAATGAACATTGGCGGTGCCGTTTTGCTTTTACCAATTGTGTTTTTAGCTATTTTGCTTGTATCAATTTTATTTGTATTTTAGGGACTGCTGAGATGAGTAATTCAAGGGTAGCTAATACAGAAATAGCTAGCAATAAAATAGTTAGCGCAGCCAAATCTGATAAGAAACACATCAAACGGTTTTATAAAACACAATGCTATTCGGCAGGATTTCTTGGTGACGATGTGTGTTATCTACTTAAAGATGACACTGAACAAATCATTGCCTCTGTGCTGGTCTCCTTTGCCAGCAGCACACCGTTTTTGCATGGCCTCGTGGTTGCTAGCCATTATCAGCATCGCGGCATCGCCAATCGATTATTGCAACACTGTCGAGCGCATCACCAGCACCTAATCTGCTTTGCCGTGACCCGTCTTAAAGCCCTTTACCTGCAAAATGGTTTTCGTCAGCTAAACACAGCCGATATCGATGCCAAATTGTTAGCGCGTTATAAAGCCTATCAAGCTAAACAGGTCACTCTTGCTATCTATGGCGCAAGCTAAACATTTAAGGCGCGGGCTAAAACGCAATCTCTTTGCCCTGCCAATCAACGTAGGATAACTCTCCATCGTTCTCAAGCGCCTCAGTTACCTGCAAACATGAACGCGCCACAAACTCAGGACTAAACAACTTACCCTGCGGGACATTTTTTTGGAACGGCTTAGACAAAGGTGTGTCCGTCGTACCAGGATGAAATGCGACGATTTTGCAATCCTTAGCACGACGTTTCAGCTCAATAGTTGCGGTTTTTAGCAGCATGTTTAACGCTGCTTTTGAGCTGCGATAACCATACCAACCGCCCAAACGATTATCTTCGATACTGCCGACTCGTGCCGAGAACACCGTGATGCGACAACAACATTGCTTGTCTAAGCGGCTGATAACAGCCGATACGAACATAAAAGGGGTAATGGTATTGGTATGGTACATGCTGGCTAATTGGCTGGCATTAACGTCTTCAATGCGCTTTTCAGGCATCACCTGTTGGCTGTGCAATACGCCATTAAAGATAAACACCTGTGTCACCTGTTGCCACTTGCTATCAATTACGCGATCACAATCGCTGAGCACCCGTTCAATATCTGTTGGCGAATAATCACATATAAGCGGTGTCACTCGTGTATCTCGTGGCTCGTTTGCGGGATTTTGCTTTGAACTAATTAATATTAAATGTACCGACTCTGACGCCAGCAGTTGTTTGCCCATCGCTTGCGCAATAGTCGATGAAGCGCCAATTAAAATGGCGTATTTCGTTAAACTCATAACCACCTACCCTTGTGTAAAGCTGGCAACCGCTAAATGGCAAGCAAGAACCACCATAGAAAGCCGCCAACGCATTTTTTGGTAGGTTTGATAACCGTCTATGAGGCTGCTGTCGTCAACAAAATTACGCAGACGATTTTCACTGATCACCAGCGCCACATACATGCTACTGTAGATCGCCATTCGTACCGTAAGATCAGTAAAAACCGGTAGCGCCGACACCAACCAAACAATGATCATCACTAAGTTGGCAATAATGAGTAAGGTTTTACCACTGCCTAAGCTTTTACCAATCAACGTTTCCGCCCACAACGAACCGCATAAAAATACCAATATCAATGCACTGTAGTGCTCAAACAATGGCAACAAAAACTCGCTATTCAGCTCCTTGTTCGCGCTGAACACGAGAAAGGCGCTAAGCAAGACAAACGGTGCAAGCCCTGCATAGCCAAGCACGATGGCGAGGTGGTGTTTACTTTTATCAGTCATTCGATACGTATTGCCCATAAATACCAGTTTAGGATATACGCAGAATTTCGTAGCTAAGATCCCGTGATCTATACTGTGACTACCGGCGTATTGATTTACACATCTTAAAAAGCCGAGGTGAGGCAGTATTATGGATTTAACCATCAAGTCATTTGAAGGCAACATTTACCTGATTACTGAAAATGGAGCTATTGTCACCGGCAAAGACAATAACCCACTTCGTTTTGATTCTATCAGCGAAATAAAAGAGTATTACCGCGGCAACATGCCAGACAGGGTTTCGTTAGAGCAGCACACCCCATATGATGAAATGTGCGGATTGCAATCAAGCACAGAACCTTTAACTCTGCGGCTACAATGGTAGCGCCTTCCACATAACATATTGATACAAAACCATTATTTGAGGTTTTATCAATCTTATCCTACAGTTTAATAATGCAGATTACGTTCTTGTTGTCTGCGTTTTATTACGCGAAATCGCCCCGTATGCGCCATTGTCACACGACTGTCATATTTCGTTCTTACAATAAAAAATTAGAGAAATTTACCTGCAATGTTTGCCGAATTTATGTCATCACACTATTTTTCCAGAGATTTAAGCTGGCTGTCGTTTAATGAACGGGTGTTACAAGAAGCCCAAGACACCTCAAACCCAAGCATCGAGCGTTTGCGCTTTCTAGGCATTTTTTCCAATAATCAAGATGAGTTTTTTCGTGTAAAAGTATCTGATATTAAACGTAATGCGTTGCTTAAAAAGGCAGAAGGTGACACTACCGCAGTCACACAATATCAAGCCTTAGTCGATGAGATTCAAGAAAAAGTACTCGAGTTTAATATCGCCTTTAACAAGACTTATGACGATATTTGTCATGGTTTGCAAAAAGAAGGCTTGGTGATCATCGATCAAAGCCAACTGTCTGAATTCCATCAACGCTGGCTAGAGGACTATTTTGACGACAAGATACTGCGATTTATTCAACCACTGATTGTTAACAAGAACGGCGATTTCAAAAATCTCATTGAAGATCACATCACCTATTTATTTGTTGAAATTCAAAACCAAGATCAACGTCAATATGCCGCCATTGACGTACCAGTTCATGACACTGATCGATTTGTATTATTACCGAAAGAAAAAGACAGTAACGTACAAAGCATCATCTTGTTAGACGATATTATTTGTTTTGTGTTACCTCGTATCTTCAATGGCTTATTTGACTTTGATGAGCTTAATGCGTTTTCGTTTAAAATCACCCGTGATGCCGAGTATTACCTTAGTGAAGAAGACATTGATGATTCCATATTGATGAAGATGTCCAAGGGTATTAAGCAACGTCTTCATGCAGAGCCGGTGCGCGTTGTGCGCGATCAAAACATGCCGTTGAGAATGGAAAAGAAACTTAAAAAGTTATTAGGGTTTACCTCTTATGACTCAACATTGCCTGGCAGCCGTTATCGTAACTTTCGCGATTTTATAGGTTTTCCTACGGTGGGAAAAAACAAATTATGTTATCCCAAATGGCCAGCGCTGGACTGCTATGATTTTACCAAGCATCAAACGGTGTTTGAGGCGATCAGCGAAAAAGACATTCTTTTGCACTACCCCTACCATAAATTCCATCATTTTAAGGAATTTGTGCGTCAAGCTTCCTACGATCCGAAAGTCACGTCCATTAAATTGAATATCTATCGTGTCGCAGCCAATTCACAAGTCATTGGCAGTTTATTGGATGCGGTACGTAACGGTAAGAAAGTGACGGTTAATGTTGAGCTTAGAGCCCGATTCGATGAGAGCAATAACATCGAGTGGTCTAAACGTATGACCGATGCCGGTATTAAAGTTCTGTTTGGTATCCCATCGTTAAAGGTGCACTCAAAATTATGCCTAATTAACCGTCAAGAAGATGGCCAGATTGTTAAATACGCGCAAATCAGCACCGGCAACTTTAACGAAAAAACAGCCAAGATATACACCGACTTTGCTTATTTCACCAAGAAACAACAAATCGCCGAAGAAGTTGATAACGTCTTTAAGTTCATAGAACACAGTTATCGACAATTCGACTTTGATCATTTGCTACTCAGCCCAATTAACCAGCGCAAACATATTAATCGCCTGATTCAAAATGAAATCATAAATGCCAAGGCCAGTATTCCGGCGCAAATCACCTTAAAGCTGAATAACCTTGTCGACAAAAAGCTTATCGATAAATTGTACGAGGCGAATAACGCTGGGGTTAAAGTGAAAATGTTGATCCGCGGTATGTGCTCTTTAATCCCTGGCATTAAAGGAATAAGCGAGAATATCGAAGTGATCAGCGTCATTGATAGATACTTAGAGCATTCTCGGGTGATGATCTTTCATGCCAATGGCGCCAACAAAGTGTATATAAGCTCTGCCGACTGGATGACGCGAAACATTGAAGATAGGGTTGAGGTGAGCGTTCCTATTTACGAAGAAGAACTTAAACAACAAATTCTCGACATGGTCGAACTAGGCTTTAACGATAACAGTAAGGCGAGAATCATTAATGCTGCGCAAGACAACCCATATGTTAAACGTGGCAACAATAAAAAGGTCGCCTCGCAGCAGCAAACCTATCTGTATTTAAAAGCGCTCGAACAAGCTAAATTAGCGAATAATTTGCAAGATCAGGGGAGTAACGATTAATCTTTAAGGCAGAAAGTTAAACATTACGAGACAATACATCATAATTCATGGCTGATAATACAGGTACTGCACACTCAGGCAATGGTTTAGAACCGCAAACTATTGCCGTGGTCGATCTTGGCTCTAATAGCTTTCATTTGGTGTTGGCCAGAATTGTTGAACAAGACGTGCAAATACTGCTTCGCGAAAAAATAAAGGTTAGGCTGGCCAAAGGCTTAGATGATGATCTCATACTCAATGAAGAAGCGATGGAAAGAGGCTTACAGACCTTAGAAATATTTTCCCACACCCTTAATGGCTTTCACCCCGATCACGTTAATATCCTTGCTACCTATACCCTAAGAACCGCTAAAAATCGTAATGAATTTATCAACCGAGCTAAATTGGTGTTGCCCTACCCGATTAAATTGGTCAGCGGTCAAGAAGAAGCGCGCTTGATATACAATGGTGTCGCTCACAGCATGCACTTTCCTGACAAACGATTGGTTATCGATATTGGTGGTGGCTCTACCGAATTCGCCCTTGGCCAGCACTTTGAACCATTAGCATTATCGAGCCGAAATGTTGGCTGTGTGAATCTGACACAGCAATTTTTCGCTGACGGCAAGATCAGCGAAAAACGGTTCGACAAAGCGGTGCTCAAAGTTGAGCGCGAATTACAGCCAATCGTTAAACGTTACCGTCAAATTGGCTGGCAAGCTTGTATTGGTACCTCAGGTACTGCATCGGCACTGTTAGAAGCAGGACGCGCCAATGAGCTATGCGAGGAGACGTTAACCCACAAAGCACTTAAAAAGTTGAAGAAGAAACTATTGGCATATGAAGACTTCGAGAGTATTGATTTAGCCGGTATCTCAGAAGATCGAAAAGGCGTTATAGTCTCTGGCTTAGCAGTAATGTTGGGTGCGTTCGAGATGCTACAAATAGACGAACTTGAATACAATGATAAAGCACTGCGTGAAGGTGCATTGTATGAAATGGAAGATCAACTCGAGCATGATGATATACGCGAACGCAGCGTTGACAGTTTGATATCGCGCATGAGTGTCGACCTACAGCATTCTGAGCGAGTGCACCAAACAAGCCAAATATTGTGTCAGCAAATCAATGACAATTGGACTTTAAAAAGCATCCCTGACTCTAAAAAGGTATTGCACTGGGCGGCAAAACTGCATGAAATTGGTTTGCACATTAACTCATCCGGCGCCAACAAACATTCCGCCTATATTGTTGCCAATTCCGGTCTTCCGGGGTTTTCGCAAGAGAAACAACAGCTGCTTACCTTGCTTTTGCGGTTTCATCGCAAAAAAATAAAACATGAAGAGTTTGCCGATTTCACCCTATTTAAAGTCAAGGACGTATATCGAATTTTAGCGATATTCAGATTGGCAGTATTGCTTAATCAAAAGCGTCAGGATGACTTTTTGCCAGAGTTAATCGTCAATGCCGATAAAGAGCAGCTTAACCTGACCTTTGCGGATAACTGGATGGATGATAAAAGCTTGCTGTATGCAAACTTGCTGGCTGAACAAGAGCATTTACGCGCACTGGACATTGAATTGCGCATCAACGAGCCATGTTGATTACCGCCGTATAGCTACCCCTGTTTTCATTCCTTATGAGCGGTGTTATTCCTTATGGGCGTCGTGCGGAAGTTTGACCGGTTTGCACAAGTAACCTTTGGTGTGAGATGAACGAGCGCAGTCTCGGCAAATGAAGCGGGGTTTATCAACGATGTGCCATAGCTCATGCAAATGCTTTTCGACTTCCTTTTTTTTCCATTTGCACAGTGATTTAACCATGTGTAGCCCCGATTATGATATCTACTTATTCAGTCTAATACGAAAAACCGAAAAGCCCTAGGTATCGGCGTCGAAATGCCCGCTAAACCGCCATTTTGAACAATGTAGCGCATCGTCATAGCACATATTTAGCAAAACAAAGTGTTATGACCGCTCAATTAAGCAAATTTTTTAGTGCTTGTAGAAATGCGGCTCAGCTATTAGTTTCCAATACGGTCTGTGATAACGGTCTTATTAGTAGTAACCAATATGAGTAACTAACCTTAACAATTTGTTTATGCTGATCAGCATAGTCAGGCCAACCTTGTTAGAGCGTGTGACGCTGTTGGGATAGATTTAGTATGCTTACAAGTCTCAAAGAGCTATTCGCCCTGCCCTCTGGGCTGTTTTCTTTGCCCATATTTGCTGCCCATACTTGCAATAATCGCAATCTAATTTGGCGATTTTATTCATATAAACAATAAACCGAAACATTCATTGCATAGCAACCACTATTTTGCACAAATAAACAATTTTTAACATTCAAAACTGTTCACATCACTATGCAAGTTTGCTAGTTTGATTGCGGGTTACAAATTAAAACAAAATTCGCTAATAAATATACCTAATTATGACGTTCTCAAATTGTTTAAAATCACTGGCAATTATCTCTGCGCTTGCGCTGTGCCAACCTGTTGCTGCCAAGGACAGTGTTGATTTGCAGATCAAGCAAGAATATACCGTAAGCATCATTGATGCAGCAGCGAGCCAAATCAATGTCGGTGATAACCTAACGGCAGAGCGTTCGCATATGGATATGTTTGATGATGCTATGCAAGCAGCAGAACAATCCGTATTCGCCTTTACCACCAATGTTAAAAACTACTTTAGCGAACGTTTTGCCGCGATTAAGAGACATTGTCTAGGTGAAGAGCAACAACTGCAGTTTATGGTTATTGCCAATACCCAAAGTCATCAGCTGGCGCTCTTTGAACAGAGCAATAACAACAATATATTCTCTGATAACATTGACCAAATCACCAACAGCGCTTTATTGCCATTACCTTTGCCTGCATCATCAAGCCCTGCACAAGCTGCCTATAACCTACCATTAGGGATTGATTCAGAATTTACAGTGCAACCTAGCATTAACGATAACTTTGAAGTCATTTACGGATTCGACAAACTAGAAAACCCACACGCTGAAACCTCTGCGTTTAAACAAGAACTGGGTTTTGAAATTGGTTTTCGCTCAAGCCTTTAATCACAAACTCTTTGCCACAAACGTTAAAGCGACGCGAACTTAATTAGGCTTCAGACTGCAGCGCCTGAAACTTACCTAACGGATACCACAGGCATCAATTAGTAAGCTTCAAACACCACATTTCAATAGTCGCTATTTTCTCCATGCAAATTGTTCAAACATAGCATCGACAGGTGTTTCAGCGACATGATTTACATAGTTACTGATCACTTTTTGCGATAATCCCAATATCACTTCCAATACTTGTTGTTGACCATAACCAGCAGCGAAAAAAGCAGCCATTTGTTGAGCTGATACATTGCCACGCTCACGCACCATAGCCAAAGTAAACTCGTGTAATGCTTGCAGCTTTTCGGTCGGCATTGGTTGTTGATTACGCAGCGCCTCGGTGATTGCAGGATCAACGTTCATTGAATGAGCAATACCCGTATGAGCAGGTACGCAATAGTGACACTCATGTTCAACATTGATGGTTTGCCATACAACGGTTAGCTCTTCGGCATTAAACGATGTCGACGTAAATAGTTGATGCAACTGTTGGTATGCTTTTAAGGTTTCAGGTGATTCCGACATCACCGCGTATAAACCAGGAATAGCGCCCATTTGTTTGACTGCACCTTCTAGCATTGCTTTACTTTTTTCTGGCGCAGTTGCTACTGTGTGTAATTTAAATTCGCTCATGTTGTTTACTCCAATAATTAACAATTTACATATTGTATTTATGGGTTTCCCCTTGTCGACGAGAGAACTATAGACAAAAATGAACGATCGTTCAAGCCATAATTGAGCGATCGTTCATTTAATTTTACCCAAAAAATATATCCTGTTGAAAACGTTAACAAATTGAATTTGGTAATTTCTTCTCATGCACTGTTTTTGCCAGCGTATTTATATTTGTCTTTACCTTAGTAACCTTAAAACCTATAATTGAACGTGTGTTCAAATGATTATTGATTAGGTAAATGTATGGCAAAGACGGCTAAATTTGATCGTCAAGACGTGGTTGATAGAGCAACGAACCTCTACTGGAAAAAAGGGTTCCATGCGACCTCTATGCGCAATTTACAAGATGAAATTGATTTACGACCTGGCAGCATTTACGCCGCTTTTGGTAGTAAAGACGGGCTATTTAAAGAAGCATTAAGAAATTATACCGACATGGGTCTTGCGCAACTTGAGCAACTTACAGTTGAATATGACTCGCCTATCACCGTGCTTAAAGCATTTATAAAAGCGCAGGTAATAGACAGCCAAGAAAATGCGCCTAATGGAGTATGCATGTTGTCGAAAACCATTAGCGAGCTTACTGAAGAGAATCAAGATCTTATTGATATCACGAAACAGCATTTAGCGGAAATCGCTAACGAATTCATTGTGCTTATTAAGCAAGCCCAAGACATGAGCCTTATAAAAAGTAATAAAAGCGCCGAGGATTTAGCAAGTCATTTGCAAGTTCAAATTGCAGGCTTAAGAACATTCGCCAAAGTACATAACGATAAAGATAAACTCGATGCAATGATCGAAGATATATTTAGCCATTATCCATTCTAAACAATACCTACTTTTTAGTTACCTTCTTGCTACTAAAGCCGTTTATTTAACGGCCTTAGCAAGTTCTTTCTTTTTTTCGAGCTTCATCAATACGTACACAGGTAAACCCGCTATTAAGAGGATGCAGCCCCAAAAGATGGCATCAAAACCGGTATTAATAATGATCCAAGTAGAAAACACGATGGCAAATAAAGACGTTATACCAGAGGCAAAAGTGAGTGAATGACTGGCTTTACCGGTACACAACATGACGGCGTGAACTACGGTGCACACTAAATACGGCAGTAAACTGGTTAATGTTGATAATAAAATAACAAAGGTAAACTGCTCGACCAGGTTGTCACTGGCATTCATTAATACCAAGCACGAAACTAAAACAGACGACAGCACAATAGCAAACGCAGGAACACCGTTTCGTGAGAGCTTTGAAAACGCCTTAGGGAGCAAGCGATCATTTGCTGCAGCCATTGGTACTTGACCAACCACCAATGTCCAACCGTTTAGCGTACCAAAACACGAAACCACGGCAATAAACGCCACTAAGTAATACGCCCATTGCCCAAACAGTAATGCGGCAGCGTCAGCAAATGGTGCATTCGATAGCGCCAACGTCTCAGGCGCAATCAAGCCTAATACGGCAAAGGTGCTTGGAATATAAATACATGCGGAAATTAAAGTACCTAACAGCGCTGCTTTGGGTACGGTTTGTTCAGCGTTTTCGACTTCATCATCGGGTATATTGGCCGATTCGAGCCCTAAAAACGCCCACATGGTCAGTGCAGCTACCGAGGATACCGCAGAAAACGTGCTATCACCGGTGAGGTTAAACGGTTCAAAATGCTCTGTTTGCATAAAAAACACACCAACCAATGCAACAGCAATCAATGGCACGATCTTTACAATGGTGGTAAACAGCTGAACCCGCCCGACTTCTTTGATACCCATTAAATTAACGCCAACCAATATCCAAACAAAAGCTAACGTCGCCAAGGTGGCGATTAATGTATCGCTTGCTAATGCAGGGAGAAATACAGAAAGGTAACTGACCAAAGCAATCGCTATTGCAGCATTAGCGGTGACAATACAGAACCAATAACCCCAAGCAACCAAATAGCCCATAAGATCGCCAAATTGATGTTGAGCGTACTTATAGGGGCCACCAGAGCCGCGAATCTTGCGTGCCAAACTGGCAAAGACATAGGCAAGAGATAAGGCGCCAAGCGCCGAAATGATCCAGCCAAACAAACTGATGCCACCGAACCCTGCTAATGCAGCCGGTAAAAGAAAGATACCGCTACCGACCATGTTGCCGGTTACTAAAGAAGTGGTGGTCCAAAAACCAAGTTTTGCGTTTGCCATGAAAGGCCTTTTATTGTTGTTTTCACTAACCTATCGATAATACACGCTAAAGGCAATCATTTATCCGTTTAATTTACCGCAAAACCAATGACAGCGTACGAACGTAACTATTTTGACTGTAATCAGAGAGATGTAAAAGAGAGAGTAAAAAACGCAGGATTTGCTGAATTTCAGATGCAAAAAAGCCGGCATAAAGCCGGCTTTAAGCACTTAAAAAAGTGGCATCCCGTAGGGGATTCGAACCCCTGTTACCGCCGTGAAAGGGCGGTGTCCTAGGCCTCTAGACGAACGGGACGCAAAATTGCTTGTTGTGTGAATATTTAACCTCTCAAAGAAAGAGCAAACACTAACACCTTATGCAACAATCGCTTTGTTCAAAAAGCGGAGTACTCTCAAAGAGAATACTGAAACCTAAGATTTAAAAAAGTGGCATCCCGTAGGGGATTCGAACCCCTGTTACCGCCGTGAAAGGGCGGTGTCCTAGGCCTCTAGACGAACGGGACACAGAAATCGCTTTACGAATCGCTGATTCGTATTTTTGTGTAAGCAGTCAAATTTTTCTACGTAAAATTTGATTCATCCTACACTGCAATGCTATGTGTCTGGCATTTAAGCCGGGCACTAAGAACTTATTCACTTTTAGTTGACAAAATAAATTGGCATCCCGTAGGGGATTCGAACCCCTGTTACCGCCGTGAAAGGGCGGTGTCCTAGGCCTCTAGACGAACGGGACACAGAAATCGCTTTACGAATCGCTGATTCGTATTTTTGTGTAAGCAATCAAATTTTTCTACGTAAAATTTGATTCATCCTACACTGCAATGCTATGTGTCTGGCATTTAAGCCGGGCACTAAGAACTTGTACAACTTATTTTAGTCGAATATTGGCATCCCGTAGGGGATTCGAACCCCTGTTACCGCCGTGAAAGGGCGGTGTCCTAGGCCTCTAGACGAACGGGACGCTGAGTAGGTACAATATGCACCTTTATCAACAACTCTAACGTTACAATGTAAGAATTTGGTGGAGCCATGCGGGATCGAACCGCAGACCTCTTCGCTGCCAGCGAAGCGCTCTCCCAGCTGAGCTATGGCCCCTCTTCTTACCTTCAACGTTGGCCTTGGACTGTCGTTGAAAACGAGGCGCATTGTATGGAGTCCTAGAAAAACTGTCAACATCTTTTTCAAAATAAAACGTAAAAAACTGTTCGTTCGCTCATTAAACGATCGTATTGGTTAATTTTTATATTCTAACGTCTATTTTTTGCCAAAATTGACGCACAAATGCAGGTTTTTGAAATCCGCTAATTTTTGGTTTTATATAACTATTTTCTCACTTTCCATAGGTATTCATTTGAATTGTTCGGAAAATAATGGACAATTGTCTACACTATTAAATACTGAAAACGAAAAATAAACAGTGCCCTTCTCGCTACTAATAAAAATAAGGGGCTTTGGCGTAAGCCAAACTAATAACAGGATTATATTGGATGCGATTACAATCTCTCAACGTGGTTGCCATTGGCGGCGGTCATGGCTTGGGTCGAGTTCTTTCGACACTTTCATTCTTAGGTGACCAGCTCACCGGCGTGGTTGCTACGACAGATAACGGTGGTTCTACCGGAAAATTACGAAAACGTACCAGTACTATCGCTTGGGGTGACCTAAGAAACTGTCTTACCCAATTAACAGATGACGATTCTGTGGGCAGTAAATTATTAAATTTCCGATTCGATGGTAAAGATGAATTGAGCGGCCATAATCTGGGAAACCTAATTTTATATGCGCTAAATGACATTCATACCCGCCCTCTTGATTCAATTACCCTGATACGTAACATGTTACGTGTTAAGACCCGCGTTCATCCTATGTCAGAAACGCCTACTGACTTAATGGCGTTTTATGCTGAAGGACGCTGTAAGGTTGGCGAGTTATCCGTTGATGATATGGCGACAATGCCAGAGAATATGATGTTGGCGCCGCTGGTAAAAGCACTACCAGAAACCATAGAAGCGATTGAAAACGCCGACCTTATTATTATTGGTCCGGGCAGCTTTTTAACATCAATTGTGCCACCTTTGCTGGTTCGCGATATCACTAAGGCGGTGAAAAACAGTAAGGCGCATTGCGTGTTTATCGATAATATCGCCAAAGAGCATTCACCAGCCGGTGAATTAACTATCGACCAAAAACTAGAATGGCTTGCCTTTAATCTCGGCTGTCAGCCAATAGATGCGGTAATTACCGAAAACCTGAAAGAGCAATCAAATTCAGTGCAATTGATTAAACAATCATTAGCAAGTGAACAAGTTGAGTATTTCCACGATAAGGTGAAGTTGGTAGACGCGTTAGAACAAACGGTGCGCTTGTTAGAGCAACAAAAAGCACAAGGGGTAAGTTCGGTGACGGTAACGGATAAAGTCGTTAACAGCTAACTTACAATAGACACAAAAAAGCCCGCATCATTATGCGGGCTTTTTTTAGCAATAATTAGTTACGCTTCGGTTTTATCATCTTCACTAATGCGACTGGCAACAGCACCCTGTTGACCTTTGTATTTCGCATCTTGGCGCTTATTGTATGGGCGCAATGCTTCACCCGACATGGTTTCAAAGTTCAATGCTGCAATCTTCATGCGTGGACGCAATGCCAACGGCAGCTTACCGGAGTTATAAAATTCCAAAACAATTTGTCCTGACCAACCTGGATCGATACGGTGTGCGGTGACATGAACCATCAAGCCAAGGCGAGCCAAGGACGAACGACCATCTAACCAACCGACGATGTCTGCAGGTAAGGTAACAGATTCATGCGTCACGCCTAACGCCAATTCGCCAGGGTGTAAGAAAAACGCATCGCCATCATCAATATGGATCTCGTCGCTCATTACCGTATTCATGGCTTTTTGAACTTCGTCTTTAGGGCCACTCAAGTCAATATACGGGGCATTATGATCCTGAAAGACACGAAACTTATGACCCAAACAAATATCAACACTGACACCGGAAATCATCGATTCGTCAGGACGCGGGCTAATTCTAATTTTTTCTTGATTGAGTAATTCAATTATATCGTGGTCAGACAGTCTCATGATTGTTCTTCTATTACTTGTTGCTTAGTTATTCATTGATAACGGTTATTTGCGGTGTTTGTGGGCTTTTCGCATCGAGTTGATAAAACAGATTGGCCGCTACATTGCCAGCTATTCTACGGTAGTTTGCCCCTACATCGCTAGCAGAATTTTCATTTATTAAATTTTGACCATTATCACTGTATTCGCGGATATCAACATGCAATGGTAACTGCCCTAATACCTCGACGTTGTGATCATTTGCCAAACGTTCTGCGCCACCTTGACCAAACAGATGCGAGTGATGATCACAGTTTTCACAAACGTGATAACTCATGTTCTCAACAATGCCCAACACAGGTACCTGTACCTTATCGAACATAGCAATCCCTTTAATGGCATCTTTTAAGGCAATATCTTGCGGTGTAGTCACTACCACGGCGGCCGCCACTGGCACTTTTTGCGCAAGGGTTAACTGGATATCGCCGGTACCTGGTGGCATATCAATTAATAAATAATCGATGTCTTCGCCTTGCTCAGTCTGCCAGTCGGTTTCATTTAACATTTGTGAGAACGCAGAACTTGCCATAGGACCACGCCAAATCGTCGCGTCTTTATCAGACACTAAAAAGCCAATCGACATTGCGGTGATACCATTGGTAAAAATAGGCATCATGGTTTTCCCATCAACCGACACCGGACGTTGGTTTTCAATACCTAGCATGGTTGGAATCGAGGGACCATAAATGTCCGCATCAAGAATCGCCACATTGGCGCCCTGCTGTGACAAGGCGTACGCTAAATTCACCGTGGTTGTTGATTTACCAACACCACCTTTGCCTGAGGCAATAGCGATAATGTTGCGAACACCTTTGACTTGATGGGAGCGCACCGGCGCGATGTCGTATTCAAGTTCGACTTCAACGTTAACATTAAACTCAGTTACAAGATCTTTAGCCAATTGCTCTAGGCCTAATTGACAGGCAAATAATGGCGTAAATGATAGTACGATGCTGTCGTTTTCTACCCTCGCTTGCCAATCTTTCATTGCAGCGTCTACACCAAAATCAAACGGTGCTGTACGGTAGTTCTTGATAAATTCAGTAACTTGATTGAGCAATTGGACATCCTTTTTTGATGAAGAAAACAACTTTTTAAACATAGTCGACAGTTTTTCTTATAATTTATGAGAATTGTAATGAAAATATGCCTTAAATTTTGTACTATCCGTGGCCATATTTCTATTAAATAATTTAATAATCAGGCAAATAGTCAAATGAGTGATAAAAATCGCAAAATTTTGGTGACCAGTGCCCTGCCATACGCCAATGGCCCTATTCACCTAGGTCACCTTCTTGAGTATATTCAAACCGATATCTGGGTTCGTTTCCAGAAAATGCGTGGTCACGAAACATATTACGTTTGTGCCGATGACGCTCACGGCACGCCTATCATGCTTAAAGCTCAACAATTAGGCATCACGCCAGAGCAAATGATCGCTCAAGTTCGCGAAGAGCATATGGCTGATTTCGCTGACTTCCACATCGAGTTTGATAATTATCACTCAACACACAGTGATGAAAACCGTCACTATGCCGAGCTTATTTATAATCGTTTAGATAATAACGGTTATATTAAACGTCGCACTATTTCGCAACTGTTTGATCCTGAAAAACAAATGTTTTTGCCAGATCGTTTTGTAAAAGGCACCTGCCCTAAATGTGGTAGCGAAGATCAAAACGGCGATAACTGTGATAATTGTGGTGCAACATACTCACCAACCGACCTAGTAAACCCTAAGTCAGTGGTTTCTGGTGCGACGCCGGTTATGAAAGATTCAGAGCATTTCTTCTTTGACTTACCTGCGTTTGAGCAAATGCTTAAAGACTGGACCAAGTCAGGTTCATTGCAAGAAGAAATGGCGAACAAGCTAAACGAATGGTTTGAGTCAGGCCTGCAGCAGTGGGACATCAGTCGTGATGCGCCATACTTTGGTTTTGAAATTCCAAATGCACCTGGCAAATTTTTCTACGTTTGGCTTGATGCCCCAATCGGTTATATGGGCAGTTTCCAAAACTTATGTGACAATAAAGGCATCAATTTTGATGAGTTTTGGCAGTTAGACTCGGAAGCTGAGCTTTACCACTTTATTGGTAAAGACATCATTTACTTCCACTCACTGTTTTGGCCAGCCATGCTAAAAGGCGCCGGTTATAGACAACCAACGTCGGTTTATGCGCACGGTTTTGTTACTGTAAATGGCACCAAAATGAGTAAGTCAAAAGGTACCTTTATTAAAGGTCGTACGTACCTTGAGCACTTAAACCCAGAATTCTTACGTTATTACTTCGCGGCTAAGCTAACCAATCGCATTGATGATTTAGATCTGAACCTTGAAGACTTTGCCCAGCGTGTAAACTCTGACTTGGTTGGTAAAGTCGTTAACATTGCATCACGTTGTGCTGGCTTCATTACCAAGAAGTTCGATGGCATGCTATCTGAAACCGTTGATGACCAAGCCTTAGCGGATGACGTTATGGCAGCGGGCGACTCAATCGCAGCATGCTACGAGAACCGTGAATTTGGTCGAGCGATGCGTGAAATCATGGCATTAGCGGACAAAGTAAACGAATACATTGCCGTTAAAGAACCTTGGGTATTGGCTAAGCAAGAAGGTAAAGAGCAAGAGGTGCAAGACGTCTGCTCGATGGGCATCAATTTATTCCGAATCTTGATGATCTACCTTAAGCCAGTACTGCCTGAATTGGCACAAAAATCACAAGCGTTCCTTAATGACGAATTGAACTGGCAAGGTCATACACACTTATTGACCGGCCACAAAATCAATAAATTTAAAGCGCTAATGCAGCGCGTTGATATGGATAAAGTAAACGCCATGGTTGACGATTCAAAAGAAAACTTAGCAGCAGCACAAGCGGCGCCAGTAAGTGGTCCATTGGCTGATGATCCTATTGCCGAAGAGATAAGCTTTGACGATTTTGCCAAAGTAGATTTACGAGTGGCGAAAATTGTTACCGCTGAGCATGTCGAAAAAGCCGATAAGTTGCTTCGTATCGAAGTTGACCTAGGTGGCGAGAAACGTCAGATTTTCGCCGGCATAAAATCGGCCTATCAGCCGGAAGATTTGGTGGGTAAATTAACCGTTGTGGTGGCTAACCTTGCACCTCGCAAAATGCGCTTTGGTATGTCAGAAGGTATGATCATTGCCGCAGGTCCTGGTGGAAAAGACATCTTTATTCTTAATCCAGATGACGGTGCTCAGCCTGGTATGCGAGTAATGTAATCAGCAAGTAGTTGATTTAAAAAACACTAAGGGCAGCTCAGGCTGCCCTTTTTATTGCCCAGATATAATTAGCGCAAAAATTGACCACAGGTCATATTACCATTATGTTTGAATACAACGGCACTCGAACATTGGTAATTATGAGAAACGGCTTTGCCCATATAACTCAACCCACAACCTTGCTTAAACGACTCAGCTTGTTCGCTGTTGTTGGTTTTGCCGTATTTGCCCAGGCCAAACAAACTCATCAAAAAACCATGCCAAGCCAAGAAGTCATCAAACTCTGCCATAGCATTGAAAGTACCGTAGGTGACAATGTTGAAGCCGTAACCAGTCGGTTTGGTGTGCCGGACAGGTCTTCACAAAAACAAGATGTTAGTCCACATGATGAAAGCTATATAAACCAAAGAGTACAGCTACATTATAAAGATGGTGTCGTGAGCATTTATCAAGTCCCCAATGCCGATAAAAGCTTTTTAGAATTCGCCATATTTACACCGGCATTTCAGATTGACGCAACCAGCAACCTAATTGGCATCAGTAAAAAGCGTTTGCAAGAAGAGCTAGGCGCGCCGGATAAGTCAAACAAAGATAAAGTCATCTATTACTGCTCTATTGAAAGTTATGACCTGCTGGCGTTCACCATTACCGATCAACACGTAAGTAGCATCATTCTCAGTAATCATATCGATTAGCGTTAACAACGTTTTTAGCGTTGCTCATAAATAAAAACATTAGATTGCAAGTCATGCTTACCAGTGACGTTAATATAGTGACATTAATATAGTGACATCAATATAATAACCAATAAAAAAGGGAGCCTCATGCTCCCTTTTGTTATGTGATTTTATGCAGTGGCTATTCGTTTAACCTAATGCCGCTTTGCACGACATTACCACTCAATTTTTATGCGGGTGCCGGTATCAACTAAGTTCATAAATTCATCCATTTCGGTATTGGTTAAAGCAATACAACCATTGGTCCAATTAAAGCGTTGGATCATTTTAGCATCACGATTATCACCATTGCGTTGACCGTGCACCATAATGAAACCGCCTGGACTATCACCGCGATCTTGTGCGCTTGCCACATCATTGGCATTGGGGTAGCTGATGTGCATCGAACGATAATATTGTGAGTCTTCTTTTTTGTAATCGAGAACGTATTCGCCCTCAGGGGTTCTGTTATCCCCTTCTTTATTTTTATGACCTTTAGGGTTATCACCTAAGGCGATGTGGTACTGTTTGATAACCGTCTCACCATCAAGCAAGTACATCGTACGAGCAGATTTGTCTACTTTAACCAAGTCCACTTTCACATGCTGGGTATTGGCATTTGCCTTCATCGTCATCAATATTAATAAGCTACTGCTTAGCGCTGTTTTTAATTGTCTCAATGTCATATCTGGAAATACTCGATAACACTTAATTACAGTTAGTTTAATGAAAACAACATTTGGCGCAACCGACTGTTACATTTTGACGAACTGTTTGCGCAAAATTCAATCAAATCAAAAGCAAACTACACAATAAAAACCCCGCTTACTTTGCGAGGTTTTATTGTTTTGTCATTTTTAATGCGCTTTATCGCAGGTGCGACAGCAATTGAGCGGCAATTTTTTGTTTGGTTTGCTGATCAAAAAAATGATCATCTTCGACGCTGAGATGTGAATATTGATAGCTAAAATCATGCGCCTGTAGTCGCTTTACGATTTGTTGCGCCATAAGCTTGGATGGCCATATATGGTCATTTTCAGCTGAAATGAGCAATATGTCCGCTTTGATGTGTTCGACAGGAATAAATTCACTGGCATCACTTGCTAGTTGTTGCAATGCGTTACTGGCGCGTTGATAAATCGGCAGTTCACTTTGTCGAGCAAAGCTAAGGCTAGCGATAGCGTTATTCTGATAACGCCACGCGGTGGCTGTGCGTTGACCATGCCAGGTCACTGATGACGGAACGATGCCAACCACCGCTCCAATACGATGATCCGTTGCCGCGCTCCAAAGCGCCAACTCTGAACCACGAGAAATACCAACAACGCTAATTTTTAGCTTGCTATCCGTACTGAAGTCGCCTTGTTGATAACCTGATTGTAAAAAGTCGATGGCGTCACTAACACGTTCAATTGGAATATCATCGAGAGTGTCAGAAAACCCTGCAGCATTAAAATATGCGATTGCCAACACATTTTGGCAGTGCTCTGCGATTAATTGACTATAGCTTTCATTCACTCGGCCACTAGAGCCGCCTATGACAATGACATACTGGTTGTTCGCTGCACATGATGATTGATACAACACACCTTGTACCGATGGGCTTTCAATCTTGCGCATGTTGACTTGCTTTGCTTGTACAGCAAAACACAACAACATTAACAACAAACAACTCAAAATCTGCTTCATCATCGACGCCTACTATTGCTTACCGTATCTTTTTCAAGACGATAAAATCCGATCAAAAAAGGCGGTTATTAAACCGCCTTTTTACTGTTTGATTTGATTATGCCATGTGCATCAGCATGTTTGTAGGGTCTTCTAAGAAAGACTTCCACAAGTTACTGAATCGTGCAATGGTGCCGCCATCAATAATGCGATGATCGCCAGACCAGCTCACTTGCATAATAGAGCGTGCTTCAACTTCACCTTTGTCATTAAAGCGAGGTAGAGTTTGTAGCTTACCAAGTGCAACGATCGCAACTTCAGGCTTGTTGATGATTGGTGTTGCCACCGTACCACCTAATGCGCCGATATTAGAGATGCTGATGGTGCCGCCTTTCAAGTCTTGCGTACTTACGCGACCTTGACGAGCATCGTTGGTCAAACGTGTCACTTCTTTTGCGACATCAACAATCGACATGCTTTGCACGTTCTTGACGTTTGGTACCAACAGACCCACTTTGGAATCTACCGCCATACCAATATTGTGATCATCAAAGTAAGTAAGCTCAGTGCATTCTTCATTTGGCTTTGAGTTCATCACTGGGAATTGCTTAAGTGCAAGTGACATCGATTTCATGAAAAATGGCATCATGGTTAATTTGATGTCTTGCTTGGCATACACTTCTTTAAGCTCTGAGCGTAAAGCAATCAGTTTGGTCATATCAATCTCTTCACAATAGGTGAAGTGAGGGATAGTCGATACTGAGGCAACCATAGCTTTTGCCATCGCCGCTTTCACGCCACGGATTGGCTCAACACGAGTACCACCGCTAGTCGCCACCGTAGCTGCTTGCGTTGGTTGTTGTGCGACCTTGTTACCGCCTTCCATAAAGCTGCGTACATCTTCTTTAAAGACACGACCTTTTGGACCAGTACCTGGTACGTCATGAATATTGACACCAAGTTCACGGGCGACACGACGCACCGCTGGGCTTGCTAACGCTTTACCATTGCCAGCTTTTTGTGACGCAGGTTGTTGTGCAACCGCTGGTGCTGGTGCTGGCGCAGGTGCTGATGTCGGTGCAGCGGCTTTTACTGTTTCGGCTGTGCTAGCTTGTGCCGCAGCAGCTGGTGCTGAGGCAACGGTACCGGCAATTTCGATTGCAAATAATGGCTCATGTACCTTGGCAATTTCACCTTTACCATAATGAAGCTTAACCACAGTACCAGCGTATTTAGCCGGAATTTGTACCAGTGCTTTGTCGGTCATGACATCAACAACCGGTTGATCTTCTTCAATGATTTCGCCTTCGGCAACCAACCA
The DNA here is from genome assembly GCF_004752005.1 of Thalassotalea sp. HSM 43. Lineage (NCBI taxonomy): Bacteria > Pseudomonadati > Pseudomonadota > Gammaproteobacteria > Alteromonadales > Colwelliaceae > Thalassotalea > Thalassotalea sp. HSM 43. The sequence continues at coordinate 3,499,382 of NZ_CP038493.1, read as the reverse complement.
TTCAACAATTTCACACTCAACAATACCTTCACCAATATCTGGCAAGATAAAATCTTCTACTTCACCACCGGTGGCTGCAGCTGGCGCGTCAGCAACAGGTGCTTGCTGTTCAGCTGCACTCGCTTGCGGCGCAGACTCTTGCGCAGCAGGTGCTTCGCCATGTGGTGTCATGGCAAACAATGGCTCATGCACCTTGGCAATATCACCTTTACCGTAATACAACTTATCAACCACACCTGAGTGCATTGCAGGGATTTGGACTAATGCTTTGTCAGTCATGACATCACATACCGGTTGGTCTTCTTCAATGTGCTCGCCTTCTGACACTAGCCATTCAACAATCTCACATTCAACAATGCCTTCACCAATATCCGGTAGAATAAAATCGATACTCATTGCCTAATTCCTTAGTAATTTACTGAGGCCATGATAGCTTCAAACGTTTTTAGCTCATCTGGCATGTATTCTTTTTCGTGAGACAGTGGGAATGGAGTATCCAAACCACATACGCGTGTAATCGGCGACTCAAGGTGTAAGAAACACTTGTCTTGAATGGTCGCAGCGATTTCACCAGCGAAACCACCGGTTAATGGTGCTTCGTGGTTGATCAACAAACGGCCGGTTTTACATACAGATTCGGCAACGGTATCAACATCCCAAGGCAAAATTGTACGTAAATCGATAATTTCACAAGAAACACCTTGTTTCTCTGCCATGTCTGCGGCTTTTTCTAGGGTCTCAATTTGCGCACCCCAACCAAGTAAGGTGATATCGGCACCAGATTTAACCACTTCGGCTTTACCTAGTGGTAATTGGTAATCTTCTTCAGGAACTTCACCAACAGAGGCACGATATAGTTTTTTCGGTTCAAAGAACACTACCGGGTTGTCATCACGAATCGAGGCCAGTAACAAACCTTTTGCTTGATATGGATTACGTGGAACAACAATTTTCAAACCTGGTGTGTGGGCAAAATACGCTTCTGGTGATTGCGAATGATATAAACCACCAGCAATACCACCGCCGTATGGGGTACGAATAGTCAATTTACCGACATCAAATTCATTACCTGAGCGGTAACGGAATTTAGCCGACTCGTTGACGATTTGGTCAAACGCCGGGAAGATATAATCAGCAAACTGGATTTCCGCAATTGGACGAGAACCTTGTGCCGCCAAACCGTTGGCAAAACCTAGGATACCCTGCTCAACTAATGGTGTATTGAAACAACGGCTTTTGCCGTACTTCTCTTGCAAGTTTGACGTTGCACGGAAAACACCACCAAAGTGACCAACATCTTCACCAAAACATAACGTAGAGTCATCTTCAGTCATGGCGATATCTAGGGCGTCGTTAATCGCCTGCAATAAATTCATTTGTGCCATTATTTAATTCTCCCTGCCGTCACTGGATACGCTTCTGGATATTTCTTGATATGCTCTTTTAAATCGCTAAGTTGCTGCTCTAATGCAGGTGTCGGCACGTCATAAACGTCACTGATCAAATCTTCGATAGGTGGTTTAGCAATGACCTCAGCGACTTTAACCGCAGCAAGAACTTGCTCTCGGTATTGTTCTAGTAGCGCATTATCTTGTGCTTCATCCCACCAGTTTTGCGCTAGCATCCAGTTTTTCATACGTAAAATAGGGTCGTGCTCGGCGTATTTGGCTTCTTCTTCTTTGGTACGGTAACCACTTGGGTCATCCGACGTAGAGTGAGCGCCTAAACGGTAAGACATGGCTTCAATAAGCACTGGCTTACCTTCTTCAACGGCATATTTACGTGCTTCTTGGGTCACTTTAAGTACCGCTAGAATGTCGTTACCGTCAACACGAATGGTTTTAATGTCATAACCTACACCGCGAGATGCAATACCGTTACCGGCATATTGCTCGGTTGATGGTGTCGAAATCGCATAGCCGTTGTTACGACAGAAGAAAATAACAGGTGCGCCATGTACGGCAGCCATATTTAGACCGGCGTGGAAGTCACCTTCTGAGGCAGCACCTTCACCGATATAACAAATAGTGACGTTGTCTTTGCCTTTAAGTTTTTGGCCATAAGCATAACCCGCAGCTTGTGGTACTTGTGTACACAATGGCGATGAGATGGTCATGTAATGCAATTCACTTGAACCGTAGTGAATTGGCATTTGGCGACCTTTACCCAAATCTTTCTCGTTTGAGAACATTTGGTTCATAAAGTTTTCCAAACTAAAACCACGGTAAATAAGCGCACCTTGTTCACGGTATTGCGCCATGATCATGTCTTCGTCTTCTAATGCTGCTGCACTACCAACACTTGCTGCTTCTTCACCTAGCGCAGCCATATAAAAGCTCAAACGTCCTTGACGTTGAGAGGCGATCATACGTTCATCTAGTACGCGGTGAAATGCAAGACTCTTGTAGATTCTCAATGCGTGTTCTTGGTCTATAACAGGCATTTCGGCACCTTCGTACAAGCTGCCATCCTGTTTAAGAATTTTTAGAATTGGAATTTCTACAGATAGGCCATCGATGTATTCAGGTTGGTGTACAACCCGGCCTTGTTGATACTTTTCGGTATTCATAAGCTTCTCTTTTGTTTTCTGCAGCCAGCCAATGTATATACAATACATTAACAAGCCATCAAAACTTGAAATGCAAGTCTCTATTTTAGCGCTTAATCCATACTATATGGGCGCGACTTTGCTGTTATTTTTGATAGGCTGAACTTTACATTCAGGTATGGCTTGTTGCAATTTTTTGCCAAAATTTAGCGTCTTGTGAACATTGTGAGTGGCAATTTTGCTTTACAGAAAAATATAGCTAAGCCCGTTCACTGCAATCTAAGTTAAGCATACCCTTCTAGCATGTAAAATTTCCCTGCCATAATAGCGACTTGATAGGCTCAGAAAATAAAAAAGCCTGTGACAAAGAGCACAGGCTTTAAAAGCAAAGACACAGCGAATAGCAGTACGGCCTAATTTAACGTACTCGGTATCACCGTTAATAAAGCTCTTTGACCTAAGGCAACGTTAGCGTTAGGGAATATAATGGCTTCACCATGAGCGCTGACGCGGTGTTCTTTATCGCCATCAGTGGCTAATAAGTAATCCAATGGGTAATCGGTAAAATTAGGCACATCATCGGCAAAATGCAGGATAAACTCTTCGTTGTCACGGTTAATGGTTTTAAAAATTTCAAACAGATTGAAATCAGCGTCGTCATACTCTTTTAATTGCAGGTCTTGGCCTGACAATAATCGAGATAGAGTATTCTGACAGGCGGCAAAATTGGTCATGTCATTTTCACCGAACGGTCGCACTTTACCTAACTCAACGGTAAATGCATGTGCCTGAAATTCATTCACTGAAAAGTAGCTAAAGGTTGTGGTCGGTGCATTAGATAATAAGATGGTATTAATGCCACAAGCCAATAAAATTTGTAGTTGCTGTTTGTTGTGAGACTTGCCATGTAAATATGGATAGACCGCAAATTTGTCATTTTTCGAGCCACGAATAGCGGTATGTAAGTCGTAATGTAAACGAGTGCGACCAGCATCGATGCTGCCACCTTGGTCAAAGAAATCACGGACAAAGTCTTCAAGCATTTTCGCGCGTATGCGCTCATCATTGCATAAGCCAGGGCCATCGCTATGAGCGCCACTAAATAAGCGATTTAAGTTTTCTTCGACAAAACGTTTACCAATATTGATTGCCGCAGGATTTCCAAATAAAAACAACACACGTTGTTGCAGGCTCAATTGGCCAGTGATGATTTGCTCGATAAGTTGCTGGCATATTTCAATTGGCGCAGTTTCATTACCATGCACAGCACAAGACAATATGATGTCGGTGTCGGTTTCCTGATTGACCGGCTCAAAACAGATAACGCCAGTATCAAGAACACTCATTAATACTTGCCGTTGGCCACCTTCAAACGTTAAATGTTCAGTAAAAGGGTCAAGAGAATCAGGGTTTTGACGGGTGATGCTAAGAAAGTCGGCTGTGGTCATTAATTGTTGCTTGATATCAGACACGGAAAACCTAATAACAGAAAAATGGTGTCCTAAGTTTAGGTGAACTCCCCCTATTAACACAAGTGGTCGACGGAAAGGTGGTAGGTGCCAAGCATCGCTATTTGTCTTGTCTGATCGATTACCACTAGGTAATTATTCGTCCAAGCAAGATTATTATATTTCGATTTAACGCAAGCCGTGCACACATCGTTAGCATTATGGGGATTATGCAAAGGCAGCTCTGAAAATTACTCGCGCATAATTATTCGTATGGTAAGCGACTCATATCATTATAAAAATAATTTGAGTTATTGTTGCTGCCTCACTTTATTTGGTTGTTATTTGCACAATAAGATATGCACACCACACAAATGTATTGGTTAAGGTATTGGTTAAGATTTTCGCTTGGCTTAGCAAACTGGCAATAAAAAAGGCCCCATATGGGACCTTCCATCAACCTGCGATTTGCAGCTTATAATCCGGCATTTTTAAATGCGCTGGATACCAAGCCCTTGGCATCATCAAAAATGCGCTCTAAATGGGCTTGATCAATAAAGCTTTCGCCGTAGATTTTATAAATTTCTTCGGTACCCGATGGACGAGCAGCAAACCAACCGTTTTCGGTAACGACTTTCACCCCACCAATGGCAGCATTGTTGCCCGGTGCATGACTCAAAATGGCTTTAATAGGTTCACCGGCTAAAGTATCTTGGGTAACGTCGTCTTTTGATAACGAGGTAAGCACCTGTTTTTGCTCGCTGGTGGCAACCGCTTCTACACGACCATAGCTTGATTCACCGAGTTCATCCGCTAATTGCAAATACCATTGATACGGATCTTTACCGGTGACCGCCATAATTTCAGCCGCCAATAGACACATGATGAAACCATCTTTATCTGTAGTCCAACAGCTGCCATCTAGCGCTAAGAATGAGGCGCCGGCGCTTTCTTCACCGCCAAAACCATAACTTGAGTCTTTTAAACCATCGACGAACCATTTAAAGCCAACAGGTACTTCACTTAATGGCTTGTCTAGCTTTTCGGCCAGGCGGTCAATGAGTGAGCTTGATACTAAGGTCTTGCCTATTTTGGCCGTGTCAGGCCAACTGCGATTGGTAAATAAGTAGTTAATTGAAACAGCCAAATAGTGATTCGGATTCATCAATCCACCGGTCTTGGTCACAATACCATGACGGTCAAAATCAGGGTCATTACCAACGCTGATATCGTAATCATCTTTCATGGCGATCAAGCCAGCCATTGCATATGGTGATGAACAATCCATACGAATTTTGCCGTCTTTATCTAATGTCATAAACGCAAAACTGGCATCGACAACTGGGTTGACCACATCAATATCAAGATTGTATTTTTTCGCAATTACAGGCCAATAATCGATACCCGAACCACCTAATGGGTCGACACCTATTTTAATACCGGCTTTACTGATCGCTTGCATGTCGATTACTTTGCCCAACTCATCGACATAAAATTCAATAAAGTCTTCTTTGCTTAACAAGGCTGATTGAAGTGCTTCGCTGTAATCAAGCTGTTTAATGTCGGCACCATCATTAGCTAATATTTCATTGGCTCTTTGCTCGATAAGCTTGGTGATTTCACCTTCTGCCGGGCCGCCATGTGGTGGATTGTATTTAATGCCACCATCGCTCGGAGGATTGTGCGATGGGGTGATGATCAGACCATCAGCCTGATCATCAGAATGTGCATTATGATTGATGATCAAGCGAGAAATGACTGGAGTCGGTGTAAAACCTTCATCGGCTTGAATCACCACGGGTACGTCGTTAGCAATTAGTACGCTGATTGCGCTGATAAACGCCGGCTCAGACAGTGCATGGGTGTCCTTGCCCAAATACATAGGACCTGTAAAGCCTTGTTGCTTGCGATATTCAGCAACGGCCTGACAAATAGCGATAATATGATGTTCGTTAAAGTTGAGCTTAGTGGCACTGCCTCGGTGGCCAGAGGTGCCAAAGGCAACACGCTGTGCGGCAATGCTGACGTCCGGTTTTAGTTGATAATAATCACTCACCAATTTGGCAATATTAATTCTATCTTCGGCTCGAGCCGGCTTACCGGCGTGTTCATGTACGCTCATTAACTATCCTTTATGCTGTAACGACAAACCAATCAAAATTATCTGTACCATCATTATACTCAATAAATATGTTGAATTAATGACAGAACCAAGCTGATTATAGCAACTCTCGAATACGTTCGGAGTCGCTACCAGTGTAGCCCAAAGCGATGGCTACATCGGTTAACATGCGCTTTTTCTTGGTTGTGTTTGAATTAGTGATAACCCAATAGTTTGAGTTTGGAATCAGTTTTGGCTTAGTAGAGCTACCGTATTCCCTTAACTCTTCTTCGCTTTTGGCAAAATACAAACGGTCACGACCACGAATATCAAGTACTTGTTCGAACTCACCTTTGTGCACTCGGTACAAGTTAGACAAGATCAACAAAAATCGCCCAACAGCGCCGCGCTGCATTGCTAACTCTTCTTTGTTAATCAGATCAAATAGGTTTTGCTCAGGGCTGACAACTGAAATTTTTTCAACTGTGTCGCTTTCAATATCTTGAACGGTTTCAGTGGTTTCGGTTGTTTGTGCGTCAACAACCTCTGCTTTTGGCGTATCAACAACTTCGACAGGTGTGTTGTTGTTATTTTTTGCTTGAGCCGTTGCTTTCGCCTGCTCTGCTTTGCCTTTAGATACTTCTAACAAACGACGAAGAATGTCTGATGCACTCTCACCGATATACTTCGTGTTGCTGGCGATGTATTGATACAACTCGTCATCAATTTCGATGGTTTTCATGAAAATCCCGAAAATTTTATTATTGTGGCATTCATCACGCATTTGATTGCGCCAAAGGCCGTCATTACTGGAGATGCTACGCTAAACTCGGATAACGAAAGTTCGACAACTTAAGCAATACCTAATTTGCGCAGATTATAAAATTAGTGCTCCGATTATAACCACGTTATCGACAACTCTCTACCCTGTTCATCAGTGATTTTTAAGATTTTTTCTGGTCGGTGAAAAAAGCAACAATTTCTGGCTGTTATGAAGATTGGTATTCTCTGATAATTGCTTTAAAATACGCGGCAACAAATCAGTGTGAGTAGCGCAAAAAACAATGGAACACAATCAATCTTTGCATTATCGAATTATTGGCCAAGGCGAGCCAATTGTTTTAATACATGGCCTATTCGGTAGCCTAGAAAACCTCAACATGGTCGCCAAGCCATTAAGCGAACAATTTCAGGTAATAAGCGTTGATGTGCGTAACCATGGCAAATCATTCCACAGTGATGAGATGACCTATGATGCGATGGCCGATGATGTCATCGCCTTATTGTCAGAGCTTAATATCAATAAAGCGCATTTTCTTGGCCACTCAATGGGCGGCAAGATAGCGATGAAAATAGCACTCAGCCAGCCACAGTTAGTTGATAAATTGCTGGTTGCGGATATCGCCCCGGTTAGTTACCCACCTCATCACAATGAAATCATTAATGGTTTACAAAATATTGATATGAGCAAGGTGACATCACGCAAAGACGCTGATCAACAATTACAGTCGGCGGTAGCTGAAGCCGGTGTCCGCCAGTTTTTATTAAAGAACTTAGCGAAAGACGACAACGGCTTTTTCTGGCGCGTAAATCTCAACACCATTAAACAAAAATACGATGATATAGCTATAGGTTTCAACGAAGGTCAGTTTCTTGGTGCGGTTTTATTTATTAAAGGCTCAAACTCTAACTACATTCTAACGGAACACCGTGCACAAATAGGCGCGTTATTTCCAAATGCTAGTGCAAAAATCATCCAAGGTGCCGGTCACTGGCTACACGCTGAAAAACCAGTCGCCTTTAATAAAATCGTTATCGACTTTATAAACGGTTAATGATAGCGATCGCAGCAGTGGTTTATCGCGTAAAATAGATAGGCGCAGATCGAAAAAAAGCGGCGTTGGACAGTACATTTACCTGTTATGTTGTGCTATAGTGCCGCCGTAATTTTATAGGATGTAGTATGCTTTCCGAACACTTAGAATTAATCGAGTCAATTGGCCTTAATTTGTTTTTCGTTGCCATTTTCTTTTTTATCGGCATGTCGATACATGACGTAATGAAAAAAAATGATGTACCGAAAAAAGGCAAATATATCGTTTACTTCGTATTATTTCTCGGATGTGCCGGTTTTATCGCCAAAGGTGTTATTCAGGTGATATGGGAAAGCAAGGGAATAGGCTAGAATTATGGCTAAAGAAGCTGCAGATTTGACAACAATCGATCTGTTCGTTGACGAAAAACGTCCTGGTCGCCCAAGAACAAACCCTTACCCAAGGGAAGTTCAAGTAAAAATAAACAAACGCAACCAGGTTAAACGAGATAAAAACAAAGGCCTCAAACGAGTTGAGTTTAAGATTCATCAACAGTTGTTTGAACAACTGGATGAAATGGCAAAAGATAAAGGCGTGAGCCGCAGTGACCTTATTGAAGCACTGCTTGTTGACGCATTAGAATCAAAGACGAAATAAAGAAAAGGTTTTAAATACATGGCAACTGTCGGTCTATTTTTTGGTAGCGATACAGGCAACACTGAAGCTGTTGCAAAAATGATCCAGAAAAAACTGGGTAAAAAGAATGTCGAAGTAAAAGATATTGCCAAAAGTACGAAAGAAGATATTGCAGAATTTGATTTATTAATTCTGGGCATACCTACTTGGTACTACGGTGAAAATCAGTGTGATTGGGATGACTTCCTACCGGAACTGGAAGAAATCGACTTTACCGACAAGTTAGTTGCCATTTTTGGCTTAGGTGATCAAGAAGACTACGCTGAGTACTTCTTAGACGCCATGGCGCCATTGCGTGACATTGCCGAATCAAAAGGCGCTATCATGGTTGGTGGCTGGTCTACTGACGGTTATGAATTTGAAGCGTCAAAAGCACTTATCGATGACAATACCTTTATCGGTTTAGGCCTTGATGAAGATCGTCAACCAGAGCTAACCGAACAACGTGTTGATGCCTGGATTGCGCAATTGATGGATGAGATGTGCTTAGCTGAGTTGCTTGATTAAGCAATAAAATCAATCCTACAAAAAACGCCCTTTTGGGCGTTTTTTTATATCTGCTGTAATCACGTTAACGAATGATAATTTGAGCAAAGCAAATTAGATATTGGATTAATATATGCCTAGATTCACACAGCCCTTTTTATTTAGGCGCAGCAAACTTTACTTTTAAACGAGTCAGGGTTTCATTTGAATCAATTAGGTTAAGTCATTGTTTAACTAATGTGCAATCAATGGCTAATCGCAAATAATTATCAATTAGGGGTTTTAACCTGCTTTGTTAGCCCCTATAATCGTTTGCTAGAGATTTATTTAGAAGTATCAAAAATGCCAGATCAAAACGAAGAACTAAAAAAAGCTGGACTGAAAGTTACCTTGCCACGTGTCAAAATCCTCGAGATTTTGCAACAGCCAGATAACCAACATATCAGCGCAGAAGACGTGTATAAGATCCTTTTGGAGCAACACGAAGAGATTGGTTTGGCTACTGTTTACCGAGTATTGAACCAATTTGATGACGCCGGCATTGTGACGCGTCACCATTTCGAAGGCGGCAAATCGGTATTCGAATTATCACACAAAGCGCATCACGATCACTTAGTTTGCTTGAAATGCGGTAAAGTTGTTGAGTTTGAAGATGATGTTATCGAACAACGTCAAATCGACATCGCCAACAAAAACAAAATCAAACTAACCAACCACAGTTTATATCTGTATGGTGAGTGTGAAGATGAAGTGGCGTGTGAAAAGTATCGCAAATCACAGAGCTAGCCAGCTAACTTAAGCAATCGGCAATAAAGGTCAGCAACGCTGGCCTTTTTTATTGGCCAAAATGGCCGATATCAGTAATAAGCAGATAATAAAAAACCTCGCTAAGGCGAGGTTTTTTCTAGTCAATGATACGGTCAATTACCGTCAATCACTCTCAGCTATTATGCGTTGATTTTTGCCCATGTATCACGCAGGCCAACGGTGCGGTTAAATACCAACTTGCCTTCAACAGCGTCTTTGTTATCAAGGCAGAAGTAGCCTTGACGCTCAAACTGGAATGCTTTTTCAGGCTCAGCGTTTGCTAATGCTGGTTCAACACGTACTTTGTCTAAAGTAATCAACGAGTCTTCGTTAATAACTGCTTCGAAATCATCGGCAGCACCAGGGTTCGGCACCGTAAACAAACGGTCGTATAAACGAATCTCAGCTGGCAAGCTTTGCTCTGCACTCACCCAATGAATAACGCCTTTTGGCTTAGTGCCATCTTCTGGGTTCTTACCTAAAGTGTCTGGGTTGTAGCTACAGTAAACCGTGGTGACATTGCCATCTGCGTCTTTGTCACAACGCTCTGCAGTAATCACGTAAGCACCACGTAAACGTACCGCTTTACCTAGTACCAAACGCTTGTACTTTTTGTTTGCTTCTTCACGAAAATCTTCCGCTTCAATAAACAATTCGCCGCTAAATGGCACTTCACGTGAGCCTTGTGATTCATCATTAGGGTGATTCTTGACGTTTAAGATTTCAACTTTACCGTCTTGGTAGTTTTCAATCACGACTTTAATCGGGTCAAGTACGGCCATAGCGCGAGGCGCTGCTTCGTTTAGATCTTCACGAATGGCTGACTCAAGCACACCCATTTCAATGGTATTGTCCATTTTCGTCACACCAATACGCTTACAAAATTCACGAATTGATGCCGGTGTATAACCACGGCGACGGAAACCAGCGATGGTCGGCATACGCGGATCATCCCAGCCTGATACTAGCTTGTCTTCAACGAGGGAGTTTAGCTTGCGCTTACTCATCACCGTATACTCAAGATTCAAACGAGAGAATTCATATTGACGTGGTGTGCACTCAATTGAGATGTTTTCGATGATCCAATCGTAAATACGACGGTTGTCTTGAAACTCCAACGTACACAACGAATGACTGATCCCTTCGATGGCATCAGAAATACAGTGAGTGAAATCGTACATCGGGTAAATGCACCACTTATCACCGGTTTGGTGATGATGGGCAAATTTCACTCGATATAACACAGGGTCGCGCATACACATAAAGCTCGATGACATATCGACTTTAGCTCGCAAACAACATTCACCCTCTTTGTACTCACCATTTTTCATTTTTGCAAAATGAGCTAGGTTTTCCTCAGGTGAGGTGTCACGGTATGGGCTGTTTTTACCTGGTTTTTGTAAGGTACCACGATATTCACGGATTTCATCTGGGGTCAGAAAGTCAACGTACGCCAAGCCTTTTTCAATAAGCTCAACCGCATAACCGTGCAGACGATCAAAATAATCCGATGAATAGCGCACATCGCCATTCCACTCAAAGCCAAGCCATTGCACGTCTTTCTGAATTGAATTTACGTAATCAATGTCTTCTTTTTCAGGGTTGGTATCATCAAAACGCAAGTTACACTGTCCCTGGTAATCTTGAGCAATACCAAAGTTTAGGCAAATGGATTTAGCATGACCGATATGCAAGTAGCCGTTTGGCTCTGGCGGAAAACGCGTTTGCACCTGTTTGTGCTTACCGCTTTCTAGATCAGCATCGATGATATTGGTAATAAAATTACTAGGACGGGTTGGTGTATCCGACATCTAGGAAACCTCTGAAAAACTAAAATAAATGGGTGAAAATTAAGAATAACGACGCATTATAACAACTGCGCGCTAAATTAAAATATGCTGGCTCTGATTCCAAGCATTTAATCTTGAAAAACGGCGTTTGCTAGGCAAACTGTATTAGTGTTGCTGAAAATTGCTCATAAATTCTGCCATCCGTTGCTCAAGCTGCTGCTGAGTAAGATCTTCTTTATGGGTACCAATTGTCCATACATGGCCAAATGGATCTTTAACGGTTGCGGTTCGGTCGCCATAAAACTGGTCGGTCAGTGGTCGCAATTCAGTTGCGCCAGCGGATATCGCTTGTGCGAACATGGCATCACAATCATCACCGTAGAGCATTAAACTGACTCCCGCACCGCCAAGTGTTTCAGGCGACACAAAGCCCATTTCGGGATGCTCATTGGTGAGCATTATATGTGAATCGCCAATTTTGATTTCGGCATGAGCAATGCGACCGTCAGGCATATCAAGGCGCAATACCAATTGCGCGTTAAATGCGTGCTGATAAAACTCAACGGCCTTTTCAGCACCGTTGCATACCAAGTAAGGCGTTATTGAATGAAATCCTTCTGGGATTGCTTTAACCGACATAGCTGTACCTTATCTAACATGACTTATTAGTTAAGGTATAGGCTATTTTAACAGGAGTGCATAACCTAGCGATTAACCTTGCGAGACATTGCGGTTAACCGCGACAATCACCAGATAAAAACTGTGGGTCTACATTGGTTTTATTTTCGCCGACAGCAAGCAAACCTTGCGCCGGTTGATCGTAGCCACACAACCAACTTATTGGACTCGTTGGGCTACCATCCACAACCATAGGTCTAAACGTTAAATACTTGCCCTGTAACGGTTGTGGCACATCATTACCAAGTAAAATATGAAACGCGCCATTATCAACAGTCACGCTTTTGATCTTGTTGGTGATCAATTTATCAGCATCAGGTAAACCGGCATCACTGTTGGTTTTAGGAAAGGACAAATTTTCGCTGTAATACTCTGTTATAGGCAGGCGTAAATTTCCGGCATAAGTCATCGGCTCTGCCATGTGCGCTTTTAAGGTATAGGTTGAATATGCCGGTAAAGCGATCGCTGCTAAGATGCCGATAATGGCAACAACAATCATCAACTCAATGAGTGTAAATCCTTTTAACTTCATTATATTAACGCTCCCATACTAAAAATTGGTTCATACATAACACTGATTAAATAACCGATAAGTGCATATAGGCTTATTTCAATAACCCTAAAGCAAAGTCCTAAATATTTTTCTAATTGAACAGTTAGACTCTGCCCTTTTTCGGTTAACAAGGCGGCTAATTCACTGTCTACATCAATACCTGCCGAGCGCAATTGAGCCAGCTTTTTCATTGTCGCTTGTGTACTATCTTCTGCCGCTAAAACAGGCGAAAGTAGTAACGTGGAAAAAGAATCCAACTGCCTATTTAACTTACGTGAAAATAACCATCGGTCGCGGCGCTGCCTTTGCACAAAAGCCTGTTCAATGTTGATAATTTGTCGTCGCAATAAATAACAAAATAGGATCATCAATGGCGCGGCAATCAGCGACAACGTATAGACACTGTCAAAGGCCAAAAATGCAGCGGATAACTGGCCACCAAACATGCTGTACATATCAACGAAGTTAGGCAGTATATACCACTTAAACAAGGTGGCAATGAACAGGTACATGACCGTTAAAATAACCATGTAGTTTATTGAACGCAGGTATTTTGACTCTGTCACAGCATTAACCGTAACAGAATTTATATCGAGCTGATTATACGCAGATAACGCTGTTAATAGACGGTTATCGTCCGGTAACGTCAGTAACCGTTGCAAAAGCTGTTTTGGTGCGCCAGACAGTTGCGCATTGTTGCTAAACAAATCGCTTAAGTCTAACCGACGCAATGTGTCTAGTGCTTGTTGCTTCGTTGCCCCCTGCTCTAATTGCTTATGCAGATAACGACAATGAAAATGAAATAGTGCCCAGCTCATAAATCCCTTTATTCTGATGTCATTTGAATCGCTAAGTTAACGCACTATCTCTACTCTGACAACTGTAAGTTTTCGTAAAACCTGTTTATTTGGGTTGTGATTTAAACGGAAATATTTGCTGTTTAACCATGCCGTCAGGCACATAATCACCCACCACACCGTATTCATCAGGCCACTCTTTCTCATCTTTTACGGCGGTACCTAATAGATAATCTAGAAACGAAAAATGCGCAGCATAGTTACGATCAATGGCGGCTTTATCGGATGAATGATGCCAATGATGAAACTGCGGGGTGACGATTATGTATTGCAACCAGCCAAACTTGATGCGCACATTAGCGTGATTAAACACCGCTTGAATACCAACAATGATCACATAAATATCAATAACCGATTTAGAGAAACCAAGAATAAATATCGGCGTCAATACCAGACAGCGGGTCACGATTAACTCTAAAAAGTGTTGCCTTGAGCCGGCTAACCAATCCATTTTCTTGGCACTGTGATGAATCGCATGAAAACGCCATAGAAACGGCACTTCATGATACAAACGATGGGTTACGTACTGGAAAATATCCGCCACGAGAATAATTAACAACACCTGTAATATGAATGGCATTTGTTCAATCACTGAACTGATTGAATCGCTTTGCGCCCAACCAAATGCACCATGGACAAAGTGGTTAGTTACCAATAAAACAAAGCCAACCAATAGATGATTAACGAAAAAATGGTGCAAGTCGGTTTTCCAATCATCACGTAAAATAGGCTGCTCTTTTCTATGTGGTAATAATTTTTCGATAAAGATAAAAATAAGCGTAGAACCGAGTAAATCGAGAATAAACCAATCAAGGCCAATGTATGGTGTGTTATCCGGAAAGTCGCCTACTTCAACAGTGTGACCGCCAAGCATCATGGTAATGATGAGGAATAACCACGCCACAGCACCCAAGCGCTTATTGGTATTGCGAACGAAGTTTAACAAGCCAAGACTGCCGGATAAGACCATGCCGTAAAACATCACTTGCCTAAGGATCTCAACATCGTAATTGGCTCTTAATTCTGGGGTACTAAGGTATTGAGGAAAGTGAAAAGCAACGACTCCCATAAAGGACAAAATTGCCAACATGCATGCAAGGTAACCACTGATAGCGCCTTCACCAAAGCGAAATTCAGTAGAGCGAAAAATTTTATCCGATAACTGTCTCATGGGTGCCCCTTTTATTATTCGTTCTCAATCCATAACCATCGACCAGAAAAGATACAAAACCATAGTATCGAATCGCTGAGCAATGTCAAAGCTTGCACACCAGTACAAAACCCACATCAAAGCCAGTAACACGAAAAATAGTAGAGAAAAATATATTTTATTATGAGAATCAGTTCATTAGCTCAACATCACGGTTTAGTGGTGATTGCGACTGCTATAATCACGTTACAACGGATCTTTTCGCCAAGTTCGGACGTAATAACAATATGAACTTTTTATCTCCTTTATTTTCTTCTGCCGTGGTGACCGGTATGATTTTTTCACAAACAGTCAGTGCCGCCTCGCCGGTCACAGAGAGAGCGTGGTACGTGATTAACGACGGAGTGATGGGTGGGCTTTCTCACAGCCAAGTTGATATTCACGAAGACACGCTGATTTTTACTGGTCATGTGTCACTCGAGAACAATGGCGGTTTTGCTTCTATCCGAACCATCATGACGGCCATTCCCGGTAGCAGTCAAATACAACTGACCTTACTCGGTGATGGCAAAGCCTATCAACTTAGATTACGCACCACAGAAAGCTTTGATGGCCCAGCATTCGTGCATGAATTCACGCCTCCTAAAGGTGAATGGCAAACCTTTACTGTTGAAGCCAGTGATTTTCACTTGCAATATCGAGGACGAAAACTGCAATCGGATCGTCAATTAAAACTCACTGACGTTAAGCAAATAGGCTTTTTAATCGCTGGCAAACAACAAGGTGACTTTACCCTACATATAAAATCATTACGTTTTTTATCAAGTATTTAGAATACACCTGCGCTAAAAAAAGGCCGCAAATGCGGCCTTTTTTACGCTAAAGCTTTAGTCATTAATTAAGTGATTTAACACCCATGTTGTAAAGCGTGAAGCCAAAGATATCAGCGTACTGCTCGATGCTCTTGCTCACTGGCGTACCGGCACCATGACCTGCATTGGTTTCAATACGAATCAAGGTTGGCGCATCGCCGGCTTGCTTGGCTTGTAATTCCGCCGCAAACTTAAATGAGTGAGCTGGCACAACACGATCATCGTGATCCGCTGTGGTTACCATGGTTGCAGGGTAACTGACACCGTCTTTAACATTATGAGTTGGCGAGTAGCCTTTCAAGTAGTTAAACATCTCTTCACTCTGTTCAGAGGTGCCGTAATCGTATGCCCAACCAGCGCCCGCAGTGAACGTGTGATAGCGCAGCATATCCAATACACCAACGGCAGGTAAGGCAACCTTAACTAAGTCAGGGCGTTGAGTCATAACCGCACCCACCAATAAACCACCATTTGAACCACCGCGAATTGCCAGATAGTCACTTGAGGTATAGTTTTCACTGATCAAGTATTCGCCAGCAGATATGAAGTCATCAAATACGTTTTGCTTTTGTAGTTGAGTGCCTGCTATGTGCCATTTTTTACCGTATTCACCGCCACCGCGAAGATTAGCAACCGCATAAATACCGCCTTGTTCCATCCAAACCGCATTGGCGACAGAAAAGCTCGGCGTTAAGCTGATATTGAAACCACCGTAACCATACAAAATGGTTGGGTTGCTACCATCGAGTTTAAGGGCTTTCATGTGACTGATGATCATCGGTACCTTAGTACCGTCTTTTGACGTGTAGAAAATTTGTTTCGAGACAAAGTCATCGCTGTTCACTTTCGCTTTTGATGCCATGTAGACATCTGACTTGCCACTGTTAACATCAAAGCTGTAAATCGTTGACGGTGTGGTGTAGTTATTAAACGAATAATACAGCGTTGTTTCATCTGTCTTACCAGATAAGCTGCTAGATGAACCAACACCTGGCAAGCTCACTTCGCGCACCAATTTGCCGGTCATGTCGTATTGCATCACTTTTGAGATAGCATCAACCATGTATTCTGCGAAAATGTATCCGCCACCAACCGTTGGAGCTAACACATTATCGGTTTCAGCAATCAAATCTTTCCAGTTTTCGCTGGTCGGAGACTTTGCATCAACGGTAACGACTTTCTTATTTGCCGCATCTAAGTTGGTAACGAAATACAAAGTATCGCCGTCACTATGCAGCAATGATGTATCCGAGTCAGTGTGGTCTAATACGGTAACCAATTCACTGTCAGGCTTGCTTAAATCTTTCATATAAAGATCGTTACCTGATGTTGAAACCGCACCATAAATAAATAAGTAGCGACCGTCTTCTGTGACTTCACCAGAGACATAGCGACGTTTTTGCTCGTCTGTGCCACCAAAGATTAACGCATCTTCTGATTGTGGCTTGCCTAGCTGATGATAATACAGTTTGTGTTGATCGGTCTTAGCCGACAATTCACTGCCTTCTGGTTTATCGTAACTTGAATAATAAAAGCCTTCGTTATTAAACCAAGAAATACCAGAGAATTTGACATCAACTAACGTATCACCCAATTGCTTGCCGGTTTTGGTATCAATAATAATGATTTTACGCCAGTCACTACCGCCTTCAGAAATTGAATAAGCCGCTAATGAACCGTCTTTTGAAAAGCTAACTTGTGACAGCGAGGTCGTGCCGTCTTCACTAAAGGTATTTGGATCGAGAAAAACCTCTTCATTTCCGTCAGCGTCTTTGCGATATAAAACGTATTGGTTTTGTAAACCGTCATTCTTATAGAAGTATTGATATTCGCCTTCTGTGTACGGTACGCCAACTTTTTCGTAGTTCCATAATTCTTGCAAACGTTGCTTTAATTGTGCGCGATACGGAATTTGCTCTAAGTAATCGAACGTCACCTTGTTTTGGGCTTTAACCCAAGCACCGGTTTCTTCACTTCGATCGTCTTCTAACCAACGATATGGGTCAGCGACTTTAACGCCAAAATACTCATCGACAACGTCTCCTTGACGTGTTTCAGGGTAAACCAATTTGGTAGCGACTTGTTCGCTCGCTTTTTCTTCAACAGCAGTATCTGTAACTACAGGAGCCGGTTTTTCAGCGGCTTTATCGCCACATGCAGACAAAAGGACTGCTGCAACGGTGATTGCCAGTGATTTTTTCATCATTATTATTTCATTAATCGTGAATGGAAGACCAAGAATATATGCGATTGAAGAAAATGTCTAACTCTATGAATAGGATAATGATTGGTTAGATTTGATTGGCTAGCTGTAAGACAACGTCAGGGTTACAAAGATGTTATGAACGCCGCAATGCCATACGTCACTGGATAAAATAACCGGCATAATTTCAGGTCATCATAGCGCAGCAAAGCCCAACAAAACGCAGAGCAAACTGCGTACTTAGTTGGAGCTTAACAATATGAGTTAAGTGAAGATGGGCTAGCTTAGACTAATTAATCAGCTGCTAGCTTTGATATTTTAACTTTTGTGCCGCTTGTGCGAGTGCTTCGGTATCTAAACCAAGTTCGCTGACCGCGTCTTTGATTAACGCAGGGTTGCTCATCACTTGCATTAAGATCGGTTGCAGCCTGTCTTGAGGGATATCCAATTGGGTAATCGTCGCCATCGCTACCATCGGGTTCTCGGTCATTTGCTGGAACAAATCAGTGATCTGTTCATCTGAAATATTTTCCTGTTTAAGTAGTGCGATAATTGGATTCATAATCTGTGTATTCCTTTTAGTATTCTTTTAATATAGAAGTGCCTAGGACGTTTTTTCAAGGCAAGTAACGAAATAAAACCGTAACCATTATATCTTTTCAAGGGGTCAGAACTCTTGAAAAGCTTGTAGACAGCGCTTTGGCTATTCTACTCGTAGTAAAAATACCTACATTTATTTAACGATGTTCTATTAATGTACGAAAGTGCCGATTAATCCTATTATATGTTGCTCGATTTACTCCCTAACTTACTTTTTAATCTTCTTATGATTGTTCTAGAATAGCCTAGGAGAAAGTCGAATGAAGTGATTACGCGCAACTCTATGAGTGTACAGCCCCCTTGAACAGTAAAAGTAAGTTTCAAGTGTTCTGACCCCTTGAAACTGTCTTAAGAAAAACGCGGGCATAAAAAAGGCCGCTTACGCGACCTTTTTCTAAAAACAGGAGGTGATTACCAGCCTGTTTTCTCTTTAAGTGCTACACCGATGTCAGCTAGGCTGCGTACCGTTTTAACACCAGCAGCTTCTAGTGCTGCGAATTTGTCGTCTGCAGTACCTTTACCACCAGCGATGATGGCACCAGCATGGCCCATACGCTTACCAGCAGGCGCAGTAACACCAGCAATGTAAGAAACAACAGGCTTAGTTACATTCGCTTTAATGTACTCAGCCGCTTCTTCTTCAGCTGTACCGCCGATCTCACCGATCATAACGATAGCTTCAGTTTGAGGGTCGTTTTCGAACATCTCAAGTACGTCAATGAAGTTAGTACCTGGGATAGGGTCACCACCAATACCAACACATGAAGACTGACCGAAACCAGCATCTGTTGTTTGCTTAACGGCTTCATACGTAAGCGTACCTGAACGAGATACGATACCTACTTTACCTGGCTTGTGGATGTGACCTGGCATGATACCAATCTTTGACTCGCCCGGAGTGATAACACCTGGACAGTTAGGACCGATCATGCGAACGCCAGTTTCTTCAAGCTTAACTTTAACGTCAAGCATGTCTAGCGTAGGAATACCTTCAGTGATAGTAACGATTAGTTCGATACCAGCATCGATAGCTTCTAAGATAGCATCTTTACAAAATGGCGCTGGAACGTAGATAACTGTTGCTGTTGCACCAGTTGCTTCAACCGCTTCACGTACTGTGTTGAATACAGGAAGACCTAAGTGCTCTTGGCCGCCTTTGCCTGGTGATACACCACCAACCATTTGCGTACCGTATGCAATTGCTTGCTCAGAGTGGAAAGTACCTTGACCACCAGTGAAACCTTGACAGATAACTTTAGTATCTTTGTTAATTAATACAGACATTATTTGCCCTCCGCAGCAGCAACTACTTTTGTAGCAGCGTCGGTTAATGATTCAGCAGCGATGATATCAACATCAGAGTTAGCTAATACTTCACGGCCAGCTTCAGCGTTAGTACCTTCAAGACGTACAACAACAGGAACGTTCACGCCTACTTCTTTAACAGCACCAATGATACCTTCTGCGATCATGTCACAACGAACGATACCACCGAAGATGTTTACTAATACAGCTGAAACGTTGTCATCAGAAAGGATGATTTTGAATGCTTCTGCAACACGTTCTTTAGTCGCGCCACCACCAACATCAAGGAAGTTAGCAGGCTTGCCACCGTGTAGGTTGACGATATCCATGGTACCCATAGCAAGACCAGCACCGTTAACCATACAACCAACGTTACCGTCTAGAGCTACGTAGTTTAATTCCCACTGTGCCGCATGTGCTTCACGCTCATCTTCTTGAGATGGATCGTGGAAAGTACGGATTTTTGGTTGGCGGTAAAGCGCGTTTGAGTCAACGCCGATTTTACCGTCTAAACAGTGAAGGTTACCTTCTTCTGTTACAACTAATGGGTTGATTTCTAGTAGATCGAAATCGTGATCCGTAAACATGTTGCCTAAACCCATGAAGATTTTAACAAATTGCTTCATTTGAGTTGGGTTTAAACCAAGTTTGAAACCTAGTTCACGTGCTTGGTAAGCTTGAGGACCAACTAGTGGATCGATAGCAGCCTTGTGGATTAGGTGCGGAGTTTCTTCTGCAACCGTTTCAATATCAACACCACCTTCAGTTGATGCCATGAATACTACGCGACGAGAACCACGGTCTACAACAGCACCTAGGTATAATTCGTTAGCGATGTCAGTACAGCTTTCAACTAAGATTTTAGCAACTGGCTGACCATTTGCATCTGTTTGATAAGTAACTAGGTTTTTACCTAACCAGTTTTGTGCGAACTCTTTGATTTCTTCTTTTGAGCTTACTAGCTTAACACCGCCAGCCTTACCGCGACCACCAGCGTGAACCTGAGCTTTTACAACCCACATATCACCGCCGATCTTGTCAGCAGCCTCTGCAGCTTCTTGAGGGGTATCGCATGCGAAACCTTCAGAAACTGGTAAACCATATTCAGCGAATAATTGTTTCGCTTGATACTCATGCAAATTCATGGTGTTTCCCAATTGCTATATGAAATGAACTTAGTGTATGAAAATCAACAGAAATTGAGTAAATACACTAAACGTTTATAATTTTGCCGCTGATTATATAGATAAAACACGGCAGTTTAAAGCCCCATGTAACAGTTTCATAACGAAACATTACATTACACAACACATTTCCCGAAAAACCCCGAAAAATCAGGCGATATGACACCCTCAGCAAGTGGTTTGACGAGTTAAAATAAGGTGTGTGATTGGATGAATTTATTATGACAAAGACAAGTCGAGTGTCGTTGACTATTTATGCGCTTTTTTGCTCCATGGGCATAGCTTGGCTATCAAGCAGCTCAAGACTCACCGATTGACGCTTGTTTACAACCTCGCCAACGATGATCAATGCAGGCCCTGCCAGCGAATACTTACTCATATCGGTGGCAATATTGCTCAACGTCGAGCACACCACTTGTTGCTCACTCAAACTGCCCTTATCAATGATGGCAATGGGCATGTCATCTCGCATACCGTGAGCGATCAGTCTGTCGCTTATGGTCGCGACTTTATTAAGGCCCATATAGAACACTAATGTGTCTTGTTCGTGCGCCAATAAACGCCAATTAGCTTCCTGGTCTTTGTTTTTCAACGACGCCGTGACAAAGCGAACCGACTGGGCGCAATCCCGATGGGTTAATGGAATTCCAGAATAAGCAGCACACGCTGTGGCTGCAGTAATACCGGGAACAACGGCAAAATCGATATTATGCTGCTGCAAGATTAAGGTTTCTTCAGCAAGACGACCAAAGATACTTGGATCACCACCTTTTAGGCGAACGACACGTTTACCCTGTTGAGCTTTCGCTAACAGAAGCTGGCAAATCTGGTCTTGTTTTAAGCTATGTTGGCCGCACTTTTTACCGACAAAAAGTACTTCCGCCTGTTTGGGGAAATATTGATAAATATCTTCGTTAACCAACCAATCGACCAAAATAACCTCAGCACTTTGTAATATGCGATAGGCTTTAAGGGTTAACAATTCGGCATCACCAGCCCCTGCGCCAATCAAATACACTTTCGCATTAGCGCCATGACTAGGCTTGTCTTTGTATGCCGTTTTTGGCGGCAATGAAAAGCGTTTAATGTTGTCGGTCATAGCTTGCTTTACTGAACGAAACGCAGCCACTAAATCGATGTTGTTTTTAAATAACGTGGTAAGTGTCATTGGCATTTCTCCATTGCGATAAGGTTTGTATCGGCGCTCGCTAACATGCGGCTTAATTCAGGTTTGCAACTGCCACAGCCAGTGCCACATTGCAGCTTCTCGCCAAGCTCTTGCACCGTATTTGCGCCTTGCTCTATGGCCTGACTTATGTGTTTTTGATAAACATTGAAACAACTGCACACTTGCTCACCATTAACGAATTTGTCGCCAACTTGGCCGGTCAATAGTGCGGTTTTATGTTGATTTAGCAGTTCATTCTGGGCAAATAACTCACTTAACCATTGGCTATTGGGTGGTGCGGTAACCGCGTTATTATCGAGCGTTTGATAATCAACGTAGATTGCAAGTTGGTCGCCGTGCATGGCAATTAAGCGTTGCTGACCATCTGCCGATGACATCAAGCGCAGCCATTTAAGTTGCGCTTTAAATTGATCTTGTAAGCTGTCAATCAACTCAGTAGCACAATCGCTCTGCTGCTCTTGATATAAACTAAATTGCACGAAACCTTGTTGCGGACAACGCTGTGAAAAAGACAATCTATTGGCATCAAATTGCTCTGCCAATTCTGTCGTCATGGCGATATGCAGCTGAGCACTGACCAAGACTTTACTTGCGTGCGCTAATACTTGCTTACTCTGAGGTTGAGCCGATACCGGGTCGACTACGGTGCGATATAAACTGGCGGCATTAGCGTGAGAAGCAAACTGTCTATTCCAATGAATCGGCATAAAACCTTGGCCCGGTTTTACGTCAGAGGTAATTTGTGCCGACAGCACCACGCGTTCAGCTCGCGATGTCAGTGCAATAAATTGGCCGTCATCTACATTAAGTCGCGCCGCGTCCGTTGGATGGATGCTTAATTGCGGACTGCTGGTGTGGCGGTTAAGTTGATGAGCACGAGCGGTGCGAGTCATTGTGTGCCACTGGTCGCGCACTCGACCACTATTAATCAATAATGATATTTGCGCTGTAGATGGCGTGTCTTGCTGTGCCTTAGTGCGCGGTGCGGCTTGAGGCGCCGTCAATTCAGGTAATACCGGGGTCACGGCAATAAAACGTGCTTTGCCGTTTGTTGTTGAAAAACGGCCATCACTAAACGGTCTGTGATACTGCAGTTGACCGATTTTATTCGTCTTTAATGGCCATTGTTGTGGTTTAAGTGTGTCGTATTGCTCAATGCTATGACATTGCATGGCACTGATATCAAACAAGCGCTGACCTTGATTTTTCTCACCCGACAAACGACAAAACTCATCAAATATTTGCTGTGGATGTTGATAGTCAAAGCCTGAGAAATTCATCGCTTTGGCGACATCACAGATAATTTGCCAATCATGCTTAGCCTGACCGGGCGCCTCAATCATGCCCCGTTGGCGAGAAATACAGCGTTCAGAATTGGTCACAGTACCATTTTTTTCAAGCCAACCGGTCGCTGGAAACTTAACGTTGGCGTATGCCAAGGTGTCATTTTTGTCGACGCAGTCAGACACCACCACCAAATCGCACTGTTGCAGTGCTTGGATAACTTTATCGCCTTCAGGCAAACTGACAACAGGATTAGTCGCCATAATCCAAATGGCTTTGATTTTACCCGATAACATTTTATCAATGATGTGCGTTGCACTGGCACCGGCTTTATCGGCAATGACTGGTGATTGCCAAAAATTCTGCACTAATGAGCGGTGCTCTGCATTATCGATATCAAGGTGTGCGGTAAGCTGATTGCTTAAGCCACCAACCTCTCGCCCGCCCATGGCATTTGGCTGTCCGGTAATCGAAAACGGACCACAGCCCGGTTTGCCTAAAGTCGCCGTCGCTAAATGGCAATTGATGATGGCATTACATTTATCGACACCTGAATTTGATTGGTTGATGCCCATCGAATAAAAACTGACCACCTTGTCGGTCGAGGTAAATAATTGAAACGCTTGTTGCACTTGCTCGAGTGGCAATTGGCAAAATGAGGCGACTTTTTCAGGCGTCCAAGCAATGGCCTTTTCTAATGCGGCAAACAAATCGTCGGTGTGTTCGCTGACAAAACGGTTGTTAATAAGACCTTGGCAGGCGATATAGGCAAGCAAGCCATTATAAAAACCAGCATCACTGCCTGGCTCTAACTGTAAATGCAAATCAGCCATTTCAGATGTGGCTGTCACTCTAGGATCAAGCACGACAATGGTCAGGTTTGGGTTGTTTTGTTTCGCCAACTGCAAACGTTGAAACAATACAGGATGGGTCCACGCGGCATTTGAGCCGACCAGAAAAATCACATCGCATTGTTCAAGATCACGGTAATCACAAGGCACCACATCTTCACCAAAGGCACGCTTGTATCCAGCCACGGCCGATGACATACATAAACGTGAATTGGTGTCGATATTGGCACTGCCAATATAGCCTTTCATTAATTTATTGGCGACGTAGTAGTCTTCTGTCAGTAGTTGCCCTGATACATAAAAAGCCACAGAGTCGGCACCGTATTGGGCAATTGTTTGTGCAAACCTTTCAGCGACATATTCGGTTGCCTGATTCCAGCTTACGGTTTGCTCATTGATTTGTGGCGCAAGCAAGCGACCTTGTTCACCCAACGTATCGAGCAGATGCGTGCCTTTGACACACGTTCTTCCCGCATTTGCCGGATGAGACTCAGCGCCTTGTAATTTAACCGCTTTGCCATTGTGAAGTTCTATATCGAGTCCGCAACCGACACCACAATAGGCACAGGTTGTTTGTTTTCGCTCGCCATAAAACCCCTTGTTGCTTGCACTCATATCAGCTCAATACTCCGTTACAACAAAACTTCAACCATGTCGTTTTCGATGCGAACATCAAAGGTTTGCAATTGCATGTCTTCTTGTTGCAAACATCGACCATCGGTCAGTGCAAATTGTTGTTTGTATAACGGTGAGGCGATAACCGGTTCATCATTAACCGAACCTAAGATCCCTCGGTATATCACCATGGCTTTGCCAATGGGATCGTAATTGGACACCGCAAATAACTGCTGTTGTCGTTCTAAATGAAAAATGGCGATTTGTTGTTGCTTGAGTAAGGCACATACCCCTGCATCTTTTAATAACTCGGTTTTCGGACAAACCGCATACCAGCTTTTATCATGTGCTTTGGCGATACTTATATCAGTCATAAATGCTCCTTGGAGATATCAATGGCGTCACGTTACGGTTCAACAACCACAGCAATACGTTCGGCCTTTTCCTCTTCCCGTGCCGGGCGAATCTGCTCTCGTTCATTAACAAACACGATGTTGTCATCTGCTTGTTCGGTATTTACGAAAGACTTAAAGCGTTTCATAGCAATCGGGTCGGCCAGTGTTGTTTTCCATTCACATTGGTACTTACCAACGATGTCGGCCATCTGCTGTTCCATGTCTTCACCCAAACCTAGGTTATCGTCGATAATCACTTGTTTAAGGTAATCTAGACCACCCTCTAAGCTCTCTAACCACACCGAGGTACGTTGTAATCTATCAGCAGTTTGGATATAAAAAATTAAGATGCGATCGATATATTGGATTAGGGTTTTATCGTCGAGATCGGTGGCAAATAGATCCGCATGGCGAGGACGCATACCGCCGTTACCACACACATACAAGTTCCAACCATTCTCGGTGGCGATTACACCGATATCTTTACTTTGTGCTTCAGCACACTCGCGAGTACAACCAGATACGGCAAATTTCAATTTATGCGGGGAGCGAATGCCTTTGTAGCGATTCTCTATATACAGCGCCATATCGAGCGAGTCTTGTACGCCGAAACGACACCAGGTCGAACCAACACATGATTTAACGGTACGCACCGCTTTACCATAGGCATGACCGGTTTCAAAGCCCGCATCAATCAGTTCTTGCCAAATCAGTGGCAGTTGCTCTACCCGAGCACCAAACATGTCAATACGCTGACCACCGGTGATCTTGGTGTACAGGTTGTATTTTTTCGCCACCTGGCCCATGACAATCAATTTGTCTGGGGTTATTTCGCCACCTGGAACCCTAGGCACAACCGAGTAGGTGCCGTCTTTTTGCAAGTTAGCCAGGAAGTTGTCATTAGAGTCCTGCAACGGTAGATGAAATTTTTGCAGAATATATTCGTTATAAATCGATGCCAATATAGACGCCGTGGTCGGCTTACACACTTCACAGCCCAAGCCTTTGCCATGCTTTTCTAGTAACTCATCAAAGGTTTTAATTTTCTCAATCTTGATTAAATCAAACAGTTCACGGCGCGAATAGGCAAAATGCTCACAAATGTCTTTTTTGACCTCAACACCACGGGCGCTAAGTTCGGTTTCAAAAACATCTTTTAATAGCGCTGAACAACCACCACAGCCGGTACTGGCTTTGGTACAGCTTTTCACTTGGCCAAGTTCGGCACAACCCTGCTCTACCGCATTTATAATGTCGCCTTTGCTGACGTTATGACACGAACAGATGGTCGCGGTATCGGGTAACGCACTTGCACCTAATGTAACGCTGCCTTCGGTCGCTGGTAAAATCAACGACTCAGGGCTGTCAGGTAAATCAATACCGTTTAACATGTACTGCAATAAGCTGTCGTAATCGCTGCAATCTCCGACCAACACCGCACCGAGTAATTTCTGTTTATCGGCACTGACGATTAACTTTTTGTAGATGCCATTAGGTTGGTCATCAAAGGTATACGACATGCTGCCAGCGGTTTTTCCGTGCGCATCGCCAATCGAGCCAACATCAACGCCCATCAGCTTAAGCTTGGTGCTCATATCCGCACCGGTAAAGCTGTCTTGCTCACCACAAATATGTTTCGCAGCAACTTTAGCCATGGCGTAACCCGGGGCAACCAAACCAAAAATAAAGTTATTCCACAGTGCACATTCACCAATCGCGTATATATTTTCGTCGGACGTTTGACACTGATTGTTAATGACAATACCGCCACGCTCGCCAACGGCTAATTCAGTAGACTTTGCCAAGTCATCATATGGTCGAATACCGGCAGAAAATAACACCAAATCGGTTTCTAACACACTGCCATCGGCGAACTGCAATTGATAACGGCATTGCTCACCTTTAGCGATATTTTCGGTCGCCTTAGAGGTATGAACTTTTACCCCTAACTCTTCAATTTTATTTTTTAATAATTGACCGCCACCGCCATCAAGTTGCACTGCCATCAATTGCGGTGCGAACTCAACCACATGGGTCTCAAGACCAATTTGTTTTAACGCATTGGCCGCTTCTAACCCCAAAAGACCGCCGCCGATAACCACGCCAACCTTGCTTGATTTTGCGCTTCGTTCGATGGCTTGCAGATCTTCAATGGTGCGATAAACCAAACAATGCTCTTGTTGATAGCCAGGGATCGGTGGCACAAATGGGTACGAACCGGTGGCTATAATCAACTTGTCATAACTAAATTGTTCAGACGTTTCGGTGGTGACACATTGTTGCTGCTTGTCGATATTGGTCACTTTCGCATTAACACGAAAATCCACCGCTAAATCGCGATACGACTGCGGCGTGGTCATGGCCAAATCGTCGGCATTTTTACCACTAAAAAACTCCGATAGATGAACCCTGTCGTATGCCAATCGAGGTTCCGCTGACAATACCGTCACCTCTAATCGCGGTGTACCATCCAGCTGCTGTTGAGCCAATAACTGCTCAACACAGTGGTGCCCCACCATACCGTTACCAATAATGACAATTTTCATTTTCTCTAACATCTTTGTTCCTTAATTTTTTCCTACCGCACAGCAACAACTGCCTGAATCTAATGCTCGATATTTAGAATCGAGCACCAACCCATATCCACACTTTGTCGGTATCTACCTTGCCTGCTTCATTGTCACCGGCGCTATAGTTCGCAAACTTGATACCGGCATTGAAATTTTTCATGAATTTAGTCGCGTATGAAATATTGATTTCATCACCTAAGTCATCGACACCATTGGCCTCTTCATTGGCACTGAAATCGTGATAGGCAAGCATCACCGAACCAGACAATAATTTGCCGGATACACTGACATAGAGATCATCTAAGCCTTGTGCTGGCGTTGACAAAAATTGGTCGCTCCAACCATTAAATTTATGCAGCGTTGCTAACGGTGTACTAAAGCCGTAATCACCATCATCACTACCAAGGGATTCAAAACCTAACTTAACGGTAAATTTACCCAAGCCAATACCGGCTTCGACATTGGCGTATTCAGCGTCGTATTCGCTATTGCCACTTTCCATGGTTTGCGTTGCAATTTCGGCACGATAACTTACTGGCTTTGAAAACAACTTGGTCTTGCCATCAAAGCTGGCACCATAAGTATCAAGGGCATTGTCTGTACCGTTATCCATTTCCAATAAATAGCCATAGGCAACAAACTTACCGAATGAGGTGCTGTAACTGGCATTAAGTAAATGATCTTTTGAGTCAATGTCTTTTTCTTCAGCAAAGATACGATTGCGCTTATCTAAGTAGGCATAACTAAGCGATAATGCGTCGCTTTTATAGTTAACACTGGCCGCATCAAAGGTTTGTTTATCTTGACGCCAGCCGACATGACCAACATAGCGATGGCCGTCAAAAGTGATTACTTGGCGACCAAGTTTGGCAGTAAAACCTTTGCCTTTGTATTGCACAAAGCCTTGATCCAGCTCTGTGGTGTTTGGATCGGCTATTACCGAATATTCGGTGTTATTACCTATGGTGTCGTTGTAATCTTCAACACCCATAGCATTTCTTGAGTCTTCAAATTCAACGACCGCACTAAAGCCATTAAATTGTTTGGTTTGATAGTGCAATAAGGTTCGTAAAGTAAGACCTTCGGCATCTTTTAATGCATTATCTTGGTCAACCGATTCAAAACGCAGACGAAAATCGACAAAGGCTTTAGCCTTGTTCTCTTCAGCTGTTTTAGGGCTTGCTTGTTCAGCGTGTACCGGCGTGACGGCGACACCTGACAACAAGGCCAGAAGTGGTATATATCGATGGTTATTTTTATTGTTAATTTTCATAATGTATTCCCTGACAAGCTGATGCTTGGATAACGTTTATCTTAGGCAACTTCGGTATCTGGCGATGTTGATGTATCGCCTTCCGTTGTTGCAGCCTTATTAGCAATGACCTCAACCTTGCGTTGTTTCTCATACAAGAAGGTCAATACAGCAGAGCGAAGTCTGTTGTATTCTGGATCATTAGCGAGTGCGATTCGGTCGCGAGGGCGAGGCAACGTTACCTCAAGAATTTCGCCTACAGTGGCGGCAGGACCATTGGTCATCATCACGATTCGATCGCTCAGTAGTACAGCTTCATCGACATCATGGGTGATCATGATCACGGTATTATTCAATTCATCTTGGATTTCCATTAACGAGTCTTGCATATGCGCACGAGTTAGCGCATCAAGAGCTCCAAACGGTTCATCCATTAACAAAACCTGTGGTTGCATAGATAACGCACGAGCAATACCTACGCGTTGTTTCATACCACCGGATATTTCGTCTGGTCGTTTGTGCATGGCATGTTCCATATGCACAAGTTTCAGATTGTGTTTTATCCACTCTTTCATTTGTGCGGCATTCATTGTGTCACTAAAGACTTGCTTAACCGCTAGCTCGACATTCTCATATGCCGTTAACCAAGGCAGCAATGAATGGTTTTGAAAAACAACAGCACGTTCTGGACCTGGTTCAAGCACATGACGATTATTCAGCAGTACCCCGCCTTTGCTTGCCTGATATAAACCGGCAACGACATTTAATACTGTTGATTTGCCGCAGCCTGAGTGACCAATTAGGGAAATAAATTCACCTTTATTGATTTTCAGATCGACATCTTTCAACGCAGTAAAGTCACCTTTTGGCGTAGGAAACACCATGTCTATTTTGCTGATATCTAAAAAGCTACTCATCTGTTACTCCTTTAAGCCTGTATGAAATTGATTAACGACTTGCACTTGCTTTGTCCCATGACAACCAGCGCTGTAATAGCAACATGCCGCGGTCCAACATATAGCCGATTAAGCCGATAACAAATACGGCGGTCATGATGCGAGACAATGATTGGGAACTACCATTTTGAAACTCATCCCAAACAAACTTGCCAAGGCCAGGGTTTTGCGCCAGCATTTCTGCGGCAATTAATACCATCCAAGCAATACCTAACGAGGTACGCATGCCAGTGAAAATAGCAGGTATCGTCGCCGGTAAAACAATCTTGCGCACGTGAGTTAACGCCGGAAGACGTAACACTCTAGATACGTTGATCCAGTCACTGTTTAATGACGCAACACCAACAGAGGTTTGAATGATCATTGGCCACAAACAACACAAGGTGACGGTGATCATCGAGTTGATAAATGACTTAGCAAACAACGGATCGTTTGACACATAAACCGCACTCACAACCATAGTGACCAAAGGCAGCCACGCTAGAGGCGACACCGGTTTAAAGATTTGGATCATCGGGTTGATAGCACTGTTCAATGCTTTGCTCAGTCCGATAGCAATCCCCAGTGGAATGGCGAGAACAGCTGCCAATAAAAAGCCTGCTAATACGGTAATAAGACTGGTTGCAATTTGATCGACAAAGGTCTCTTTACCTGTGTAGGCTCTTACTTTGACAACATAACTTGGGTCTTTGGCCAGACGTTCGGCATTACGTTTTTCTTGGCGCTGATAAAACGCCTCTTCTTTACCTCGTTCACTAACATGTTCGTTATATAAATTTCCGACTTGAGTGACGACAGCACCTGGTCCTGGAAATTTGCCCAAAGACGTCTCAATTTGACTGGCCGACAATGACCAAATAAACAAAAAACAAAGTACACCAACCAAAGGCATCAGCATGGCGGTCAATTGTTGGCCAAGCTTTGCTGACATTTCGAACTGTTGGTTGCGATTAAAAAAGCCAACATCTGCCAGTTTTGTATTTACGATTTTTGCGATTAATAAGCTCATTGGTACGTCTCCGGGCCTAGTTAGTGTTAAATCTTATCGCCAGCTTTTAAGCCGATTGAAAATTTATTGATGTATTCGTTTGGTTTGGTTCCGTCATAGACAATGCCATCAATAAAGTGGGTTTGAGGGTCTCTAAAACCGTCTTCATTCGCTAACGTTGGGAAGTCTGAGCTAGACATTAATTTTTCATCAATTAATGACTGCGCTGCTTTCTCATAGATATCTGGGCGATAGACTTTCTTAGCGACGTCCATGTACCAGCTGTCAGGCTTGTCACTGTCAATTTGGCCCCAACGACGCATTTGCGTTAAGTACCAGATAGCGTCTGAATAATATGGGTAGGTCGCGTTGTAACGGAAGAAGACATTAAAGTCTGGAACCTCACGTTTATCGCCCTTCTCATATTCGAAGGTACCTGTCATAGAATTGGCAATTACTTCAGCATCAGCACCAACATAGTTTGATTGAGCTAATATTTTTACCGCTTCAGGGCGATTGGCATTGTTGTTTTCATCAAGCCATTTTGCGGCACGAATCAACGCACGAGTAAGGCGAATAGTGGTATTTGGATACTTTTCAGCAAACTGTTTAGTGATACCGAATACCTTTTCTGGGTTGTCTTTCCAGATTTCATAATCGGTTACCACTGGCACACCAATACCTTTAAATACTGCTTGTTGGTTCCAAGGTTCGCCTACGCAATAGCCGTATATCGTGCCTGCTTCCATGGTCGCTGGCATTTGTGGTGGTGGTGTCACAGATAACAACACTTCAGCGTCTAATTGACCAGAGGTGTCGCCTTTATGTGGTGCGTAGTAACCAGGGTGGATACCACCAGCGGCAAGCCAGTAACGCAATTCATAGTTGTGCGTCGAGACAGGGAATACCATGCCCATATTAAATGGCTTACCTTCATCTGCGTACTTCTCAACCACAGGTTTTAAGGCATCGGCTTTTATTGGGTGTACCGGACGACCATCAGCCATTTTTGGAATATTGACTTTCATTTGACGCCAAATATCATTCGATACAGTGATGCCGTTACCGTTTAAGTCCATCGAAAACGGGGTGATGATTTCTGCCTCAGTACCATAACCGATAGTCGCAGCTATTGGTTGACCGGCCAACATGTGAGCACCGTCCAATCGACCGTCAATAACACCGTCAAGTAAGACTTTCCAGTTCGCTTGCGCTTCGATGGTGACATACAAGCCTTCATCTTCAAAAAAGCCTTTTTCGTATGCGATGGCAATAGGTGCCATATCGGTCAATTTGATAAAGCCAAACTTAAGCTCTTCCTTTTCAGGGTAACCCAGTTCAATTTTATCAGCCTTAGCCATAGCACTTAGTGATGTCAAAGCAACTGACGCCGCCAATACGGCCTGACATACGTGCTTATGTATTTTTTTCCATGAATGTTTCATTACATTTCCTCAGATTAAAAAAACAAAAAGCCCGTCACATCCACAAATCGGGATCTGACAGGCTGCTATGCCAAACTAATCGGAAACTACGCCGTTGCAGTTAAATTAGTTTCGTTAAATTGTTATGCGCAAGTTATACGTTTAACTTGCTTTGTCGCCAACCCTCGCTGTTGAGGTCATCAACGACTTTTATTGATTCTCTTATTGTGAATCTGTGATGCCATTGTGGTCACCACGTTGTGCCAATTGATGATTCGTTTATCATCAACCGACTATTAATACTAAGCAGATACTGTGCCAAGTAATAAAAACCATATAATACAAGGCATTAAAAAAATTTAAAAAGTTTATATTTTGCTTTTCGCTTTATATTGCAGCAGCAATTACCCGTTTTGGTGCACTACCTACTTAACTAACCGTAAAGCTGAGTTGCTTTGCATACGCCAATTCGTTGAACGGTCGTATAGCGCTGTGCTGTAAATATCTTCCAACTTCAGCTGCAGTAAACGTTTTTGGTCAAGCTGATCAGCAAAGCTTAATTTAAAGTATCGATACAGCTGACTCATATCATGATTATCAGGTCGATTACTGCCCTGTTCATGACAGCAAGTAAAGCGATTATACGCTGGCACGCTGCGCGGCTCCGCGCCCGGAAATGTCAGACAACTGCCTAATAAACTTGGGGCAATAATATCGATTGCGGTATTTAGATAATCACGCTTGCTAAGCATTCTCGCCGCTTCGAATCGATTAGCCGTTACTTCTAACCAGCGACAAGCGCGCTGCACTGCTTTTAATAGCGCGTAGGCGGTATCCGGTTGCTGCAAATACCAATGCTTTTTAAACGCCAAAACTTTTTCCGGTAAATCCGGCCAAATATCGATTGATGTCGCCACCGTAACGCCAATACCTTCGCGCACGGCTTTGGCGTTGTAAGGTCCGCCAACACAAAAGCCATCGATATCACCTTGGCGTAGCGCACTGACCATGTTACTCGGGGAGATGATAACGATATTGACATCACTCTGCGCAATACCCGCTTGCTGAAAATAACTTTGCAATTGCAGATAGTGACAACTGTATGGGTAGACGGTTGCAAACGTGAGTTTTTCGCCTTTTTGTTTTAACTCATGGATCAGCGGTTTTAAGTAACTGGCTTCCGAGCCTTGATGAAAATTCAAACCTATGGCGCTTTTTGTATGTAAATCACGACTGATGGTAATGGCATTACCATTGCGGCTAAGCACAAACGGTGCAATCAAGTTTTCACATTGTTTATCAAGACCTAACGCCCCTGCCAACGGCATTGGCGCCAACAACTGGCCCATATCAATGACACCAGCCGATAACTTATCTCGCATACTGGCCCAGGAGTTTTGCTTTACCAATTCGACATCAAGGCCAAATTCTTTAAAAAACCCGAGTTCTTTGGCAACCACTAATGGCGCGCAATCCGTTAATGGCATAAAGCCTATTTTGCATTGTGGTGTTGGCATTGACGTAAAGTGTCCGTGGTTCATGATCAGCTAACTCCCTCTTTGCTAAACATGGAGGCCATTGCCAACATGTTTTTGGCGACATCCTCCACTCGTTGGCTGTTATCCATCGCGGTTTTGCGTAAAAAGTGATAAGCATCGTTTTCATTCATGTTACGTGATTGCATCAACCACAATTTCGCTTTTTCAATGTTCTTTTGTGACGACAGCTTTTGCTTGGTTACTTTGAGTTCGTTACGCAGGTTTTGATATTCGCCAAAACGGGCGACAGCGATATCAACGATGGACTTAACCCGGGCTTTCTCAATACCGCCGATAACATAGGCGCTTACACCGGATTTGACCAATTGATTGATGGTCGACTCATCTTCTTGCTCAGAAAACATCACCACAGGTTTAGGTGCGGCGTGGGAAATGCGGTTCAAACTTTCCAACATGTCACGGTCGGGAGATTCCATATCGATAATAATGATATCGGGCTGTGATTGCTCCACTTGCTTTAACAGTGACATGCCACCAATGCTGACTCGCTCAATTTCATAATAGGCACGCTTCAAGGCATCCTGAAGGACCTGCGCTTTTTCATGGTCTGTTTCTACCAATAGCACTTTTAATTTATTTGTAATGGATAAGGTATTGTTGTTTTTCATATACAAAATAGAAAATTGCGACAACTAGCCATTACTATTCAAACTTTGTGCCAACCAACAAAACCTATATTTTACAGGGCATTAAGCGACATTCTTGATATCAATTCACTTAAAATGTGTCAAAATAAGGCAAAAATCGCCCTGTTCAGGTGCAGGCCAATTTTTATTCAGTTATTGTCACCTGTGCAAGATAATGCTCGGCCTCACTCAAAAAGTGACTGAGCACTAATACATGTTGAACCATCATGGTATTAACACGCTCAGGGAATATCTGTTGCAAGGTGTCGATATCATCGTACTTGGTATGCCATATCTCGCCCCACTTGCGTTCTTTTTGTCGATCACAAGCACTGAGTTTCGTTTTATCAAAACAGTCCCAAAAGGCGTCGTTTATGGTTTGTGAGTAACCATCATTGCCTTGTTTACCATTTAAGTGGTAATTGGTTGATTCAATAAACGCGATCGCGATACCCGCACAAGCAAACACTTTATGATCGCTCCAACCGCCCGCTTCGCCTTTAGGATTGTTGGGGTAACCTTTATGGATCTGATAGGCGTTGTCTTTTAATTGTGCTTGTGACGCCATTAATAGCGCATCTCTCATGTAGGTTTGTTTACTGTATTGCTGGCCTAGTGTTTTACTGCATTTATATGGCGTTGAATGGGCGCTGTGTACATAGCTGATGTCACCACCAGCGATGGTGTCGAGGTTTATCATGCCGACCACTTGGGTGGCTTGTTCGGATTGCAACAACTGCTCCACATAATGACGAGAACCGTGTAAGCCGTTTTCTTCTGCACCAAAGGCAATAAAACGAATATTAAATGACTGGCCAGATTGTTGTTTTGCTAAGCGAGCAACTTCCAACATCACGGCAATACTGGAGGCATTATCAATGGCCCCCATCGAGCCGCTGCCATCATCGACCGAGTCAAAATGAGCACCAACAATGAGCGTCTTTTTTAGGCTTGGATTGCTATCAACGATGACATTTTGTGAACTAAATGACGTATCCCCTTTGGTGACCGTAAATCCTTGCAGGCTTGCTTTATAGCCGTATTGCGCAAATTGACTCGTGATATAAAGCGCGGCTTTGTTTTCTTCTTCACTACCTGCAAAACGGGCACCTATGCCGTCTGTTGGGTGTGCTAATTGCACTAGATGTTGCTGTACATTGACACTTATATCCGCATCATTATCGCTATTCATTGCTGAGTTAGCTGCCATAGCACCGTGACCGAGTAGTAACATTGCCGATACAATCAGCTTTGATATCTTCATTTTCAATTCCATTGCATTTACAGGCTGAGCGCCTAATATTTAATACAAGTTTATACGTAAATAGCGGTTATAAAAGGAATAAAAAATGAAAAAGCTAAACATTATCATTATCGCCTTGTCTGTGCACTCACTGAGTTTTCAAGCTATTGCTGAAGACAAAGAAGCTGCACCAAGCAAAGAAGACGTGGCCGAACAAGTGGCGCGCTGTTATGTCGCGCACCAAAAAGCGGAAAGCGACTTTTTTAAAGCCGGTGAAGCAGAAAGTTACAAACCTTTAATGGCCGAATTGATAGGTAAAGATGAGGTTCGGGTAACGTTAAACCGTGCCGACAGCCGTTTTATGAAATTGGTATTTGATAGTGAAAGCAGTAATCAAAACGTTGGTAAAATGGAAATAGAAAGCCAGTGTGGTGATATTGATCAGCAATTAGAAAAGTTGCAAGCCAAAACGCCAGAATCTGAATCCAAATAATGACGGCCTTGGTCTAGCGTTACATGGTTAGCTAGAACAAGGTTTTGACATTAAGGTGTTTATTTTTCGCTTGTAGATTGGTCAGCATCAGAGCAACCGTCTGCACCTTGCTGCTGTTCAAGCTCCGCTAATCTAGCTCGCTCTGCTTTAGAAACATACTTCGGCTTATTGACTTTATGCAGCTTAGCGTTGGCTTTTTTTTGCTTGGCTAACAAGGTCGACTTTATTTTCTTCTTGCGGTTCATTGTATCTTTGCACTTTCTCTCGGCGTATTGTTGCTGCGCACGGTAAACGAATAGCTTAATTATACTGAACTAAGACGACACATGTTAGCCAAGATCTCAGATTAGTTGACCAAGGTAAAGCCATTGGCTGCAGCAACCACCTCTTTACCATCACTAAAGGTCACCGTGACACTCGTATCGCCGTAGTTATAAACCACGTAGGTTATCACCCCATCGTTACTGAAGGCTATCGCACTCGGATGATTGGCGGTGATGACATTGGCATCAGAGGTAAGTTGCCCTAACTCTTGCAAGGTATAAATCCAATGATAGGTATGCGCTTTGCTCTCTCCGGCTTCGGTATTATAACTGCTCATCGACTTATAATCGGTAATAGCGGCATCTGCATCCGTCATTGCCCACAAGTTCCACCAGATATCACGCCACTGGTCTTCAATCAAACCAGACGGCTTGCCATTAGACGATTCAGTCAATCCTAACTCAACGTAATCTTGCATGTAATCAGCGTGCAAACCAACGTGTAAAATAAGCGGATTGATTGGCAAGCCTTGAATACCCAAGATGTGCGCGTAGGCTCCACTAAACCAGGTCGAAAACGCCGAGCCTTCGCCCCAAATGATTGAGGTGGTGATTTTATCAAAGCCTGCTGGGAAGTTATTGTCATCACTGCCGGTGTTACGGTAACCATCAATATTGTTCCAATATTGCCAATAACTTGCAGCAGTTGACGCATGTAAGTACATACCACGCTCTGTGAGCGTATCGTTACCGGTGATCAAACCATATAAGACGATGGCGCCATAGGCATTGGCCGCTTCCGAGGTCGATTCATTGTTGTTACCGCGGGCGAAATTCATATTGCCCGATGCCCAAGAAAAACCATTGGCTGGATCAAAGTTACGCAAGTAAGGAAACATATCGTCATCCTTGCCACCGGCATAGTCACGGATCAACAATTCAATCATCGGACCGTATTGTTCCGCGCTACACCAATTGGCATCGGTGCGACAAATTTCTGCAGCAGCGCGGATCATATAACCATAATGAAAATGGTGATCATTTAATTGCTGATGAGAGGCAAAAGATTCTTCCAAGGCCAATAACGTTGTCCACTGTTCATCGTAAACAAAATACTTCACTTCATCGAGTGAGTCATTTGTCTCTGCACTAAACCAGTCTGACAATTCTTGTTTAAGCCAATCACGCAAGGCAGTGGCTTCGGTTTGCATATCAATACTGTCGGCTATGGCGATCAGCTCAGCCACCTTACCGTAATTCTTGCCAGACCAATAGGCGTCGGTATGGGTATTCCATTGAGCGCTATCAGTGCTGGTAAAGTCTCTCACTAATTGCTCTAGAGTGGATTTATCAAAGGTATCGTCAATTGACGGTAGCGATGGCAAAACACCAAGAAACTGCAAGGTGTAATCAAAGCTATCGCTTTGCGCGAATTTAATCACCCCACGAGCACTTCTGATTTTATAACTTGATGTGGTTTGCTCTGAATGTTTCCAATGCAATGGATGCATACCAATGATGGTGTCAATATTCTCACCTGCCGCATCCAAATACTTGTGTGTCACCGTCACTTGGTTGTCACTGCGATCAACGCTGTAATCAATTGCAACTTTGGCGACGACATTGCGAGCATATTGATTAAAGTATTCAATCATACTGCTGCTGACACTGGCATCCACATCCGGTAAGTAGGTTAACGTGAAGGCATTCGCATCATTACTTATTGTGATAGCATCACCATCGACATTGGTAAAACTGGTATCTGCATCACCGGTGATTAAAAAGTTGTTGTGGTTACCGGCGACGCTTGTCCAAACGCCTAGGGTATTATCTTGGTTATAGAAAATGCCTTTCTCACCGCTATCTACTGCCTTGGTTTTAATGATGGCTTCGCCTTCATAGACATTAAAATATACATAAGGCGAGCCATGTACTAACGTCGCGTCCATCACCGCGGTGTCACCACTTTGCCATTGCACGGTAACACTACCGTCACTGTGGTCTTTTAAATAGGCATCAAGGTCACTGTAGTCAGAATTGGCAATCGCTATGCCATCAAACACTTCACTAAATGGGTCTGGGATGGTGTAACCAAACCCGGTGCTATGGGCAGATAGGCCATTGCCAATGCCCATGATACGAATACCTCGATTGCTAACTCGAGCAATCATTGGATCCGGGGTAATATACGATGCTTTGTTTGGATCGCCTATGGTCATTTCACCAATAAATGGAATCGAACCCCACCATTTATGGGTTGGAACCGGTTTATTAACTGCGTTCCCGGTGAGTTGTGGTGCCATTTTAGTTGGCTGGCCAACGGGTGTGCCAGTTGCGGTATCACAACCACTAATACCTGGCTCGACGACACCGGCATTGTAAATCCAATTACCGTAGTCATACACACAACGGTAGCTTGCCGGGTTTATGGTGTCTGACACGCTGCCAGCACCATAAGCGGTGATATTGTATTCTACATTCGGTGGGTTTGAACCGTTGCCTGCTTCTGGTGGCTCTTCACCTTCGGTGATACCGGTAAAGCGAATGTTATCTAACAAAAATACGGTGTTTTTTGCTTGGCTTGCCCAAATCACAATACCGGTATTTACTTGTTTAATATCCAGACCTGCGCCGGTTAATGTCGCCATAGAAACCTCAACGGTTTCCCAGCCGGTACTGCCCTTACTGCCGATAGGTTGATCACCAGACGAGCACGGAAATAAACAATCAAGTTTCATGGTGATATTGCTGTCACCACTAACAACTTTAATATCAAAACTTACGCTGCCATTGCTGTATGCGCTTAAATCGATGGTACCGTCTATGGCAATAAACAAACCTGCTAAGGTATCAGAATTAGCATGGGTCACCTGCAGTACATTTTCGCGCTCACTGTCATTAACAATTTGCCAAGCAATACTTGGGCAACCTGCACCTTGGTCATTACTGCACTCACCCCAGCCGATGGCCTCGTCAAACGCATTAATGCCGCGATCCCAAATGCTGTTAACAACGCCATCTGAAAACACCATCAAATCGCCTTCTTCTGCGGCGCCAACGACACTTACGGTTCGGCTTACTTGAGCTGCGTTTCCGACGCTATCGGTTGCACTATATGTCAAGGTATACGTACCGATATCCGCAGCAACGCTACCTGTTATTTGCACGCTAACCTCACCGTCAACCAAATCAACAGCGGATGCGCCTGGTTCACTAAATTGCTCACCTTGATTGATGGTATAAGATTGCTCGCCGTTTAACGTGATTTGCGGTGCCAGAGTATCTTTGACCGTTACCGTGCGTGTCGCACTTGCCTCGTTACCTGCGGCATCTTTAGCGTGATAGGTGATGGTGTAGACACCTGCAGCATCACCAACACTGCCATCAACGGTAACCTCGACATCGCCATCGACGTTGTCACTGGCGCTGGCGCCAGAATCGACATAGTCTGTGCCCTGCTCATGCTGCACCTCAGTGCTACCGACAATGCTGATCACCGGTGCCGTCGTATCGGCTGTGTCTTGATTTTTTTCTTGCGGCCCGAATGAAGATGATGAGCCACCGCCGCCACAGGCTGACAGCATAATACTGATCAAAAAAACGGATAAACTTGATGTTATTTTTGTTTTCACGGTTATTTCCCAGATGATTTTTCTCTGCCAGATAATGGCAGCATTCATACTCTCCCCAGAATATGCTGTCATCACTTACTTGTTATCGACATAAACAACGACACAATGTAAGCGCTTACATTTACTTTACAAATGTATCGATTAAATAACAAGCAATTAATCCGTTAATTTAAATTTGCCAATAAATCGTTAATCAACGACATAAAAAAACGCGCTTCGGATTAACCAGAAGCGCGTTTTCAAAATTTGATGATTAATCTAGATTAGACATCCAATAATAGACGTGCAGGATCTTCTAGTAGCTCTTTAATCGTTACTAGGAAACCAACAGACTCTTTACCGTCAATTAGGCGGTGATCATAAGATAATGCTAAGTACATCATTGGACGGATTTCAACTTTACCGTCAATGGCAACTGGGCGGTCTTGAATCTTATGCATACCAAGAATTGCCGTTTGTGGAAGGTTCAAAATCGGCGTAGAGATAAGTGAACCGAATACACCACCGTTAGTGATAGTGAAGTTACCACCTTGCATTTCATCCATGGTTAGCTTGCCGTCACGACCTTTAATAGCAAGATCTCTGATGCCATTCTCAATACCAGCCATGCTCAATGTATCTGCATCACGTAGTACCGGTGTTACCAAGCCACGTGGTGTTGATACTGCAATAGAGATATCAAAGAAGTTGTGATAAACAATGTCATCACCGTCAAGAGATGCGTTTACAGATGGGTAACGCTTCAATGCTTCTGTTACCGCTTTCACGTAGAAAGACATGAAACCTAAACGGGTGTTGTGAGTTTTCTCAAACAAGTCTTTATACTGCTTACGAAGATCCATAACCGGCTTCATATCAACTTCGTTAAACGTCGTTAACATAGCGGTTGAGTTTTTCGCTTCCAATAGACGGTTAGCAATGGTCTTACGCAGACGTGTCATTGGTACACGTTTCTGGCTACGATCACCGGCACCAACAACAGGTGCTGTCGCTGCTGCAGCAGGTGCTTTCGCTGCTGCTTTTGGCGCTTTCGCTGCCGCAAGATGCGCTTCAACGTCTTCTTTGGTGATGCGACCACCTTTGCCTGAACCTTTTACTTGGCTCGCTGACAAACCATTTTCGGTCAGTAAACGACGTACAGATGGTGACGCAATTTCATCACCTGATTCATCTTCACTTGCACTTGGTGCAGCAACTGGTGCAGATACGGCGCCAGCGCTTAATTGACCAATAACTTGTTCACCAAGAACGGTTTCGCCTTCTGCAGCAATAATTTTGCCGATGACACCATCTTCTTGTGCAGGTACTTCAAGTACCACTTTGTCTGTTTCAATATCAACAAGGTTTTGATCACGAGTAACCGCTTCACCTTCAGACACATGCCACGTTGAGATAGTTGCGTCAGCAACTGACTCAGGAAGCACAGGAACAATGATGTCGATTACTTTAGCAGCTGCGGTCGCCGCTGCTGGTGCTGCGTCAGCTTTTGCTGCTGGTGCTTCAGCTGCCGCGTCGCCTGCTGATAACATACCAATAACTTGCTCACCCAGTACGGTAGTACCTTCATCTTCGTTGATGGCAGCGATAACGCCATCCGTTGGTGCAGGTACTTCTAGAACCACTTTATCAGTTTCAATATCAACCAATACTTGATCGCGCTCTACTTTGTCGCCTACTTGTACATGCCAAGTTGCAACGGTCGCGTCTGCTACTGACTCTGGTAAAACTGGAACCTTAATTTCAGTTGTCATTTTTATTCCTTAACAAAAATCTTTTTTAAAGCGTTAACGCATCATGGACTAATGCTTGCTGTTCTTTTACGTGCAAAGACGCGTAACCACATGCCGGAGCAGCAGAAGCCTTACGGCCGGCATAAATAAGAGGAGCAGTGTTACCAATTACATGACGGAAATGATGCTGTGAACAGTACCATGCGCCTTGGTTTTGCGGCTCTTCTTGACACCAAACGAAGTCTTTTACGTTTGGATATTGAGCGATAACGTCTTTTAATTCTGCTTCAGGGAATGGGTATAATTGTTCAACGCGAACAATGGCCACATTCTTCTGTTCGTTCTTACGACGTTGGTCTAGTAATTCGTAGTAAACTTTACCCGAACACATAACAACGCGTTCAACATCTTTCGGGTTGATTTCATCAATCTCACCGATAACATTGTGGTAACTGCCTTCCGCCAAGTCTTCTAGTGAAGATACGGCCAATGGATGACGAAGTAATGATTTTGGTGACATGACGATAAGTGGACGACGCATAGGACGCACCACTTGGCGACGCAGCATGTTAAATACTTGCGCAGGTGTCGATGGCACACACACTTGCATATTGTGATCAGCACACAACTGCAAGAAACGTTCAAGGCGAGCTGACGAGTGCTCTGGGCCCTGGCCTTCGTAACCGTGCGGTAACAACACAGTCAAGCCACACAAACGACCCCACTTTTGTTCACCAGACGATAAGAATTGGTCAAATACCACTTGTGCACCATTCGCAAAGTCACCAAATTGCGCTTCCCAAATGGTTAAACCTGTCGGCTCAGCGGTTGCGTAACCGTATTCAAATGCCAATACTGCGACTTCAGATAATACCGAGTCGTACACTTCGAATGGGCCTTGATCTTTACGGATGTGCTGCAACGGCATAAAGGTGCTGGCATCTTCTTGGCCATGCAAAACCGCATGACGATGGAAGAAAGTACCGCGACCTGCGTCTTGACCGGTAATACGAACACGTTCGCCACGGTCAACAATGGTTGCATAAGCTAGGTTTTCGGCAAAACCCCAATCAAGCATTTTTTCGCCGTTCGCCATCTTCTTGCGATCGTCGTAAATCTTTTTAACACGTGATTGTAATTTGTGCTCTTCTGGGTAGTCAGTAATCGCATGAGCCAGACCTTTCAATTTGTCTAGATCAATATTGTGCTCGTACTCATCGTCCCAGTCGTGTCCTAAATATGGTGTCCAGTCAACAGAATGCTCTGTCATTGGACGCCACTGCTCTACCGTACACTGACCTTCATCAAGTAATTTACGATAGTAGCTCACAAGTTCTTTATTTTCGCCGTCAGATACGACACCTTCTCCAGCAAGTTGCTCAGCATATAGCTGACGTGGCGTTGGGTGCTTCTTGATTGTTTTATACATCAACGGCTGTGTGGCACTTGGCTCATCAGCTTCGTTGTGGCCATGACGGCGATAACAAACAAGGTCGATAACCACATCACGTTTAAACTTATTGCGGAAATCAACGGCAATTTGTGATGCAAGAATAACCGCTTCAGGGTCATCAGCATTAACGTGGAAGATTGGTGCCTGTACCATTTTAGCGATATCGGTACAGTATTCTGTCGAACGAGTATCTTCTGGTTTCGAGGTAGTGAAACCAACTTGGTTGTTAACAACGATACGAATCGTACCACCAACCTTGTATGCGCGCGCTTGCGACATATTGAAGGTTTCTTGAACAACACCTTGTCCGGCTACAGCAGAATCACCGTGAATGGTAATTGGCATAACCAAGTCACCTTTGTCGCAATCACGACGATCAAGGCGAGCACGGACCGAACCGATGACTACTGGGTTAACAATCTCTAGGTGCGATGGGTTAAATGCTAACGCCATGTGCACATTACCACCAGGGGTAACGAAATCTGATGAATAACCTTGGTGATACTTAACGTCACCTGAACCAATTTGGTCAACCTTACCAGCGAATTCATCAAATAATTTAGTTGGGTTTTTACCCATAACATTGATCAATACATTCAAACGACCACGGTGCGCCATTCCCAATACCACTTCTTTGGTACCGTGTTCACCCGCACGGGTAACGATGTGCTTCAACATCGGAATTAAGCTGTCACCGCCTTCAAGAGAGAAGCGCTTGGCACCTGGGAATTTTGCACCCAAGTATTTTTCAAGGCCATCGGCTGCGATAAGGTCTTTTAAGATTTCTTTTTTCAAATCTTTTGAGAAATCAGCTTGAGAGCGAACAGACTCTAAGCGTTGCTGTAACCAGCGCTTCTCAGTGGTTGATGTGATATGCATATACTCAGCACCAATAGAACCACAGTAGGTTTCTGTTAGTGTTTTATAAATATCACCCAACTTCATTGATTCTTGACCTACCGCCAAAGAACCAACGTTAAATTCTTTTTCAAATTCAGA
This sequence comes from Thalassotalea sp. HSM 43, assembly GCF_004752005.1. Taxonomy (NCBI): domain Bacteria; kingdom Pseudomonadati; phylum Pseudomonadota; class Gammaproteobacteria; order Alteromonadales; family Colwelliaceae; genus Thalassotalea; species Thalassotalea sp. HSM 43. The sequence goes on along the minus strand of NZ_CP038493.1, from coordinate 3,454,768 downwards.
TTTTGACAGATCGTGATGCGATAGTTCCAAATCACGAACGCGCTCACGTTCCCATATATTTAATGGGTCTAAGCGCGCATTTTGGTGTCCACGAAAACGATATGAGTTAATCAATTGCAATACGCGAACTTGCTTGGCATCAGCTTCAGAGCTAACAGCAACATGTTTTACGTTTTGTTTTGCTAATTGACGAAACTCGTCTTGGATCACCGAGTGATTGGTTTCAACCTCAACACCATCTAATTTCGGAAGCTCATCGAAAATCTTGCGCCACTCGTCAGATACCGAGTGAGCATTTTCAAGATACATTTCATAAAGCTCTTCAATATAAGCAGTGTTATTACCACTTAAATGGGAAGACTCTAACCAAGTCTTCATTACACCTTCTGGCATTGCCTAATCCTATGTATTGGTTACGACCAACTACGCCAACGTCCAATCAAGTGATTAGTCATTGGCCATTTGTTTAAACGAATTGAGAGAAACATATATCTTACGTAAATAACTTTATAAGAAAATGTTATTAGTCAACTCTGTAAAACTAAAATGCCAGGCCCATTTTCATGGGCCCGGCGATATACCGTCATCCACAAGCGCAGCTTGCAGCTTGAGTGGTCTGGTTATACCGCTCGTTGTAACAACATCGATTTAATAGAACCGATGGCTTTTGTCGGGTTTAAGCCCTTAGGACAAACATCGACACAGTTCATGATGCCGTGACAACGGAATACGCTGTATGCATCTTGTAGGTCGTTTAAACGCTCATCGGTTGCCGTATCACGGCTATCGATAAGGAAACGATATGCGTGTAGCAAACCCGCTGGGCCAATAAATTTGTCAGGGTTCCACCAGAACGATGGACATGATGTAGAACAACATGCACATAAAATACATTCGTATAAACCATCCAATTTATCACGCTCTTCAATTGACTGAAGATGCTCACGTGCTGGTTGGTCTTTACCGTCGTTGATCAAGTATGGTTTGATCTTTTCGTATTGCGTGTAGAACTGACTCATATCAATGATAAGGTCACGAACGACTGGCAAACCAGGTAGTGGACGAAGAATGATCTTGCTACCTTTAAGCTCTGATAATGGCGTGATACACGCCAAGCCGTTCTTGCCGTTCATGTTCAGACCGTCAGAACCACATACACCTTCACGACATGAGCGACGGAATGAAAGCGTTGGATCTTGCTCTTTTAGAAGCATTAATGCATCCAATACCATCATGTCTGAGCCTTCTGTAATCTCCAGCTCATAATCTTTCATGTAAGGCGCATTGTCTACGTCTGGATTATAACGATAAATCGAAAACTTCTGTTTCATCCTAATGCTCCTTAGTATGTACGTGCTTTCGGTGGGAAAGCATCGCGGTGTACAGGTTTCATGTTAACGTCACGCTTAGACATCTCTTCGTTGTCAGGCGTGTAGATAGAGTGGCATAACCAGTTCTCGTCATCACGATCTAGGAAATCTTCACGAGAGTGAGCGCCACGAGATTCGGTACGGAAATTCGCTGCTTTTGCTGTACAGTATGCGGTTTCCATCAAGTTATCTAATTCTAAACACTCAATACGTTGTGTGTTGAATTCTGAAGACTTGTCTGCAAGGTGAGCGTTTTGTAAACGTTCACGGATTTCAGCCAACTCTTTCATACCTTGAGCCATGGCTTCACCTTCACGGAATACCGAGAAGTTAAGCTGCATACATTGCTGTAGGTCTTTACGAATTTGTACTGGATCTTCACCACCAGTTGAGTTTTCCCAACGGTTGTAACGAGCAAGTGCTTGTTCAAGGTTTGCATCACTTGCATCACGACCTGATTCAGTCTCTGCAAGGTACTTACCAAGGAAGTTACCAGCAGCACGACCAAATACAACAAGGTCAAGTAGTGAGTTACCACCTAGACGGTTTGCACCGTGTACAGATACGTTAGCAATCTCACCTACGGCAAATAAACCTTCGACTACACTGTCTTCGCCAGTTGCAGGGTTGAATTCAAGTGCCTGACCATTAACGTTACAAGGTACACCACCCATTTGGTAGTGACATGTAGGGATTACTGGGATTGGCTCTTCAGCCGGATCAACGTGAGCAAACGTTTTAGATAAGTCACAAACGCCAGGTAGACGTAAGTTAAGCGTTTCTGCGCCCAAGTGGTCAAGCTTAAGTTTAATGTGCTTACCAAATTGAGGATGGTCACAACCACGGCCTTCACGAATCTCTGTCATCATTGAACGAGCAACAACGTCACGAGACGCTAAGTCTTTCGCGTTTGGTGCGTAGCGTTCCATGAATCGCTCGCCATCTTTGTTTAGAAGGTAACCACCTTCACCACGACAACCTTCGGTAACAAGTACACCAGCACCGGCGATACCCGTTGGGTGGAATTGCCACATTTCCATGTCTTGCATTTGTACGCCAGCACGAAGTGACATACCAACACCGTCACCAGTGTTGATGTGAGCATTGGTTGTTGAAGCGTAAATACGACCTGCACCACCTGTTGCTAATACGGTTGCACGAGCCTTGAAGTACACGACTTCACCAGTTTCGATACAGATTGCCGTACAACCAACAACGTGACCATCGTCGTTTTTAACTAAATCGAGTGCGTACCACTCAGAATAAACGTTGGTTTTGTTTTTCACGTTTTGTTGGTACAAACAGTGAAGAAGCGCGTGACCGGTACGGTCAGCTGCGGCTGCTGTACGAGCGGCTTGCTCGCCACCAAAATTACGTGACTGACCACCGAATGGACGTTGATATACTTTACCTTCTTCTGTACGAGAGAATGGTAAGCCCATATTTTCAAGTTCGATGATCGCTTCAGGACCTGTTTTACACATGTATTCAATAGCGTCTTGGTCACCGATAAAATCAGAGCCCTTAACGGTATCGTACATGTGGTATTCCCAGTTATCTTCATGGGCATTACCCAAAGCAACAGTGATACCACCTTGCGCAGAAACTGTATGAGAACGAGTTGGAAATACTTTAGAAATCAAGGCACAGCTTTTGCCTGATTCAGAAATTGCTAATGCGGCGCGCATACCTGCGCCACCAGCGCCAATTACAATGGCATCAAATTCACGAACTGGAACGCTCACTTATACACCCCACACTGACAATAATACCGCTGCGACATATACAAACAGGGTAATTGTGAATAAAAATTGTAGTACGCCACGCAAGAACACTTGCTTAACGTAATCTGTTAGAACTTGCCAAATACCTATCCATGCGTGGAAAAGTACGGCGACAACAGCAAGAACGGTAAAAATCTTCATGCCAAGATTGGCGAATAGACCGGTCCAGACTTCATAGGTTACTTCTGGTGTTGTTAGAAACCAGCCCAACATAAATACACTGTATAATGCCAAGATAACGGCACTTGCGCGAAGCAGGATAAAATCATGAACACCGCTTCTGCCTAGAGTTGCTGCGTTATTTACCATACCCAAACTCCTGCTAATACTGCTAATACAACCCAAAGAGCAATAGCAAAACGAGCACTTGCTTGGCCTGAGCCTTTCTCTTCAAGATGACCTAAATCCATAATCAAGTGACGAATGCCACCGACAAAATGATATGCAAGGGCGGTAATGATGCCCCAAACAATGAATTTCCCCAGTGCACCAGTAAAACATTCTTTTACTGAGGCGAAACCTTCTGGAGATGAAAGAGACACAGATAGTGCCCAAATTAGGATACCCACGCCAAAAAACATCATCACACCACTAACACGGTGAAGAATAGATGCTTTTGCAGCAGCCGGTAACTTGATTGTTGCTAAATCAAGATTTACAGGTCTTTGTTTATTCACAGTTATCTTGCCTAAAACGTTATTTTCTAACTTAACAAACCAAAGTGCTCTATATTTTCGCCTATGAAAAAGCAAAAATGTAGTGAACTTTAGAAACAGTTCTTGAACGACATTGATCCGCATGAGCATGCTTTTTAAATATTTTTACCCATTTTTGGATCGTGAGGATTATATATATCTGTACTAAGAATTACAATTTAATCGACTCTTTTATTAAACTTTGTTAGAGTATTTGCACAAATTTTACGCAAAAGTATAATTTTCTAGCGATTTGTACACTTTTGAATTGACTTTGCACCCTGCTTTTAGAGTAGAATAGCCGTCAATTTTTCGTCGCTGATTATCGACAGAAAATGCATATCAAATGCATAACAATTGATTTACATCATTTTTAAGCGCTGTTTATCTGTTTACTATTGAATAAATATTGTGCGCTAATTCCTTGGCAGAAACGTACAGGGATCGATAATCCGCAAATTAAGACAAATAAAACTTAAGAATATAGAGGAAGAACTATGGCTGAGAACAAAGCCACTCTGAGCGTAAACGGCGCAGAGATCGCAGAACTACCGGTATTATCGGGTACCGCTGGCAACGATGTAATTGATATTCGCACTTTAGGAAGTGCTGGTTACTTCACTTACGATCCAGGCTTCTTAGCAACAGCTTCTTGTGAATCAGAAATCACCTTTATCGACGGTGGCAAAGGTGTATTACAACACCGCGGTTATGCTATCGATGATTTAGCAAAGAATGCCGATTACTTAGAAACCTGTTATATCCTTCTGAACGGCCAAGCGCCGAGCCAAGAAGAATATGATCAATTTGTATCTGTCATTACTAACCACACCATGGTGCATGAGAAACTAGCGAACTTTTTCCGCGGTTTCCTACATGACGCTCATCCAATGGCGATGGTTTGTGGTGTTGTTGGTGCTCTTTCATCTTTCTATCACTCGGATTTAGACATCGCAAACCCTGCAGCTCGCAAACGTTGTGCACATCGCTTAATCGCGAAAATGCCAACCATCGCTGCAATGGCATACAAATACAGCTTAGGTCAGCCATTCGTTTACCCACGCAATGACTTATCTTACGCAGAAAACTTCTTGCACATGATGTTCTCTGTACCTGCTGAAGAATATAAAGTTAACCCTATCCTTGCTAACGCGATGGATCGTATCTTTATTCTTCACGCTGATCACGAGCAAAACGCTTCAACGTCGACTGTACGTCTAGCGGGCTCTTCAGGTGCTAACCCTTATGCCTGTATTTCTGCTGGTGTTGCGTCACTATGGGGTCCAGCTCACGGTGGTGCTAACGAAGCGTGTTTGAACATGCTTGAAGAAATTGGCGACGTAAGCAAGGTTGACGAATTCGTTGCTCGTGCAAAAGACAAAAACGACCCATTCCGTTTAATGGGCTTTGGTCACCGTGTTTATAAAAACTTTGACCCACGTGCAACCGTAATGCGCGAAACATGTCACGAAGTTCTTAATGAGCTAGGTATCGAAGATCCATTACTTGACGTTGCTATGGCACTAGAGAAAGTTGCTCTAGAAGACCCATACTTCATCGAGAAGAAGCTATACCCTAACGTAGATTTCTACTCAGGTATAATTCTTAAAGCGATTGGTATTCCAACCAACATGTTCACCGTAATTTTCGCTCTATCTCGTACGGTAGGCTGGTGTGCACATTGGGATGAAATGTTAAGCCAACCAGGCCAAAAAATTGGTCGTCCTCGTCAAAACTACACTGGCGAACTTAACAGAGAATTTAACCCACTGGATCGCCACGAGTAATTCAGGGTTTACCAAACATAAAAGCCAGCAGTACGCTGGCTTTTTTATTGCCTGAAATTTAATCCTTTCCAGAGCAGCTAAACGACTTTATCAATTTGTTACAGGCTAAGCAGAAAACCCGTTATTACAGGGTAAACATTTGCTTTATTTAGATTTTCGCCATAGATTTAAACTAACCAAAACCCCGTAAAATAACGACACATAGGCGAAACAAAAGCGTGAGCGAAGAGAGAAAGCATACCATTTTGGTTGTTGATGATGAGCCAGGCAACATTGATCTGGCGTCAGCCCTGCTAAAGGAAAAGTATAAAGTTAAAGCGGCGACAAACGGTAAAGTTGCCTTAAAAATTGCTCAAGCAGACAATAATATCAGTCTGATTTTATTAGACATTATGATGCCGGAACTTGACGGGTATGAGGTTTGCGAACGACTTAAAGCAGATCCTGCTACGCAAAACATACCGGTTATATTCCTTACCGCCAAATCAGAAATCGCAGACATTACCCGCGGCTTTCAACTCGGTGCTGTTGATTACATTACCAAGCCTCTCAAACCAGAAATTCTCAAGGCACGAGTACGCACCCATATTAGCTTAAGACAGAGCCAAATCGCACTCGAAAAGCAAGTCGAAACCTTAAATGAAAACATGCATTTACGCGAAGATATTGAAAACTTAACGCGGCATGATTTAAAAGGCCCGCTTGGGGTCATTTTATTTGAAACACCGAAAATAGAAAATCGAGAAATTGCCGATTCAATAGAAGAGTCAACCAACAATGTTCTTAACATGCTCAATAACACCCTAGATGTGTTTAAAATTGAACGAGGCACTTACCCATTTAGCCCTGATATGGTTGATTTAAATGCTTTGGTCAATAAAGGCATTAAAGCGGTGAGTCGCCTTGCCAGTAAAAAGAACATCTCATTTAATGTTGAGTCTACGCACCATAACACCTATATCGACGCTGAAGAGCTGTTGTGTTTATCGATATTTAATAACCTAATCAAGAACGCCGTTGAAGCGTCACCAGACGGTGAAAGCATCGACATCCATATAAGCGAGCAAGGTGAAAGCGTTGAGTTTCGTATGAAAAACACCGGCGCTATTCCACCAGAATTACGCGGTAACCTATTTGAGAAGTATTCCTCATCAAACCATTTACGCGGTTCTGGCTTAGGCGCCTACTCCGCTAAACTGATGACCGAAGCACAAAACGGCAGCATAGCGTTTAATATCATTGATGAAACCTACACTGAGTTTATCGTCAAAATGCCAGCCTACTAACACACACCTGCGCACACGTAGCTGCACTTAACTCATTTAAAAGCTCAATTAAAGACATTAAAAAAGGCGCTCACAGAGCGCCTTTTTTATGTGTAACATCATAGTGATTTAGAAGTCTTCATGTTGACGCACATGTTGCCATGTTTCGCCTAAATCATTTGATTGATAAATATCGCTACTTACCCCTTCACAACTGACAACCAATGCGTCGGTGACTTCGGTGATAATGCTGCGGCAATATTTCGCAGGTAATTGCAACTCAGTTCGTTGCCAATTCGCACCGCCATCAAGGGTCTTAATGATTTCATATTTGGTTTCTTTTGGTCCTGTCCAAAAATCATAACCAGAAAATGCAACGATACTTAGCGCTTCTTTTTCGCCGTAAAACCACGGATAAGAGACAAAACTAAAGCTCTCTTTTTTGATTTTTACTTTTTTCTTATCTTTCATGCAGGACTTGGTTTTCATTGCATAACCTTCAGGACATGTTCTGATACTGTCTTGGATCATGACTTTGCTGCCGCTATTTGCGTCAAAGTAATAGATGCTTGGTTGACCTGTCCAAGACCAATACCCAGCTTGTTCAACGAAGATGGTATTTTTACCGGCAGTATATTGTGTCGCAAACGTCTCATTGATGCCGATTTTCTCAACAATGTTCCAATCTTCATCGATAACAAATTGATCTTGTGTGCCTTCTGAAAACACGCTTAATTCACGTTTATAACCGCGGCTGATTTCAACATACTTTTTACCATCTTTACTCGCCGTTCTAACGCCTAAGATTTTGGTTCGTTTTGATTTTTTCTTTTTCTTCTTTTTCTTATCGATGTCAGCTTGAACGATCACGTCATTGCCATCAGCATCACGCCAGCCTTTATTGACCGCATAACTGCGAATAACTTGCCATTGAAACCCGTCATTGCTTAAACCACCTTGCAATACCTTCATTTGCTTGTCGTCATAGGTAAGTAATTCAAAGCGGTTATTTTGCAAACTATTGATTTCGCTAATGCGTAGATTTTGAGTTAAAGATACGTCTAGCCACTCATCATCCTCTGCGGCTTTAAAGAACAATCGCCCTTCATCACCACCAATCAAGATATCACCGCTGTCATTGTCGGCAATGGCATGCAAATCGTTGTTACTATCAACCGCTTCTAGTTGCCATTCACCATCGTCTGTTCGGACCAATAACACACCCAGTTTGGCTAACATATAGAAATCACCGTTAGCGGTTAAATATTGTTTATTAAACGCCAAAGGGTTTTGTGCGATTGACGAATACAGTGAAAAACGTTCGTCTTCCGCGTCGTCTTCATCCCAGCCTAAAACCTCTTTATTGATATCGATAAACGGAAAATATTTAATCAGGCTTTCACCCGCTTGTTGATCGGCGATACGCGATAACACGTTTAAAAATCTATCACCGTCTGGTTTAGGGTAATAAATAATCGTCCCTAAGTCTGTTACTTGATTCGCTTTAACATCGAATGTACCAAACTCAATATCGGCTCCGGCACCGCGTATAAAGTAATAATCACCTTTAACAAAAAATGAACGAATATCAGATAAGCTATAACTGCCGGCATTCACCGCAGAGGCGAATATGGTGCTATTGGTCGTTGCTGGTAGCAAAGACTCCAAACGCTGATATTTAACTTTTTTTGACTCATTCACATTCTTCGGTGCAATGGTTATAAAGTTATACGGTAATGGGTAAGCACTGGTATTGATGATCTGTACAGTAACAACGCCTTGGTTTTCCGCAATCGGTGTTTTTGCGGTCAAAGGTTCTACCAGATCAACATTACTGGTAACGCAACCAGTAGCCATAAACAAGCAGGTCAGACCGATAAGTGCGGGTCTGATGAAAGAAACAAAGTGCGTCATAAATTCTCTTACTTTTATTGTTATAGAAAGGTTAAATTTGCATGCAGATTAGGTTACCATAATTCTAAAATTGATGTCATTACAGATCAGTATATCTGTCTCAGGAAGTTATAAAATATGGAACGTTATCGCCAAGCGGTTGCTTTCACTTTGAAATTCATTTTGGCAATTTGGTGTCTCAGTGTCTCGTTAGCCGCTAATTCGCAAACACTAAAGTACAATTTAAAGCCCTTAAGCCAGATCAGCGAAGTTGGTAACAAAAAAGGTGTCGCAATACTGTACCTTAAAGCCCAAGGTACCGCGCCATCGATGATTATTAAGCCGGTGTCATTAACCGCAAATCAGAAATTCCAACGCTATAAAGGTCGTACCGATTATAAAATCAATTTAAAAGGTTATGAGCCAGGATTTTACCAACTGACGTTACCTAAAGGTTCATATCAAATTACCGAAATAAATGCGCCGTTTTATGACCTACCGTTTAGTAAAGATACCAATAACGACATAACGTGGCGCTTCACTGTAAAGGCGCAGATGCTGTCCTACATAGGCGAGCTAAAAATAGACGGTGAGCGAAGCAGAAACCACGTTGAAATTAACCTGTTCAACCGTTATGCAAGCCAGTATCAACCATTAAAACAATTAGTCGCTCAATTGCAGATTCCATATCCACTGATAACCGGTCAAGCCTATCACGATGACTTTGCCCGTGACTTTGAAGGAAGCGAATAATGAAAGCCCTACTCACCTTTATCACTTGTTTGTTGTTGGCTTTTCAAGTTTCTGCGGTCAACTTACAGGCTAAAGATTTTTTTGCCGCACCACATTTATTAGCCGCTAAGCTCAACCCAACAGGCGATAAAGTCGCCTTATTAAAACAGGAAAACGAGCAACACATTGTTTATGTTCTTGATGTAAATAGCGATCAAGAGACCGTATTTGTAAACCTCGATCAATACGCATTTGAAGAATTCAACATTAATGAATTTGGCTGGGTTGATGACGCGCATTTAGCGGTGCAGTTTACGCAAAAGCAAAAAGGCATAGAGCAACTTATCGACAGCAAGCGCAAACAGCGCTTAATCATTGCCAAATTACCTGAAGACAGCACACAGCAAGCAAAAATACTGCAAGTTAAAACCAAAGGCATCATGGTTCACTTGTTACCTAAGCAGCCTGGGGTGTTTCTTTATTCAAAGCCAGGAATCAATTCAAAGGTCTATAAGGTAGACGTCAATAAACTGGACGTGTTTGGTCAGAAAAAGAAAAGTAAACTGGCTAAAATTGATGGCGGCCAATTCAAAAAACGCAACGTTGTAAAGTCCATTAAGGGTTTTGCGACACGTTGGTATTTTGATAATGACGGCAGCATTTTATCGGTGCTGCACATGAAAATGGACAGACAGTTTCATTTAACCAATGTCAGCGAAGATGAGCCACAAGAATTGCACCAGTGGACGCCAGAAGAGCTTAATTTTGATAATAAAGACAACCAAGTATTGTTACCAATCGCCTACGCAGGTGAAGGCAATCGTTTTTACAGCATCGATGTTAATCAACAAAACAAGACCTCGTTGTATGTATACGATTTTGACAACAATACCCAAGAAACGGTTTATCAGGCAAAAGCCTTTAAAATTGTTGACGTATTACTCACCGATGAGCATGAGTTACAAGCCGTTAAAGTCATCAATGATGGTAAATTAACCACCGAATACGTCAATAATGAAGCGATAAAAGGCAGCTTTAATTTACCGCGTAAACCGTCTTTAGTCAGCTCGGTGAATAGCAGTGTCGATAAAGCCAGTCAGATTTATTACATTGAAAATCATGACATTCCCGGTGAGTTTTATTACCTGTCAGCGAACGCTAAACAACCACGATTAATTGGCACCATGTTTCCTAACCTAACCAACAAACTATCGTCGACGATGCACGAAGCCACGGTTACTGTTGAAGGGCTTGATATCCCCTACCTGCTGACAACACCAAATCAAAACAAATCAACATACCCGCTTGTGGTGATGCCACATGGTGGCCCAATCAGTATTTACGATAATCGTTACTACAATCCACTAAGCCAACTGCTTGCAGCGAATGGTTATGCGGTGTTACAGGTCAATTTTCGTGGCTCTGGTGGTTATAGTGAAGAGTTACAAGAAGCAGGTATCGGCCAATGGGGCGATTTAATGCTAGAAGATATTTATCAAGCATTACAACAGGTGACGGCATCGCCGCACATTGATGCCAATAACGTCTGTATCTTTGGCATTAGTTACGGCGGCTATGCGGCGATGATGATGCCAACCATTTACCCTGATGCATTTAAGTGCTCAGCCAGTTTTGCAGGGGTAAGTGACGTAAATCTGTTGCTGCACTCTACTCGTATCAATGATGCCCAGCAAGAATGGTTAAAAAAATATGTCGGCGATAGAGTACTGGAACGTGAAAAGTTCAAACGTATATCGCCAGTGTATAATATCGACAAATTACATATTCCATTGCTTATTGGCCATGGTGCAAAAGACAAAATTGTCGATGTAGAGCACAGCCATCGCATGAAGTTGATGTTAGAGAAACATAACAAAGAATTTATTTGGTATGAAGATGAAGAGGCAACGCATAGCTTTGGCTCTGCCGAGCAATCTGCTAAGTATTTTGAAGCATTATTAGCGTTTCTCAAGCAACACACCAAGCAATAACACAACAAATATAGGCATCATTACCAGTGTTATATAAGATTGCTTAAAACGCTGGTTTCGATTGCAATAACGTTATCGATAAGCGCACCGACAGCGCGATATAGAAAATAACATTGAAAATAACGCTGATAAAAACCATCAAATCAGTGATGTTAGAAAAAGCAGGACACATAAAAAAGGCGCTCATTAAGCGCCTTTTTTGCTATCTATAAAGCTTAGTTATCTAAACGATAACGCTGGCTCTAACACTTCGAAGTTCTTCTTCAGTGATTCGTCACCCAAGTTATTGTTTTGATCATCGGTAATAATCAACTCGGTTTTGCCATCACTGTCTTTCAATTTGAAACGATAGGTGCCATCAGGAATATCAACAACAGGGGCATCATCTCCCCACACGGTGTCCCATACACTTGCTTCTACGTAAGTATATTCAACATCAAAAACAAACTTATCTTCATCGATGTCGGTGATGATAAAGTTGTACTGCTCAAAGAAACCAGGCAGATAAGACCATAGCTCATCACGCGGGTAATCAATGATTAATGCAGGTTCACCGTCGTTGGTTTGCCCTAACTCAACAATTTGCATGTTGGCACGAGCTAAACGATCATCACGATTATTAATGCGGTATTGATAATCTAGTTGTCCAGTAACGGCATTTAGCATCGCCATTTCAACGCGCTGTTTTTCGATTGGATCAATTTTCTTGGTTGAGCCTTTATCATTGGTCAGCATGTAGTCAACCAATTCAACATTTAGACCAACACTGCGACCGTGCGGTTTAGTAACCAAGGTATATTTAAAACGCCAGCTTTCAGTAATGTCGACGCTTTTCCAAAACAGATAACCGCTTTCGTCTTCTACATGGAACCAGTCTGACTCAAACAAGTTATTGCTTTCATCTTCAACCGTTAGTGCAACGTCTTCTGTTTGCAAGTAATCTTTAATTGCTTTGACAATTTGATCACGTAGCTCACGGTTATCATCGACTTTATCAAACCAAATAGCTGCGGTTTTATCGAACTCATCGATTCGGCTTCCGCTTGCTAAAGGCAATACTTGCGCAGGAGCTCGTATATCAACGGCTTGGCCTACGGCACCATCGGTATTTTTCAATTCTGGTACGGCAAAAAGTTGTTTTTTGGCTGGCGGTGTCATACCGTCAGGTACTTTAAGCTCTGCTTCTGGCTTGAAATTTACGTAGTCAAAATCCCCTTTCGCTTCTTTACGCGTTTCAACATTAGAACATGCGCTAAGTGCCAGACCTAAAAGGGATAAATAAATTACTCGGCGATCCATTAATACTCCTGAGGGAAATGCCTTTTTACTTTTCAAATAAACCAATACTGATAAATTCGATAAAGGGATTTTATTTTTGCTTTTCGATTGACTAAGCAATCAATAGTTCCCGAAAACTTTCATTTTAATCGTTGTTAATGGGGAGCTAGAGCAATATTTAATAGCGGTTAATGGTACTTGCCCTAATCTCTAAACACAAGCTTTGTAAGTAAAATCTGAGACAAAAATTTGAGCCTAATAATGATTGTCAAAAACAATCTTTCTTGTACCTCTACTAATTTACAAAAAAACGCCCTAAAATAAGACGTTTACAAACAATATTGACTCATGTTTTATGTCTGCATCTATCGTCTTTACCGCATTAGGCAGTGACCGAACCGGTATCGTGAACGAGATCACTAAACTCGCCAGTGATTTCGGCTGTAATATTGATGACTCCAGAATGGCTATTTTGGGGGACGAGTTTACCTTGATAATGTTGCTCAGTGGTTCCAAAAATGCCATTAATCAGATCGAAACACGGCTACCTTTATTGGCGCATTCATTGCAATTAATGACCATCAGCAAACGCACCCAAGCCAACAGCAAATGTCAAATACATGAATGTCTGGAAGCTAGCTTAAGTGGTGAAGATGCGCCTGGTCTGTTAAGCAAAGCAACACAGTTTTTCGCCAAGCAAGACATCGACTTGTCGTCATTAAAATCGATAACCAACGGTAAAAACAATATTGTTGATATTCATATGCTCATCAATTTGCCGAAGCACATTGATAAAGTCGCGTTGGATGATCAATTTCAACAATTATGTCGTTTATTGAACGTTCAAGGTGATATCAGAACACCACAAAAACATATTTTTTAAGGAATAGCATGAATACTTTGCAAGTTGGCGACAAAGCGCCTTTGTTTTCTCTTCAAGACCAGAATGACAACACCGTAAACCTTGCTGACTATATCGGTAAAAAACGTGTACTTGTTTATTTTTACCCAAAAGCAATGACGCCAGGCTGTACGGTTCAGGCACAAAACTTACGTGATAGCAAAGCCCAATTAGACGCGCTAAATACCGTGGTTTTTGGTATCAGTCCAGATGCCGTTAAGCGTCTCGATAAATTTTGTGTACGTGATGAATTAAACTTCACCTTATTATCCGATGAAGATCATAAAGTAGCGGATGACTTTGGCGTTTGGGGCTTGAAAAAATTCATGGGCCGCGAATACGATGGTATTCATCGCCTCAGCTTTCTGGTTGGCTTGGATGGCAACATTGAGCATGTCTTTAACAAGTTTAAAACCAAAGACCACCACGACGTAGTACTTAATGTCATCAACGAATTGGCTTAATCAAATCACCGTTTGCTGACGATATAAAACAAAAAAGGTAACGTAACGTTGCCTTTTTTTGTGCTTAATCTCAGCGATGAGAATACTGGATATTACGCTTGCGCTTTTGACGTCTGGTCATTTGGCTCAATAGCCGAATTTGGCCAAGCATTAATAACGGCTTTAACTAAGGTCGCTAGCGGGATTGCAAAGAATACCCCCCAAAAACCCCACAACCCGCCAAAAATGATTACCGCAATAATAATGGCGACAGGATGTAAGTTAACCGCTTCTGAAAATAATAACGGCACAAGAATGTTACCGTCAAAAATCTGGATTATGGCGTAGGCCAACATCACATAACCAAACTCTGGTGTTGCTCCCCACTGAAATAGCCCCACTAATACCACGGGAATGGTAACCACGGTTGCGCCCACATAAGGCACCAATACTGACAACCCGACCAATGCGCCAAGCAAGATGGCGTAACGCAAGTCCAGTAACCAAAAGGTGATCATCGACAAAAAGCCAATTATCATTATTTCGACCACCTTACCGCGAATGTAATTATGGATTTGCTGGTGCATCTCTTTACCAACTTGTGACGTCAAACGACTTTCTTTTGGCAGAAAACGTTTGACACTTTCCATCATGGTCTTTTTATCTTTAAGAAAGAAAAACACCATAATCGGTACCAAGATGAGATAAATGATCAATGCCACAACATCGGAAATTGAATTCAAACTGGCTTGCAATATGGTTTGGCCAATCAATACGATTTCACTACGGATGGTATCGATGATGCCGTCGATTTGTTCGGTTTTAATAATATCAGGGTACTTTTGTGGCAAGGTCACTAAAAACTCATTACCTTTGACCAACATATCCGGTACTTCAGCAACCAGATTACTGGTTTGCTGCCACAACAAAGGCATTAAACCTAGCATGGTCGCCAAACTCACACCAGTAAACGCTAGCATCACCATAACCACGGATTTATTGCGACTCAAACCAAAGTTACCTAGGCCGCGAACCGAAGGTTCCAGTAAAAAAGCCAAGGCAACAGACACTATAATTGGCATTAATAAGTTGCCGAAAAAGGTTAGCACCAAAAAGCTAAGCAACATTAATAAGGTCAAACTGACCACATGCGGGTCGGAAAATTTATCCTTGTACCAATTAACTATGTAATTAATCATCGAGCACTACTCTTTTGTTATCGTCAAGGTAACGCTGGCGTCAGCGTTAGTTTTCTGGCAAATACGGACACGTTGTGTTTGCAACCAGGCGGGAATATCAGCCAACGAACCAGGGTCTTTGAGGTGAACAACGGCTTTTTCTCCGCTTGCTAATTTTTTTAGTAACAGCTTCGTTGTTACTAATGGTAGCGGGCACTTGTCGTTACGACCATCGTAAACGAGAAAATCAGCCATTAAAATCAAACCTTTATCATTGGATCATGAAAATGATAGCAAGTGCACCGGTTTAAGGGAATAAAAATATCACAGGCCATTTAACACGCGGATTCTATTGTCAAAAACGTTAATTTAATTCAATATAGCAATATTAATATCAATAAATACAACTCAAGCATTAGAACAATCGAAAATTCGCTGCAACTAACTGTGCTTCGTAGCCTCTAATGAGTTAATTTGAGTGTAATCCGCCCTTTGGCTGAAAGTGGAATTAAATGAAAAAGGTTTTTAGGTTCAAACCTATCAGTATCGCCTTAATGGCAACAAGTTTGTTGTTTACAACAACCGCGTCGGCGTATGCCGATGACAAAAACACCTTGCCTGAAATTGGTACCTCTGCGGTAAGTACATTGTCTCTGGATAAAGAGCAAATATACGGCGACGCCATGATGAAATCGATTCGCGCATCGCAGCCGATGATTCATGATCCCGTTTTAGAAGAATACATCAATGATTTAGGTAACCGTTTGGTTAAAAGTGCCGATGATGTGCATTACCAATTCAATTTCTTTTTAATTAACAGTAAAGAAATCAACGCCTTTGCGTTCTTTGGTGGCAACATCGGCACCCATTCAGGTTTGCTGACCATGGCTGACAATGAAAGTGAGTTGGCATCGGTACTTGCGCATGAGATTGCGCACGTCACTCAACGTCACCTAGCCCGCCGTATGGAAGAGCAAAGTCGCAATACACCTCTGACTATTGCCGGTATGATATCCGGTGTTTTGTTGGCGCTAGTCAATCCTCAAGCAGGTATGGCCGCCTTATCAACCACCATGGCAGCAAGCCAACAAGCGGGTATTAATTACACCCGTGGCAATGAGAACGAAGCCGACCGAGTTGGCATGGAAATCCTTGCTGACAGTGGTTACGATCCAAATGGTGCACCAAACTTTTTCAAAAAGCTGGCTCGAAAATACCGTTATACCTCCAAGCCACCTGCGATGTTGATGACTCACCCATTGCCAGAATCGCGAATTACCGACTCCCGCTTACGGGCGACTCGCTACCCGAATCGCCTTTTACCGCCTAATATAGACTTTGAATTAGCAAAATCTCGATTAAGAGCGCGTTATGAAGGCAATGGCAAAGACAACATATCGATCTTTAAAGACGAAATTCGGTTAGGCAAATACGATATCAAACAGGCGGCTCAATACGGCTTGGCATTGAGTTATTTCGCAAACAAAGACTATGAGCAAGCGGAGAATGTGTTAAGACCGTTATTCGCCCAAGCTCCTAAAAATCTATTCTATGTGGATGCGATGACCGATGTGTATTTAGAGCAAAATCGTTACGATGATGCGTTATCTATGTTGGCTGAATTATACCTGATCATGCCACACAACCAGGTCGTCACCTTAAACTATGCTAACGCCGCATATAAGGCAAAACAGTACAAGTTAGCAGAAACCTTATTACAAGACTTTTTATTAGTCAGTAAAAACCACTTTTTAGCTAACGATCTGTTAGCTGATATATATAAGGCACAAAAGAAAACCGCACAAACCCATGTGCAAAATGCTGAAGTATTGGCCTTAATGGGGTTATACCCAAAAGCGGTTGATGAATTGCATACGGCCTACAATCACAGTCAGAAAAACTCCTTGATGCAAAAGAAAATTAAAGCGAGAATTCTGCAGTTTCAAGAACAAGAAAATCAGCTAAAACGCTTGTAGTTTTAGCTGCTTTACCTACGACCTATATAGAGAAAATTATGTCTGCATTAACTATTTATCATAACCCTCGTTGTTCAAAGAGCCGACAAACCCTGCAATTGATCGAAGCCGCTGGCAAAGAGGTCAATGTTGTTGAGTATTTAAAAACGCCGCTAACAAAACAACAATTACAGCAGGTTCAATCGCTACTTGGTGTTGAGCTTCGAGCAATGATGCGCACCAAAGAAGATGAATATAAAGCACAAGGTTTGAAAGACGCCGCGGTAAGCGACGAGCAATTATTGCAAGCGATGGTCGATACGCCAAAATTAATGGAGCGCCCTATCGTCATTTCTGCCAATCAAGATAAAGCAGTTATTGGCCGCCCGCCAGAAAACGTAAATACATTATTTTAATTGGTCGAGTTTAATGTCTAAACAAACTTTCAGTACCCCAACCCTGCGAAAAATAGCAACCTTTGGTTATTTGGGTTTATTAGGGTTTATGCCGCTTTGGTTATTGGTATTATCACCAAGTGAAGCGTTATCGCCGACCTTAGCGTTGGTGATGTTTGTATTACCTTTATTGTTTCCTCTCAAAGGCATTTTACAAGGTAATCCGTACACGTTTGCCTGGGCAAACTTCATTGTGTTAATTTATTTCCTACATAGTTTGACGACACTTTGGGTGTCCGAAGGTGAAACATTATATGCCCTAATTGAGTTGCTGTTGGCAAACTTGATGTTCTTCGCAGGGGCATATTATTCAAAATATCGTGGTCAAGAATTGGGCCTGAAAATACGTAAACTTAAAGACGACTTAAAAGACGAACGCGAAGCATTCGAAAACAAAGACAACAGTTAAGCCGTTATTTTAATAATAAAATGGCCGTGAGCCGATAATATGATGGTAATCACGGCTTGCAATCCAATTTTCACTTAACAACGTACTAAGAGTTAGGGTAAATTGGGGATAGATAATTTTTATACAATAACCATAACAATAATAACGATGCCGCTTAGGCGTACTTATGGGATCAAACGATGAAACAGCATTATTTAGCTATAGCAATATCGTCAGCAATGTTGCTATCTGCATGTGGCGGCGGCTCCGGCAGCGACAATGACACTAACGACGACTTGCTTAATTTCGACAATATAGCCTCTGAAACAGATTACATGCAGGGGCAAAATCCTGACTTGTTATTATTTGCCCCAGGGGATGAAATCACCGATATTCAGTGGTCACAAACTTCAGGCCCGGCAGTAACGTTACTAGCCGATAAAAGCAAAGCTATCTCCTTTGAAGCTGAAAATGCCGGTCAATACACCTTTTCAGTCAGTTATAAAAGCAATGGCACCTCAGTAAATGAAAGCGCAACAATTTCGGTAAGCGAAGCGTCACCAAAACTGCGTTTATCTCGAGGTCACTCTGTTGTTGAAACAGGCAATGTCTCATTGCGCTTGTTCGCTGATTCTGACATCGAAACCGATACCATAAACTGGCGTCAATTATCGGGCCCGAACATCAGCTTTGATGAAAACAACATCGACCCATTATTGGCTATATTTACCGCGCCCGTGGTCAATCAAGATCAAATCATTGAAATTGAAGTCACGGCAGAAACCCGTGACGGTGACGTGTATAGAGACAAGGCCAGTATACTTGTTGAAGATCGCCCAAGTATCGCCGGTGGAGCCTATTTTGATGATGGCCAATTAGCTAACGTCTACGTCTATAACCAAGACTCGCCATACAAAGACACTTTGGTTGAGTGTGTTTACTCAAATCAATTAGAAGACTCATGTCGATTAGGCGATTTACCTTTATTAGCCACTGACAGTAACGGTGCGACGCCAACCATTGACCAAATCATGGATCGCGTCGTCGTATCCCATGACTGGATGGCGGTGAATTTTAGAGCGTTTCTTGAAGCGTACGATGATAACGATGATTTTAAAAACCTGTTAAGAGCAACAACAGGTATTGTCTTATCTTATGATATCCGCCCTTCTTTTTACTGGGCAGCAACCGGGGCAATTTATCTTGACCCGGAAAATTTATGGCTTGCTGCGGCGCAACGCGAAACCATAAACGAAGCACCGGATTATCGTAGTGATTTTGGTAATGACTTACAATTTGTTATCCCGTGGCGCTACGTAAAAGACAACGATTACGTATCACTATATTATCCGCCAGAAGATGGGTTAAGCCGTGATTTAAGCGATATGCGTTTTGAGCTAACCGACTTATTGTATCATGAGCTGGCTCACGCCAATGATTACATGCCACCGGCTGAATGGGATTCCTACGGTGACTCGACTCGATTCTTAAACGCTGCCGTTGAAGAAGATGAAATCTCAGATGACTTAGACCGTTTATACCCATTATTAAGTGATGATATGCGTGATTTGGCTGAGGTACGTTTCCTTACCGGCGACTCTAACGCCACACAACGCAGTTACATGCCTGACGACGTGGTCGGTTTTTATCGTCCAGATCGCTCTAATGGCTTTTACAATTACACCAATGAAAAAGAAGATTTAGCGATTTTATTTGAAGAGCTAATGATGTCTGTTCGATTTGGTATCCAGCGTGATACGGCAGTAACCAGTGTGCCGGTATACGATAACAGCGGCGACTTGATTCGTAGCCAAAGCTACATTGTCTCATGGGGACAACGTGGCCGTGTTGCAGAAGACAGTGTCAGTGCTCGCGCAGAATACATTACTGAGCGTCTGCTACCAGAAGTTGATTTGTCATTGATAGACAGTCTGCCAGAGCCTTTAGAGATGAACGCAGGACAAAACTGGTGGGACAATCTAGGCATCAGCCCACAACCACCAGCTCCATTGAAATCAATGGCTGGTTCTAAACTGCCAAGTAGTGGAGCCTTGCAACCGAAGATGTCGAGCTACCGTCAAGGCCATATAAAAGCCTTACCAACGCGTAACTAACATCCACACCCAATAAAAAACCCGGTGACACTATGTGTACCGGGTTTTCTTTTGTCTGTAACTTTTTTTGTATGTGACTTTTTTGTAAGTGACTAGGTACTTATGCTGTTTACCGCTCGGTGCTTAATGAACAAAGCACAGCAATAAATCTGCTTTAAAATAATACTTCTTTGATAAACGGAATAGTGATTTTTCGCTGCGCTGTAATAGACGCCTTATCTAAGACATCGAGACTTTCCAATAGCGAGTTCATATCACGCGATACGCGATTTAATAAGAACTTCACCGTCTCATCTTGCATTTCAATACCACGACCACGGGCACGATGTTGAAACGCCTGCACCTTATCTTCATCTGGTAGAGGTTTCACCTGTTCAGTAAAGCCCCAACTAATGCGAGAGACTAAATCAGGTAAAGTGATCAATAAACTGTTCGCAGCATTGTTACCGGCAAGGATGATCTTTTTATTGTTTTCGATGACTCGATTGTACAAATCAAAAATACCTTGCTGCCAAGCTTTGTTGCCAGCAATTAAGTGCAAGTCATCGAGACAAATCAAGTCTACTTGTTCGAGGTTATTAAGCACCTCAACAGACAAGTGTTTTATCTCACTTAATGACACACACAGACTCGACTTGCCTAACTGTGAGGCAAACGCTGAGCTGGCATGCAATAAATGAGACTTACCAACACTGTGTTGGCCAAACAGATAAAAGCCATGGGTGCTATGGTCGTCACTTTTAATAAAGGCTTTTAATTGACTGACGATCGCACCGCTATCGAGAGAATAAAAACTCGTAAAGGTTTCATCATCAGGCAGGTGTACTGCCAAAGGCAATTGTTCAGTGTTTGGCATTAACCTTTCCAATAAAAACTTACCGGTTCACTCGTATCTTGAGAAACCAATGGATCTTGATTAACCACTAAGTTTTGCTCTAAATTAAGAGCCCGCATAATGGCATCAACATTCGCTTTGGTGTGCAAGCGAAACAGCATTTTCGTGCCTGAGACTTTAATCATGACAACATCGTCGACCAAACTGACATTACTAAAAAAATCACTTACGGCGACAAAGTCTTTCATCGTTGTGACATTGGCTATTTCAATATCAATATAGGCATCGCTGTCGCTGCTGACAATCACCGAATATTGTTGGTGGAGATTTTCAGCAACGTCAAATACCAAGGACTGCAACAGCTTGTCTTTATCCTTACCTTGTTTATTGTTGGCAAGGTTTAAATCACCACTCCACAGTTGCCAATCGCCAGCTAATGGCGGGGTTTGACAATTGTTACCACACGCGGTGATGTCCGGCTCATTAATTAAGGTTGAATCAGATATTCTTAAGACCAATACCGCTTCGGCCATATAGCGTTCGGACGCAGGCAATAAACTTTGCTCAAATCGCCCCCAAACATCACTATTACTGATGGCCATAGCGTCAGTTAAATCCATAATCGGAAAGTTAACCGCAATACCACGCTGATTAAACCAAAGCTGCAATTGCTTTTTGGTTTCCTCATTGGAGTCGTCGATAAGCGTGCGTTGGCTGCCCTGCTCGTCAATCATCCAAACCGTAAGCAGTGGTCTATGCTTTCCCCAAATACCAGCGTTGACTTGTTGCAATAACTGGTCGACTTTGGCGGACTCAAAATTAGCAAATAAAAACGTTTGCTCATCTTGGCTATCAAAGCGATATTCACTTAAATACGCATTCGGTTTATTAATGGCTTTTTTTAGCTCAGCGCTATCGTTAACAAAATCACTACCGGCGAGCTTAACCAAGACCTGCTTAAACGCTTGTCGATACGCTTTTTCACGTCCACCGTTGTCTCCAGAATATGCTACTTTTGCTTGATAAAGATCGTCAATTTCAATGGCTTGAGCATGAAAAGACGACATCGAAAAAGCGAAAGCACAACTGCTGACAAAAGGTATTAGTATTTTTCTTAATTTCATAGGGCGAATATTATCATAAAGATTAGCCATTTAGGCTAGAAAAAAAATATTTTCTCGCAAACATTTTATATCTCTCTAAGCACTGGTAGAATACGCGCCAGTAAAAGTTCGACAAATGTCTCAGTTTGGCGATTATGCCGCTTTGACAGTAAAACATTTTAAGGGTTCATCGTGAGCGAGCAAAAACAATCATTAAGCTATAAAGATGCAGGTGTTGATATTGATGCAGGTAATGCCTTGGTTGAAAACATTAAAGGTGCTGTGAAAAAGACAACTCGTCCAGAGGTTATGGGCGGCTTGGGTGGTTTTGGCGCAGTATGCCAATTGCCATCTGGTTACAAAGAGCCAGTATTGATTTCAGGTACTGACGGTGTAGGCACCAAATTACGTTTAGCAATCGACTTGAAAAAGCACGACACCGTAGGTATCGACTTGGTGGCAATGTGTGTTAACGATTTGCTTGTATTGGGCGCTGAGCCTCTATACTTCCTAGACTACTACGCCACAGGCAAACTAGACGTTGATGTTGCATCAGACGTTGTTAAAGGTATTGCTGAAGGTTGTATTCAATCTGGTTGTGCCTTAGTTGGTGGTGAAACCGCTGAAATGCCAGGTATGTATCACTCAGGTGATTACGATATCGCAGGTTTTTGTACCGGTGTTGCGGAAAAATCAGAGCTTATCACCGGTGACGATGTTAAAGCTGGCGACCAATTGATTGCTCTAGCGTCTTCTGGCCCTCACTCAAATGGTTTCTCTTTGATTCGTAAAGTTCTTGAAGTAAACAATACTGATCCAGCAGAAATGCTAGGCGACAAGAGCATTGGCGAACACCTACTTGAACCAACACGTATTTACGTTAAGCCTGTATTAGCCATGCTTAAAGACGTTAAAGCCCACGCACTATCGCACATTACCGGTGGTGGTTTCTGGGAGAACATTCCTCGTGTACTTCCTGAAGGCAGCAAAGCGGTTATTGATGGTAACAGCTGGCAGTGGCCTGAAGTGTTCAATTGGTTACAAGAAAACGGCAACATTACTACTCATGAAATGTACCGCACCTTCAACTGTGGTGTTGGTATGATCATCGTTGTACCAGCGGAACAAAAAGATCGTGCTTTACAGATATTGGCTGAGCATGGCGAAAATGCATGGCACATTGGTCATATCGAAAACGCCAATGACGGCGACGAGCAAGTGGAAATCAACTAGTCATGTCAGAGAACAAAAATATTGTTGTTCTGATTTCTGGTAGCGGCAGTAATTTGCAGGCGATTATTGACGCCTGCAATGACGGAAAAGTCGCAGGCTCAATAACAGGCGTGTTATCAAACAAAGCTGATGTATTTGGACTAGAGCGCGCGGCAACCGCGGGTATCGACGCTCAGGTACTATCACACAAAGAGTTTGATTCACGCGAGCAATACGATCAGGCATTGATTGCAAAGATTGATGCTTGGCAACCAGACCTTGTTGTACTTGCCGGCTTTATGCGCATTTTAACCCCGGAATTTGTGCAGCATTACAAAGGGCGTTTATTAAACATTCACCCTTCTCTACTGCCTAAGTATCAGGGCTTAAACACCCATCAACGAGCACTCGATGCAGGCGATGAAGAGCACGGCGTAAGCGTGCATTTCGTCACCGAAGAACTTGATGGTGGTCCGGTCATATTGCAAGCTAAGATCCCTGTATTTGCAGGGGATACGGCGGCTGACCTACAAGCTCGAGTACACGAGCAAGAACACCGCATTTACCCTCTTGTTGTTGACTGGTTTTGTACCGATCGCTTAACAATGCGCGAAGATTGTGCCACACTTGATGATAAAGTGTTACCGGCTAACGGCTACGCCAGCGAGTAACAGGTACCTTCAATCGGCAAAAATTGAACTTAGCTCTGCCTGTTCACTCCAACTGACAATCAATAAAAGTAAGTCAAGGGACGTTTATGGGCAGCAAGTTTTTATCTACACTCGTTATCACATCCAGTTTGGCGATGAGCTCCGCGTTTGCCGAGCAAGCGCCGGTATCATTTATTCCTGACTTTACTGCCAACTATAATATCGTTCACGATGGTGACATTGTTGGTAAAGCCAAGCGAGTATTAAAAAACCTTCCTGACGGCACCGTCGAATTTAGCTATAAAACCGACATTGAATGGATGATTTTTTCCGATCATCGCAAAGAGTTCACCACCAACCGTATCGTCGATGGCCAAGTTATACCATTGAGCTATAAATCCGATCGAGAAGGCACCGGTAAAGATAAGTACTATCATTGGTCGTTCGATCAAGAAAAGTCTCAAGCAATTAATTTACTTAAGAAAAAAACCAAAGACATTGAATGGCCTGACGGTTTGCAAAGTAAGTTAAGCTACCATTTGCAGTCGCGTTTCAACCTTATAAACGACGTCAAAGACTTCAAATTTAAAACCCTAAGCACCTCGGGTAAAGTCAAAGATTACAACTACGAATATGTTGGTAAAGAAGAGTTGATGCTGCCATATGGTGTGGTCGATACCGTAAAGTTGGTGCGCAGAAAACCTGGCAGCAAACAGACAACCTATGCCTGGTTCGCTCCCAAGTTAAATTACTTAATGGTTAAATTGCATCAAATTGACGGTAGTTTCCAACAGTTTCAAGCGGAATTGGTTGGCGTTGCCAGTAAAGGCAATGCTGCGGTTAATACTGACAGTCAAACCGACACCGCTGACAAAAAAAATTAACCGTTTTTCTCGCCCATTAATTGCGCGTGTGATTTCACCTTAGGTGCTTGTAATTGCCCTTGCGCCATCACTTCGCCCCCGACAAATGCCACCCATTGACCCGGAGACATTTTGTGCCATGCCTCATCACAGGTAAGCGGCTGAGTGGCTATTACGGTAACGATGTCTTTTTCTGTGGTTTCCTTTTTAAAGTCAATCGCGACATCGGTGTCAATAAGCTTGGCGGGGCCAAAAGGCGCCCTGCGGGTTATCCAGTGTAAATTGTTATAGCAATACGCAAACACAAAGTCACCGTCGGACAAGATCAAGTTAAACACACCAAATTGGTTAACGCGCAGACTCAATTGCGCTAAATATTGGTAAAGCTCTTGGTCATCAGGTCGCTCGTCGCCAAAATGAAGACGAAGTTGCTCCAATATCCACACAAATGCCTGTTCACTATCGGTCGAACCAACCGCTTTTAGTTTTTGTGTCTGCAAAGTCTGCTGATAGTCAGCAAGTTGACCATTATGAGCATAGGTAAAATTACTGCCCCACAACTCGCGAATAAACGGGTGGGTGTTTTCCAGACAGACATTACCGACATTTGCTTGGCGTATATGACAAACAACCGCTTTGCTTTTAATAGGGTAATTACTGACTAGGTTAGCGATCTCTGATTCAAAGCTTGGTTTTGGGTCTTTAAAACTGCGACAACCTTTACCTTCATAAAAGGTAATGCCCCAACCATCTTTATGTGGCCCAGTATTACCACCGCGCTGCATTAAGCCGGCAAAACTAAAGCAAATATCTGTCGGAACATTAGCGCTCATCGCCAACAATTCACACATACACAACCACCAGTTATAACTAAACGAAATTAAAATACTATTTTAATAACCATTATATTCAATTCGAAACTTTTACCAATAAATTCCCGTCATAAATTCGAAATAAATTTAGAGTAAATTATACTAATTAAGTATATGGCAAAGGATTTTCTCGGCTTGGCAAGTATGTGTTGGCAGCAATAATCCAGGGATCACCGACGTAAAAAAACGCCTCTCCCCTTATCCAACATATTCTACCGCAAGCAAAAAAACGTAAATACCGATGAAAACATTTGAAAATGTTTGCAATTGTATTTATGCTTAAGTAAAACTGGTACGACCTCTTACCATAAACTAAAAATACAACAGGAGTTAACGTGGAATTTTTAATTGGCTTACTCGTCCTTATAGTGGTAACGAGTTATCTGGCATATGCTCGGGCCTCTCTAGGTTTATTCACTGCCGCTTATACCGCACTGATGGTCATTGCGACTGCTTTTTCCCTAGTCGGTTTTATTGGCTGGTTATTGTTTATCGCGGTAGCCGCTGTTTTCAATGTGGCGAGCTTACGTCGTCAACTGATCAGTAACAAGTTACTGCAGGCCTTTAAAAAGGTTATGCCTGAAATGTCTTCGACTGAGCGCGAAGCATTAAATGCTGGTACCACATGGTATGAAGCAGAGTTATTTAAAGGCGCTCCAAGTTGGGATAAGTTACATAAATTCCCACAACCTCGACTAACGCAAGAAGAACAAGCCTTTATGGATGGTCCGGTAGAAGAAGTCTGCCGCATGGTTGATGATTGGGAAGTAACCCATGAATTAGCCGATATGCCGCCACATATTTGGCAGTATCTGAAGGACAATAAGTTCTTCGCGATGATCATTAAAAAGCAATACGGCGGCTTAGAGTTCAGTGCATACGCACAGTCACGTGTTCTGCAAAAGTTAAGTGGTGTGTCAATTGTTTTGGCCAGTACGGTTGGTGTTCCAAACTCTTTGGGCCCAGGCGAATTGTTGCAACACTATGGTACCAAAGATCAACAAGACCATTACTTACCACGTTTAGCGACGGGTGAAGAAATCCCTTGTTTCGCACTAACTAGCCCTGAAGCGGGTTCAGACGCTGGTGCCATTCCTGATTTTGGTATCATTTGTAAAGGTGAGTTTGACGGTAAAGAAGTGTTGGGTATGCGCCTAACGTGGAATAAACGTTATATCACCCTAGCACCGGTTGCCACGATTTTAGGTTTAGCATTCAAGCTTTACGATCCAGACAAGCTGATCGGCGAAGAAACCGATTTAGGTATCACCTGCGCATTGATTCCGACAGATATTGACGGCGTAATTACCGGCCGTCGTCATTTCCCATTGAACGTGCCGTTCCAAAATGGTCCGACGCAAGGTGAAGAAGTATTTGTACCATTAGACTACATCATCGGTGGCGCTAAAATGGCCGGTCAAGGCTGGCGTATGCTGGTTGAATGTTTGTCTGTTGGCCGTGCTATCACCTTACCTTCAAACTCCGCTGGTGGCATCAAGCAAACCGCGTTAGCGACCGGTGCTTACAGTCACATTCGCCGTCAATTTAAGCTACCTATCGGTAAAATGGAAGGTATTGAAGAAGCACTAGCGCGTATTGGCGGTAATGCTTACCTTATGGATGCCGTAACGACCATGTCTACTGGTGCCGTTGACTTAGGTGAGAAGCCTTCTGTTGTATCCGCTATTTGTAAGTACCACCTAACCGAAAAAATGCGTGAGTGTATTATCGACGCTATGGATATCCATGGTGGTAAAGGTGTTTGTATGGGGCCAAGTAACTATTTGGCACGCGGCTATCAAGGCGCTCCTATCGCAATTACCGTTGAAGGCGCTAACATCCTAACCCGAAATATGATTATTTACGGTCAAGGTGCTATCCGCTGTCATCCATATGTATTGGCAGAAATGGAAGCGGCAAGTAACAAAGACATGTTGCAAGGTCAGCATGATTTTGATGAAGCGCTATTCGGTCACATTGGTTTCACTATTTCAAACTTGATCCGCTCTAAACTGTTTGCCATATTCGGCACCAGTTATATCAAAGCGCCGTTCAAAGATGAAACGCGTCACTACTATCGTCAAATGACCAAGTTCAGTTCAAACTTAGCGTTGTTGTCAGATTTGTCTATGGCAGTGCTTGGTGGAGATTTAAAACGTCGTGAACGCATGTCTGCGCGTTTAGGTGATGTATTAAGTTACCTATACCTTGCCTCAGCAACATTGAAACGCTATGACGACGAAGGCCGTCAACTTGCTGACAAACCACTTATGATGTGGGCCGTTGAAGATAGCCTATACAAGTGTGAGCAAGCGATTAAAGAGCTTTGTGAGAACTTCCCTAACCGATTCATCGGTAAAGCGTTTAAATTGATGGTTATGCCATTTGGCACCTCATTACGTAAACCTTCAGATAGACTTGATCACAAAGTATCACGTATTCTGCAAGTGCCAGGCGAAGCTCGAACTCGATTAGGTCAAGGCCAATACTTGAATAAAACCGATGGTTCTTTGTTTGGTCAACTTGAGTTAACCCTTGAGAACATCATCAAAGCTGAAGTGATTGTCGATAAAATCAATGCTGCAAGCGGCGAACGTCACCGCATCATTAACCTTGATCAACTGGCAGAAATGGCGTTAGAGAAAGGCTTTATCGGTGAAGATGAAGCGAAGCTGCTTATAGAAACTGAAGCACAACGTAAAGCTGTTATTAACGTTGATGACTTTGACCCATATGAGCTTGTCGCGAATAAAGAAAAGCACTTAGCAAACCTTGAAGCAAATAAAGGTGAGCGTGCTGCTTAAATAACGCTTATAAGACTACGACACAAGTTACCGCTTGAATTACCTCGTACGTCACAGCAAACAAAAAGCCGAATCATGTGATTCGGCTTTTTTATCTTCGTTTTTATCTTGTTTTCGATATTGGTTGCAGTGCCCTATCCTATGCACTCAACGGCTCTTTGTTAATCAATGGTTTGATAATATGCGCCGCTTGGTGGCTCGCCAAACAAGCTCATTGCCGCTTGCATATCTTCTTGGGGAAAGTTGGCTAACGAGGCTCTGTGCGACTCTACATCTTGCCATAATTCAATAACCACAAAGGCACAATCATTATCCTGATTGCGCAACAGTTGGCATTCAACACAGCCTGGACTATTGGCTATATAGTTTTTTAATTCAGTTAGGAAATTGAACATTTGCTGCTGCTTTCCATCTGCAGCTTTTAAATGATTTACTCTTGTTATTGTCATAATTAGTACGCCGTTTCTGCAAAACTCTTAAATTGTTCTTGATACTTAACAGATTGTTTTTTAAACATTCCTGGCATTAATAATGCCATGAGTCGAACAAAACCGCTGCATTTAAATTCATTTGTGCAAACCCAACGGGTGTTGCCATTACCCAAATCGATAAAAGAGTTTTCAACCAAATTCCAGACATTGTCTGTTTCGTACACACCGGCAAATATTTGCGGTAAATCTTTTCGAGTAATGACTTCGGTCATGACGACTTCTCGATTGCCCATTTGGTACACCAAACGTGCTTCACTACCAACTTGTCCCGGCTTGCCGCTGATGGTTTCAAAGCTAAGCAAGTCAGGTTGCCAGTGTCGCATATTTTCGCTGCTATCGAATAAATCGATGACTTTCTCAATAGGCACTGCGATGTCAATCTCGACCGTATATTTCATACAGAGGTCCGCTAAATAGGGTATCTACACTATAAGATAGATCACTGTAATTACAAGTTTGCAGAACACACAAAAAGGCCCTGATTCATGTTAATCACAAATCAGGGCCAGTCTTTAAACCATTGTAACGTTTGAGCGTTTTTTGGTTATTTTAAGTAGGTTTGTAAAAACTTCAGGTACGCTTCTGAGGCGCTAATACGGTTTTCTTTTTTCGCAAAACCATGACCTTCATCGTCAAATAAAACGTATTCAACCGCAACACCGTTTTTCTCCATTTCAGCAACCATTTCATCGCTTTCAATTTGCAACACCCGTGGGTCATTTGCACCTTGCACAACCAACACTGGATTGCTTATTTTGTCAGCATGAAACAATGGTGATATCCGTGTTAAACGCTCTTTGTCTGTAGCTGGGTCGCCAAGCTCTTCATACAGAGACTTGCGAAATGCTTCCCAATACGGCGGAATACTCTCTAAGGTACGAACCCAATTGGTAACACCAAAAATATTAATACCAACCGCAAACTCATCGGTAAACGCCATGCCGGCCATCGTTAGGTAACCGCCGTAACTGCCGCCTATCAAACCTATTTTTTCAGAGTCTACCCAATCTAACGTTTGTAGATATTTTTTCGCATAGACAATGTCTTGCAAGTCATCTTCACCATGTTTTTGATCGTCTAAATGATAGAAGGTTTTACCATAGCCTGATGAGCCACGGTTGTTGGCGGCAAAAATGGCATAACCATTATTGATAAGGTGCTGACGCAAGGCACTGTAACCGGTGCGAGATTGTCCACCAGGGCCACCATGAATCATGATCAACACTGGTACTTTACTGTCCTTAGACGCTTGTTTTGGTTTAAACAATAACCCTGGGATCTGCAAACCATCGAAACTTTCATAACGCACGACGCGGCTGTTAACCAGTACCGACTCATCAATGGCTGGGTTAAGAGAGTCTGTTAATCGACTTAAGCGCTCCCTACTAAGATCATAAACATACAAGTTTGATGGTGAGGTATCGGAGTTGATCATGAACGACATCTGTTGTTCATCATTAGAAAAATTAACACGCAATACATCGCCCGGTGGTAAGCCATTTATATCAACCTTCTTACCGGTTCTGGTGTTGACAATTTTTGCCACTGTTTTTGCATCTTGATTGATGTAGGTAACTTGGTAACCATAGTTTGGTGAAAACATGGTGCCTCGAGCATCCCACTTGAAATTGCTCAGCTGTTTATGCTCACCGTTAGCAATAACGTACTCAAATAATTGCCTAAATTCACCTTGTTGATCTGATGAATAGATCAACGATTTATTGTCTTTCGTGAAAGTCACCGCAGAATGTGAGGCATCAAGATCAGGCTCAGATACATTAACCAGCTTTTGCTCATTAATATTGTATAGGTAGATATCGTCATCGGTGTTGCTGATGTTTTTAGACAATGCCAGCCATTGACCGTCACGGGACAAGGTATTTAACGACATCACATCTTTGTTCTCAAACACCATTTCACGTTGATAGTCGTCGCTCGCATAGCGGTATAAATCAAACTGTTTATTGTCTCTTTCATTGGTTGCCACATAAAAGTGACTGCCATCTTGATGCCAGCCAGAAAAGTAGGCTTTGACATTGTCACCTGGGGTTAGGTCGACAACCTTACCATCAAGCTCCTGCACAAAAACATGATCGAGTTCATCACCGCCTTTATCTTGTGCATAAAGAAAGCGATCATCATTAGGAAACCAGTCAATAACCCAAACGGACTCTTCTGTTGAATGCGTCAATTGGACCGGCTCTGCCCCGTCGGTTGGGTATCGGTAGGCATTAAAAATACCCGTCTTGTCACTGTGCACTAATATGGCACTGCCATCATGGTTGATACTGGTACCGCTAATGGTCGTGGTTTCAAAAAATTGTTTGGCGCTATAACTGCTAAATTTTACAGGTGCAGGCTCTTCATTGCCACTCGTACAGGCGAACAATAATGTTGCACAAGTCGCGAAAGCCATGCTCCGCATGATGGTTTGCTTCATAACACATCCTTAATTATTAGTATTATCTTGCTTTCATTTTTGAAAGCCAGTCTGATTTAACTTAGCTGACTGGAGCAAGTGATGCAAATATAAGCAGTTAATAAGTAAGGAGAAAAAACAGTAAGTAAAAGAGAAGAGAAATTATATTGTTGCAGAAACAAAAAAATCGCCTTTCAGCGATTTTCGATTATCTTCAATCTTTTGTGAAGATAAGTGGCGGAGTGGACGGGACTCGAACCCGCGACCCCCGGCGTGACAGGCCGGTATTCTAACCAACTGAACTACCACTCCGCAACAGGGATACTTCAACGCAGCTTTGACAAATCGTGGCGGAGTGGACGGGACTCGAACCCGCGACCCCCGGCGTGACAGGCCGGTATTCTAACCAACTGAACTACCACTCCGCATAGGATTTGTTTGTTTATATCGTTGGCGGAGTGGACGGGACTCGAACCCGCGACCCCCGGCGTGACAGGCCGGTATTCTAACCAACTGAACTACCACTCCGCATCGATAAAACGCGCAATCAAATATGTGAGGAAAATGTTGGCGGAGTGGACGGGACTCGAACCCGCGACCCCCGGCGTGACAGGCCGGTATTCTAACCAACTGAACTACCACTCCGCTGCACTTTCTTCAACATGCTGTCGTTGAATGCGGAGCGAATAATAAGGGTACTGTTCGCACGAGTCAACAACTTTTTTGAATAAAAATGTTCAACTGAACATTTGTCATACAATCAGGCGCTTTTAAACGCAGAAAGTTGCATTTTTAAGCAAGCATTTAGCGCTCTGCAGCCCGAAATGGTTATTCGCTGGCGACTTCACCACGCCAAATACTTTTACCCGCTTTTTTCTCTACAATCGCCAAGCGCTCATCGTGTGCTTGCAGCTCGTCATTACTGGCGCTGACGACACGTAAAGCCGGACGATTGCTGTCTAAACGACGAACACTTAAACCGTCGCTACCATCTTTGTCTTCTTGTAAAGACAGAGTGTTTTGGTAGCGCGTCATTTCAATGTAAACGTATGCTAATAACTGGGCATCAATCAAAGCGCCGTGATAGGTACGGTCGACGAGCTTTTCGACGCCATAATGCCTTGCAAGAAAGTCGAGTGTTTTTGGTGAACCAAACTCATCTCTTGATGTTTTCAAGGTATCGGTCACGGTACATATATCTGCCGTCATCGGCAAACCACGACGAGTCATAGCAAACTCATGATCCATAAAGCCAACGTCAAATCGGGCGTTATGGATGATCAATTCGGCACCACGAATAAACTCGATAAATTCATCTGCGACTTTGTTAAACAGTGGTTTGTCGGTTAAAAACTCGTTGGTCAATCCGTGAACGTCGATAACCTCTTGGTCCATATGCATCTGCGGGTTAACGTAGGCATGATATGTACGTCCGGTGAACTTACGGTCAATAAGTTCCACACAACCAATTTCAACAATGCGATGGCCTTGTTTCGGGTCTATACCGGTGGTTTCCGTATCGAGTACGATGAGTCGTTCTGCTTGCTCTTGCATAATGTTTAGGTATCAGGTTTATTTATTAACGATGCTATATCCTTGCCATGTTACCTGATAAACTGGCTTTAAAAAACAAGGATTGCAAAACAATATGAGCAAAGTCGTGCAAATATATACCGATGGTTCCTGTCTGGGAAATCCTGGACCAGGTGGTTATGGTGCGGTGTTAATTTATAACAAGCATCGTAAAGAGCTCAGCCAAGGTTATAAACTGACCACCAACAACCGAATGGAAATGTTGGCCTGCATTATCGCTTTAAAAGCTCTAAAAGAACCGTGTCAGGTGACATTAACAACGGACAGCCAATATGTACGTCAGGGCATCACCAGCTGGATCCATAACTGGGTGAAGAACAATTGGCGCACCGCCAGCAAACAACCAGTAAAAAATGTCGATTTATGGAAGACGCTTTATGAGCAAACGCAAAAGCATAAAATCGAGTGGAAATGGGTTAAAGGACACAGTGGCCATCCCGAAAATGAGCGATGCGATGATTTAGCAAGAACCGCTGCTGAGCAAAGCGATTTACTTGAAGATAGCGGCTACAAGCCGAGCTAAATAGAGCGCACCTATATATAGGTATGGCTTGCGCTGGAACAATAAATTGCCATTTTACTGCGATAATTACCGGTTTTTAAGCGCAATGCTCTTGCTCAACATTGAACAATAATGCAATATCCGTGAAAAAACATAAATCACGCAACGATACAACAAGAGCAGATTATGGCATTACAAATCCAACACTTTTTCCATAACGCATCGTTTACGCTGACCTATGTCGTTTTTGACGATAGCAGTAAAGAATGCGCCATCATTGACCCAGCACTCGATTACGACCCTGTAGCCAGTCGAGTCGATACCGTGTATAGCCAACAATTAATCGATTATGTTGATGCGCAACAGTTAACCGTTCGCTATATCTTAGAAACGCATGCTCATGCAGACCATATCTCCAGTGCCTTTTACTTGAAACAAAAGATTGGTGGGGACATTAGCATTGGTGCCAATATTCGCAGTATCCAAAAAACCTTTAAAACGGTGTTTAATTTAGCAAAAGATTTTAATACCGACGGTGTGCAGTTTGACCAGTTACTAAAAGAGGGTGATAGCTTACCTTTAGGTGAATATCAAATTGACGTATTGGAAACTCCAGGTCATACAGCGGACTCATTAACCTATGTTATCGCCGGCCATGCCTTTGTTGGTGATACGTTGTTTATGCCTGATTCTGGTTCAGCGCGCTGTGACTTCCCTGGCGGTGATGCCGCCCTATTGTATCGTTCAATTCAAAAAATATACGCGCTCGGTGACGATACCAAGCTGTACATGTGCCACGATTACCAACCCGGTGGTCGTGATTTGCGTTTTGTCACCAGCGTTGCCGAACAAAAAGCGGACAACATTCAAATCAG
Organism: Thalassotalea sp. HSM 43; assembly: GCF_004752005.1. Taxonomy (NCBI): domain Bacteria; kingdom Pseudomonadati; phylum Pseudomonadota; class Gammaproteobacteria; order Alteromonadales; family Colwelliaceae; genus Thalassotalea; species Thalassotalea sp. HSM 43. The sequence goes on along the minus strand of NZ_CP038493.1, from coordinate 3,420,320 downwards.
TGACGGCGTAAGCGAGCAAGATTACGTTAAAGTTCGCCAACAACGTGATGCGACTTTGGCAAATCCAAAGTTAATTTTCCCGTCTTTACAATGCAACATTCAAGCTGGTGATTTGCCACAAGCAGAAGAAGACGAACAGCATTACTTTAAGACGCCAATACAAGGCATTGATAAGCTAAGTTAATTGTTTTCTCAGGCAATAAAAAATCGAAGCACTGGCTTCGATTTTTTTGTTTATAAGAGCTGCTGTGGGCAGGTTACTCTACGCGATTTTTCATGAGCAGGTGTTGAGAACCTCACAAGCTGATTAGCATAAGCGAAGTGTGGAACATGCATTGCTCAGCGCTATATATTGGCGTCATATGGCTAGGCTTATCTTAAGAAAAACTTGCGCAACAATTTATGCATCAAGTCCCTATTCTTCAATATAAAACGGTTCTTCGGTAGCCATGAACTTGAATGCAGCACCGTTTTCGCTTTTGAAAACGTTAAAAAGCCTTCATGACCATGATAATGTCCGATACCCGAATTACCGACACCACCAAATGGCGCATCATCCGCCGCGACATGCAATGCCGTGTCATTAATCGAGACACCACCACTGTGGGTTTGTTCTAGCAAGGTGTTAATCACCGTGTCATTGGTCGACATAATATACAGCGCCAATGGACGTGGACGCTCATTAATATAGCTGATGACGTGTTCAATGTTTTGATAGGTCATTACCGGCAAGATAGAACCAAATATCTCTTGCTGTAATATATCCATCTCTGGTGTCACGTTAGTCACTAAGTGCGGATATACACGATGACCTTGATCTGCCTCGACCTCTTTTACCGAGTGGATCTCGCCGCCCTTTTGTTTAGCATCCTCTAAAAAGCCCATTAAACGACTATGTTGTCTGTCGTTTATAATGTGAGTCTGACTATTCACGTCGCCATTTGATAGATGATATTCACCATAGCGTTTGAGAAAGGTATAGATAAACTCCTGTTCTCTATCTACCGGTACAAACACGTAATCAGGGGCTACACAAATCTGCCCAGAGTTAAGCGACTTGCCGACGATAATGGCATCAACGGCGATATTGATATCAATACTGTCATCAATAATGGTTGGTGACTTACCGCCTAACTCCAAGGTCACTGGCGTTAAGTTTTCGGCCGCCGACTTGGCCACCATTTTTCCAACTGCAGATGAGCCGGTAAAGATTAAATGATCGAAAGCGAGCTGTGAAAAAGCCGCACCAACCTCCGCTTCACCTTCAACGATTTGCACATGCTCGGCAATGCTGGAGACAATATTACGCAATACCTTATTGGCATTAGGCGTAAATTCGCTCATTTTAATCATTACCCGATTGCCTGCCGCTAAGGCTTGCACCGTTGGCCCAAGCGCCAAAAAGAATGGAAAATTCCATGGTGTAATAACGCCAACAACGCCTAGCGGTTGATAGTGAACTTTTACCTTAGACGGTGCGAGCATTAAACCGGCATGACGCTTGGACGGTTTCATCCATTTTTTCAGGTTTTTAAGGGCATAATTGATGCCGGCAACACTTGGCAAGATGTCGGCAATTAAACTATCAAATTCACTGCGATAACCGTAGTCTTGTTTCATGGCCTGGTAAATGGCCTGTTCGTTGGCAATGATCGCGGCTTTTAGTTTGTTGAGAACAACCTTACGCTCTGCTAATGACGGCGCGGGGTGCTGGCGATAAGCCGACTGTAATTGCGCAAAGTTTGCCTGAAGCTGATGGCTCGTTATATTTTCTGCAATCGTCATAAAACTCTCTTTAAACCTCTGTGGAAATGCTTTCGATCATCAGCCTTAAATCGTGATCAAACTGCTCATTACTGCGTCTTTCTAACATCAAGCCTTTACCGGCAGATATAAGGGTAAACGCTACGCCATTAGAGCGTTGTGCGCCTACCATGTTTTGACTGACCAGGAAATCGGCAAGTCTTGCACGAAACCTTAGTGGCCAATCTTCTTTTGATGCATGTGTCGCTTTTAAACAATCATCAAAGACTTCGGTGCCATGGGCATTGGTCACAACCTGCATAGGTTCACCAATAAAGATGTTAAACACATTGAATAGTGTTTCTGCGGCTTGTTGCTGTTTATTGTCTAACTCGGCAAACACTCTAACGTACATATCAGCCAAATAGGTGTGAATAACCCACTGGTAACAACGCTCTTTAGAACCAAATTTTTTATAGATGGATTGCCTTGATACCGCAGCGGCGTTAGCAATATCTTGCATCGATGTTTTTTTGAAACCACTATGGGAAAACGCAATCAGTATATTCTGCGCCATTGTAATGGTGTCACTTTTAACGTCTGTCATGATTTGGATTTTTCTCTACCCTAAAAGCCTGCAGATATTTCGCCTGTTGCTCGTTAAACATGCGGCGCAAAGCCATACAGTTAGCCTCATGTTATGAGGCACCAGAATAAACAAAAGCAAGGTTAAAGGTCAACCATTAGTTTACATATCAGGATGGATTTGTAAACCAAGTGTATCTTGATAACATAATCAATCTGGATTCATTTCAGTGACGCTTTTAAATTATTTACAACGATTTGACGTTAACCGATTGAAAAGGTTAAGGTCTGTTGAGGGTGAACAGCTGTTACTCATAAAATTACAGGGAGTTATTATGAAACTAACGTTAGCCTTATCGAAAGTTGTTTTAGCAATCTTAACATTCATTTTGATAATCGCCTTTGTGGTTAATTATAAAATGACGGAGAAAGAGAAAACACGACAATTAATCCAGTCTCCAAAGATTAACGATGTTTATATATTAGAAAAACAATTGCTAAATCAGAACACCCCGTCACGAGAAAAATACTTAATAGCGCAGATTAACTCAATAAATGATAACTCAGTATCGTTCAAGTTGAGCAATTATGTATACGCGAAAGTGTCTGATGCTGTTAAAGGAATTCGCTCAGATAAACTTTTAACAAGGAATTTTTTCTCTAATAATTTAACAAGTTTAAATAACGCTGAAATTATTAGATATTGGCAAGACGGCAGCATAGCTGAAGTTGGGCGTTCAGCCAATGGAATGCATTTATTTGGTGGTGTTGTCATTGCAAAGTCACGTCAGCCCGTTAAAAAAGAGAGAAAAGCTAGAAAGGGAGAAGAAGCTAATCAGAAAGCTATTTCGCTTTATCAAGGCAATATGGGATACGAAAAAGACCTAGATGAAGCTTTTCGCCTATTCGAACAGGCAGCGAAAAGTGGCCATCCTTATGCACAAATCAGCTTAGCGCAAATGTATCGAGATGGTGAAGCGGTAGCAGCAGATGAAAATAAAGCGTTATATTGGTTTGCAGAAGCCATTAAGCAAGGCATAAGTAGCGCCAATAAGGATTACAATGAACTTTGTAAACAAGTTGATGGATGCAATCTTGATGTTGAAAACATCATTCCGAACTGAGCGTGCAGTAATGCAAAACATTATCAGAATATTTGAAGATAGTTAAGAACGCGTTCCTATGGTGTGAGCGCGTCTTTCATTTTGGCAGCGAAATATCACATGGAAATAAATACTTATTTTGAAGCTGTTCACTATGTAAAAGCGCATATAGAAATTAGTTTTCACGACAAAAAATATCATGCTAAAAGAGAAGCGCAAGAAGTAGAAGCCATGGAGATAACAAATAACATCTTAAAGCAATATCATATAAATAATAAAATGATTAACGATTTCAATCCAAGAGTCGGATAATGGAGGGTCAAAATGGAGCTTTTAATAAAAATGATATGGAAAGTATTAACAACTTGGTGTGTCTTTATTATGGTTAGCCACCAAAGCTTCGCTGCGTCACAAGAAAAACAAATATGCCAATTAAAATACAGTGAGAATCAACAAGCCCCTTGGTATGTCGAAGTGATGATGAGAGGAAAAAAATATTCTATTTCTCAAGGTGGTTTTTTTTTGAATTATTTGCCATTAAAAAAAATAGACCGATTACCTCTTACAATTGTTGAATTAAATACCGGCTATATTTGGCAAGGATTCCATCAAGAGCATAGGATGGGGTTATATTATTACGATAATTCGTTACAAGAAGACATATTAATTAAAAAGGGACATGTCGTAGCTGTCTTTGAACTAGATGGTGAAGCGATGGTAATTGAGAACCAAAGCAATGAAGGCAAAGAGTGGTCTAGTTTAAGTAAACTTTCAAGCCTCGACTTTACAATGAGTGTGGAAAAAACATTTGATGGACCTATATCCTGGATATGGACAGAAAGCGATGTCATACATCAAAATGCCAAAACTAAAGGTGTCACATATTTATTGGCTGGTTCTTCTGGCTGGGTATACCGAATAAGTTCAACGCTTGAAGATGGCTATTTAGAGTGTTTTGAAAAAGCACCTAGTTGACCACTAAAAACTAAAATAGCTCCCAAAATAAACTAGACACTCATTGTTAATATTTAGATTACTATAAATCCCCTATTCTAATAGTTGAGCAATTCAATTCCAAGGAGGGAATTCTGCCCTCCCTAGAGGAAGGCACATAATTAAACTAGACATCCATTATTAACGGCAATTTCTTATCGGAATCGTGGCAAATTCTGTATGGAAAGGTGGCGTTGTTTGATTGTAAAGGCGGCCGTTTAGAGTGGAATATACAAAAAGCTAATTGGTTCGATATTTCGTATAAGTGAAATACTATTTAAGGCTTGTTATATTTCTATTTAAGTAAGAATCTTTCACATTAAATAAGAATGCGCTCCATTGATGTGAGCGCGTCTTTCATTTTAATGGCCAATGGTCACTTCGAATCGGATGGTGCTCCCATTCAAAAACACGATGGGATGAGAACAGAATGTGCTAATGCAAATAGCTTATGGATGAAGGTTTTATTTGTGACGGCGCTATTTTTCTTCTTCGATAAGTTCAGGGAACTCTTGTAAATTAATATTCGCGCGGCGATCTCGCTTTAGTATCACTAACAGTAATATAGCTAATGCGGTTTGTATCAAGGCTTGGCTACTATCCCCCCAACCTAGCAAGGCATACATACCCCAAGTAAGTGCCATATCTATCAACATAGCAATCGCTACGAGCCAATAAAATTTGGGCCATATACGTTGTACCCAATTGGCGGCATTAGGACGTCGTGCCATTAAAAGTGCGAACAGTAAAAGTCCCGGTATGCCCACTAATAAACTGGTATAAAAAACTTGCGGGTCAGGATAGACATAACGAATAAAACCGAGTTTATCGCGCATATTGCTTAAGCTAAGCAACGCTACAACGTAACCTTTAACTAAAAATGCCAAGGCTAGGTAATACCAAATCGATATCTTTAAACAGTTATGCTTGTCGAAGTCTTTAACCGAAAAGTGTGAAAACGGATGAGTCATTGCAGCAACAAAAATCCAATACTACTTACTTAAATGCGATAGCTTGGCAGCGTTTTGTTCCCAATTTTGACCATCAAATTTATCTATGGGCCAATTCTGCCAATCATCAGTATCTAAACACCGCGCATTGACACTATAACCATCGGGATTAGACCGAGGTATATAGAAGGATTCAACACCGCAATGTTTACAAAAATAATGTTTAGCGACCTTACTGTTAAACCGATACAACTGCAAGTCTTGCTCGCCAGATAGTAAGTTAAACTGTTGCTTGGGTATGATCAGATGAATAAAGCCGGTTTTATTGCACATAGAACAATTGCAATCGGTGAGATACGGTTGCTCTTCAACCTCAATCTCAAATCGCACTGTTTGACAGTGACAGCCGCCTGTTAACGTTTTCATTGGCAGTGTTTTTCCAAATCAATGATACCGCGTTGAATCGCACGTAATGTTTTTGAATGAAACTCACGATAATACAAAACCCATACCACCATTATACTAGCAGCGATAAATATCAGCGGGTGAAAGAACCATGACAGTGCCGCTAATGAGAAGTAATAAGAGCGTAATCCATAGTTATAGGAGTGTCCCGCCTGATCCTGAAGGATCCCCATTTGTCTGGCGTAATCGAGTAAATGGGCTTCTTCGGTTTGATAGGCAACCGGGGCTGCACCTATCATGATGTTAAGAAAACCATATTGGCGCATTGACCAAGTAAATTGGAAAAAGGCCAACACAAATATTAACGCTAATAAGCTCAGTTTAATTTGCATGGTTACCGCTAATTGCGTTGGCGTAATGGGGATGGTTTGCAATACCGCATTAACCTTGTCAATTTGCGTGAATAAGGTCAGCACACCGGCTAAAACAAGCAAAGTGGTTGATGCAAAAAACGCCACATGACGTTCAAGGTTAGCGAGCAACCCCGCATGCGAGACCCTGACGTCGTTATCAAATATCTGACGCATCCAATGAATACGGTGCTGATGTAAAACCCGTGACAAACAAGCGGTATCCTTAGCTTTTATGCGCGAAAACTGGGTATAGCCGATCCAACAGCTGAGAAATATAATTATCGCTAAAATATCCATTACACTTAATATCACTACCAACCCCTTCTACGCATAAAAATATCAACTAAAATCATAACGTTACACCAAAAAACTAAGTTAACGCTATGCTTTAAACGTTGACATACCAAGCCTGTTTGCGTTATAAATCATTTGTAAATAAATGTTAATATTTTTGTAACAATAAGCCAATCTTTATTATTGCTTATTGGTTTTCCAGACATTTTCATAATAACAAGAGCAAACATAGGTTGTAGTCATGATTTTGCCGGTTCGCAAAACGCAACACCCACAGGCCAAGGTAGGCCATCAAGGCTGGTTAAAAACGCTATCAATCGTTACGGCGTTGTTCTTTTCGTTAAGTGCTACTGTCAAAGCCAAGCAAGACCCTATCACCTATGATATCCCCAACGTAACAGCCGAAATCACCTTTGATGGTGAATTGGATGAGTCGGTTTGGCGGCAAGCTAAAAAAATCGATATGGATATCGTTAATTACCCTTATGACAATACCAAAAGCCCAGTAAAAACGACGGCATACCTATTTGAAGATGGCGAAAACCTGTATATCGGTTTTATCGCTGAAGATCCTCATCCTGAAAAAATTCAAGGCTTCTATCGCGACCGTGACGATGCTTTCTCCGATGATATTGTCGGTATCAAGCTAGATACATTTAATGATGATAGGCTGGCGTATAAGTTCTTTGTCAATCCTCTTGGTGTGCAAAATGATGGTATCACCAATGAGATGACCGGCGATGAAAACAACCTTTGGGATGGTATATGGCCTGCGTATGGCAAGATCACCGACAAAGGGTATCAAGTGGAAATGGCCATCCCTTATCGTGAGCTTAATTTCGATGAAAATATCGATATTAAAACCTGGGGTTTTGAACTGATCCGTATTTACCCTAGAGACACCATATTACGCATATCCAATATGCCTATCGATAAAAATGATTATTGCTGGGTCTGCCAAATGGATGATCTGCGCGGTTTTCAAGACGCCAAGCTCGGTAAAAATTTGTTAGTTACACCGTCACTGGTATATAGCTATGAAGAAGAGCGCGATTTATATGCCCCTGATGATGTAGGACAAGAGTGGCAAGACAGCGACGATACGGATGTCGGTGTTAACGTGCGTTGGGGCATCACCCCAGATATTCTCCTGAATGCGACGATTAATCCCGACTTTTCAACGGTCGAAGCAGATAATGGTCAACTATCGGTTAACAAAACCTCGGCGTTATTCTTTGCTGAAAAGCGCCCTTTCTTTCTTGATAACTCAGAATATTTTTCAACACCGTTTAATCTGGTCTATACCCGAAACATCATCAACCCTGATTGGGGGGCAAAATTAACCGGTCGCTCTGGCAATCATTCATTTGCAGGTTTTGTAACCAATGATGACAGCACCAGTTTAATTATGCCGGGTAATTTATTTTCGACCGTTGCCAATATCGATGAAGAGAGTTTTTCAGGCGCATTTCGTTATCGCTACGACGTCAATGATGATTTGTCGTTTGGTGCCATCACCACCATTCGAGATTCAGATAATTATGAAAACCTAGTCGCTGGTATCGACACTAAGTACAAAATTACCCAGAGTGATACCATCATCGCCCAGTTGCTGCATTCTCAAACAACTTACCCGCAACAACTGCTTGATAGCTATTGTCCTGGTGGTAATTGTTACCTTGCCTCTTTGGTGGGAATTGACGATGACGAATTTGATGATATCGCTTATCAGATAGAGTACGAACACAGTACAGAAGATTGGCGTTTTCACAACAAATACGAAGACATTGGTAAAGAGTTTCGCTCAGATCTTGGCTTTCAGGTGCACAGCGATTACAACAAGTTTTCCAGTACGCTAAACCGTTTTTATTATAGCGATCAACATTGGTGGTCAACGCTTACTTTTGGTGCGCAATACAGCATTTCTCATAACGATGACGATGAATTAATCAGTAAGACGCAAAGCGTCAGTGCGAGCGCTGAAGGCCCGTGGCAGTCATTCTTTGATTTAGTACTGACTCATGAGGATCGTGTTGGCCTGCGTTATGACAGTAACGATGCGAGTATTGATGATAACACCACTCGTTTTTCATTAAGTTATGCCGACTTTATTGCCGAAGCACAGCCACTGCCTAACGTGTTTGTTGGTTTGTCTGGTCGAGTTGGTGAAGGTATTGATTATTTAAATGATCGTGAAGGTGACATTTACGAGTTAGCGCCATTTATAAGCTGGAACGTTACCGCTCACTTAGAAACCGAACTTACTTTGGTGTATGCCGAGTTAGAAGCAGATGGCGATTTTGTTTACCGTGAAAACATCGCTGATTTGCGCATGACTTATGCGTTTGATATCAACAACCTGCTGCGACTGAGTATGGTTTATACCAGTGCTGAGTATAATCAAAACAATAATCCGCAGTTGTTCGGCATCGATGGTGATGAAGATAATCTCGCCACCGAGTTAATTTATTCCTATAAGCTCAACCCACAAACCGTATTCTTTTTAGGTTATTCTGATAATTCTATTGATAACCGAGAAGTCGGTTCGTTAAAGCAAAACCAACGCAACGTATTTATGAAAATGAGTTACGCTTGGATGTAACAGTTAGTGCGCTGTTGAGTACGTGGGCTTAATACAATGTCGATACAAAAGTAGAAAATAAAATGGAGCCCTTAGGCTCCATTTTTAGTTGGATTTGTCGGCATACAAGGTTTCGCTTAAGCACGCCTGACGTTCGAGATAGTCCAATTCTGCACACCGTTGCGATTCACTATCTGCTTCGCTGTATGTCTTGCCGTTTGCTTTAGCTGAGTTATCTGCACTATTTGATGCACAGGCAAATAAGGTAAGCACAAACGACATATTGATTAACAACAAAAGCAAATGCTTCATTTTGATTCCTCAGCTGTGTGAATGGTGATCATCTTACACTGAGATTATAGCTGCCGAATCAAGACTCGGCGCTAGCTTGTCCTTTCTTTTCTAACTTCTCTCTCGCCATGGCAATGACGGCTTCATCAACCTTTTTACGCTCATCAATGACCACCGTAGCCGATATTTTGTCATGAATTGCCTGGCGATTAGGATCCCAATAAATTTGGAAAAAGCCCAATAAACCGGTTGCCAAGCCTGCACCATAACCACCATAACGACCAAAGCTATCCCATATCGACAATGGCGTACCATCGAGTTGTAACACCCTTATTCCCATTAAACGTTTACCTGGCGTCTGTCCTTTCCACCAACTGGTAAACACAGTGAAATAAAAGGCAGCCCAACCAAAGCCTAAGCCAAGGTCATCGATAATCGCTTTAATATACTGCATCATCGAATAGATAGGTTTACGCGGTTGATCATCGCCCGCCTCCGCCTTAGCTTGACGCAATTGGCCTAACTCAGTGTTTTCAATGGCGCTGCTGACATCTTCTGGTTTGGCTTGGTCGTGCTCAGTAGCAGCAGGCTCTCTTGCAGTTTGACTGTTATCACTACTTTGCATGTCATTGCCCTGCTCATTTTCGGTAGCGATTGTTTGCGGTGTACTTGACGCCGTCTCAGCCCCATGGCGCTCTGCACGCTCTGCATATAGGGCATCAAAGTCGTTAGAGAGTTGTGTTTGCAAGTCAGGGCGTATACCAGCATCGATATCTAAGCTATCAATAATGTCGCCAATAAGTTCTGATGCTTGCTGGTTATTTAAATCCAATTTAAGCGCATGCTTAGGTACATCTTGCAATATGTCGTACCAACACTGGCGATCTTTACATTGTTTTTCCGATGCTTCGGATGCGACTTTGATGATGTAACCGGTAACCTGTAAGGCCGTACCAACACCGACTTCTTTGCCAATATCTTGACCGTTATTGTTCTTGCCCTTAGCAACTTTATCTTGCCAATTAGCGCCGTTATTTTCTTCTTGCCACTGTGTGTATTCCTGCCATTCAGATTCGGAGCTATCGGCGGTAAATTTATTAACCATAGGAGCAAAATTGTCGAGCAATACCACCAAGACAATAAAAGCCCCGATTAAGCGCATTAACGCTCGACGTTTATTGCCTTTAACTTTGCCTTGTTTTTGCGCTCGCTTGCGACTGCCCAAGCGAAACGCCATAATGGATATCGCAATCGCCAAAAATTCACCGCCAGCATTGCTGAGCATGGCAATCAGTAATAAATCGATTAGGATGGCAATACCACGTTTGTATGGACTGGCAATAGGCGTACCAAACAAGCCTTCATTCATGGTGAAAGCAAATGGCGTGATGATTTCCTGAGTCTCATCAAAGGTTAATTTTTTTCTGGTTTTACCAAAAAGTTTTTTCATAGCCATACCTAATTATTTTATTGTTATAGTAACTCTTTTATCGCATCAGAAAGCCCTGCTATGGTCATAGGGTACATTCTTGATGACATGATTTGCTTAATTAAATCAATAGATTGGTAATAACTCCAGTAATTTTGTGGTTGCGGGTTTAACCAAATGCAATTATCAAAATGATTTAGTATTCGTTCCATCCACACATTACCCGGTTCTTCATTCCAATGTTCGACACTGCCGCCTGGGTAGGCAATCTCGTAAGGCCCCATAGTGGCATCACCGACGAAAATGATTTTATAGTCTTTTGAGAAGCGATGCAGGATATCCCATACATCAATGGTTTCCTGATAGCGGCGACTGTTGTCTTGCCATACTTTTTCATAGACGCAGTTATGAAAATAAAAATACTCCAAATGTTTAAATTCGGTGTGCACCGCGGAAAACAACTCTTCACAGACTTTAATGTAGGGATCCATTGAACCACCTACATCAAAAAACATTAAGACCTTGATTGCATTGTGCCGCTCTGGTTGCATTTTGATATCCAGATAACCAGCATTTTTGGCGGTTGCACGTATGGTATCGTCAAGATCGAGTATGGTATCGGCGCCACTGCGAGCAAATTGACGCAGTTTGCGCAGCGCCACTTTAATGTTGCGCGTGCCGAGCTCTACATTGGCATCAAGATTTTTAAATTCGCGTTTATCCCAAACTTTGCTGGCCGAATAGTTACGGTTGCCATCTTGGCCAATGCGAAAGCCACCGGGATGATAGCCGTGCGCGCCATATGGAGAGGTGCCGCCAGTGCCTATCCATTTGTTGCCTCCTTGATGACGCTCCTGCTGCTCTTTTAAGCGCTCTTGCAAGGTCTTCATCATCTCTTCAAGACCACCCATCTGTTTGATTTGGGCTTTTTCTTCGTCACTTAAATGACGCTCAAAACGTTTTTCCAACCAATCTTTCGGGATTGAAGACAGATCCAAGTCAATGCTTTCAACCCCTTCAAAATAATCGGCGAAAGCGCGGTCAAATTTATCAAAATGACTTTCATCTTTTACTAAAATCACCCGCGATAGCGCATAGAAGTCATCAATAGAACAAAAGATGACCCGCTGCTTCATGGCATTGAGCAAATCTAAAAGCTCTCGCAGAGTACAGGGCACCCGATACTCACGAAGCTTAAAGAAAAAATCAATCAGCATTAGCGTTCTCCGCGATGCATAAACGCCAGTTTCTCAAACAAATGTATGTCTTGCTCATTTTTTAATAAGGCACCGTGTAACGGCGGTATCGATTTGTTAACACTGGTTTCGTGCAATACCTGTTCAGGAATATCTTCGGCGACAAGTAATTTAAGCCAATCGATTAATTCAGACGTCGATGGCTTTTTCTTCAGACCTGGTATGTCTCTTAAATTGAAAAATACCGCAAGCGCTTCATCCAGTAAGCTTTGTTTTAGGTTTTCAAAATGGACATCGACGATACGTTGCATTTCGTCTTTGTCAGGAAATTTAATGTAGTGAAAGAAGCAACGGCGTAAGAACGCATCAGGCAATTCTTTTTCATTATTTGAGGTAATGATCACAATCGGACGTTGTTTGGCAACCACGCGTTGCTGAGTTTCATACACATAAAACTCCATTTTATCGAGCTCGAGTAGCAAATCATTGGGAAATTCAATATCAGCCTTGTCGATTTCATCAATCAATAGCACCGGGCGTTTGCCGGCTGCAAATGCTTGCCACAGCTTACCTTTAACAATGTAATTGCTAATGTCTTTAACACCGTCTTTGCCCAATTGCGAGTCTCTTAATCTCGACACTGCATCATATTCGTACAGGCCTTGCTGTGCTCGCGTTGTGGATTTGATATGCCATTGCAACAGCTCGGTATCAAGCGCTTTAGCTAACTCTTCTGCCAGCATGGTTTTGCCCGTACCGGGTTCACCTTTGATCAACAGAGGCTTTTCTAATGCAACGGCAGCATTAACAGCGAGCTGTAAATCATTGCTGGCTATATAATTATCAGTACCTTTAAAAGAAGTCATAGTATATCCATTGGTAAATTCGTTATTCCAAATAGAAATAGAGGTTATAAAAAATTAAGTTATTAGTTATAGCTTTCTGTTTCTTGGCTAAATCGAAAAAGGTCAGTAATCTTATCTATAATTAACGAAATATTAACGCTTTTAAAACGCATTTCCTAGGAATAAACAATGTCACACTTATATCAAGACAATCCACAAACCATTGGTAACACACCGCTGGTCAAATTAAACCGAGTTACTTCAGGTAATGTTTACGCCAAAATTGAAGCAAGAAACCCAAGCTTTAGTGTTAAATGCCGCATTGGTGCGAGCATGATTTGGGACGCTGAAGAATCAGGTAAATTGACTAAAGACATCACCATTGTAGAGCCAACCAGTGGTAATACCGGTATTGCATTAGCCTTTGTTGCAGCCGCTAAAGGCTACAAACTGATACTGACCATGCCAAATACCATGAGTCTTGAGCGTCGTAAGCTTTTGATCGCACTTGGTGCGAAACTTGAGCTAACTGAAGGTGCTAAAGGCATGAAAGGCGCGATTGAAAAAGCAGAAGAAATTAAAGCCCGAGATCCTGAAACGCATTTAATTCTTGGTCAATTTGATAATCCAGCAAACCCAGCGATTCATGAAAAAACCACTGGTCCTGAAATCTGGGAAGACACCGATGGTAACATCGACGTGTTTGTTGCCGGTGTTGGCACAGGCGGTACTATCACCGGCGTTAGTCGTTACATCAAAAATGAAAAAGGTAAAGCGATCCAATCAATCGCCGTAGAACCAACAGATTCGCCAGTTATCGGTCAAAAGATGGCAGGTGAAGAGCTAACGCCTGGTCCACATAAAATCCAAGGTATCGGTGCAGGCTTTATTCCTGGCAACCTTGATTTATCTGTGGTTGATGGTGTTGAGCGTGTTAGTAATGATGAAGCAATGGCAATGGCTCACCGTTTAATGAAAGAAGAAGGTATTCTAGCGGGTATTTCTTCTGGTGCGGCGGCCGTTGCTGCTAAGCGTATTGCAGAGCGCCCTGAAAATGAAGGCAAAAACATTGTCGTTATTTTGGCAAGCTCGGCAGAGCGTTATTTAACGAGTCCATTATTCGCTGACACGTTTAGTGACGATGAGCTTGTGCAATAACGAACATACTCCTTAATCGAATAACAAAAAGGCGACCATAGGGTCGCCTTTTTTGAATTACATAAGCTCCATGAGATTATTCGCGCAGCTCTTTGTATACGCTTATACCGGCATACTGTATTGGTTTACTGACCCATAACCTTACCTTCGCGGCGCGGGTCTGCCCCACCAACCAGTTGACTATCAAATACTTCGATACCTTGGATACCACTGTTTAAGTTGCGAATAGATACTTTGTGTCCGCGTTGCTCTAACCCGCCTTGCAGAGCTTCTAACTCGGTGCCTTTTTCAAGCGATGTCACATCATTACGGTTGGTCACTTTTGGCAAGTTAATCGCGCTTTGAATATCCATATCCCAATCCAACACCGCAATCATGGTTTGTGCAACATAATTAATGATGCGGCTGCCACCAGGAGAGCCAACCACAAGGCGTAAGCTATTATCGGCGTTGAATACCATCATAGGAGCCATAGAGCTGCGAGGACGCTTTAGAGGCGCTAAGGCATTAGCAACCGGTTTACCATCAACTTCTGGGGCTAATGAAAAATCGGTGAGCTGATTATTTAGCAAGAAGCCATCTACCATCACTGCCGAGCCGAACGCCATTTCAATACTGGTGGTCATCGAAATCGCATTGCCTTTGGCATCAACAATGGAAATGTGTGATGTTGATGGCATTTCAATGGCGTTATCCGCGGCGCGTACCATTGGATCAAATCGGCCATGGCTCACTTTGCCTAAATCTTGTTGTTCGATTAACTCACCGCGTCGAGCGGTATAGTTATCAGTAATAAGCTGTTCGACAGGTACATCGATAAAGTCCGGGTCGGCAATATAATGATTGCGATCAGCAAACGCTAAACGTGAGCTTTGTGCGAATAAATGAACTGCCTTTTCCGACATAGGGTCAACTTGCGCTAAATTATGTTGCTCAAGTTGTTTGAGAATTTGAATAACCGCTACGCCACCAGAGCTTGGCGGTGCCATGCCGCATAGCTTGTAGGCTTTATATGGTGCGCAAACCGCTGACTTTTGTTGTGCTTGATAGTTTTTCATATCAGCCATACTCAAGGTGCCCGGTGCGATAGCGGCATTATTTACCGCTGCGACGATGTTTTCAGCAATCCAGCCACGGTAAAACACCTCAGTGCCCTGCTCGGCAATGGCTCGATAGACTTTACCCAGTTGTGGATTTTTTAACAGGCTGCCTTGTGCCAGAGGTTGGCCATTAGGGTAAAAATAATTACTGGCATTGGATAACTTTTTAACGCCTGGATTAAAGCCCATGGCCACCAACTTTGCCATACGAGGCGAAACGATAAAGCCCTCTTCGGCAAGCGTAATGGCATCCTCAAACAGAGCAGCCCAAGGCAAGATACCGTATTTGTTATGGGCATCTTCCAGTGCTTTTAATACACCAGGGACACCAACGCTTCGACCACCAACCACTGCGTCAATCCAACGGACAGGTTGGCCATTTTCTTGTAAAAACATATCTTGAGATGATTTAGCCGGCGCCGTTTCTCGACCATCAAAGCTGGTTAACTTTTGTGCTTGATTATCAAAATGCAATATAAAGGCACCGCCACCGATACCTGATGATTGTGGCTCAACCAAGGTTAACACTAACTGAACTGCGATCGCCGCATCGATTGCGCTACCGCCTTTCTCAAGCACATTGTATCCCGCTTGAGACGCGTATGGATTGGCCGCAGCCACCATAAACTTTTGCGCGGTATGCAGCGCTTTTTGTTCAATACCGGTTGCCGCTTCAGGCTCTCTGTCTTCGCGTACCTCAGATGAGGTACCATCGAGAGTACAGGCTGTTAATGGCAATAATAGCGCAGATGTTAGAAGCAGCTTTTTCAGATTGAACACGATAATTCCTTATTTTTGTTGCTGGTGACGGCCGGATAACTCAAGTTGCCATTGATTAAATGATGTGAAGGCATTGAGTAACCCTTGATACTTAGTCGGGTTGTCCTCAAGCGCTATCAGTGCATGTGCACAGGCTTCTAAGGACGAGACATCATTCACCTTATGGTGTTTACGGATAACATACTGGCTTTTTATCTCAGCATCCAGCGTTATTGTTGGCAATGCCTGTAAATTTTTAGATAACTGCAACATTTTATAGGCTTTTTTCCATGTTGCATCAAGAATAACGATAACCAACTTAGCTTGTTGTTCGTCACTTATAGGCCGAGCAAGTTCGGCGTCGTTACTTGGGTACAGTAAACGCACGTTAACTTGGTCATCTTGGATTGCTTGATTAAGTGCGTCGCAATCACTGAAATCTTCGCCTATCAATATGCGTGAATTGCGCAAAGACAAATGCGCAAGTTTGGCGCTGCCCTTGCTATGATGTTGCTCTTTGGGGTGCTGTAAAAACCACACCTGAACATGATTATCGATAGTTTGGACAAACTTACAAATACATGTGACTAGCGGTCGCTCGCACCTTGTGCAATACTGTCGGCTCATAAAAAAATCAAAATTGTTTGCATACGTGCATTATAAGTAAAGCAAATTCTATGTTGAAGCTATCATTACCAACAAATCGTCAAGCATGGTTGCTACCTGCGATTGTGTTTGTCATTGCCGTTATTGTCCATTTTCTTCCAAAGCCGATAATCGACCAGCTAATTTACCATCGAGAGCTTATCGCTCAAGGTGAATGGTGGCGCTTGCTAACGGGCCATTTTGCGCACACAAATACGAACCACTTACTGCTCAACCTAGCCGGTTTAACTATGTTGTGGGCTTTGCATGGTGAGCACTATCGTCATCACACATATGCGATTAGTATTACCGTGGCAGCTTTGGTTTGCAGTATAGGCATGTATTTCTTATCTCCAGACACCATTCGTTACGTTGGTCTGTCTGGGGTGTTGCACGGTATTTTTGTTTGGGGCGCAATAAAAGATATTCACAAAGGTTGGCGCTCAGGATACCTGTTATTAATCGGCGTCTGGGCGAAAATAGCCTATGAGCAATTGGCTGGCTCAAGCGCTGATGTTGAAAAGCTTATTAATGCTCGGGTTGCCATTGAAGCGCATTTGTACGGCGCCATTGGTGGATTGCTATTGCCGTTATGGGAAAGAGTTACAAATCGCCATAAGCCAGAGGCAGAAAGCGAATAAATTACGGCTACAAAAAAGGCGCTTTAAGCGCCTTTTTTGTGGTTATTGTTTAGAGCGACTGGCCGGTGAAGATAGACTTTTTCGCAATACATATATGGCATAATTTGACGATGAAAAAACACTGCCATAGTTTTCAATCATAGCTCTTGCCTCATCATCGGAGCCAAGCTGCTCTGCCAATCGCTGATAGAACGATTTTTCTGGGGGCATCATATCTTCATAGGCTTCATAACCAAACACTAATTGAACCTGAGCCTCACCGCCGATACGAGTATGCCAAGACCAACTATCTTGCCATTGCATCTGTTTTGCTACATCACTGACTTGTTTAATCGCCTCACGAGCTTGTATGCCTTTACCAGGCGCTATTTTAAGAGACTCAACACCAAAGTACTTAAATTGCTTGTCATTGTCCCAAGAACTGTTCTCTGTATCGTAGCGACTGTAGTAATGCGCAGAATCTACCACGTACTTACCAACGTGTTTGCGCCAGTGCGGTGTGGTTTTAGCATTTTTTGACCAATCTGCGTGTTCGGCTATTTTATCCCAATTGGTACAACATGAACGTAAAATGTAGGTTTCCAGCTCTTCTCCTACGACTTGCGTATACACGTGCCACTTGTTTGGTTCGCCTTGATTCACCCGAAACTGCATGTGGGTTCTCAGAGCTGCCTCAAATGCTTCTCTATCTAAATCTTTGATGGTGACAACGAATATATCCGTTAATGGCGCAACCTCTTCTTCAGCCTTTACTGCTGTGATAAACAACAAGCTCAACAATGACAGCGCAGAGATAAGTGTTTTTATTTTCATCTTTTATCAATCCACATTAATAACCTATTGATTTTAATATAGTAGATAAATAATAAAATGAGTTAGGCAATTAATAAAAATCAGCCAAGGTGAGTGGCAATCGAACCGCAAGAGAAACTCGAATAGCGGCATAGGCTGTTGATTGTTGATGACAACAAGGTTAAGGGTTTTGTTGAGACAATAGAATGCAGAGAAACTATTGTCACATCAATGGCGGGTATTAGTGAGTTATAATGAACCTTATATGCTACAGGTCTTGCAACTCATCGTCTTTTTCACCCACACGGCGAACACCAAAAATAACGCTAGGTGGAACACCCATACCTAAATCAATATCTGCTACACGGTAATTTGAGCCTTTTTCTTTTAGCAGCTTATTTACCTTTTCTTGTTTCTCTACTGCCTTGATGATGGTATTGGCGATAACTTCATCACTGCTAAATGCGGTCATTTGCTCATTTACTTTATCGCCGAATTGTTTGGCTTTATCTAGAAATCCCATATTACTTTCCTTTTTACGGCACTTTTGCGTACTGGATAAGTTTTGATTAAATCAATATGACTGGGTAATTACAAGGAGTGTTTGTATTTGCGATAAAACCAAACATAGACAAAGAGGTCGTTAAAAACTTAAACCTTGGATTAGATTTGATGTTAAAGGTTAAAACCCTTGGCTTTGATGTTTTGATGTTTTGATGTTTTGATGTTTTGATGTTTTGATGTTTTGAATAAAGGAGATATTAAGAAAGTGGTCGGTCGTGAAGGATTTGAACCTTCGACAAATTGGTTAAAAGCCAACTGCTCTACCAACTGAGCTAACGACCGATATAGATTTTTCACATTCTCATAATGGTTTATTGAGAACGTAGTGTTAACAGTCACTTTCCTTGGTGAAGAAAGTGGTCGGTCGTGAAGGATTTGAACCTTCGACAAATTGGTTAAAAGCCAACTGCTCTACCAACTGAGCTAACGACCGATATAGATTTTTCACATTCTCATAATGGTTTATTGAGAACGTAGTGTTAACAGTCACTTTCCTTGGTGAAGAAAGTGGCCGGTGATGATGATTGACACCTTCGACCAAACTTGATGTTAACGGTTAAAAGCCTTGGCTTTTAATGCTAACAATCACTCTCTGAAATAAAGAAAGTGGTCGGTCGTGAAGGATTTGAACCTTCGACAAATTGGTTAAAAGCCAACTGCTCTACCAACTGAGCTAACGACCGATATATATTTTCACATTCTCATATTGGTTTATTGAGAACGTAGTGTTAACAGTCACTTTCCTTGGTGAAGAAAGTGGTCGGTCGTGAAGGATTTGAACCTTCGACAAATTGGTTAAAAGCCAACTGCTCTACCAACTGAGCTAACGACCGACATAAGGTTTGAGTTAAGGCTTGGCGCCTCAACGCGGGGCATATGATACTGATAATAAATTTTAGTGCAACAACAATTTCTAGATTTTTGAAAAAAACTGTTTGTTAGCACAAAAAGTCAGCAAACAGAGCAAGTTATAATCACATTTTGTAAAGATATGTCATCAGCGCTCTATTAATTATTTCCCCTATAAGAATAAAAAGGGCAATCATCCTTAGATATTGCCCTTAAAAATTCCTACGTTGCCAAATTATTATAGACTGGCTAAACGTGCTTTTGCCAATTGAGCTGCCGAAGATCCGGCATATTCTGAGATAACACGTTCGAACAGGGATTTTGCTTTTGCATTATTTCCTTGTTTTTGTGCGACCATGCCCAGTTTCAACATCGCATCACTGCGCTTAGTAGAACTTTCATAGTTATTGATAACTATATTAAATTCTGCTTCTGCACCGCTTAGATCGGCCTTATTAAACAACAATTGCCCTAACCAATAATGGGCATTCGCTGAATAACTCGAGTTCGGATACTGTTGAGTAAAGTTTTTGAACTCAGCAATCGCTTGATCATAGCGTTTCTCTTTTAAGACCAGATTAACGGCACGATCATAGGACTGATTCTCAGTTAGATTGGAAGAGTAATCTATTGACGATTGAGAAGCACCACCTGCATTCGATGCAGCAGCTGCTGGTGCTTGTGATAATCGACGATCAATCTCCTGATATAGCTCACGTTGACGCTGCAGGATTTGATTAATCGTATAGGCTTGCTCTTCGGTTACACCCCTTAGCTCACTGACTTCCGTTTGTAAGTCATCGATTTGCTGTTGCATATCGATCAGCGCTCGATTTCGTACTTGCAACATGCGCTGCAATGATTCGACATCGGTAGGTTGAGATTGATTAACATTAGCCGATTGCTCGTTAATGTCGAGGACAGGGGCAGGTTCAGCAGCAAGTGCACTATTGGCACCTGCTGCAACCGCAAAACCTAAAAGAAGTTTATACGATTTCATCGATTATTCCGCCTGAATTAGTATACCAATACAGCGCGACGGTTTTTAGCGAACGCACCTTCTGAGCGATCGTTAACCGCTGGCTTTTCTTCACCGTAAGATACAGTTTCAATTTGTGAAGAAAGTACACCAGAGTTTTCTAGGTATTTTTGTACGGCTTGTGCACGACGCTCGCCAAGAGCGATGTTGTATTCAGGCGTACCACGCTCATCGGCGTGACCTTCGATAACAACTTTAGTGTTAGAGTTTTTCACTAAAAATGTAGCGTGCATATCTAAGATAGACGTTACAGACGTGTCTAATTTCGCAGTATCGAAATCGAAGTAAACTGTGTTAGAAGCAGAAAGCTTTTCAGCTTCTTCTTGCTTGATTTGCTCTAGGCGAGCAATTTCAGCTGCTTTTGCCGCTTCTGCAGCTTCTTGCTCAGCTTGTGCTTGAGCCGCTGCATTATTTGCTGCAATTTGTGCTTCTTCATCAGTGGTATCGTTTGAAGAACAGGCTGCTAGAGCCAACATTGGCAAAGCTACTGCCATGCTTTTTACTAATTTATTTAAACGCATTATGTTTCCTTAATTAATATAAATTTTATTATTTTAAATTTATTGTTCTTATAAAAACGGTGACCATGCCGGTGATTTTACCTGGCCATTTTTAGCCGGTAAGCGGGCCTTAAAACGACCGTCCACAGACACAAGTCCCAGTACCTGACGATTACCGTGCAGGGTACTGTAAATTATCATGCCGCCATTGGGCGCAATACTTGGTGATTCATCCAGGCGCGTTTTGGTTAGCACCTGAACTTGCGCGTACGAGCTTAGCTCTTGTTTGGCAAGATGGTATTGTCCTTGTGTTCTGTTCACCATAACCAGCTGACTGCCATCTGGAGTGATTGAACCGCCTAGATTCATCTCACCATCAAACGTCAGACGTCTCACTTTACCATCAGCTAAATTTACGCGATATAGTTGCGGTTTTCCACCCCGTTCTGATGTAAAAATCAAAGATTTTCCATCAGGCGACCAATTTGGTTCAGTATCAATCGCTCTGTGGCGGGTAATACGACGTAACTTTTTAGTTTCCAATGCCATAACATAAACTTCTGGGTTACCATCTTTAGATAATACCAGTGCCATGTTTTTGCCATCAGGCGACCAACGAGGTGCACCATTGATGCCTTTATAGCTAGAAAGAACCTCGCGTTCAGCGGTGTAAATATTCTGAATATATATTTGCGCTTGACGTTTTTCAAAGGTCACGTAAGCCAACTTTGTGCCATCTGGAGACCAAGTTGGTGACATCAGAGGCTCAGACGAGCTTAATAAGACTTGTTCGTTATAACCGTCATAATCCGCCATAACTAACTGATATGGCTTAGCGCCACTATCGCGTACGACAATGTACGCAATTTTGGTTAAGAAGGCACCACGTGTACCAGTTAGTTTTTCATAGACAACATCAGAAATTTGATGCGCTTTAGGACGCAATAAATTGGCTGTGATGTACTGGGTTGGACGAGAATTAACTAATACATGGGAATTACCTTGCACTAACTGGCCATTTTGCAATGCTTGCCCTTCGCCGCCGGTCATTTGACCACGAATAATGTCGACCAATTTGAATGAAACCAAAAAGCGACCATCGTCGGTCTTTTCAATCTCGCCCATCACCAAGGCTTCTACGCCCATTGACGCCCACGCTTGGTAGTCAATGTCTTCAACCTTAGATGGTGCCTGTGGCATGTTCATAGTGGCTACTGGGTTAAACTTGCCACTGCGCAATAAATCTTCACTGATAATTTTAGCGATGTCTTGCGGCAATGGCTCTGCGCCATCATACGAAAAAGGCAATACGGCAATCGGTCTTGCGGTATTAACACCGCCGGTGATCACCAACTCCAGTTCAGCATGGGCTTTCGTTAAAGCCAAGCAACATAAAGATAAGGTTAATAATAATTTTTTTAGCATAGTCTTCTTTAATTAAACTCTGGTGCGTAAGTAATGATGATGTTTTCTAGTTGTTCAAACACTAACGGATCTTTCGATACAGGCAAAGTTCCGGCCTTATTAACTGCTTTAACCGCTTCTTGGCAAACCGCTCTATCGCCTTCGACCGCAGATGCGCTAATAACAAAGCCGCTAGAAGCCAGCTTAATACGTACTTTACAGGATTTACCGCGCATTGTGGCCTCGTCCTGAATAAAGTTGCGCTCAATAGATTGCACAATCAAGGCACTGTATTTATCAACTTCGCTCATCACCTGTTGGCTTCGAGCGCTTTGACGCGCCGCCATCTCTTCTTGCATTTGTTGTTCTAACAAACGTTCTTGCTCGGCTCGCTCTGCCGCTTCTTTTTGCTTGCGCTCTTGCTCGGCTTTCTTACGACGTCGCTCCGCTTCAGCTTGACGTGCCGCTTCTTCTTCACGTTCACGTTTCGCTTTTGCATCAGCTGCCGCTTTTTCAGCCTGTTTGCGCTCAGCAACTTTCTTTTGTCGCGCTTTTTCTGCAGCGGCTGCTTTGGCTTTCGCCGTTCTCGCAGCGTCTTCAGCTTTTTTGCGTTCAACTTCTTTTTTCTTACGATCGCTTTCTAACTTTTTAATGCGATCCGCTTCGGCTTGACGCTTCTTGCGCGCATCGTCAGCACGGCGTTCAAGATCCTTAATACGTTTTTGCTCACGCTCTTTCGCTCTTTGTTGTTCGCGTTTGAGCTTATCTACCTGTTGCTGCAACTTCGATTGATCAACAACCACCGCATCAATAACCTGCAATTGCGGTTTCGGTGTCGGCTTTTGCTTTGGCGAAAAATCAGTGTTTGCCATCAAAATAATCGCAAATACCGCATGAACAACCACCGCTGCACCAAGGGCGATTAGGTAATTTTGCTTGATGGTTTTGCCGTCGGGTAGATAGGTAAATATGCCCATACATCTATCGACTAAATTAGCAATCATCTTCTTGATAACGTTCACGCGATTAACTCTCCGGTGACTCAGTCATCAAACCAACCGAAGGCACACCAGCGTTTTGCAACAACACCATAAGCTGAATAACGGAATTGTAATTAACATTACCATCACCATTAACCACCACGGGTGTTTCAGGGTCTACGGTGAGTCGCGCCTTAACCAAGGTCGCGAGCTCATCAGGCTCTAACGGCTCACTTTTGCTTTCACCAACGTTTAGATAAAAACGACCATTAGCATCAACACTGGCTACCAAAGGTGTTTTAGAATCTTCCGATAGTGCCTCTGAATCCGCTTTTGGTAAGTCGACCTTTACCCCTTGTGTAATCAAAGGTGCTGTTACCATAAAAATAATCAGCAAGACCAGCATCACGTCAATATAAGGAACAACGTTGATCTCAGCTACGCGTTTGCGTTTGGAACGAACATACATAGTCGCTCTCCCGAATTACTGAGCAGGTTGCTGAGATTGTTGTGACATAGCCACAGACTGACGTTGTAAAATGCTGGAAAACTCTTCCATAAAGTTACCGTAACTGTTCTCTAGCTTTTCAACGCTGTGTGAGAAACGGTTAAACGCCATTACCGCAGGAATCGCAGCAAATAATCCCATCGCCGTTGCGATCAAGGCTTCGGCAATACCAGGTGCAACCATGGCTAGGGTTGCTTGTTGTACAGCACCTAAGGCAATAAATGAATTCATGATCCCCCAAACCGTACCAAACAAACCAATATATGGACTGATTGAACCAACTGTCGCTAAAAATGATAGGTGGGTTTCTAATTCGTCAACCTCGCGAGATAAGGCGACGCGCATGGCGCGGTGAGTACCATCAACGACTTCCTGAGACGACGCGCCTGGGTTTTTACGAATGCGGGCAAATTCTTTAAAGCCGGAAACAAATAGACTTTCTAGGCCGACAAAATTGCCTCGAGAATTGATTTCTTTATATAACTTACTTAGATCAGCGCCTGACCAGAATTTATCTTCAAATGATTGGGCATGATTCTTGGCATTATTTAAAACTTTTGAACGCTGAATGATCATGGTCCATGAAGCAATAGAGAAACCTAGTAAGGTCAACATTACTGCTTTTACGAGTAAACTGGCTTGCAAAAATAAATCAAAAAACGATAGTTCAGCGTGCACTGGTTAATGCTCCTAATATGACTTGAGGAATCGGGCAAGGTCGGGCTTTTTCTAAATTCACACTAGCAACCAACACAGAGATACTGCACAACAGCACACCGTCTTGGTTGTGTATATCTTGCTTAAATTGCAAACTTGCCTTTTTTAAATTCGAAATTGTTGTTGTTATGGTTAGTAAGTCATCCAGTTTTGCGGACGCTTTGTTATCCATTTCTACTTTTCTGACCACGAAGCCAAGTTTTTGTTCAAGAAAAAAAGATTGGTTAATACCTAAGGCTCGTAACCATTCTGTGCGCGCACGTTCAGCAAACTTTAAATAGTTTGCATAATAAACTATGCCACCGGCATCGGTGTCTTCGTAATAAACTCGGAGCTGATAGGTAAAATTATTATTTTTATCCATGAATGGTTCTTTGAGTGGCTACCACAACTATAAGGCCCTATCTTACGTCATATCTGGCCTTGGCCTCAAGTGCAGGCGGTTATTTTTTGCAGATTTTATAAGCAATACAACAAAAAAAATGGCGAAAAAATGCGAAGGCAAGAATTAGCGCAAATTTTTGTTATCCATAATAGGTCACTTTGGGTGACCTAAAACGTTAATAAATATTTAACAATCAGGCTTTATACGCATACATTACGGCAACAACTGCATATTTAGTCATTTTTTTCACACCACCCATTTCACATTAGATTTTCTTATGTGAAAATCAAAAAAATCTTGTTTGTTGCTGAAAAAAAATCTCTATAGAATGCGCGCATCTCAGAAACATCTCTTGTTATTTATTGTTCCTGGATTTATTTAACTTCCTACTATCAACTCTTATTGTTGTGCCCACTTGAATTCAAGTGGGCTTTTTTTTTGCCAAATAAACAATTAATCAGTAAGTTATAAGCAATGCTTTCAACTTAATATGCTCATGCAACTTACCGATATAACCGTTTTAGAACATGCCAATACCTTATTAAGCAATAATCACAGCTTTTGGTTGTGTACGATTACTAATACTTATGGTTCAGCCCCCCGCCCTATAGGCTCACTATTTATCACTGACGGTGTACAACGGTTTGGTTCCATATCTGGTGGCTGCCTAGAAGACGCATTTGTTGATATGCTAAATAACGATTATTTTAACAAATGTAATCAAACCTTTGTTTACGGCGAACATGGCCAACAAGCCGCCAGTTATGCTGAACTGCCTTGTGGTGGACGGATCCAATTGCTTATTGAATACGTTGACGCCAACCAAATTGAGCGGGCTTACTTTCAACAATGGTTAGACTTAGCACATGCCCAGCGCCCCTATCAAAGAATGGTACGCTTAGACTCCCAATCGCGGCAACTGTGCGCTATCGACACTGACGCTAAGCCTTTGCAAAACGTTGAACAAATTGGCGATGACATTACGCTGCATTATCAGGAGATATTTCAATTATTGTTAATTGGTATAGGCTTGGTTAGCGAACAAATCGCTCGCCTCGGGTTATTAAGTGGTTTTAACGTCAAAGTGTGTGACATGCGCAAAGAACTCAGCAATACCTGGCAGTTCGACAAGAAACGCGGCGGTGTGGATATTACCTGGATGTCCCCAGATGACTTTGTCAGTCAATACACGACAGCCAATAGTGCAGTATTGGCCTTAGCCCACGATCCAAGATTAGATGATGTCGCATTAATGACGGTATTTGAAAGCAAAGCATTTTATATCGGAGCCATGGGCTCCGTGCGCACCACAGAGAAACGTTTAGAACGATTAAAACGTATATGCGGTTTTAATGACCAGCAATTAAGCCGCCTTAATGCGCCAATTGGTTTGCACATCGGCAGTAAAACACCAGTAGAAATCGCCATTGCCACCATGGCTGATATTATTCGTGTGCGACACGGTGTAAGTAAACAAGAGTTATGATGACAGACCTGCCAGAGCAACACGTTGCGATCATTTTAGCCGCCGGTTATTCCAGACGATTTGGTGCAGATAAACGTTTTGTTGGTGAACCACCATTGCTGTTGCAAACACTGGCAACAGTAAAGTGCCATTTTGACACTGTCTATTTAGTGCATCGTCACGAGGATGCAAAACTTATCGAATTAATAGACGATAAGGCAATTCAATTAATCGCAGCACCGGCGGTCGATATAGGTTTGGGTAGCAGTCTAGCGGCGGCAATGTCGCGCATCACTCAACAATCGGCGGTTGCTTGGGTATGGGTGTTTCTAGCGGATATGCCAGACATTCGTGGGCAAAGCATTATTTCATTAAAACAGGCGGTGTTGCCTGAGCATATCATTCGGCCAACATATCGGGCACAACATGGTCACCCTGTGGGGTTTTCTAAACCGTATTTTCAGCAGTTGATTAAGCTTTGTGGAGATAGTGGCGCGGCACATATTATAAAAGCTAATAGTGCACAGTTGATCACTGTGGAAGTCGACGATAAGGGCACCATAACCGACTATGATCGCCCTGAGCAACTCTCTCAAAAGTCTAAATAAAGTCTCTAAATAAGTATCTAAACAAGCTCAATAAAAGAGACGCTTAACAAGTTTTGCGCTAACGCGTAAAAACCAATTAGCGTTCCGGCATATCAAGACCAAAATGCAAATACGCCTTGGACGTGACAATACGACCTCTTGGGGTGCGTTGCAAAAAGCCTTGTTGAATCAAGAAAGGTTCAATAACGTCTTCAATGGTTTCTCGTTCTTCACCAATTGCCGCAGCGATATTATCGAGCCCTACCGGTCCACCATCAAATTTCTCCATAATGGCCAGCAATAACTTGCGATCCATTAAATCAAAACCTTCCGAGTCAACCTCAAGCATATTTAACGCTCTAGCTGAAACGTCTTGATTGGCAACACCATCGGCTTTGACTTCGGCATAATCACGCACACGACGTAACAATCGGTTGGCAATTCGAGGGGTGCCGCGAGAGCGTTTGGCAACTTCTAAAGCACCATCGTCATCCATTTCTACATTTAAGAAATGCGCGCTACGGGAAATGATGTGCTTTAAGTCACTTACTTTATAAAATTCTAAACGTTGCACGATACCAAAACGGTCTCGTAATGGCGACGTTAATGCGCCGGCACGGGTTGTCGCGCCAATCAATGTGAACGGTGGCAAATCAAGTTTGATCGAACGTGCTGCCGGACCTTCACCAATCATGATGTCGAGTTGATAATCTTCCATCGCGGGATAAAGAATTTCTTCCACCATTGGGCTTAAACGGTGAATTTCATCAATAAAAAGAACATCGTTCTCTTCAAGGTTGGTTAACAATGCCGCTAAGTCACCGGCCTTTTCTAATACCGGGCCCGAGGTGGTACGTATATTAACGCCCATTTCATTAGCAACGATATTGGCAAGCGTGGTTTTACCTAAGCCTGGAGGCCCAAAGATCAGCAGATGATCAAGCGGCTCTTCGCGCTTTTTTGCTGCTTGAATAAAGATTTCCATCTGCTCTTTTACATGGTCTTGACCAGTGTAATCGGCAAGCATTTTCGGGCGTATTGCCCTATCGATGGTTTCTTCTTCTTTACTTAACGTAGGTTGTATTAAACGATCCGCTTCAATCATAATTCTTTAACTTATAACATCGATTTCAAGGCATCACGAATAAGCTCTTCAGAACTCATTTCTTGCTGATATACCGCTTTTACCGCTTTATCAGCCTGTGCCGGTTTATAGCCCAGCGACACCAGTGCGGTAATGGCATCTTCTTTCGCTGTTGTTACCGTCGCAATAGCTACTTCGCCGTCCATCATATCTAAGCTAATGGCATCAGTGACCGGCGTTTCAATATCGAGTCCCCAGTCTTTTAATTTATCGCGCATTTCAATGAGCAGGCGCTCTGCGGTTTTCTTACCTACCCCAGGAATTTTTACTATGGTAGTGACGTCATCAAGATTTACGCAATGAACAAACTGATTTGCCGACATGTTTGATAAGATAGCTAACGCCAGTTTTGGCCCGACGCCATTGACCTTAATCAGTAAACGAAATAGCTTACGTTCTGTTTGATTGGCAAAACCATATAATTGCTGCGCGTCTTCGCGAACCGCAAAATGGGTATAGATAATCGCTTCTTGACCGAGCTGAGGTAGATGATAAAAGCTGGTCATCGGTAAGGTGACTTCATAACCAACGCCGGCACATTCCAATAATATTTCCGGTGCCTGTTTATCAACAAGCAAGCCGCGCAATCTTCCTATCACTTTGTATCCTGATGTTATTCTTTATTGCTATGGGTTATACAGTAACACTGTATAAATATATAGTAAACTATTTTCCCTATTCGGCAAGTCAATACAGACCTGCGTTTTGGAAAACTATCGCAAACGTCCGCGTACGGTTTTCTTTGCCTGACCGGCCATCTTTATTAAAGAGTCATAACTATGGGCGTGACAGATAGCGACCGCTAAGGCGTCAGCAGCGTCCGCTTGTGGTATCGACGGTAACTTCAATATCGAGGTAACCATATGTTGGACTTGTTCTTTTTTTGCCGCACCTGTGCCAACAACGGCTTGTTTAATTTGTCTTGCGGAGTATTCGGCAACATCAAGTTCAGCATTCGTTGCCGCAACGATAGCGGCTCCACGCGCCTGACCTAATTTCAAAGCGCCGGCAGGGTTCAAGCCCATAAAGACTTGCTCAATGGCAAACATATCTGGCTTAAATTGGGTAATGAGCTCACTCACCCCCGCAAAAATGACTTGCAAACGCGACGCGATATCATCGCCGGCAGACAAGGTTTTGATGCAACCGCTGCCAAGGTATTGAAACTTACGGCCCTGTTTATAGATCACACCGTATCCGGTGATGCGAGAACCGGGGTCGATGCCAAGAATGATGCTCATACTGATATTATTTTACCGATGAATGACGACGGTTAGAGTTAGCATAAACGCAAATAGGTGTGATGCCAACCAATGTATCGCAGCATTATGTGCTGCGGTTGACCGCGACTTATGCTCGAACATAAAAAAGCCTCGAATGCTCGAGGCTTATTAACTCGCTTTAGTGACTAAAGATTACTGCTCTTCTTTAGGCTCAACAACAGATGCGATACCCAGTTCTTTCAACTGCTCTGGGTTTGCTTGACCTGGTGCGTTAGTCAATGGACACGCCGCGGTTGTTGTTTTAGGGAACGCCATAACGTCGCGAATTGATGTCGCACCCGTCATTAGCATAACCAAACGATCCAGACCGAATGCCAAACCGGCATGTGGTGGCGTACCGTAGCGTAATGCTTCTAATAAGAAACCAAACTTCTCTTGCGCTTCTTCATCAGAGATGCCCAAAATTCTAAATACCGCAGCTTGCATTTCTTGGCTATGGATACGTACTGAACCACCACCTAACTCGACACCGTTAAGAACCATGTCGTACGCATTAGATAGCGCGCCAATTGGATTTGCTTCTAGCTCTTGTGCGGTTAATTTGGTTGGTGCAGTAAATGGGTGGTGCAATGCATGCAAGTGACCATCGGCCTCTTCAAACATTGGGAAATCAACGACCCATAGTGGCTTCCATTCATCGCTAACGATGCCAAGGTCTTCACCAAGCTTCAAACGCAATGCGCCAAGCGCCTCGGTTACGACGGTGTAGTCATCGGCACCAAAGAAAATGATGTCACCAGATTTTGCATTGGTACGTTCAAGTAACGCCGCTACTGCGGTTTCTGGCAAGAACTTTAAGATTGGCGACTGGATGCCGTCCATGCCAGCATCGATGTCATTAACCTTCATCCATGCCAAACCTTTGGCACCATAAATACCGACAAACTTGCCGTATTCATCAATGTTTTTACGAGAGAACGTCGCTGCCGCACCTGGCACACAAATTACCGCCACGCGGCCTTTAGGATCATTTGCAGGGCCATTAAATACTTTAAATTCTACGTCTTTCAAAATATCCGCAACATCAATCATCTCTAATGGGTTACGCAAATCAGGCTTATCTGAACCATAACGGGTCATCGCTTCTTGGTAACTCATGTGCGGGAATGTGCCCAGATCAACATTTAATAAGTCTTTGAACAATTCGCTGATCATGGTTTCAGTTACTTGCATAACTTGGTCGGCGGTCATGAATGATGTTTCGATATCGATTTGGGTAAATTCAGGCTGACGGTCAGCACGCAAATCTTCATCACGGAAACATTTTACGATTTGGTAATAACGCTCTTGACCAGACATCATAAGCAATTGCTTAAACAACTGTGGCGATTGCGGCAAGGCAAAGAAGTTACCCTTGTGCGTACGGCTTGGTACAAGATAATCACGCGCACCTTCAGGTGTTGCCGCGGTTAGGATTGGTGTTTCAATATCCATGAAACCTTGGCTTTCCAATGAACGACGCACGGCTGATGTAACTTGGGCACGAAAACGTAAACGCTCAGTCATTTCTGGGCGGCGAAGATCTAAGTAACGATACTTTAAACGATTCTCTTCGCTGTTTTCTTGGTTAAAGTCGATTGGCAATGGCGCTGCTTTGTTCAGGATATTAAGCTCTAAACCTAATACCTCAATCGCACCTGTTGCCATATCTTTGTTTACTTGCGACTCAGGACGAGCGCGAACTTTACCTTTAACTTGTACGCAAAATTCATTACGTAACGTGTTCGCCACTTCCAAAACTTCTGGCAAATCCGGATCGAAAACTACTTGTACAATACCTTCACGGTCTCGCATATCAAGAAAGATTACCGCGCCCAAATCACGACGACGATTAACCCAACCACATAATGTAACTTCTTCACCGATGTGAGACTCATTTACCTCACCACAAAATACGCTACGCATTATAATTTATCCTGCTCATGTCTATTACTGGTCTGATCCTTTGCAGTGTTATTATGACACTGCTGCGCTAAGCCTTTTCTCTAGCTCAGCTCCTCGCGTATAACGCCATAAGGAACAAGACAAAAATCAAAGGCGGATATTATAGCGAATAGCGGTGCAATGTCACCTATTGGCTCGATATTTTACGAGAATAAATCGACACAACTTGCTTGCTGTTCAGCCACAAACATAAAAATTCAGGCTTTTTGGCTCGCAAAGCTGATAAAACGAACAAAAAGACGTCGTTAATACTCGTTTAAGCTTTTGTTTATCTGGTATAATTTGCCTAGACTCAATAAAAGATTGCGATATCATCCGTGTGGTTTCATGCAAAGTGTATAGCGCAGCCAATCAATTAAAGATTCAACAAACAGTTAATGACAGATAAACAGACCGATATAATTTATTCAAAGCCGCAAGCAAAGGTAGGCGATTTCCGTTTCGATGCACAGGTCGTTGAAGTATTCCCGGATATGATCAAACGATCTGTTCCTGGCTACTCCAACATCATAGAAACCATAGGCCAGCTGAGTAAGCGCTATGCACAGAGCAACAGTAACATATACGATTTAGGCTGTTCACTTGGTGCCGCAAGTTTGGTGATGCGTCAAAACATAGATGCCAACAACTGTAAAATTATCGCCATCGATAGCTCCAAAGATATGGTGCAGCGCTGTCAAATGCACGTTAATGCTTTTAAAGCAGCAACCCCATGCGAGGTTCATGAAGGTGATATATTAGAGTTCCCAATGGAGAATGCCTCGGTCGTGGTACTCAATTTCACCCTACAGTTTATTGAACAAGATAAACGACAACAATTGATGGATAAAATCGCGGAGTCATTATTGCCTGGCGGTATATTGATCCTGTCGGAAAAAATATATGATGGCGATGAAACCTGCCGAGAGTTGCTCAATGATTTGCATCATGATTTTAAACGAGCGAATGGTTACAGTGACCTAGAAATCGCCCAAAAACGTGCGGCCATTGAAAACGTCATGCGACCAGATGTTCTAGAAACCCATTATCAGCGTTTACGCCAAGCCGGCTTTAGTCATGCCACAAGCTGGTTTCAATGCTTTAACTTTTTCTCACTTATCGCCATAAAATAATGAATAACGTATTTAACCAATTCTATCAGCAAATCGCCGGTAACCGTCTGGCGCATTGGCTTACGCAATTACCTGAGCAATTAGCGCACTGGCAAAAACAAGAACTGCACGGCGAATTCAAGCAGTGGCAGAAAACTTTAGAGGCACTGCCACAAACAACACCATCAATGATTGACGTTAAAGACGGTGTGACTATTGGCGCTGCAGATGACATTCCTTTAGGCCAACAAAAACGCATAGAGGCGTTACTGAAGAATTTCAAACCTTGGCGCAAGGGACCCTATCACGTCCATGGTATTCACATAGATACCGAATGGCGTAGCGATTTTAAGTGGGATCGTTTGCAACCTCATATCAGTGATCTTAGTAACCGCTACGTATTAGATATAGGCTGTGGCAGCGGTTACCACTTGTGGCGCATGCGCGGCGCAGGGGCAAAGTTTGTGGTTGGCATCGATCCGACGCAATTATTTATGATGCAATTTTTATCGATGCAGCACTTTATTCAAGACCCTGCGGTAAATTTATTACCACTGGGCGTTGAGCATCTGCCTGAGCTAAAAGCCTTTGATACAGTGTTTGCTATGGGGGTTTTGTATCACCGCAAATCACCGATTGATTTCTTGCAACAACTTAAAGCACAACTGGTAAAAGGTGGTGAGTTAGTGTTGGAAACCTTAGTCATTGAGGGCGATAAAAATACCGTGTTAGTGCCGGGCGATCGCTACGCAAAAATGCGTAACGTGTGGTTTTTACCAAGTTGTGATGCCTTAGTGTTCTGGATGCAGCGCTTAGGCTTTAAGAATGTGCGCGTGGTCAGTATCGATCAAACCGCATTTGAAGAGCAACGCAAAACCGACTGGATAGATACCGAATCATTGCAAGACTTTCTTGATCCAAATGATGCCAACAAAACCATTGAAGGACACCCTGCACCATTACGTGCCATCATAGTGGCCAACACCTAAGGTTATCTGTGGCAGATACCCGCGTTAGGCGTTAGGTATTAGCTATTAGCTATTAGGCAAACATGAACAACAAAAAAGGACGCTCATAGCGTCCTTTTTTTTATCACTTGTCGTCAATCTGAGTGACTTATAGATTGTGCTTTCTCGCCATTCGCTCAGCAAACAACGTGGCAAATAATGGAGCTGAATTTTCATCCATATTGAAATACAAAGACGGCTCAATTAACTCTGCTTCCATCATGGCAAATTTATCGCCGATTCGCACAAAATCAACACGAGCGTACATTGGCATTTCATCAATCTGGGCAAGTTTTGCCATGGCATGCTCTGCTTGCTCACGTAATACAGGTTCAGCATCAACCAATTTAAGTCGACCACCGTGCTCTTCTTGAACGCGAAAATCATTTTCTTTTGGTGTCTTTAAAATACTGTGGCTGTATTGACCATCAAAGTAAAAACACGAATATTCACCTTCATTGATGACGCTTTCAACAAACGGCTGCACCATAAAATCACGTGACGCAAATGCGTTAGCTAAATCTTGTTTATACTCTTGCCAGTTTTGCGTGGTTAGCCAAAAGGTGTTGTCGGCATTGGCACTGACACAAGGCTTGATGACAATTTGTTGGGTATCAAAGCGCGCAAAGTATTCACCAACCAGGGCTTCATTGTATTGCTCTTCCCAGATAGTCGGGACGATGTTTACCGAATACTGCTCTAGCTCTCGCAGGTACTTTTTATTGATGTTCCATTCGACAATGTTGATTGAGTTCTCAAGCACGGCACGGGATTGTTCAATATCAGTAAGTACTTGCATGAACAATGGCGCATCATCTTGATAATCCCACGGGGTGCGAATTAGCACAACGTCGTATTGGTTCCAATCAACGTTGCTCTGGCGCCATGACACCATATGGGTTTGCCAGCCAAGTTCTAGCAATGGCTGATCGAATAAATGATCGTATGCCTCAAAATCATCTAGGCAATCCATGGTTAAAATAGCGCAATGTTTCAACAGACATCCCCTTACAAATTGAATTAAAAGTGGTTTTTATCACCGTAAAATAATACGGTAGGTAAAATTGTTGGCAGAGTTTAACCTGTTTTAGTTGACCGCAACAACCGAAACCACGTAAATTAACAAAAGATAATAACAGCAGGACCTGTTCATGAAAAAAATAACAACATTGACCGCGCTAAGTTTACTGTGTTTCGGTATCAACACTGCGATTGCCGAGCAATCTCAACCACTTGCTACATCATCTGATAGCGAGCAAGTCGGCAGTGAGTCCACCATAAATATTCCGGTATTAAATGATGCTCATATTTTTTCTCAATTCAATGATGAATTGCCAGCGATGGTGACCTATTTTACCAAGTCAGACTTTGACCAAGTTCGACAGTTTTACAGTGAGCAATTTGGCGCGCCAAGTTCAGATAGAATCCAGTACGGTCGCCTAGAGTTGCATTTTGATCACTTAGGCAATGACGTACGAGTTATTGTTGACGAACAACAAAGTCATCATGAAGTCGATGTGATCATGGTTGCTAAGCAATAAAGTCTGCATCTTTTAGACAAATAAAAAGCCTGCAATTGCAGGCTTTTTTGCTTGTAAGGGGTTAGGTATTGCCCGCCTTAAGGTGCATGCATACCACGTATCGGGTAGTTATTGTCTGGGTTGCGTATCCAACCAATACCATTAACCAGTGCCTCTAATTCAGGACGTACAAATGGGTTATTTGAGATATCAACCACGTGCAAATTGCCTTGTTCATTGACCACAAACAAGCCAGGCTCAGCAAATACATGATCGGTTTCTTGTGGTGAGCGTGGGTCAGATAAATACAAACCTAGAGTTTGCATTTGGGCGATACTCAAACCATAAGCAAAAGGGAAATTGACAGACAACTGCGTTTTGTGTTGCTGCAGTTGTTCTAAACTGTCCGCCGATACCGCAATAATATCTACGCCAACATCAAGCAATGCTTGTTGGTAGTTTTGCAGATTATTCAAATATTTTGTGCATAATGGGCAGTGCCGACCGCGATAAACCAACACCAATTGCCAATCAGCGTTAGCCTGTCTCGATTGACCCAGTCGTACCGTATCACCACTCTCTAGCACAACATCTATTGCTGGAAAGTGATTACCTGCGCTTAATTTAAGGCTCATAGTCGTATCCGTCATATTCAAAGTCGCTCTATTCACATCACAGTAATGGTTTATCGAGTTTAAAATGAATCAAAGTCTAGGCTTACTAGACTCAAGAACTTGTTCATCAGTGTAGTTAATCCACTGTACAGTGACGCCTTGGTGACATTATTTATTGCGGTATTCATTTTAAAGCTCTCGTCAAAGTGTAGTAAAAACTATGCCAACCGAGAAACTTCATAAAAAAAAGCCCAAGTCAGCAACGCACTTGGGCTTTAATTAAGGTAAATACATTTTATTTGCTGAGGATATCGTCAACAGTACCTTGCGCTAATGGATGATAGCCTGGGCGAGCGATGGCAAATACACGTTTGGCAAACACATGACCTTGCTCTGATTCAGCAAGCTTTTTATACAAAGGCACAATCAGCTTACGGCGACCAATGGCAATTAAATACTGCTCTAGTTCAGGCATAATCACATCATAGCCAGAGTGCAACGCCAATAAATACCATGCATGTGCAATTTCGGCGTTTTGACTCTTGGTTAAATTAAACGCTTTGTCTAATTCTGCCATCTTCTCTTCATTTAAATCACGATCCAAACCATTAATGAAATAAAGCCATTCATGCACGGTCCAATTGGCGGTTGGTAACTGACTTAGTGTTAACTCGCCCGCCTGCCATTGACGCTTTTGCTGTTCGACTTTTACAAACACATCGGATTGTGGTTGTGGTGCATCAGCGGGTAATCCGGTTCCAAAAATCCACTCATTCACTTCTTTATCGGCAACAATACCCGGGTATTTGTGGATTAAATGCGTATTTAAATAGCTGATAAACTCTTTGGTGCCGATTGATTTAAACGCAAAGTGATTAAAATAATCCAACACGAATGGGTCAAATTTTTCGCGACCAAATCGCTGCTCTAAAAACATTAGAAATAATTGGCCTTTAACATAAGGCACATCACTGAACGCCGCATCTGGGTCTCGACCTTGTAAATCGAGGTACAGTATCGAATCGCTGGCTGGCAAATCGGCTAGGTCAGTCTGCAAGTCTGCAACACCTAACACTTGCTCCATAATGGCTCTGTCGTTGCCAAATACGCGCTCCATAATGCGGTTTTCAACATAAGAAGTGAAACCTTCGTTCAACCAAAGGTCACGCCAGCTTTCGTTGGTGACTAAGTTGCCAGACCACGAATGCGCGAGTTCATGGGCAATCAAGTTAACTAATGATTTGTCGCCGGCGACTACAGTTGGCGTAATAAATGAAAGTCTCGGGTTTTCCATGCCGCCAAAAGGAAAGCTCGGTGGCAATATCAACAAGTCATAACGTCCCCAGCGATATTCGCCATACATGGCTTCAGATACGTCAATCATATCTTGGGTATCGTTGAATTCAGCAACCGCGCGTTCAAGGATATACGACTCCGCATAAACGCCGGTTTGTTCACTCATCGCTTTAAACTGTAGGTCACCCACACCGATAGCAATTAAATAGGCCGGTATGGCTTGTGGCATAGAAAAGAAATAATCGCCATCTTTTGTGGCATTTGGTTCATTATTGGCACTCATTACCGCGAGTAACGCCGGATCGGTTTTAATGCGAGCCGTATAGGTCATACGCACCGCCGGGGTATCTTGAATCGGGATCCAGCTTCGCGCATGTATTGCTTGGTTCTGGCTGAACATAAACGGGTATTTTTTACCTTGGGTTTGTTCTTTACCTAACCACTGCAGGCCCGATGCTTTTTCGGTTGATTGATAGTAAATTCTAACCGTTTTCGCTTGAAACTTAGGGTCTATGGTTAATTTTGAGCCCATAACGTCATCTCGAGATGCTAATTGGTGTGCGACGTTATGCCACTTGCCCTGCTCATCTTGTGCCATCGCACGGTCGATAATAAGGTCACGGGTATCAAGCACCACTAAGGTCGGTTCATCCTGCAACCAATTTAATGTCAGATCAGTAAACCCTTTGACCGCTTTTTGTTGAAAATCTATTTCAAGGTCAAGATAGGCGTGAGTTACATTAACTTGATCGTAATTGGCATAGGTTAAATTGTCTTTAACTTCGGCAACTGAGGCAAAAGACAGCAGCAACATGCTACAAAGCAAAGAATTGAAAAGCTTTATCATAATTATCCATCGTTATAATTTATATCACCGCTGATAGTCTACTTGGCAAGCCACTGTTTGCAAGGCCAATCATGATAATGCCTAGATAAATTGATAATAGTGGTAAAAACCTTGCTGGAAATGAAAACAACAGATGAATTTTTGCGGGAGATTTGCGATAATTTTGCATCCTAAGTAAAAATACTTCAATTAAATCAAGGCTTGCACTGCATTCGCTGTTATGGATTCTGAAAAATCACTTTTTGCCCGCCGTTTTCGCGGCTATTACCCAGTCGTAATCGACGTTGAAACCGCAGGCTTTAATGCCAAAACCGATGCTTTGCTTGAGATCGCCGCCAGTATCTTGCACATGGATGAAGTTACCGGTTTGATGTCGATAAAAGAAACCCTATGTTTTAATGTTAAGCCATTTGAAGGTGCCAACTTAGAGCCAGCGGCGCTTGAATTTACAGGTATCGACCCGCACTGTGCGTTACGCGCTGCCATCGATGAAGCGGAAGTATTAAAAACCATCTTTAAACGTATTCGCAAAGAAATGAAAGGCTATGGTTGCAAGCGCGCGATTATGGTCGCTCATAATGCTGCTTTTGATCTGGGCTTTGTCAATGCCGCAACGGAACGTTGTAATATCAAGCGCAGTCCGTTCCACCCATTTGTTAGCTTTGATACAGCCAGTTTATCAGGTTTGGCGCTAGGCCAAACCGTATTAGCCAAAGCATGTGAAAGTGCCGGCTTGGGCTTTGATAACAAAGAGGCACATAGCGCGTTATACGATACCGAGAAAACCGCTGAGCTATTTTGTTTTATCGTCAATAAATGGCAACAACTTGGTGGTTGGCCGATTGCAGAAGAAGCAGAACAAGAGCAAGAGCAAGAGACGAAACCTGAAGACGGTTCTGACGCGAGTTAGCATTAGCTGTTTCACCAATGTAATAACTCATACGCAACCAAACCCGTACGTATCATGCACCTATGCCTAACTGGGCCTAACTGGGCCTAACTGGGCACAAATTGGCCACAACAAAGCATAGGTATACACTTCTATATATGTGATTAACCGTATTTGGTTAAGAGCTTTTCGCGCCGTAACGCATCAAGTTTATCCGTCTAGATTGACGTCGTACATACATAATTTTTAATGCAAACAATGCCAATGGTAAAGCGATGCCAATACCAATGGCGTCGGCCTTATATTTTACCAAGACAATCGATACCGCAATAAAAGCCCAAGGATAATACTCGTAGACGAATTGTGGCAAACGCAAGCCAGGCACAGTTTTACTTATACGGGTTTGACGTCGATAGTCTGAACGCATAACCGACACCATTGCTGAAGCGACATATAACAATAAAGCCGAGATATGGGCGATGATATCATCGAAGCGAAAAAAAAGCGCAACGCTGGCTCCGAAATAAATCAGCGGTAGCTTTTCATAGATAGGTTTACTTAGTCTCATATTGTCATTCCATGATCCGTTATTATTTTACCCCTTACGACATTGAAACTAATGTCAGGTAAATAAACGCGCAGGAAGGTTATTACTCCCTACTTCCTTATTCTAGTCTACAAAAAAAAAGCTGCTTAAAAAAGCAGCTTTTGCAAAAATGTTTAAATTAATGCTTATAATTCGTCAGCATTGTCAGAAAGGTAAGATGCAACACCTTCTGGAGAGGCCGTCATACCTTTGTCACCTTTGTTCCAACCCGCTGGACATACTTCGCCGTGCTCTTGGTGGAAAGAAAGTGCATCAATCATACGCAACATCTCGTCAACGTTACGACCTAATGGAAGATCGTTAACCACTTGGTGGCGAACATTACCTTCTTCATCGATTAGGAAAGAACCACGGAAAGCAACACCAGCTTCTGGGTGCTCAACATCGTATGCTTGACAGATTTCGTGTTTAACGTCAGCAACTAGAGTGTATTGAACTGGACCAATACCACCTTCGTTTACTGGCGTGTTACGCCATGCATTGTGAGAGAATTGAGAATCGATAGAAACACCGATTACTTCAACGCCACGGCTCTTGAAATCATCCATACGGTGATCGAATGCGATCAACTCAGAAGGACATACAAAGGTGAAGTCTAGTGGATAGAAAAAGATAACTGCTTTTTTGCCTTTGATGGCTTCGCTTAAGTTAAAGTTATCAACAATTTCACCGCTTCCTAGTACAGCTGCAGCAGTAAAGTCAGGTGCTGAACGACCTACTAATACACTCATGGTTTTCTCCATTTTCGTTAACGCTAATGATTTAGCTAAATAAAATTATTATTTGGCGCAACAATATATTGCGCAATAAACCTGTAATTAAATATGGCGATGATTATCGCAATTACAAGCTCTTTATTGAATTATTCTGCGTCTTTATATTTTTCTGCTGTTTCTTTGATCAAAGGCTGTAGTTCACCTTGTTGAAACATTTCTAAAATAATGTCACAACCACCTACAAGCTCACCATCTACCCATAACTGTGGGAAAGTTGGCCAGTTTGCATATTTTGGCAGTTCTGCGCGAATATCTGGGTTTTGAAGAATATCAACGTAAGCAAATTTCTCACCACATGACATCAATGCCTGAGAGGCTTGCGATGAAAAACCACAACTCGGTAGCTTAGGTGAACCTTTCA
The DNA here is from genome assembly GCF_004752005.1 of Thalassotalea sp. HSM 43. NCBI lineage: Bacteria > Pseudomonadati > Pseudomonadota > Gammaproteobacteria > Alteromonadales > Colwelliaceae > Thalassotalea > Thalassotalea sp. HSM 43. Next base: position 3,380,020 of record NZ_CP038493.1, on the reverse strand, counting down.
TAAAAATTAAAATAGGATTTTCAGCAATTTGCTGTTTGATTTTTTCGATAGTTTCCATAGATTCCTCTAACAATCTTGCCTGCGCCAGGCACAAGGAAAGCGCACCAATTAAAAGTCTGACTAGTTTACTAGGGTTTAAGGTAAAACGACAACCGCTTTTCAACGATTGTCGTTATTTTTTAGATCACTTTTATCTATAAGAGTTGAATAACTGCTTATTGGGCAAGCTCAGTTAATACCTGATCTTTAATTTCATTCCAAACTGGAATTTGCATTAATCCGTGTTCACGAACCGCATACACTGATTCGGTAAATTCACCTTGCTTAGCGAGTTCAATCAAACGCTTATAAAAATCAATACTGATTTGTCGTGCATTTTGGTTGGCAAAATAAATACCACCCAAGCGCGAATATAGATTTTTAAAACCATTAAGAACCAAAACATAGATTGGATTATTCGATGCCAGCGCTAAGTCATGGTGCAATTGGTAATCTTTTTCAGCGAATGTTTCGCCGTCATCGGATGCATCAATGGCATTTTCTAACAACTCAATCACTTTATCAGGGTTGTTTTTTATCGCGCCACGAATATAGATCGCACTGATATTGGTACGAGCCGACAATAAGTTTTCAACCAGATCAGGAATACCTTCTTGGTCTAGCTCGGCTAATCGGCCAAGGATATTTAGACCACATGTTTCCCAAAAATTATTTACTTTAGTTGGTTTACCATGCTGAATCGTTAACCAACCATCGCGAGCGAGTCGCTGTAGGACTTCACGCAAGGTGGTACGAGTAACGCCGATCAGCTCAGATAACTCTCTCTCGGCAGGCAATATAGATCCAGGTGGGAAGCCACCGTTCCAGATAGATTCAACAATATATTGTTCTGCAAACCCTGCTGGACTTTGAGCTTTTATAATCATTTATTATTCCATCGCTAGGTCCAACTTTAATAACAACGGATGTTGCTTGGACCCAAAAAACTGTTGATATGTTAGTGCTTATATAAACTGATTGTACCAGACTCTGTCAAGGTAAAATACTCGTTAAATCTCGTTAAATTTCGTTAATAAAAGCTAATTAGCAGTTTACCGAATGCTATCAGTACTTTAAAATACGGGCGCTTTAAAAAAATACCACCTATATTTGTACAAATGTCTGTAAAACACTGTAATTGGTGATTAAATTTCGTACAAAACTTATTTAGTACCGAGTAACTAGAGGCTGCGGCATGCAACAATCCTACTCACAAGCTCTGTTTAAGAACTTTCTGGGGCAAGCACCACAATGGTATAAGCTGACGATTGTCGGTTTTTTAATCCTCAACCCTATCCTGTTTTTCTTTATCTCACCTTATATAGCAGGTTGGGCATTGGTCCTTGAGTTTATCTTTACCTTGGCCATGGCTCTAAAATGTTATCCGTTGCAACCTGGTGGTTTGTTAGCTATTCAGGCTGTTGCAATTGGCATGACGACGAGCAGTCAGGTGTTGCATGAAATTGAAGTGAATCTTGAAGTACTGTTGCTACTGATCTTTATGGTTGCCGGCATTTATTTCATGAAAAACTTGCTGCTGGTGATGTTTACTAAAATCATAACCAAAATTCGCTCTAAGATTGTGGTGTCATTTATGTTCTGTTTCGCCAGTGCATTTTTGTCGGCTTTCTTGGACGCATTAACCGTTATCGCAGTTATCATCAGTGTTGCCGTAGGCTTTTACTCGGTCTATCACAAAGTCGCCTCAGGCAAGCACCATTCCCATAATCACGATTCAACCAGCGATGACGAATTGCCGGATTATTCTCGTCAAGATCTAGAACAATTTCGCGCCTACCTAAGAAACCTATTAATGCATGCGGGTGTTGGTACAGCGTTAGGTGGGGTAATGACCAAGGTTGGTGAGCCACAAAACTTGATTATTGCTGAGCAGTCGGGCTGGGAATTTATCGAATTTGCGATTCGTATGTCGCCTGTGACCATCCCTGTATTGATTGCCGGTTTGCTCACCTGTGTTTTGCTTGAGAAGTTTAAATGGTTCTCATACGGTGTTCATTTGCCAGACAATGTACGCAAGATTCTGGTAGATTTTGATGAAGATGAAACGGCATCACGTACCCGAGCGGACAATATGAAATTGGTTGCCCAAGGTGTTATTGCGCTTTGGTTGGTTATCGCTTTGGCGCTGCATTTGGCGTCCGTTGGTCTGATTGGTCTAACGGTCATTATTCTTGCCACGGCATTTACTGGTGTCATAGAAGAGCATCAAATCGGCCACGCTTTTGAAGAGGCGCTACCGTTTACCGCGCTATTAGCGGTATTTTTTGCGGTGGTTGCGGTTATTATTGACCAGCAATTGTTTACGCCTGTGATTGCTTGGGTGCTAACCTTTGAAGGCGATATGCAGTTGGTTATGTTCTATCTCGCCAATGGCTTCTTGTCGATGGTCAGTGATAACGTCTTTGTTGGTACGGTTTATATTACCGAAGTGAAGAATGCCTTAATTGAAGGCCAGATTACTCGAGACCAATTTGATATGTTAGCGGTTGCCATTAATACAGGTACCAACTTGCCATCGGTTGCAACACCAAACGGTCAAGCGGCATTCTTATTCTTGTTAACCTCTGCCTTAGCGCCGCTGATTCGCTTGTCATATGGCCGAATGGTTTACATGGCTTTACCGTATACCATTGTCTTAACGATAGTTGGTTTGATTACCATTCAATCAGGGATGTTGGTTGAATATACCGACCTGTTTTATGAGATGGGCATTATTGAGCATCATTCTATCGTAGATGGCAGTGGCGACTCAGGCCATTAATCATTACTTACAGAAAAGCGCCTAATTGGCGCTTTTTTTATGGCTAAAATGCCGTTAAATTGTTGATTAAGATCAGCAATCACCGTATTGTTTGCTGAGATAATTTTCTAACATAATCGTTATATAAAAATACTTAACAGGCAGGAAGTTAATGCTTAAAAAATTAAACGACTTTGTTCTCAACCCGCTTTCTTGGTGGCTATTAGCGTTATCGGCGCTTGGACTCGAGCTTAGCGCTCTTTACTTTCAATACGGCATGAAGCTAGAACCATGCATCATGTGTATTTATCAACGCGTTGCCATTTTGGCGATCATGGTGGCCGGTGTCATTGGTGCCGTTGGCAACAAATATACCTTGCTACGATTAATCGGCTTTGCTATCTGGGCGGTTGGTGCCATTTGGGGTTTAGCTCTGGCGGTTGAGCACGTTGAAATTCAAGCCAATGCAGGCTCGCTGTTTTACACCTGTGATCTGGTGCCTAATTTCCCAAGCTGGATGCCACTGCACGAATGGATACCATCATTATTCGAAGCCACTGGTGACTGTGGTGAAATAAGCTGGCAATTCCTCGGCTACTCGATGCCGCAATGGATGGTCGTTGTCTATGGTGTTTACACCGTATTGTTTGCGATTTTCTTTATCAGCAGAGTGTCCCAATTATTTAAAAAATAATGGTCATATATTACGACAAAGGGGCCTAGTGGCCCCTTTTTTTTATCACTGGCGGACGTAACGGCTTATGGGTTACACCGTCATGCTAATAGCACTGCCATCACGCTGACTCTTAACATCGATTCGCTTAGCCATTTGTTCTTTTAGCTCACTGACATGGGATATGATGCCGATAGTGCGACCCGTTGCCTGTAAATCAACTAAGGTTTGAATGGCCAACTGCAGTGAGTCTTGATCTAAGCTGCCAAAACCTTCGTCGATAAACAAGGTATCGAGCACGATTCCTCCTGAGCGCTGCTGAACCACGTCACTTAGCGCCAACGCCAGCGCCAAAGACGCCATAAACGATTCGCCACCAGATAAGGTTGCAACCGGCCTTGCTTTGCTACTGTAACTATCAAATACCGCCAAATCTAAGCCCGCTGTGACATTGCGCTTCTGCGCACTTTCGTCTTGACGTATTAATTGATATTGGCCACGACTCATCAGGTGCAATCGTTTCGAGGCAATGGCTAACACACTGTCGAGTAAGTCGGCGAGAACGAAGCGTTCTAATGACACCCTTACGTTGCCACGACCAGACGCCGCCAAAGCCAGATTTCCTATCACCTCATATTGACGTTTATTGTCACTTTGTTGATCTTCAATGGCGCTGATTTTACGTTGCGCATCACGTAAACGGTTATGCTGCATTGTGGTTTGTGAAAGCAGCTGTTCTGCGGCAATTAAGTTCTGCTGGGCAAGGTCGAGCTTTTGTTGCAATGCGTCTAGATTGGGTTGTTGCTTGTCCTCAAGCTGTTGCGCCAGAGCACTAATTTGGCCTTTTATTTGCTGGCGTTGCTCTTTGTGCTGGGTAAGTTGTTGCTGCAAGGCAGCAACCTGCTGTTCATCGAGTTCGACCACTTTAAACGCCTGCTCATTAGCAAAACCATGTTGCTCTAGCGCCGCTAACCACACTTGCTGTTGTGTATTAAGACGTGCGGATACCGTCGCTATATTCTGCTTGCCCTGATCAATATGTGCATTGATTGCGGTGACTTGTTGCAACAGTGCCTGCACCGCTTTTTCAGTCTCGTCATGAGTTTGTTCTAACTGAGCTATTTGTGCTGTCAATTCGGCTATTTCGGCCTCTAATACGCCCGCTGTACGGTATTTTTCAGCAAGCGTCTCACTGGCTTGTTGCAGTGCTTGTTGGGCACTGGCTTTGGCAGCAACCAGCGTAGGCAATTGTTGGTTTAATTGTTCAATATTCTGGGCAAGCGGCGCTAATGATTCACTCATTTTTTGCTGGTTTATTTGCCATTTTTTGATGTTATCGGCAACCGTCGTCAACTCCTGAATACGCAGCTCCAGCCGACTAACATGCTGCCTTACCTCAACCCTATCGGCGGAGAATCTATCAGCAAATTGCTCTTTAAGCTGTTGATTAATTTGTGCAATACGTTGTTCGAGTTGTTGACTTAGTAACTGTTGCTGCTGTTGATTGGTATCCGATTTTGCTAATCGTTGTTGCTGCTGTTGCCAAGCTGTTTGTGCTTGCTCCAACGTTGCTTGATCAACGCTGTTATCGCCACTTGCCTGACATGGCGCAGGATGCACAGCGGAACCGCACACTGGACATGGCTGGTTTATCTCAAGTTGAGCGGCCAATACTGCCGCTTGATTGGCATGATAATGACTCGCTTGTTGATGATAATGCTGCTCAGCTTGTTGCCATAGTCGATATTGTTGCTGGTAAGCCTGTTGCGCTTGCGTTAAATCGTTTTGAGTGCGTATCAGCTTTTGATTGAGCTGATCTCGTTCGTCCAATAATATTGCTTGCTGCTGTAAATTTTTCAATTCAAGCATTAACTCGTTTTGCTGGCCCAGTTGTTGTTGGCTTTGTTCAATTAACAGACGGCCTTTTTCACTGCGCTCAGCAATGGATTTATGCTCTTGTTGTTTGCTTTGCAGTAATAATTGTGCGTCTTGCAATGCCTTATCGTGGTCTTGATAATACTGCTGAGTTTGGGCAAAGCTTTGCTGCACTGGTAGCAAGGACTTTAACCCCGCAATACGATGTAATATCTCATCCCGCTGTTGCAGTTGTTGTTTGGCCGATTGCCATTGCTGTGTGGCATGTTGATGTTGTTTGTTAAGCTCAAGTTGCTCGTTTAGCCACACCTTTTTCTGCGTTTCAATTTGTTGAACGTCAGCCTTTAGCTGGTCTAACGCTTGTAATTGCGGCTTAATTTTTTGTGCGGTTAACGCCAGTTCAATTTTCTGCGCTAAAGCCTGCATAGCCTCACGTTGGCTTTCGATTGCGGTGAGTTTTTCTGTCGCTATGGCATGCAACTGAAACTGCTTACTTAGGCTTTCGCCATCTTTATATTGGCCTAAGCATAATTGACGATTAGCGTCTTCAATATGTTTGGCTTGCTGTTGCTGCTCGCACAATTGTTGTTGCTGTACAATTTTTTCCTGCAGTTGTTCATTACTGTCGACCAACACTTCGCTCAAGGTTTCATCAATCTTACTTTTAAATTGACTGTATTGGCGTTCAATTTGCAGGGCACGCTCTTTAATTTGTGTTTCAATTTTTTGATAAATGTCAGTGGCAAATAGCGTCGATAAAATCGCTTGACGGTCGCTTGAGTTGGCCAGTAACAATTCGCGAAATTTGCCCTGTGGTAATACCATGACCTGGCGAAACTGATCCACGCTTAATCCGACAATTTGCAAAATGTATTCGTCGGCATCCTTTTTCTTTTTGGCGACGAGCAGCTGTTCTGTGCCATCGTCAAGCAACTGCAATAATTCTGCGGTGGCGTTGTGTTTGACCAATTTATCGCCGCGTTTACCCGCTCGCATTTGCGAAGGTGTGCGGGTTATTCGATAGCGCTTGTCTTTAATGGCAAATTCTAGACCGACCGAGGTTAAGGTATCATCGCTGGCATGATCGCTGCGAATGCCCTGCTCTTTGCGCGCTTCGTCGGTCGTTTCGCCATATAAGGCGTAACATATAGCATGTAACACCGAAGACTTACCCGCGCCAGTTGGACCATCGATTAAAAACAGCGGATTATCACCTAGGCTGGTAAAATCAACTGTCTGCGTTTTTGCAAAAGGGCCGAATGCGCTGATGGTTAAATTAATCAGTTTCATTATTCGCCCTCCTGGTGTTGTTTCGCTTGATCAATACAGCTGTGTAACAAGTCACGTTGCGGTTGACTTAAATCCATGCCCATCACTTGTTGATAAAATTCAGCGAACACATCGGCTTCGGATTTTTGATTGTCAAAGGCAATTGGCTGATGTTGCTGCTCACTTTGAGCGAAATTAACCCGTTCGAGTTGCAAAATATTTGGGTAAACAGAGCGTAATTGCCCCATCGGATCAAGCATGATTTCAGTATCGGTTAGTTTGGCAAGATAATAATCATCGCTCGCTTTACCATGCTCTGTTATATGATTCTGGCCTTGTTCTATTAATTGTTGCAAGGTGCCTTCGAGCACTTTAACGTCGCGTTTCGCGGTTAATGGTAGTGAGGTCAAGGCGATGTCTTTGCCTGATTCTAATTCAACCAAGGTGACCGCTTTTTGTTGTTTGTATTCGGAAAATGAATACTTTAATAACGAGCCGGAGTAGCGAATATGCGGCTTACCCTTATATTGTGGTCCGTGTAAATGACCAAGGGCAACATAATCAAATGGCTCTAAAGGCTGCCAGCTCACTCTGTCTGCACCACCTATCGATAATGGTCGTTCTGAATCAGACTCACTGGCGCCATCAAGAAAACAATGTGAAATTAAAACCGCTGCCATATCACTATGGTGCAAATTTTTATGAGCTAATATTTGTTGCGCGCAATAACTGTGAGCCTGATCGTAACTGCGAATTGTTTGTGCGTTATCATCGTCTTTAAAAGTCAATCTCACTTCACTGGGATCATGATATGGCACGCCATAAAAAGCCACTTTCTGACCGGCTTTTTCGACGATCACAGGTTGTTCGATGTCCGCTAAGTCGGCAAGAATATGCACGCCAGCGTGCTGCATTTGCTTAGCACCAAAACGAAGACGTTTGGCGCTATCATGATTACCGCTGATCATTATAGTGGTCACGTTAAGCTGCTGAATTTCATTAATAAAGTCATCAAGGATTTGCACCGCTTCGGCTGGCGGCACAGAACGATCGAAGACATCGCCAGCGATAATTAACGCATCGACCTGATATTCGACTAAATAGCGCTTTATTTGTGCCAACACGTATTGTTGATCATCAAGAAGAGATTGGTTTTGAAACAACCGGCCAATGTGCCAGTCAGAGGTATGAAGAAAGCGCATCCTGTGTCTTTTCATTTAAACGACAATATTGATAACAAGATTATGCCAGAGATAAAGATGAGTGCACATAATTAATCGAGGAAAAAATCGGCCAATGCCAAGTTTTGCTGTTGATTGATGCTGGCGGGTATTTTAGTGCTAACGCTGTGCCTAATGCCCTGCTTGCTATGGTGCTCGTTGATGCCCTTGTTGACGAGATAGTTACATGCTACATTGCCTTTTTTAATACTGATTCAACTCGCTATGCTAGCATCATTATTTAAACCATCTCCTCTTCTCGATGCAGACTCTAAACAGTGGCTAATCGATACCTTTATTTGGGCCGTCGAAAACTTTGGCGAATCCTATTTCAAAGAACAAAGTCAGCTGATTCTACCAACAAACACTTTCTATCCCGGTAAAGTCAGTAGCGTTGAAGAAATGACGCAATTGGTGTTTCGAAATACCCTAGATTATGCCGGTATGCAGGATTGGCCAATCAGCCTCTACTCACCAGAGCAATACGCGCAATTACCGAACATCATGCCACAACTTGGTTTTACAGACGCATTGCGCGGTAATGATATTCAAGTCAGTCATAATGATTACCAGCAAGGCTCCGCTATGCGTATCCCGCTGAGCTTTAACCCACAACAAATAAATCAACCACAAGACCTAGTTGCCACTATGGTGCAACAGTTGTCAGCGGCTTTAATCCAGTATCGAAAGTCGCCGATCCCAGGTTCAGAAAAACTCGCCCCCCAAGCGGTCGATGTTGTTGCAAGTGTAATGGGCTTTGGTGTTATTTTTGCTAATACTGCGTATCAATTTAAAGGTGGCTGTGGCAGTTGCTATAACAAAATGGCGAATCGACAAGCCAGTTTGCCGGAAGCGGATACGGTATTCACGTTAGCGCTGTATTGCGTCGCTAAAGGGATAGATAAAAAACACGTTGTTCCCCACCTAAAATCACATTTACGTGGCCATTATAAGAAAGCCATCAAAGAGTTATCAAAGGATGGGATTAACGATTTAGCCAGTATGAAACTGCATCGGTAATGTTTCATAGTCAGTTAACACTTGCCCTGAGCGTGAAAAAGGCTTACAACAGAGTAAGACACATATAGGACAGGCAAATGAACTATAAACAGGTTACCACCGCTGCCAACAAAAATATTGCCTTGGTTGCCCATGACAATATGAAAGCAGCATTGATTGATTGGTGTAAACAACACAAACAACAATTGATTAAACACAGGCTTTTTGCCACCGGTACAACGGGCGCGCAATTAGAACAACAAGCAGGATTGGATATCAACAAGCTAATTTCAGGTCCTCTTGGTGGTGATCAGCAGATCGGTGCGCTAATTACCGAGCAAAAAATCGATATGATGATTTTTTTCTGGGATCCACTCGAAGCACAGCCACACGACCCTGATGTCAAAGCACTACTGCGACTTGCTGCTGTATGGAATATTCCTGTCGCCTGTAACATCTCAACCGCAGATATGTTGATTACATCACAGCTGTTTAATGCGCCAATGCAAAAACAAATTCCCGATTACGACGCTTATCTCACTACGCGTACGTAGACGAAAAGAGGAAATATTATGTTAGCCGCCCTGCTTGTTCCATTTATTCTCATCGCCTCAGGTCTTTTTTGTTTAAAACACACCTTGGCACTTAGGGACAAGCAAAAGCTCATGAGCTACATCAGCTGCAACCCTAAAGCCAAATATTGGGTGAACCGTTACGGTACTGACAAGGTACAACAAGTTTGCAGTAATAAATTGCTGCCATTAGCCGTCACCGTGTGCCTGCTGATCATGTTGACAGGTTTTATCGCTATGATTAATTTAATGGCGTAAAGGCAACAACCAAAACGCAAACATAAAACAGTACAAACAAAAAAAGGAACGCTTTAGCGTTCCTTTTTCGTTATGACAATATCATTAACCAGTAACTAATGGTGGGAATGATTTAACCAAGTCATCAACGGCTTTCATTTGCGCCAAATACGCTTCTAATGCATGTAATGGTAACGCACTCGGTCCATCACATTTTGCTTGGTCAGGATCAGGGTGTGCTTCGATAAACAAGCCAGCAATACCAAGCGCCATACCAGAGCGTGCCAATTGTGCCGCTTGAGCACGTCGACCACCTGCTGAATCTTCACGACCACCAGGCTTTTGCAATGCATGTGTGGCATCAAATATAACCGGCGCCATAGATCGCATCTCATCCATGGCTAACATATCAACAACAAGGTTATTGTAACCATGGCAGCTACCACGCTCACACAAGATAATATTTTCGTTGCCCGCTTCACTGAACTTTTTAATGATGTGACGCATTTCATGAGCCGCTAAAAACTGTGGTTTTTTAACGTTAATCACCGCACCGGTTTGTGCCATCGCAACCACCAAATCGGTTTGACGAGCCAAGAACGCCGGTAATTGAATCACATCAACCACTTCTGCCACCGGTTGTGCTTGATGGGTTTCATGCACATCGGTAATGATAGGTACGTTAAACGTTGATTTGATTTCTTCAAAAATTTTCAACCCTTCTTCCATACCTGGACCACGGAATGAATGTACCGACGAGCGGTTGGCTTTATCGAACGATGCCTTAAACACATAAGGAATGCCCAGTTTGTTGGTCACTTCAACATAATGCTCAGTGATCTTTAATGCCAAATCTCTTGATTCAAGTACATTCATGCCGCCAAACAAGACAAATGGCTTGTCGTTAGCAACACTGACATTGGCAAAATCGATAGTTTGTAAACCCATGATAATCCTTAATAATTACGAGATAGTTTGTAAAATTTGACCACAAAACCAGGCGGCAAACGTACCCAAAGTATAACCCAGTACCGCCAATAACACGCCCACTGGAGCGAGTGATGGATGGAATGCTGACGCGACCACAGGTGCTGACGCTGCGCCGCCAACATTTGCCTGACTGCCGACCGCCATATAAAACAACGGTGCCTTAATCATTTTAGCAACGAACAGCATCAATGAGGCGTGAATCGCCATCCAAATGATACCAATAACAAAATAAATTGGTGCGTCGGCGATCATGGTTACGTCCATCTTCATGCCGATAGAAGCAATCAATATATACAACATTGCCGAACCGACTCGTGAGGCACCGACCCCTTCGAGCTTGCGAAAACGAGTAAATGATAGGCCAATTCCGACAACCGTGGCAAACACGATCATCCAGAAAAACTTGCTATGGAAAGATAAACGGTCAAGAGTCGGGTAATTATCGACCATGAACGGCGTGATCAGGTCGGCAAAGATATGGGCGAAACCTGTCACACCAAAACCAATCGCCAGAATAATCATCAGATCATTTAAGGTTGGCATACGGGCGTGTTGTTGTTGGAAGTTTTCGACCTTTTCTTGTAAACGGCTAATTGCGCTGGTATCCGCACCAGATTTTGCGTCTATTTGTTTGGCATTTGCCGCCAAAATAAGCACCACGGCCATCCATAAATTGGCAACAATCACATCAACAGTGATCATAGCCGAAAATATTTGATCACCAACGCCATATATCTCTTTCATTGCTGCTTGGTTTGCACCACCGCCTATCCATGAGCCAGCAACAGTGGTTAAGCCTCTCCATACGGCCTCAGGCCCATCGACACCCAATAAGTCTGGTGAAAACGAGGAGACAATAAGCAAAGCGATTGGACCACCAATAATGATGCCCACCATGCCGGTAAAAAATAGAATAATGGCTTTTTTGCCAAGTCCGGCGATGGCTTTTAAATCAACACTCAGGGTGAGCAACACCAAGCAAGTCGGCAATAAGAATCGGGACGCAACGTAATAAAGATTCGATTCTTTACCACTGATGATACCAAAGGTGTTTAATAATGATGGTAAGAAATAACACAGTAACACTGCTGGCACGATAGAGTAAAAACGCTGCCAATGTCGGTTGGTGGAATTCGCGGTATAAAATACCAAACCAAGCATAATGGCCAGTAAACCCAATACTGACGCATCGTTGGTGAACATTGTGGTTGTTTCCATAAATCTCCCTATTTAGCCACGACGCAGGCTACTTTTTTATTATTATTGTTGCGGCAGCGCAGCTGCCGCTTTATTTTATGCCGCTTTAATTTATCTAGTGTGCTAGTGAACCTTGCTATCGGCAAGGTGGATATTTTCCAACTGCATTTTCAATAATTGAGCTTCCGGCTCATCCGGACATTTGTCCAGATAGTACTTATAATCATCAAATGCCACTTTGTAGCAATCGAGTTGCTGCAATAAGAAACCGCGATCACGATGATGATACGGGTCGTGAGGCTCTAATGCTAAAACCAACTCAACCAGAGTCAGTGCATCAAAATAACGATTTTCACGTATTAAGGCATTCTTAACACTGAGTAAGTATTGCACCAATAACTTGTTATCGCTGATTGGTTCTAACGACGCATGTTCGTCTTCGTTGTCATCATCGTTTAAACGCTGATCTAATTCCATCCAGCTGATCGGTTTGCCATCAATGCTGTGAAAAATTATCGCGTATTCATCGTCACAAATGATGCGTAACATCACCTGGTCAGGCACATAAACGGCTTCAGCATGAAAACCACAGGCACGCAGGATATGCAAAATCATCAAGTTTTTTGCCGCTGGAGCCAATGAACGATACGCCATACCATGATTTAATTGATGTTCGGCGATGGTCCAGTTTTCTTTGTGTTCGCTGACAAATAATTGTTCAACAAAAATCAGACGCAATAGGCGCTCTGCTCTATCTAATGGATCATCTATATCGGTTAGCTTGTCAGCAAAGTAATCAATAAAACCATTGATGTCTTCCATGTTCATCTGTGAGTCCGCATGATCATTCAAAAGGACATGCTGCTCAATCAAACACAGAGCTTGAGCTAAGTCGACTTGTTTGGCTTTAAGTTCTGCCAATAATAAATCTTTCATTAATTTGAATACTCATTACCCACTCAGGGGTACCACAATAAGTTGTCGCTACTTTGTTCGTTTTAAAGTAGAAAATTTTGTTTGGTCATGGCCACTCTGGCCACTAAAATCACCCAGCCCATCGCGCCAAGGTAACCAATAATTCGCATGGTATTGTTACGCGCAAGCTTTAAGGTGTAATAACCGGTAAAGATATAAGCGACTACGGCCAGTAACTTTTCCGTCATCCACGGCACTTGGCCTGGGTATAAGGCGTATTGCACCATCATGATAATGCCCACCACAAATAATAACGTGTCGATGACATGCGGGGTTATCTTTAACCAACGCGCTTGTAACTTCTCTGGGTTGGTCATTTTCAGCGCAAAGCGAAAAGTAAACAAAGCGATACTCAACGCCGCGAGTGTCATATGCAAATGCAACATCTAAAACATCCAAGATATTTTGCAAAAATTGGCGGCTAGAATAGCATAATTAAAGGTTTTTGTAATGTTTTGCGCTCTAACAGGTTAATGCTTGGCTTTCAAACAATAATGAATCGAAAAATAACCGTTAACATAATGTAAAGCGCACAGAATTACCGCACTGTTGATATTAAAAGTGAGCAATCAAACGGAGTGTCTAAATAACGAACACAACCGCTGAGGCTAGGATTCATTAGGGCTTAGATCTGTTGTAAAAGGTTAATGCACAACGTTATCCACAGCTTATGTGGAAAACTTAATGGTGCATTATTTGTGCAGTATAAACTGCGAAAGTTTACTCGAATTTTGCCGATAAAAAAGGCGGCTAACGCCGCCTTTTCTCAAACACGCTATTTATTAGTCTAACTTGTTGGTGATATGGTGCGATGCCGCAGCGGTAAATACCACGTCAGTCGAGCTGTTGAGTGCGGTTTCGGCTGAGTCTTGAATGACGCCAATGATAAAGCCAATCGCGACGACCTGCATGGCGATATCGTTACTAATGCCAAACAAACCGCACGCCAGTGGAATCAATAACAATGAGCCGCCGGCAACACCAGATGCACCACAAGCCGATATCGATGCGACAACGCTCAGTAGCAATGCGGTACCGAGATCGATGTTAATACCTAGAGTGTGCGCCGCAGCAAGCGATAACACGGTAATGGTGATCGCTGCACCGGCCATATTAATGGTCGCGCCAAGTGGAATGGACACCGAATAGGTATCTTCATGTAAGTCAAGTTGCTTACAAAGGCGCATATTGACTGGAATGTTAGCGGCTGAACTGCGGGTGAAGAACGCGGTTATACCTGATTTAACGAGGCAAGTGAACACCAATGGGTATGGGTTTTGACGGGTGATCACATAGACAATAATTGGGTTAACAACCAAAGCGATAAACAACATAGAACCGACTAACACCATCAATAACTCAGCGTATTCTAATAACGCAGAAAATCCGGTCGTGGCTATGGTATTGGCCACCAGACCAAAGATACCGATAGGCGCTAAACGAATCACCACACGCACCACCATAGTAATGGCATCGGCAACATCTTGAATCATACTTTTGGTGTTATCACTGGCACCTTTGAATGCAAAACCTAAGCCTAAGCCCCAAGCCAAAATACCGATAAAGTTACCGGTGACAATGGCATTGAACGGATTATCAACCAATTTATACACTAAGGTGGTCAATACTTCATTCAAGCCTTGTGGTGGATTAGCCGTCGCACCGGCTAAATCAAGCGATAAGGTGGTCGGAAACATAAAACTCATCATCACCGCGGTAAATGCCGCACAAAGAGTACCAATAAAGTACAGTATGATGATTGGTCGCAACTCCGCGTCACTATCGAGTTTTTGGTTCGCTATCGAGGCGATGACCAAGACAAAAACCAATACCGGGGCAACGGCTTTAAGACCATTGACAAATAGACCACCTAAAATCGCGAAGTTTTTAGCCGTTTCTGGTGCCACTGCTGCGACAACACAACCAATAATAATGGCAATGATGATCTGAACAACCAGACTTCCTGAAGTGAGTTTTTTTAATAGTTCTGACATAGAAGTTACATCTCTTGTTAATCACATCTGCGAATTCGCAGGAGTTTTTGGTGTTTGTCACTTGTCGTTGCAAGCGACTGTAAATAATCTTTATTGATAAAACGATCAACAACGGCGGCAAGGGTTTGCTCAATACGCACGTTGATTTGTCGACCTCGTTGCCAATTTGGTAAGGCGAGCTCTTGATACACTTTTTTCAATTCTCGGCGTTTGTCGCGAAAATCAGGCCATACCTTAACATTCTGATAATTAAAATCGAGTATTAGTTGCTGGCAGTCATTGCTGATTGGCAACAACTGCGGTGACCCTTTCAGCTCAAAGGCGTGTTGATGATCAACCATATCAAGCTGCAATACCCCCAGATCATCAGGCAATGATACTTGCTGTGGCAAGTCATTGATATCTATGGTTTGTGCCCAATTACTGAGATCTTGATATATAGGCGTTATCAACAGTTGTTGTTTATAACGGCGGACCATTGCGTTTGCCAACTTTACCTGAGGGTTGGCGTCGACTTTGGCATATACACAAGTGTGCATGATTTGCTCGAGCTGCGCTTCACTTGGCATCAATACGCCATGCTGTTTGCAGTAAAAACGAATAACGTTGCGCTGTCTGGCAGCGGATAAGGCTTTTAACGGCTCAATTAACAGTTGCTTATCGGCATTGCTGATGGTGTCTATATCATCTTTTGCATAGTGCTCTAATAATTGCTGCGCTTCGGAAAAATGTTTGGCGCTGCGACTGCTGCTGCTAAGCATATGTGGCCATCGCTCCAGCAAGCTGGGGATAATTCGTCGGCGTAGAAAATTGCGATCAAAACGTTCATCTACATTGGACTCATCCTCTACCCAATCAAGATTATGCTGCTCTGCATAGTGCTCGATATCCATTCTCGATGAACTCAATAAAGGTCTAGCCAATAACTGCTGCTTGTTATGTGCCCGAATATCAGACATCGCCGCTAAGCCCGACACGCCTGAACCGCGCTTAAGCGCCAATAACATGGTCTCTAATTGATCATCTTGATGATGTGCGGTAAGGATCACAGCGTCATCTGCGCTGTGCTCGCTTAGTGCTTGATAGCGTGCGTCTCTGGCAAGGGCTTCCAAGCTCTGACGTTTTTGCGCTGTTAAATCAACCTTAATCGCTTGATATGGGATGCCTAACTGCTGCGCTTGTTGTTTGGTAAAACGAAGCCAATCATCGGCATTCTCGCTTAAACCATGATGCACATGTATCGCTTGTAACTGGGTCGTTAACTGACTTTGATTTTTTAAGCTGGCAAGCAGGTGCAACAACACTTGTGAGTCACAACCTCCGCTATAGGCAAGCGTCAAAGGTCTGCCCAGTAACTGATGCTGGTTTAAAAATTCAAGTAACTGTTGGCAAAGGGAATTTGAGGTGTTCATTAGGAGTTTAAATTAGCACATGCATGACTTATAAGGAAAGTCTTTAGCTAAAAAAGGGAAGCTGATGCTTCCCTTTCAATATGCTGTGTTTAGCAGTAACCGTAATTCATCAAACGTTGATAACGGTTCTCAATCAACTTATCTGCGTCTTGATCATCAATATCACTTAAGTCTTTCTTAAGCGCTTGTTTTAATTGATTGGCCATTAAGTCGTAATCACGGTGCGCGCCACCTAACGGCTCGGCAATAATGTTATCAATCAAGCCTAAGCTTTTAATACGATCGGCAGTAACACCCATGGCTTCAGCAGCTAACGGGGCTTTTTCTGCGGTTTTCCACAAAATAGAAGCACAACCTTCTGGTGAAATAACCGAGTAAGTTGAATACTGCAACATATTGACACGGTCACCGACACCAATCGCTAATGCACCACCTGAACCACCTTCACCGATAACGCTACAAATGATAGGTACGTTCAAACGCGACATTACTTTTAAGTTACGGGCAATCGCTTCTGACTGTCCGCGCTCTTCTGCACCGATACCTGGGTATGCACCTGGGGTGTCAATAAAGGTAATGATTGGCATGTTAAAACGCTCAGCCATTTCCATGATGCGCAATGCTTTACGATAACCTTCAGGTCGAGGCATGGCAAAGTTACGACGCACCTTCTCAGCTGTTGCACGGCCTTTCTGATGACCAATAACCACAACTGGACGGCCATCTAATCGTGCTGTACCAGAAATAATCGCAGCATCATTTGCATAAGCACGATCACCAGCCAATTCATCAAAATCAGTAAAAATACGATCGATGTAATCCTGAGTATAAGGACGTCCTGGGTGACGGGCAATGCGAGATACCTGCCAAGGGTCAAGGTCAGCAAAGACTTTCTTGGTCAGCTCTTCGCTTTTCTTACGCAATTGCGCAATCTCAGCTTCAAGATCCAGGTCAAGTTCTTGCCCCTGGTTTACTAATTGCAGCTCTTCTATTTTTGCTTCTAATTCTGCAATTGGTTGCTCAAAATCCAAAAAATTGAGTGACATAAATTCGTTACCTAATATGTTGTCTATTGCCTTTGTCGCATTTATTTGCATGACAAAGGAGGTCATTCGAACCGCTCAAGTGGGCGATTTTACTAAAATTCTTTAACTTTTAAAACTGTAAAGCGATATTATTCTCGCCTAATAACAGTTTTAACTCATGTATTAAGGTATCACTAGGCGTTACTCGCCATTGTGTACCTAATTCAAGTACTGCCGATGCTTCAGGTCGTTGATAAAACACTCTTAGTGGACATGTCCCCTCTTTGTATGGTGACAGTGTGGTGACCAATTTCTCTGCGAAATCTGGTTCAAGTGTTTGTTTTACAACGTTTAAGTCAATTGACTTAATGAAATTTTCACGTGCCTGAGCAATTGTCATTACTTCTCGGGCGGTCATTGTAAGGCCTCCGGAGAAATCATCAAAGCTGACCTGTCCCTTACAGACCAAAATTGAGTCATTTTTTATGATTTCTTCAAAGCGCTCAAAATCATCTGGAAACAGTCGTAAATCTATACGGGCACTTTTATCGTCAAGGGTAACCAAAGCCCAACGTCGGCCTTTTTTATTGATTAACACCCTTACACCAATGACTAGGCCTGAGGCAGTAGATATTTTATCTTTGCCGCCAGGTTGCAGATTTACCAATCGAGGCGAACCGTATTTTTTAATTTCATCCAAATAACGATTTATTGGGTGACCGGTCAAGTATAGACCTAATGTTTCCCGTTCACCGTCTAGCCAAACCGCTTCTTCCCAATGTGGAACTTCCTGGAATGACTGAATATTATCATCGACTTCTTCGTTGATCAGACCAAATAAGTCATCCTGACCGATAGCTTGTGCTTTGGCGTGTTGATCAGCCGCCTTAATGGCTTCGGTCAAGGTTGCTGCCATAGCAGCACGATGTGGACCAAGGTTATCCATGGCGCCTGATCTAATCAAACGCTCTAACACGCGCTTATTAATTTTCTTCAGATCAATACGAGCACAAAAATCAAATAAGTCCCTAAACGGCCCACCACTTTCACGAGCTTCAATTATCGCTTCAATTGGACCTTCACCAACGCCTTTAATTGCGCCGATGCCGTAAACAATTTGATCGTCATCGTTGACGGTAAATTTATATAAGCCACTGTTCACATCAGGCGGTAATAAATCTATGCCCATGTTTTCACATTCATCGACTAAAGTGACGATTTTGTCGGTGTTGTCCATATCCGCAGACATAACCGCGGCCATAAATGGCGCAGGAAAGTGAGCTTTCATCCATAAGGTTTGATAGGAAACCAAAGCGTAAGCTGCGGAGTGCGATTTGTTAAAACCATAACCGGCGAATTTCTCAACCAAGTCAAAGATTTTCATCGCCAACTGACCGTCAATGCCCAAGTCAATCGCACCCTGTTCGAAACCAGAACGCTGCTTGGCCATTTCTTCCGGTTTCTTTTTACCCATTGCACGACGTAACATATCCGCGCCACCTAGGGTATAACCTGCCAAAACCTGAGCGATTTGCATAACCTGCTCTTGATATAGAATGATACCGTAGGTTGGCTCTAGGATTGGTTGTAACGATTCATGTTGCCAGGTTTCATCAGGGTAACTGATTTCTTCTCGACCGAGCTTACGGTCGATAAAGTTATCTACCATGCCGGATTGCAATGGACCCGGACGGAATAACGCTACCAAAGCGATCATATCTTCAAAACAGTCAGGTTTTAGACGTTTGATCAGATCTTTCATACCCCGTGATTCCAACTGGAATACGGCGGTTGTTTCAGCTCTCAATAAGAGTTCATAGCTTTTCTTATCTTCAAGCGGAATGGCAGCAATATCGATTGGCTCTTTGCCTTGCTTAAGCTGCTTTTCATCGGCCATTTCAATGGCCCACTGCAAAATGGTTAAGGTTCTAAGACCCAAAAAGTCAAACTTAACCAGACCCGCTTCTTCGACGTCATTCTTATCGAATTGAGTAACCGGGTTAAGCCCTTCGCTATCGCAATACAACGGTGCGAAATCGGTAATCGTGGTCGGTGAAATAACAACACCACCAGCATGTTTACCGGCATTACGTGTGGTACCTTCCAAAATACGACACATATCAATAAGGTCTTTAACCTCATTGTCTTGGCTGTATACCTCAGGCAAGCGAGGTTCAATTTCAAAGGCTTTCGCCAACGTCATACCCGGGTCGCCAGGTATTAATTTTGATATGCGGTCGACAAAACCATAAGGATGGCCCAATACGCGACCAACATCTCGTATGACCGCTTTTGCGGCCATGGTACCAAAGGTAATAATTTGCGATACCGCATCACGGCCGTACAAGTCAGCAACGTGATCAATAACTTCATCACGACGATCCATACAAAAGTCGACGTCGAAATCCGGCATTGAAATACGTTCAGGGTTAAGAAAACGCTCAAATAGTAGATCGAATTCGAGCGGATCTAGGTCGGTGATTTTCAGTGCGTATGCGACCAATGAACCAGCACCTGAACCACGTCCGGGTCCTACTGGAATATTGTTATCTTTCGACCATTGAATAAATTCCATTACGATTAGGAAGTAACCTGGGAAACCCATGTTATTGATAACTTCCAACTCGATTTTTAAGCGCTCGTCATACTCTTTACGCTTCTCTGCAAAGTCGTCAGCGTCTTTATCAACTAGAAACTCTAAACGCTCTTGTAAACCGTCTTCAGACACTTTGACTAAAAAGTCTTTGATATCCAGATCACCGGTTGGGAAATCTGGCAAGAAGTACTCGCCAAGACGCACTGTGACATTACAACGTTTGGCTATTTCTACTGAGTTTTGTAACGCTTCCGGGATATCACTGAATAACTCGCACATCTCGTCTTCGCTGCGCAAATATTGCTGATTGGAATAATTGCGTGGGCGGCGCTTATCATCAAGTGTGAAGCCATCATGGATTGATACTCGAATTTCATGAGCATCAAAATTCTCCGGTTCCAAAAATACCACTTCATTGGTAGCGACAACGGGCACACCGGTTTCTGCAGCCAATGCCACAGCCATGTGCAAGTATTCTTCTTCTTGTGGACGAGCGGTACGAATCAATTCTAAGAAATAATTATCTGCGAAGTGTTGTTGATAAAAGCTAAGACACTGTCGAACGGTTTCGTCGTTACCTTTGAGTAAGGCTTTACCGACATCGCCGTCTTTCGCGCCAGATAATAATATTAACCCTTCTTTATACTCGACCAACCAGTCGCGATCGAGCACGGTTTTACCGTGTAATTCACCGCGTAGATAGGATTTTGAAATCAACTCAGTAAGGTTTTTATAGCCAGTGTTATTGCTGGCTAAGATGGTGATACGGCAAATATCGTTTGCAAATTCAGGGGCATTTAACCAGAAATCACAACCAATTAATGGCTTTATACCCGCCCCTTGCGCCGCTCCGTAGTATTTAACTAAACCACACAGGTTCATTTGATCGGTCAAGGCAATGGCAGGCATCTGCAAATCATTTGCCTTGGCGATGATCGGTTTGACCTTATTTAGGCCATCACTCATGGAGTAATCGCTGTGCACGCGTAGGTGCACAAATTTAGGGTCTTGCATTAGCGCCCCACGACCGAACTGTTAGCCAGTATATTGGCGACAGGTTTAAAACTCTTGCGATAACAATCAAGCACGCCTAATTCTGCCAACTTCTCAAAGTGGGCTTTGGTTGGATAGCCTTTGTGACTGGCAAAACCATACTCCGGATACTGCTGGTGTAAGTCTAACATTTCCTGATCGCGCGTCACTTTCGCTAAAATTGACGCTGCAGATATTTCCGCAACCTTCAAATCGCCTTTAATTACCGATGTCGCCGGTACACCAAAGTCAGGACAGCGATTACCATCAACCAACACATGCTGTGGCGTTATCGGTAAACCAGCAACGGCACGTTGCATGGCAACCATGGTCGCTTGCAATATATTAATTTGATCTATTTCGTCGGGTTCCGCGCGGCCAATGCAGTAAGCCAGTGCCTTTTCGCGAATCTCTATGGCTAGGGCATTACGCTTTTTTTCCGACAATTTTTTCGAGTCGGTTAAGCCTTCGATAGGGTTATTGGGATCAAGAATGACCGCGGCGGTAACCACAGCACCTACTAACGGGCCACGGCCCACTTCATCGACGCCAGCAATTACAGCAACATCGGGGCGAATAAACTCTTCGCTCATTTACAGCCT
Organism: Thalassotalea sp. HSM 43; assembly: GCF_004752005.1. NCBI lineage: Bacteria > Pseudomonadati > Pseudomonadota > Gammaproteobacteria > Alteromonadales > Colwelliaceae > Thalassotalea > Thalassotalea sp. HSM 43. Next base: position 3,358,552 of record NZ_CP038493.1, on the reverse strand, counting down.
ACTCCAGAAACAGGGGAATTTATGGTAATCGTTTGCCAGCAGAACTGGCTATTAAGCGCCCATTAACGCAACCACCGCATCGGCGGCTTTTTCACTGGCATTTTGCTTCAGTGTTTGATGAATATGAGTAAATTCATCAATCAGCGTTTGCTGTTCTTCAAACAGCAAGGGTTCAACTTCTTTAGCCAAATTATCAGGGGTCACTTGCTCTTGCAAGAGTTCTGGCAATAATGATTTCTTCGCCAATAGATTTGGTAACGAAAACCACTCTAATTTGACCATAATTCGACCAATAATAGCGGTTAGCCAATTAAACTTATAGGCAACGACCATTGGCCTTTTAATTAACGCACCTTCTAAGGTGACGGTGCCAGACGCGGTCAATAAACAATTGGCGCTGGCCATTACGGTGTCGGTTTGATTAACCACCACGGAAATATCTAATTCCGGCGCATGCTGTTGCCAAATTTCGTTAAATTGTTGTTCACGAATATCGTTGATAACGGGTGCAACAAACTTTAACTCAGGGTACTTAGCTTTTAATATACGTGCGGTATCAAGAAAGTCTGCGAGCAACATATTCAGCTCACTGCCACGAGAGCCGGGCATGATGGCTAAATAGGTCGCTTGTTGATCAAGACCAAGTTCTGCTCTGGCGTCACTGCGTGAGCTGTGCATTGGGATTTGGTCTGCTAAAGGATGGCCAACAAAGGTACATGCCACCTGATGCTTATCGTAGAACTCTTTTTCAAACGGCAATAACGACAAAACCATATCGGTGGCTTTATCGATTTTAAAAATACGTTTTTCGCGCCAAGCCCAGACACTGGGGCTGACATAATGAACGGTTTTGATACCCTGTTGTTTTAGCCTAAGCTCGAGGCCAAGGTTAAAGTCTGGGGCATCAATACCAATAAAAACATCGGGACGATTATTGACAAAATATTGCACCAGCTCTTTGCGAACCTGCAATAAACGGCGCAAACGGCCTAATACTTCAACGATACCCATAACCGCGAGCTCTTCCATGGCAAACAGGCTTTCAAAGCCCAATTTTTCCATTTTAGGACCACCAATACCAACAAACTTGGCGTCAGGAAAACGGTTAAGTAAGGATTGCATTAAACCAGCACCCAAGGTATCACCTGAATGCTCGCCTACGATAATGGCAAAAACTGGCGCCGGTTTATTCGACATGGACAGACTACTCCGAACAATCGTTAGCGAACGATACCGCGTTGTGAGTTTTCAATGAAATCGACAAAGGTCTTCACTTCAGGGGTTTCGCTGGCAACCTCAGCTAACGCAGCACTTGCTTCGGCGATGGTTTGCCCTTTGCGGTACACTTCTTTATAAGCTCGTTTGACTTTAAGGATCACGTCCTTATCAAAACCACGACGCTTTAAACCTTCAGAGTTTAAACCAAACGGTTTGGCTGGATGACCAGAAACCATGACATAAGGAGGAATATCTCGCAGTACAATACCGCCACCACCAACGAATGAATGGGATCCGACTTGGGTAAATTGATGCGCACCGGACATGCCGCCAAAAATGACCCAATCGCCAATTTTACAGTGTCCGGCTAAGTTACAATGATTAGCAAAAATACCGTTATTGCCAATGATAACGTCATGAGCGACGTGTGCACCGGCCATAAACAAGTTGTCATCACCAATGATGGTAATGGCATTATCCTGCACTGTACCACGGTGTACGGTACAACCTTCACGAAACACATTGCGATCGCCAATTTGCAAACGAGTAGGTTCGCCAGCGTATTTTTTATCCTGGCAATCTTCACCAATAGAGGCAAACTGGAAAAACACATTGCCTTCGCCAATATGGCTTTCGCCTTTAATCACCACATGGGAATGGATAACGCAGTTATCACCAATGGTGACGTCGTTACCGATGTAGCTGAATGGTCCAACACTGACGTTGTTACCTAGTTTCGCACCAGGCTCTATAATCGCTTGCGGATGAATCACTTAATTAAACACCTTTTCTTGCACACATAAGGTCGGCAGAACAAACCACTTTGCCATCAACTTTTGCTGTACCAGCAAACTTCCACATACCACGTCGTTCTTTAACAAATTCGACATGCAAGTGCATGGTATCACCCGGTGTTACCGGACTTTTAAAACGGGCGTTATCAATCGACGCAAACAGGAACATTTCGCCTTCTTCGCCTTCAACGGATTTAAAGCCTAGAATACCACTGGCCTGTGCCATAGCTTCAAGGATCATAACCCCAGGAAAAATTTTATATTCCGGGAAATGGCCCTGAAATACAGGTTCATTAACGGAAACGTTTTTGATGGCGTGGATCGATTGACCCGGTACGTAATCCAGTACTTTATCGACCAATAAAAACGGAAAACGATGTGGTATCAGGGTCTGAATTTCTTCTATGTCAATGACGTTGTTAGTATTTTCCAAAACCAATTCCTTGTAATAAGCATCAGCACTAGGCTGATGTTAAGATTCTTTATTGTTCAGTTCTTCGACCTGTTTTTCCAACTCTTGCAAACGTTTATACATTTCATTGAGATGCTTATAACGACTGGCGTTACGACGCCATTCTTTATTGGTCAAAGCCGGTATACCTGAGGAATACAAACCAGGCTCTTTAATGCCTTTGGTTACCATACTCATACCGGTAAATGAGGTGCCGTCGGCAATTTCAACGTGCCCTGTAATCGCCACCATGCCGGCAATAATACAATGTTTGCCTACTTTGGTGCTGCCGGCAACAACGGTACAACCAGCGATAGCGGTGCCATAACCTATTTTCACGTTATGGGCTATCTGCACCTGATTATCGATAATACAATTATCATCAATTTCAGTGTTTTCCAGCGCGCCCCTATCAATTGTAGTACATGCGCCGATTTCAACACTGTTGCCGATCAGTACGGTACCCAATTGCGGAATTTTTTCCCAGATGCCTTTATCGTTAGCGTAGCCAAAACCATCGCTACCTATGGCCGTATTGGCTTGAACCAAACAGTCACTGCCAAGCTCGACTCGATGATAAATACTGACGTTCGACCAAAGTTGACTATTACGGCCAATTTTAGCGTCTTTACCGATAAAACAATTGGCACCGATGATGACATTATCACCAAGGATAACACCACTTTCGATAACGGAATTTGCGCCGATACAGACACCTTCACCAAGGCGAACATCGTCAGAGATAACCGCTGTCGGCGCGATATCGCTTGCCGCTTTTGGTGTGGTATCGAGTAATTGCGCGACTTTGGCAAAGCCAAGATACGGATTATCGAGAACCAAGGCATTGGTGCTGCAATATTTCGCGTGTGCTTTTGAAACAATAACCGCACTGGCTTGGGTATCTTCTAGATACTGACGGTATTTGGCATTAGCTAAAAAGGCTATTTGCCCAGATTTGGCATCTGTTAATGTGCCAAGGGAATGAATCTGGGTAGATTCATCCCCTTGTACTGAACCACCAAGCTGTCTGGCTAGTTCACCTAAAGTTACCATATAAGACCTTATTGGGTTTTAGAGGCTTGTTCTACAACTTTAGCTGAGATATCCAAATCTGGCTTAGAAAATGCAACAGCTGATTGTTGAATGACTAGGTCATAACCTTCTTTTGAAGCAACCGCGTCAACGGCTTTTTTCACTAGCTGAAGAATTTTTTGTTGTTCTTCTTGCTCACGACGCTTCAAGTTCTGCTGTAATGGTTGCGCTTGAGCAGCATAGTTTTGGCGTAATTCAATGATTTCACCTTCTAATGCTTCGATTTCTTTTTTGCTCATGATGGCTTCGTCACGTTGACGTTTTTCCATCTTGTATTTGATGTCACCTTCAAGCTTCTTCAATGCGTCTACTTGATCCTTGAATTCAGCGGTAATTGTTTGCTGAATATCTGCCATTTGTGGCAATTGTGAAATCACTTGTTGCACGTTTACGGTACCGATTTTCTGATCTGCTGCCATTGCAACAGAAGACGCCATCATCATGGTTGAGGCAACGGCCGTAAGCGCCGCAGATTTAAGTAAATTTTTCACACATATCTCCTATTAAATTTAATCTTGTTTACTGGCGATCTCGGCCGCCTTAAAGCAATTTGTTTACCTGGTAAATTAAAATGTTTTACCAATGTTGAAACTGAAGAATTCGGTATCATCACCATCTTCACTACGCAAGCGTTTTGCAAAGTTAAAGATCATTGGACCCATTGGTGATAACCACTGAATTGACAAACCCGCTGACGTACGAATACGACCTGGATCTGAGAAATCTGCAATTTTCTGAAACTCTATCGGATTAAGCGCACTGTAATCAGATAAACTGAACTCAGTATCCCATACGTTACCCGCATCGACAAACACACTGGTTCGTACTGAATTTGAATAACTTTCATCAAGGAACGGCGTTGGCACAATTAGCTCGACACCGGCAATGGCCATAGCGTTACCACCCACACTTCGATCAGAGATAACAATAGCATCTTGATCTGGAGGGCTTACCTCACCACCTTCACCTGGTAAACCTGGTGATTGGCTTGGATAACGATAAATCGCTCGAGGACCTACGGTGTTGTTTTCAAAACCACGTAACGTGGTTGCACCACCAGCACGGAAGTTCTCCCAGAATGGCAGTAATTGATCGTTGCCATTGATTGAACCATAACCGTTACCGTAACCTGCTTCAAAGCGTGCTAACACAGTCCAGCTGTGATCGCGGCTAAGCGGGAAGTAATACTTGGCATCGTACTTAAGTTTAAAGTATTCCACATCAGACACATCCGGAATAGTAATCTTACCAGATAGTATTTGCGATGAACCCGCTGTAGGGAATGTACCACGGTTAAGGGTAATACGTGAAATAGACGCATTAAAATCGTAAGTTTCGAAGTTTAGCTTGGCATCCGGATCATTTGGATCCTTGAAAATGTCATAAAACTCTTTAATTTGCTCGTAAGTCTGCAAGTTAGAGATGTCTGAGTTTTTATAACCAATACCAAAATTCAAACGAACATATTCATTTACCGGGTAACCAATATTGGCACCAACACCATATGAGGTATTGTTGTAGGCTACAAGGTTTGCTTCACCGGCATCGAATTCACTGTAGAAGATATTACCACCAAGAGAAATACCATCAATGGTGAAATATGGATCGGTATATGAAATCGTCGCGCTTTGAGAATAACGCATGGTATTAACCTGGAAGCCTAAACGATTACCAGTACCTAAAAAGTTATTCTGTTGAATACCGGCATTCAAACTCAAACCTGAGTATGAGCCATAACCAATACCTGCGGTAAATGATCCTGACGGTTGCTCTTTAACGGTAAAGTCAACATCGACTAAATCTTCTTCACCAGGAACTGGTGTTGATTCAAACTCAACCGATTCAAAATAAGGTAGACGCTGGACACGCATCTTAGAGGCTTCTAACCAGTTGTTTGACAACCATGAGCCTTCCATTTGACGCATTTCACGGCGTAAGACTTGTTCAGCGGTAACATCGTTACCAGTGAAGTTAAGTCGATTAACGTAAATACGCTTACCTGGGTCAACGGAGACGATAAGTTTTACTGTCTTATCTTCGTCATTAATTTCAGTACCTGTTTGCACTTTCGGATAAGCATAACCGAAACGACCTAGGAATTTTGAAATCAATTCTTCGGTATAGGTAACTTCAGCGCCATTATACAGCTCATCAGCACGTAACGGAGAAATGGCTTTAATGGTTTTTTCATAACCCGCCATATCACCGATAAACTCGATTTCGCTGACCATGTACTTTTCACCCTCAGATATATTCATGGTGATATAAACACCTTCTTTATCTGGGGTCATTGATACTTGTGTGGAATCGATATTGAAGCGCAGGTAACCACGGTCAAGGTAATGACTTTCGATGGTCTCCATATCGCCTTGCAGCGTTTGCTTCTGGTAGCGATCTTGCGCCATAAAGTTCCACCAAGGCGAGTCATAAGTTAACTCAACCTTGTCTAACAATTCGGCGTCTGAGAATAATTCGTTACCAACGATATTGATTTGTTCAATTTCTGCCGCATCACCTTCATCAAACTCGAAAGTCAGGTTAATACGGTTGCGCGGTAAGTGGGCAATTTTCGTCGTTACTTTAGCGTTGTATTTACCAACACTGTGATAGAAGTCTTCAAGTCCGGTTTCAATGCCAGTTAAAACTGAACGGTCAAGAGTTTCACCAACGCGAATATCCGAACCATCTAGACTTTCTTGCAATTGCTCGTCTTTGATGTCGTCATTACCATCGAAAATAATTTCCGAGATGGTTTCACGCTCTTTCACTCTAAAGATCAGTTTTTTACCGTCACGCAAGACTTTAATGTCATGAAAGTGACCAGATGCATACAGAGACTTGATCGACTGGGCGATACGAAATTCGTTCAGTTCGTCACCGACACTGAGCGGAATATGAGTCAAAGCAGCCCCTAAGGCAACTCTCTGTAGCCCCTTTACTTCGATATCTTCTACGACAAACTCATTGGCACCAAATGCTTGGCTACCAACGCTGCCCAATAATACTGCTAAGGCGAGTTTTTTTATTATCATGGGTTTTAATCAACTTTTCATGTTATGCGGCTAAAGCCGTCTTGTCAGAGTCTGGATACGTCATTGACGATAGCGATGCTCATCAAGGTCAACAATACCAGCGCTCCAATTTTAAATCCTATTTCCTGCACTTTTTCGGAAACCGGCTTGCCGGTTACCAGTTCAATGGAATAGTAAAGCAAATGTCCGCCATCCAATATAGGTAACGGCAACAGGTTAATAATCCCTAGATTGACACTTATCAGAGCGAGAAAGCTAAGAAAGTATACTAAACCTACCCCGGCGCTGCTACCCGCCCCCTGGGCTATGGCTATTGGACCACTTAAGTTATTGACACTGACCTGACCGGTAAATAATTTACCAATCATATCAAAACTGAGAACGATTAGATTCCAAGTACTATCAACAGCCTTCCCTGCGGCTTCGATTGGCCCGTAGGCAATCTCAACTTTGTGGCTCTCTGGCCAAGGCGATAATGTTGGTGATAATCCAACATAACCTAGACTACGACCCTCGTTATCGGTCTGAGTTCCCACAAGAACATTAATTGTTTGCTCTTGTCCTGCGCGAACCACAGTAATTGCCACTGAACGATTTGGATTTTGCACAATAGTATCCACAAATCGCTGCCAATTACCATCTATTTTCTGACCATTGACTGCGATTATTTCATCTTCGAGCAAAATTCCAGCATTTGCGGCGGCTTGATTTTCAACAATACGCGCAACAATCGGTATTATTTCTGGCATAAATGGGCTAAAACCAAGGCTCTGCATAGCGGTGGTTTCGCTCGGTTCAAACTGCCAATCTCGGGTGTCAAGCGTATGTTTTTGCACGTAAGTTGTATCGCTGGCACGGGTCTCTATTTCTATCTTAGGATCGCCGATATGACCAACTAAGCCCATATTCACCGCTTGCCAATCTAATGTGCGTTTATCGGCTATGCTGATGATTTCACTTTCTGAGGTAATGCCAGCTTGGGCTGCGATTGAATTCGCTTCAACCTCACCAACGATAGGTTTAAGATTGGTCATGCCAATCAAAAACATTATATAGAACGCCACGATGGCAAATAAGAAGTTTGCAATGGGTCCGGCGGCGACAATAGCAATACGTTGATAGACTGATTTACCATCAAATGCGTAAGGCTTATCTGCCTCGCTAACATCATCAACACGACCGTCAAGCATTTTGACATAGCCACCTAGGGGAATTAAGGCGACAACATATTCGGTCCCTTGCTTGTCGAAACGACGCCACAAGGTTTTACCAAAACCAACGGAAAATCTCTCTACTCGAACACCACATTTTCGTGCAACCCAAAAATGGCCATATTCATGCACGGTCACTAATAGACCTAACGCAACAACAAATGAACCGAGGTTCCAGAGAAATTCAAACATCAAATACGTTCCTTTATGGTCTCAACCAATACCACTGCCGCATGTCTTGCCTGACTGTCCAATTGCAGCACACCATCAATACAATCGATATCGGTATCTATAAATTGCTGCGTTACGTCAGCGTTAATACGAGCGATATCAGTAAATTTTATTTGTTTTTGTAAAAAAGCCTCAACCGCTACTTCATTCGCAGCATTCAAGGCCGTACAAGCGCCCTGACCGGCTCGACAAGCGTCTATGGCCAGTTTCAAATTAGGGTAGCGCTCAAAATCGGCTTCACCGAACTCAAAGTTTTGACAACGGAAAAAGTCAAAAGGTTCGACGCCAGAGTCAATACGTTGTGGATAAGCCATGGCATGAGCAATTGGTGTGCGCATATCAGGGTTACCCATTTGCGCGATTACCGAGCCATCTTTGTATTGCACCATCGAATGAATTGTCGATTGCGGGTGCAATACAACTTGAATATCATCGGGGCTCAGATTAAATAGCCATTTTGCTTCAATAAACTCTAAGCCTTTGTTCATCATGGTCGCAGAATCGACAGATATTTTACGGCCCATATCCCAATTAGGGTGAGCACACGCCTGATCAGGGGTAATGGCTTCAAACTGGTCTAACGGTAATGTTCTAAATGGACCACCAGAGCCGGTCAATAAGACCTTACTGATGCCGTTATCATTGATATGTGCACTGCCTATGCCTTGTTGCATTGGCTTTGGTAGGCACTGAAATATGGCGTTATGCTCGCTATCAATCGGTAATAACGTGGCATTAGATGCATGCAGAGCATCGATAAAAATTTGCCCAGATGTGACCAAGGCTTCTTTGTTAGCAAGTAATACTTTTTTATCGGCTTTAACCGCCTCAAGAGTCGGCAATAAACCGCTCGCACCGACAATGGCGGCCATCACAATATCTACCTGTGGTTCTTGAACCAAGGCAATCAGTGCCTGTTGACCTTGCAGTACGTGGATTTGATGGTCACCGCTTTCCATTAGCTTAAGCTTTAATTGCTCAGCCGCTTGTGGATCGACCATGACCACGGTTTGTGGCTTAAACTCAAGACACAATTGATGCATCTGTGCGACGCGCTGATTAGCACTCAAACTGATCACACGGAACTTGTCAGGGTGACGACGCACAATATCAAGAGTATTTAGACCAATGGAGCCGGTAGCTCCAAGGACGGATAAGCCTTGCATTAACTGACTACCAACCAAATAAAATCAAGCAAAGTGCAAATACAGGCGCTGTTGCCGTTAGACTATCGATACGGTCGAGCACACCACCATGACCAGGTAATATGCTGCCACTGTCTTTCACACCAGCTTGGCGCTTAAGCATGCTTTCGGTAAGATCGCCAACCACTGACACCGTACTAATAAGTAAGGCCAGCGCCACGACTTTAGCGATTTGTATACCGCTCCAACCAAACACTAGACCAGCAATAACCGCGACCAGTGCTGCACTTAACACACCACCGATAAAGCCTTCAATGGTTTTTCCTGGGCTAACATTTGGCATAAGTTTATTTTTACCAAAGCGCTTGCCGGCAAAATAAGCACCGATGTCCGCACTCCACACCATGGCAAACAATAACAGTATCAAATAGGTACCGTGATATTCATCCAATGTGTAGTTGTTGGCGCGCAAAGTTAAAAACGCTAACCAGGTTGGCGCTAGGGTGAGCAAACCAAACAAACCACGCACACTGCGATGGCTGCTCCAAAAATCAGAATGTCTTGGGTATTTAAAAATCATGATGGCGCTAATCGCCCACCAACAACAAGAGATTGATAACACAAACACAACCCAAGGGTTAATGTTGCCAACCAAGCTCCACACGTCTTGCGGTGGTATAACGTACCATATCGCTAGGATACTGATAATCAAAGCACTGACAAAACCAATGCGACGTGGCTTGGTATCGAAGCCCATTAAAGGCCCCCACTCCCATGCACCAATTGCCAAGACGGCCATTAGAATGGCGGCAAGGTTTTGCAAAGATAAGAAGAAAATAGCCGCGATCGCCAGAGGCGCTAATACTGCAGCTGTAATAATACGTTGCTTTAACAAACGTTAATCCTTTTCAGTTTTCTCGGCCTTTACCTGATCACCGGTTTTACCAAAGCGTCGCTCCCGATCGGAATATGATAGCAGCGCTGTTTCAAACGCTTGTTCCTTAAAGTCGGGCCATAATGTTTCGGTAAAATAAAACTCCGCATAGGCCGCTTGCCAAAGCAAGAAGTTGCTTATGCGATAGTCTCCCCCAGTCCTGATCAACATATCGAGTTCAGGTAAATCCGCTAAATTAATGTACTGATTAAGCAAATGCTCATCAATGTCGTTTACGTCGATGTCTCCCGCCAGAGCATGTTGAGCAATTTTTTGCGTTGCCTTGGCTATGTCCCAACGCCCGCCATAATTGGCCGCGATGGACAACACCATAGCATCATTATTTTTCGTTAGCTGCTCAGCATCAACGATCTTTTTTTGTAATTTTTCTGAGAAACGACGTTTATCGCCTATCAATTGGAAACGAATATTGTTCTTATGTAATCGTTTGACTTCTCTGGTCAATACAAACATAAACAAATCCATTAATACACTTACTTCATCTTTTGGTCGCATCCAGTTTTCAGAACTGAAAGCGAACAAGGTAAGTGCTTTAACTCCCATTTTTCTTGCCGTTGTTACACAGGCACGTACCGATTCAACGCCAGCCTTATGGCCTGCGACACGAACCTTACCCTGCTGCTGTGCCCAACGACCATTACCATCCATGATAATAGCCACATGTTGTGGCAGTGACGCATGCTCAATGTTGTTATTGTTACTTATTGTCACATCTCATCCATTTAACAAAATGCCGCAAACTCATTATCTGTCATGCAGATGCTAAGTTTACGGCTTTTACTTGAACATGAAGGATTAGATTTCCATCAGTTCTTTTTCTTTTGCTGCTGCAAGTTCGTCTGCTTGCTTAACGAATTCATCGGTAATCTTTTGAATTTCGTCTTCTGCTTGACGCGCTTCATCATCACTGATGTCTTTATCTTTATTTAATGACTTGATGTCTGAGTTAGCATCACGGCGAATATTACGGATGGCAATTTTACCATTCTCGATTTCACCACCAACAACTTTAACCAAATCACGACGACGCTCTTCTGTTAACGGTGGTAATGGGATGCGAATCAAGGTGCCTTGAGATGATGGGTTTAAGCCCAAATCTGACGACATGATCGCTTTTTCAACAGCACTGATCATTGACTTATCAAATACCGTAATTGCAATAGTACGGGCATCTGGTGTAGAAATAGAGCCAACTTGATTCAATGGCGTATCAACACCATAGTACTCAAGGCTGATGTTATCTAGCAAAGATGCGTGAGCACGGCCAGTACGAATTTTGTTAAGGTTTACTTTTAACGCGTCAATGCTTTTGCCCATACGGCTACGAGCATCTTGTTTAATATCGTTAATCAAAACAGTTTCCTTTTCTCTTTAAACTTTGGTTTTGCTAATACTTACAAAGTATTATTTATTAAGATTTTCAGCGTGATCGATTAGAGTGCCTTCTTCGCTACCCAAGATAATGGATTTTAAAGCACCTTGCTTGTTCATGTTAAATACACGAACTGGAATGGAGTGGTCGCGAGCCAAGGTAAAGGCTGCTAAGTCCATTACTTTCAATTCTTGATCTAAAACTTCGTTATAGGTTAGCTGAGAGTATAGTTCAGCGTCTGGATTGGTTACAGGGTCTGCAGAGTAAATACCATCTACTTTGGTACCTTTAAATACCGCATCGGCTTCGATTTCGATACCGCGCAAACACGCTGCTGAGTCCGTAGTAAAAAATGGGTTACCTGTACCGGCTGAGAAAATCACCACTCGGCCTGATTTTAACAAACTGATGGCTTCTGCCCAGTTGTATCCATCACATACACCTTTTAAGTCAATCGCTGACATCAAACGTGCGTTAACAAAAGCACGGTGTAGCGCATCGCGCATGGCTAAGCCATTCATTACCGTTGCGAGCATACCCATTTGGTCACCAACGACTCGGTTCATACCTGCAGCCGCTAATCCAGCACCGCGGAATAAATTACCGCCACCGATGACAAGACCAACTTGCACGCCCATTTCGACTAATTCTTTGATTTCTTGTGCCATGCGGTCAAGGATCTTTGGATCAATTCCAAAGCCTTCATCACCCATTAAGGCTTCACCACTAAGTTTAAGTAAAATACGACGATACGTTGGTTTTGGTGTTAGGCTCATACTTGCTAATCCTATTTCTATGGTGTCCGGCGGTTTGCTATGGGTAAATGCCCCAAACCAGCATGATTAGTATAAAATTTATACGCAATTCAATTGCATAATTAAATCTGCGCTATTTTAATACCTATTATCACAATTATCCACTGCTTTATGGCATGCGGCTCTTAGGGAGCATGATAATACAGGCCACCAACACCGCTGGGATGGCTACCGCTGCGGTAAGAGGTACTTGAAAGGTATAAAGGTCTATGCGGATGGTGACGTGAATCAAGGTTGGTGCCATCACTATCAACAGGTACTTGACCCCTTTAACATCATAGAGATAACGCGCAAGGCCAAGAAAAAACACGGTAACAGCAATACTGATAGCGACAATCAATGAAATGGAATATTCATCATAACTCAAAGGCTGATCAAAACCGACGTACTCAGGGACGTACAAAAACGGTTGATATTCGACAAGAAAATAAAAAAAACCGGTGATGATGCCACCAAAACCAAGCGATATTATTTCTCGTAAATACTTGCCAGTAAACACATTCGTTCCATATGCATTGCTATTATATTCATTTATAAAGCCATCATAACAGCGCTGACAGGCATCATCAATGCGCAATCTGACAACAATTTCAGGCAATAAAAAACCCCGCTTTAGCGGGGTTTTAAAAAGTCAGAAGATGACGTTATCGGTTGTAATCAACCAATAAAATTACTCAC